>JAPKAB010000011.1 GCA_028825475.1 Ascidiaceihabitans sp. | reverse complement strand
TAACTGTACAATTCTGGCTGTGCCATTCCGTTAGACAGTGGCATGCCCTGCGGTCCTTGCCAAAAATGGCGCACGGCAGCAAAAGCCCACAGTGCGACCAAGATACCGCTTAGCCCCTGCATTGCAATGCGCACCTCTGTGGGCATTAATTTGATCCGCAGCCAACCGGCAGTCAACACCAGTGCTGGCAAAAGATAAGCGACTGCTAGCGTATTGAACAAAGGTGGGCCCGCAACCTTCATCGGTTGATCCATGAATAGCGGAGAATACATCGTCAGTGCAGCTGCCAAGGTGGACAAACCGACCACAGCAAAAATCGCACCGAGTACCTTGCGCACTTCCCGCATCCAACTCTGGCTGTTGATTTCCATACGCTGGACCTGTGCCAAGGCCAAGGTGAACCAAATTGCCGCGTAAATCCCCATGCTCCAATGGGAGTCATGGCCTTTGCCCCCCACACTCGCGTCAATGATACGAAACAGGATGAGCGAGACAAAAATGCCGCCAACTGACCAGGCCGCGCTGTCCATCATGACTGTTGCTGCTTGACGCACTTTGCCGCGCAGCAACCACAGTCCTGCGATCATTGCCGCCAAAACGCCGCCATATGCCAAAACCAGCTCAAAGATTGATGCACTACCTGTCGCCCAGCCCAATCCAGGGTCCGCAACCAGGCGATAGCCTAGCGTCACGACACCTGCGGCGATGAAAATCGTCATGGGGTATAGATCAAACCTGCGATCTAAAGCCGCCGCCGCGACCACGATCACAGCCAATGCAACGGTCAATGCGGCTGATGAAAGGATCATGACAAGGGCAAAGCTGATAGAGGCCAGCGCTGAAAGCACAAAGAAAGACATGCGTAATCTGTCATCAGGCCCGTCAGCACGTGCAAAACGTTCAGCCCAAAAGACCATGAATGCAGCCATCACTGCGGCGTGCAGAGCCCAAGGATAGACGCCCAAAATATTCGCAGGGACCCAACCCATCTCTAGAACCATAGCAACCAAAGGTGCGAACATTGCCGCAACCAGTGCCCAGATCACTGGAGCACCACCTTTGCTCAGGCTGCGCCACGCTGCCAGTGCGGACAAAGCCATCACTATGGCGACAATGATTGTGGCAGACAGCGGGAATGTTACGTCTATTGACGTTTCACCTGCCCCGTCGATGACAAACCGTGCACCAGACCATCCACTTTGCAAACCAATCGCTGCAACAAGGCTCCCCAAAGGAATAAGGGCCAAATCCTGCAAAGCTGTTGCACGCAATGACCAAACGATGACAGCAGCGCTTAGGCCAGCCAACGCGATAAGGACCAGCCAGAATTCTGCGTCACCAGTTCCAGACGTCAGAACCAACAATATACAGCTGGCCGCCATCGCGGCCCACGCCAATAGCACTGGAAAAATCGGGCGCGTCGCGCCGTTTAATCTTATTGCCCACTCGCTCAGCATCGAACCTGCATGATCAGGCATGATTGCCCGTGCGGGTATCAACACAGCCATAACGACCAACGAAATTAGATAGACTTGATAAGCACCGGTAAGTGCCCGATCTCCGCCAAACAACATCGTCCCCATCACATAGGCAAGGACCAGTGTCAGGCCGGAAATCCACGCCCACCGGCGCATGGTATCCACGCCCAAACCAACAAAGGCAACAACTGCGAAATAAGCAAACAGCGGTGTCGGATCAGAGTCACTGCCACCTAAAACCATTGGCGCACAAAACGCGCCAATGACACCGATTGCAGCCAGCAATGGCCCATAGAACCATCCCAAAACCATCGCTATCCCAGCGACAACGATCATGCCGATCATCCCCGTTGTGCCGCCGATCAGGCCATAAAGCATCTGTGCGGACAGAACGGCACCGAACAGGGAAACCAGACCCGCGCCTGCAAAAACGGAAGGAAGGTATGCTGTGGCGCTGTCTTCTGCTTCACCAAAGCGTCGACGAATGTATTCACCGACTCCTATAAGCCCAAGGCCAAATGCCAACGCGCTCGCAACGCGGGCCGCTGGTGGCAGCATGCCGTTCTCCATCCCGTATTGCACTAGGAATAGACCCGCGAGAGCCAATGACACAGCCGAAACTGCGTAAAACCAATTTTCGCTCAACCAAGCGAACAGCCGGTCAAATAGGTTAGGCACTGATGGGGTCACTGGTTCTTTTGGATTGCCCGCAACCGCGGCTTTTGCCTCAGCTTGGCGACTTGCCATTACTGTTGCGGCACTTGCAGTTGCACTTGTTTTGACCTTCGCAGCCGCTTTTGGCGGTTTGCCATTTTTAACAGTAAGTTCTGAAACTGCCACTTGGGACTGAGACGCCTGTTTGGTATCTGCCGTAAGTTGATACAATTTGCGCTCAAGTGCCGCGATCTGTGTCCGTAATGCCGACTGTCCCACCAGCAAGTAGATCACCGCAACTGGCAATCCGATGACAAACGCCCCTGCCAAAACTCCTAGACCGATCATAACTGCCCTCGCTCACATAGTATTTTGTGCCACTCTAACGTGTTAGGACGGTTCAACAAGTACGCGATTCCAGACCCTTATGTGTATCAACTTGATGTTTGGAACAAACCGCCCAAGGCGCGGCGCACCAGCTGTGCTGCCTTTGGCCGTTTTGTGGTGCGAAATGGCAAGGGGCGGCAAACCTCAATCGCGGCAACACCCACACGCGCCGTCAGCGCACCATTCACCAATCCCTCGCCAAAGCGGCGTGATAATTTACCAAGGACGGAACCACCCAAGAACGGCTCAAGCAGATCATCGCCAACGGCCACAGCCCCAGTCGCAACCAGATGGGTCATCACGGCGCGGGTAAGTCGCCAATTCCCGACCAAACCTGAACGGCCACCATAAATTTCAGCAATCCTACGGATCATACGCAAGTTTGCGGTAAGTGCGGTTGCCACATCAGCCAAAGCCAAAGGCACCAATGCCGTCACCGTCGCAACCTGACGTGCAGCCGCTTCGACTTCTCGCATTGCCTGTTCATCTAACGGATGTACAATCTCTGTTTCTGCAACAGCCAACAAACCGATCCCATCCATTTGATCGCCCGACAGAGCCGCAAACCGATCACGCCCCCAACGCGTATCTTCACGCCCCTTGTAGAGCTTGGTCAGACGCGCGGTAACAACCTTGGCCGCAGGTAAGCTGTTGTTTTCCAACGCGCCAGATGCCGCATGGCGCAAACCATCGATACGCGACAATCGTCCAAGGGCTGCAACTTCTCGCAATGCCATGATCAACAAGATTAGGACAAACAGGCCCAAAAGACCGCTAATGACCAAGCCTAGTATCGGCCAGCGCAACATAAGCCCTGCAGCAAAGTCCCAAGCGGCAACCGAAATCACAGCGCCCAACAACATCAAGGTCACGGACCAAAACAATCGCCCCAAGAACGAAGGTTTACGCGCCATCATCTTAGCCACTGTTTGCATCGCCCGCCCCTCTGCGGCTGAAGCAACAGGATCAGGCAACGTCGGCGCGGTATTCACATCGCTTGTAGATGCGACTTCGCCTTCAAGTTCGATCAAAACTGGACCCTTGGCCATTACGCAGCCTCCCTATGCCATTCAAATCGGATATCAGGCAGGTTTTCATCATTCCCTGCACCGTCCGTGCGTTCAACTTCGAAAAATCCGTTCGCGGTATAAAACGCTTGCGCATCCGTGTTCCCTTGAAAAGACCACAGCGACAACTTTTCAGCGTCGGCTTTAGCGTGCGCTAGCAAAAGTGCCCCACATCCTAAGCGTCGCGTATTTTTCTCAACATACAGCGCTTGAATATTGGCTCTGTCGCGCGCCACGAAACCAACGACCTTGCCTGCAGACATCGCAACAGTAACCCACCCACGGTCGATCATTGATCCCAGAAACCCAATATCTTCGGCACCAGTATGGACGCGAGGCATCCAAAGGGTGTCTTCCATATAGTTCGACATAATCGCTGCCGTCTTCCCTGCATCGGTGGAAAACGCTGGACGCAGGGCAAGACGGCTCACAATTTGTCCCCGATCAAAAATTGCGCAGCACGGTCCAACCAAATGTGAGGCGGACCATCACCCGGATTCAATGTCAGCCTTGCCGGCGCAAAACGCATCACTTGGTAATCTTGATCCAGCCACTCGTCCGCACCTTCACGTGCAGGGTTTAACAAATGATTGGGGTCCTCTGGCAGATCCCCGGGATGAAACGCCGCTTGTTTTCCAGTGTCCAACAATGCGCCGCGCACAACGTTCAATGATGCACCCTCGTGCTTTACCGTTTCCTCTGTCGTTGCGCGCAACGACGCAATTGACAGCGCGGCGGTTTGGGCCCCCGCAAATCTGGCGCGGTCGCGGGCATCACGGGTCAACGCCTCCATAATCGATGTGAGCCGTGGGTGTTGCGTGTGATGAATATGATCTGCTTTAGTTGCTGCAAACAAGATTTTCTCAACCCGCTTGCCCATCAACAGACGGGTCAAAAACGCGTTTCGCCCCGGACGGAAAGACGACAAAATTTCTGACATCGCACCGCGCATATCCTCAACCGCTTTAGGCCCATTGTTGATTGCACCAAGCGCATCGACCAAGACGACTTGGCGATCTATCCGGCTAAAGTGGTCACGAAAGAACGGTTTAACGACGCGCGATTTATAAGCCTCAAATCGCCTTTCCATTTCTTTTATCAAAGACTTGCGTGGTACATTGGATGTTTTAGGAAAAGGCGCAAATGTTAACACAGGCGATCCGGCCAAATCACCGGGCAAAAGGAACCGACCCGGCGTGCAGTCATAGAAGCCATCATCACGAGCTGCATTCAGATAGCTGGAAAACTCGGATGCCAAGGCCTGCGCTACTGGCTCTTCCAGTTTGGCCTTGCCATCAGTGTTGTTAGCAAGCTCAAGGAAAGCCTTTGCCTGCGATCTATCAGCAATGCGGTCCAGAACCTGCGCGCTCCACTCGTCGTAACTGAGATCCAGCAACCCCAAATCCAACAACCATTCCCCCGGATAATCAACGATATCCAGATGGATCGTACGTGGTCCCTGAAGCCCCGCGAGCAGACCATTGGGGCGGACCTTTAACGAGATGCGCAACTCACTAATCGCACGGGTGCTTTCGGGCCAAGACGGCGTTTGAGCTGTAAGCGCCGACATGTGTGCCTCGTATTCAAAACGTGGGACGGTATCATCGGGTTGGGGCTGCAAGAACGCGGCTTCGATCCGTCCTTCGGATGCAGCCAACAAATGGGGCATCCGCCCTTGGTCCAATAGGTTTGCAACCAAGGATGTGATGAACACGGTTTTGCCCGAACGAGCCAAACCCGTGACACCCAAACGAATGACGGGCTCAAAGAATGCCTCTGACACCGTGTCTTGAACTGTTTCGACACCGCGCAGCAAACCGTCTGCAATCGTTGAAATTACCACTCTTTGGGCCCCACTCGCCTATTATTGATCTTAACATAGGCAGGCACAGGGGATTGCCCAAGTCAAAAAGCCAAGATAGGGAATTCGAATGCCTAGATATGCCTTAAAAGTCGAATACCACGGTGCGCCCTTCTCTGGATGGCAACGCCAAAATGACCGCCCCTCAGTTCAGGGCGTGATTGAAGCGGCTTTGGCTAAACTAGAAAACCGGCCACATACGATCGCCGCTGCGGGACGAACCGACGCAGGCGTTCATGGCTTGGCTCAAGTGGCCCATTGCGATTTGGACAAGGACTGGGAACCATTCCGCCTATCTGAGGCGCTAAATTTTCATATGAAACCTGCTCCTGTCTCCATCGTGGACTGCGCACGGGTTGATGATGAATGGCATGCAAGGTTCTCAGCGCTTGAGCGTCAGTATTTCTTTCGCCTTCTTGTGCGCCGCGCCCCTTGTGGTCATCAGGCAGGTCTTGTTTGGCAGGTCTCCAATCCTCTCGATATCGAAGCGATGCGCGAAGGTGCGGCTCACTTTATCGGTCAGCATGACTTTACAACTTTCAGGTCCAGTATCTGTCAGGCCAAAAGCCCCGTTAAGAACCTCGATGTTTTAGACATTGAACAGGTCGAAACCCGTTGGGGACCAGAACTGCACTTTCATGTGCGGGCGCGATCGTTTTTGCACAATCAAGTGCGCAGCATCGTGGGCACGCTAGAGCGTGTTGGCGCAGGCACTTGGGGGCCAGAGCGGGTAAAAGAAGCTTTAGAGGCGCGTGAGCGGTCTGCATGTGGGCCAGTGTCGCCACCATATGGGCTTTACCTTGCCAAAGTGGTCTATCCAGACGACCCGTTCGCTTAATCGTTGTCGGTCAGCCCAGCGCCAGCGCCGCCAAGGCGCGATTGTTCTGTTTCAGGAACATAGGTTTTGGCGGCCAATACCTGCCACTTTGCCATATTCTTATCTGAAATAAAAACGCGCGGTGGCCTGACTGGTTTGGCAAAAACGTCCATATACACAGCGATTTTACCTGTCGGCGTTTCAACCGATTTGTAGGGCAGTGAATCGATGTACCCAACCCAAAGCGCATCACCAATGGGGAACATAACGGTGCCCTCTCCCGCATCGGCCAAATCGCGTTGAAGCCAGATAGCGTGATCCCTAATTACGCCATTTGGTAAATCCGCAAGTGCAGCATTCACCAAGTCCGCGCCTTCGTCAGAGGCAAGCGCCAATGCGGCAGCCTTTGCAAACTTTGCCGCATGCGCAACGCCAGCACCACTGCCACGCGCGGCTTTGGTCAAGACGCCCTCGACCTCAGTGAAAGAATAACCGTTCATCCCTGAAACACCGGCAACCACCAATCGTCGGCACCTTTGTCCAACTCCCCAATCAGTGGTGCCCCTTGGCACAGGGTAATTCGTGTCCATCGATCAGATTTCGGATCAAACTTGGACGCGCCAAAGAACGACAACTTACAGCGCAACATATCGATCGGCAGACATCCAACGCCAACCAAGTTATCTTGGATTTCACCGTATTGATAACGCATGACCAACTGGGCCCGTTCAATGGCCAAGCCATGGCCAGACACGTCGCGTGAGAATTCCACCACCGACTGATTTTGTAACGGCAGCGCTTTGTAAAGTGACACAATTCTACGGGCGATATCCAGCGGGCTTTCCAATTCTGATCCGGGTTCAAGATAGCGATCACCCAATCGCGGCTCTTGCTTGGCTTCGCTAACGTACCAAAACTGTTGGTGTTCAGCAGGGGCAGAGAAATCAATTTCCATTGCCCATGAAAAATACTGCTCAAGCAGCACACGAAGGGTGTCTGTGTCTTTGATTACGCTCGAAAGCGGACCAATTGTGTCCCCCATCGTTTCGCAAAGGTCATCCACCAAATCCCCAAAGGGTTCGATCAATAGGGAGACCATCAACTCTTGCACATCTTCAGATCGCTGCGACATGGAGGCCATCAACGTATCCAATGGGTAGGTTTGGTTCAAGTAAAGCCCTATCGAAGCTTCAACCCCAGCCCAATCGGCGCGTAATTTTTCAATGCGCCTTTGGTGATCCACATCCGGAACATCCCATTGTGCCAAATGCTGTGTTGCGCGTTTGGCCAGCTCTAAAACCCGTGCCTTCTGAACAGGTTGTAGCACAGGTATCGCACGCACGCGGGCCAATGCAGTCTCACGTGCCAGCATCCAATTGTTCAACAACACAGGGTGCGTTACCAAAAATGGTGCCATTCCCAGGCCAGTCGAATTGCCGACACCCAAATGGCGTTTAAGATGATCGTCCAGTGGCGCGCCACCGACATGTTCGGCCAAGTCATGAGTGAAATTACGGATTAACCAGACAGTCAGCATTTCCGCCGCAAATGGCCCCTCTAAACCTGGCCGGTCCGCGATCAGCCTGCGGTCAGCGATCCCGAACTTTCCGTTACCGTACACAGCCGTTGTACGCATCAGGTAGCCAACGCTGCGGATCATATCTGTGTCGGGTTGCTGTCCTGCTTGCAGACGCTCTGTCACGTGCGCGAACAGGCGTACCGACTTGTTTGCACGGCTAAGGACCAGATCACGTTCCGTAAAACGCCCTGCTTCTTGTCGTGGAGCGTTTGCGGTTATGCGATCCAACTCTGCGGCATCAGGCACGCCATCATATAGGACATATGCGCTGTCCCACGCCTCGGCGATCACGCGGTCAGTGCGCATTTCCGGCGGTAAGTCCGTTGAGATGGCAACAAGGCTGTAAGTGTGCCCGCCAAAGTCTAAGCTATAAACCGCACGACCAAACCCATCATCTGACATTTCCCATACAGGACGGGTCACCTTGACCTTTTCGGCTGCAAGGCGACGCATCAAGCTGCGTAAGAACGACAACCGTGTCGGAAACATCGACCCCATACGCGACAAACGCATCACTTGTGATGGTGGGCGCAGCGACGCTGGTGTGGGGGCGACGAACGCGTTCATTTGCCAGGACCAAAGCTGGTTCCGTAAAAGCGCAACCAGTTGTTACCCATCACGCCATCCACTTCATTCTGTTTCATACCAACGGCGATCAAACCCTTGGTAATATTACTAAAATCGCGATTATCATTGAACCAAACTGGCATCTCTGGGAAGCCAGCATTGTTCGCAGAACCTTCACCATAATCGATTGTTTTCGACCAGCGCCCAACGCGCATCCACTCCACAATACTATCGGGTTGATCCTGACACAGGTCAGTTCCGATACCTAGATTTTCAGCGCCATAGCGCGATGCAGCTTCAGCTATCATCTGACAAAAACTATCCAAGGTGCAGTTGGTCCCACCCGCCAAGTGGTGCGGGTATACTGAAAAACCTAGCATGCCGCCTTTGTCCGTCAAGGCACGCAAAACCTCATCGGATTTGTTGCGCAACGCAGTGTGCCACCAATCTGGATTGGCGTGGGTGATCGCGATTGGACGCGTAGAATGCTCAATCGCCTCTAAGGTGGAACGATCCGCAGAATGCGACATGTCGATGACCATGCCAACGCGGTTCATTTCAGTTACCACCTGTTTGCCCATTCGGGTCAGGCCAGTATCGTCATCCTCATAACACCCAGTCGCCAGCAGCGACTGATTGTTATAGGTGAGTTGCATGAAACGAATGCCAAGTTGATGGCAAATTTCCACCAACCCAATATCATCTTCAATCGGGCTAGGGTTCTGGAAACCAAAGAAAATTGCTGTGCGCCCAGTCTCTTGCGCCAAACGAACGTCTGCCGCTGTGGTCCCTTTGAAGATCAGATCGCCATGTACCTCGAACCAGCGGTTCCACTGTTCAAGGTTCAGGATCATCTCACGAAAACTCTCGTGATATGCGATCGTCACATGCACTGCATCCACGCCCCCTGCCCGCATTTGTTCGAAAACCTTAGGCGAGAAGTTGGCGTATTGCAGATTATCAATAAGGACCGGTTTTGCGGACATTACATTGGTGTCCCTGATGAAATATACGCTGTCTTTACAACAGTGTAGAACTCAGCCGCGTAAGACCCCTGTTCGCGTGGCCCGTATGAGCTGTCGCCACGACCACCGAATGGCACGTGATAGTCTGTCCCAGCAGTTGCAAGGTTCACCATGACGCAACCGGATTTCGCATTTCGACGGAAGTGCGTAGCGCGTGCGAGGTTCTGGGTCATAATACCAGCCGTCAAACCAAAGTTCGTATCATTCAAAGTTGTCAGTGCCTCATCGTAGCTATCGACCTTGATAACAGCAGTCAGCGGGGCAAACATTTCTTCGCGGTTGATACGCATGTCATTGTTTGAATTGATGAAAAGCCCAGGAGCCATGTAATACCCTTCAGTCGGCATTTCCAAGCGTTGGCCACCGCAAAGCAGTTCCGCACCCTCGGATTTACCCAACTCAACATAGGCCATGTTCTCAATCAGTTGTTGTTGGCTCACAACGGGACCGATCTGTGTACCGGCCTCAAGTGCGTGCCCAACCTTCATTGCTTCAGTTGCGACCAATAATTTTGACACGAATTCATCATGAACAGCTGAGTGTACGATAAGGCGGGAAGATGCTGTGCATTTCTGACCTGTGCCCCCAAAAGCGCCGCCTGCAGCCATTGCCACAGCCAGATCGACGTCTGCATCATCCATAACCGCTAGTGCGTTTTTAGAACCCATTTCCATCTGAATTTTGGTGAGGTTTTCGATGGCTGCACGTGCTATGCCTTTGCCAACAGGCACAGAACCCGTGAAGGAAATACCGTCCACTTTTGGGCTTTCGACAAGGCGTTGGCCCACTTCAGAACCAGCCCCCATTACCAATGAAAACAAACCCTTAGGGATATCTTGTTTCGCAATGATCTCTGTCAATGCAACGGCGGATGCAGGTGTCGCATTTGCAGGTTTCCATACAACTGCGTTGCCGTAACACAGGGCTGGCGCGATTTTCCAAGAAGCTGTGGCCGTTGGGAAGTTCCAAGGTGAGATAATGCCCACAACGCCCAATGCTTCGCGGCGCACATCGATCTCGATGTTTTCGCGTGTGCTGTCTGCTGTGTCGCCCATTTGACGAAGGGATTCAGCGGCGTAGTACGTGAAGAACTGGCCAGCGCGGTAAACTTCGCCTTTGCCCTCTGCCAACGGCTTGCCTTCTTCGCGGGAAAGCAATGTACCCAACTCTTCGGCGCGGGCCATCATCTCAGTGCCGATGGCCATTAAGACATTGTATTTCTTTTCGATTCCCGTGGCGGCCCATTCGGCTTGAGCGACGCGCGCTTGATCAAGGGCTTGCTCAAGCTGATCAGAGGTTGCTTGGGCATAAAGTCCAACAACATCAGATAGATCAGAGGGGTTACGGTTTTCGATTTCGGAGCCACCAGCGACCCATTCACCTGCGATATAGTTCTTATATGATTGTGTCATCTGCGCGCCTAACTGTTGGAAATTTTCCACAATTTGCGCCACAAATTACCTTCAATCAATCGCAATTATCTGAAGCATATTTCAGTTTATCTTAAGTATGTTCAGGAAGGATTTTACGGCTGGTGTCAGTTCGCTTTCGGGCAGTGACGCGATACCAACCTTCCTTATCTCATTGATATTAAACAACTTAAGGAAAACCAAATCGCTGTATGTCGACGGCAAAGCCTGTTCCGGCAACACTGTTATCCCGACGCCTGCATTCACCAGCGCCAGCAGCGAGATCGTAGTAGATGCCATGATCAACGAACCCTCTAAAATTGGTGCAAATTCAGGGTCTTGGACCATCGAACATGACCCGTTTGCGATGAAACGATGGGGTGCGACATCGGCCCAAGTGAGTTGATCCCAGTCTTTTGCAAGGGAATGATCATGGCGACAAACAACACCAAATCTATCGCTAAACAGTTCAAAATGCTCAAAATTATTTGAATCAGGAATAGTCCCGATCCCGATATCCGCCTGGTCTTCGTACAAGGCGTGCAACACATCAGCCGAGGACATATCGCGCACGTCCAACCGCACTGCAGGATGGGATTTGGCAAAGCGTTCTATGACAGGTGGTAGAATCGTGTTGGCCGCTGACGGCGTTGCCGCGATACGCACCAATCCCGCTTGGGACCGTGCCAATGCATTGATCATCGAAACGGATTTATCGAAGTGAATCAACTCTCTACGCGCTTCAACATGGATCATTTCGCCCAACGCAGTAAGACGGGATTTTCGCCCTGCTTCAAACAAAGGCGCACCGATGTGGTCCTCAAATTGCTTAAGCATCATTGAAACGGCCGAAGGGGTGCGCCCCAGTTCTTTGGCCGCTTGCATAAGGTTTCCATTGTCCACGACAGCATGGAAGCAACGTAGCATTTCGACTTTGATCGCCATTTGTTGTCCTGAAATTAGGCCCGCTAATTTCAGGTTACCTGAAGTTGTGGGACAGGTCAAAACTTGCCCATTGCAGCGTTAACGCCCCGCGCGGGGCCAAAATCAACGAAAACTGTACAGATTATTGCCCAAGCTGTGCAGTACATTCTGACAAATTCAAAAATATATTCCCCTTAAGCGTGTAATTGCACAAAACAGGGCCAAATCTGTACAGTTTTGACCGCCCATTTCGACCTTGGGAATTTACGAATTGTTAAGGTATTTCCGAGCCTTAACCTTATTTAACATCCGGTGAATATTTGAGGTTTCAGAAATCAAGCAACCGCACTTTTTTACGTTGGCGCATTTGGTGGGCTGTCAGGCCATATTCGCTGCGCAATGCCGCCGACATCGTGCTGGTCGAGCCAAAGCCAGAAGCCAATGCAACCTCCACCAATGGTAATAACGTTTCTTCAACCAAGGACCGCGCGTGTTTGATACGCAGCACCTTATAGAACCGTGCGGGGGATTCATCGAACACTTCGCGAAACACGCGCTCAAGCTGTCGGGTGGAAACGCCGGCTTGTTTGGTGATCTCAGTCATGGGCAGCGGTTCAGAAATGCTGTCTTCCATGATCGCGATGACATCCCGCATTCGGTTATCAAACAGGCTGGGACTGTCGGAAATCTTCTTGGGCTGTTCTGCCGTGCTTTTGCGCAATGTGTTCAGCAACAACCGGTTCCCCAACTCCGCAATCATTGGTGCCGATAGATAGGATGCGATCAAACCAATAATCAGGTCTGTCGTCGCCCCCACCCCTGCCGCGGTGATGATGCCACCAGAACTTTCAGACAGGCGTGCAGATAGATTGGGGTAGTAACCCGTTTCATTCAGCAACTCGATGTCGCGCCAATGGGTGGTGATCCGCCCCTCTAATCGTTGGGATGATCGGATGTAGGCCGTTGCAGCGTCAGACAGCAAAACAACACTAAGGCCTTGGCGTTGCATCATACGAAGGCGCACCAACCAACTGGCGGCGTCAACGCGCGTGCCACCGATTACAATCATCAGATCGGAAAACCCGTGGTCTGGAATGGCGGGTTCTGCACGTACGATCATGCCATTGGCGGATGTGACCATACCCGGTTCATTAGAGGTGAACCGCCATTCAAACGGTGCGTTGGGGTGGATGTCATTGGCCAGTGACAATGTGCGGATGATGCATCCTAGTTCGAATTCATCAAACCCCTTCTCGACAAACAATTCAAACGTCAGCCGCGTGCGATTGGTATCAGCGGCTTTGCGATCGTTGATGTTCATGTCAGTCAAATCGGTGCTCGATTTCTGTGCGCGAGGCGGGTTTGGTCGTATTCATGTATCAATTTGGCGGTGCCTGCTATCGGTTTTCAGTGAGTATAGCGCATTTGATGCTGCCTGTTGGTTGATTAAATGGCCTAGAGGCAACATCTACCAAAGGTAACCGTCATTACTGTCCATCTGGCAACTTGACTTCACGGTGCTCGCGCACAATTAACGAGTGGTAGGGTTTCGGGCACTGTATTGGGCTTCAACTCCTTGAATTGATAAAAGACTGGAATAATCTTGACCCCTGTTACTCTTCAATTTGCACTGCTTCTTGGTGGGCTGATCGGTGTCGTTGTTTGTGCAAAGATATTCCTAAATGGCGCTGTTGGCGCGGCTCAACGGTTTGGCATTCCAGAATTTATCGTTGGTAGTATTATCGTCGCAATCGGAACCAGCGCGCCAGAACTGGCGATCAACGTTGCGGCCAGCCTTCAGTCCGCTGGTGATGTGATCGCGTCCAACATTGTTGGTAGTAATATTGTGAACCTTGGCCTTGGTATTGGTCTGGCTGGATTGCTGGTCAAATACCAATGTCCATCAATGGCCTATGTGAAGGCTGCTGTGATTGGTCTGCTGGGTACCGTCTTTTTGTTGCTTGTTACCCTGATGTCCGGTCCCTCCCCTGAGATGGCTGTGTTCAGCCGCGCGATTGCGATGGTTTTGTTCGCTGGCTTTATCGGTTTCACAGTGTGGACGCTGCGCAATCCTGATTGTGAAGATGACGAAGAAGACCTTTCCGATATCAGCCAATCCATGTCGATTATCATTCCATGTTTGATCGTGGGTGCCCTCGGCATGAGCCTGTTTGCCAATATTACGGTCACAAATGCCGTCGGTGTAGCAACGGCATTGGGTATTCCTGACGTCGTCATTGGCGCGACAATCATCGCCGCTGGTGGCAGCCTGCCCGAGGTTATCTCGTGCATCGAGGCGGCCCGTATGAAACGTTCGAACATTGTAATCGGCAATATCGTGGGCAGTCAGATTTTCAACATCTTCGGAATCTTGGGTGTTTCGGGCCTTGTTGCCTCGTTTGAGTATTCTCGTGGCATCTCGATTGATATCGGATTTCTATTGGTGATGACGTTGATCTGGCTGGCGTCCTTCAAGCTTGCGCCTGTGCGCCGTGTTGTCGGCCCTGCGTTGCTGGGTACATATCTGATGTATGCCTGCTACTTGGTCTGGTTGGCCTTGGCGGGTTAAACCACTTAGCATCCTAGACATAAAAAAGCGGCGCGTTGAATAAGATCAACGCGCAGCTTTTGTGTGTGGTGCAGGGCGAGGTTGCCCCCGCCCGCTATTGTTTAGACCAGATCGAAGCGATCAAGGTTCATTACCTTGGTCCATGCATCTGCAAAGGTCTGCGCGAATGCTGCATCTGCATCGCTTTGTGCGAATGCTTCTGACAAGGCGCGCAGCTGGGAGTTGGAGCCAAAGACCAGATCGACACGTGTGCCCATCCATTTCACTTCGCCGCCGGCAACGCCCTCAAACGCGTTGGTGTGATCGGCAACTGGTGACCAGCTGACGCCCATATCAACAATGTTCTTGAAGAAATCAGTGCTAAGCGCTTCGGCTTCATCCGTGAAGGCACCGCTGATTGTGCGCAGGCCACCAACAAGGGCTGTCATCTCTGGCGCTGTGAGCGTCAAAAGCTGTGCCTTGTCGACAAGCAGTTCTTCAGCAGACACTGCGAAGTCCTTCTTGAGGTAGTTGCGGAAACCATCAGCGATTGGCTCAAGAACCGCAAAGCCTTCAACATCGGTTTGCTCCTGGGTCGCATCAACACGGCCTGTGGTGATTGCAACGTTGACCGCGTGGCCACCGTTTTTCGCCGCTTGTTCAACAGCTGCAGAGCCCGCGATGACGATCAAGTCAGCCAATGAAACCCCAACGCTTGACGCTGCTTGGATCGCGCGCAGGCCATCAAGCACCTTGGTCAATTGCACTGGATTGTTCACGTCCCAGTCTTTTTGCGGAGCCAATGCGATACGCGCACCGTTTGCGCCGCCGCGATGATCAGACCCACGGTAGGATGACGCAGATGCCCAAGCCGTTTCAACCAACTCAGCGATTGTTAGGTCAGAGGCCAATACTGCTTCTTTCAGGCTCGCAACGTCTGTCTCAGACAGTTGCGCACCACCGGCTGGAAGCGGATCTTGCCATAGCAATTCCTCAGCAGGCACATCTGGGCCAAGGTAACGTACTTTTGGTCCCATATCGCGGTGGATCAGTTTGAACCAAGCGCGTGCATATGCATCGTGGAACTTATCCGGGTTCGCGTGGAAGTCGCGTGAAATCGGCTCATAGATCGCATCCATGCGCAACGCCATGTCGGCGGTAGTCATCATAGGCGCGTGGCTGCGGGATGGATCGTGAGCATCTGGCACAGTGCCCTCGCCGCCGATGGCGGTCCATTGCTGGGCACCTGCGGGGCTTTTTGTCAGCTCCCATTCCCAACCGAACAGTGTCTCGAAGTAGGAATTGTCCCACTGTGTCGGTGTTGGCGTCCATGCGCCTTCAATGCCAGACGTCGTTGTGTGAACGCCTTTGCCATCGCCAAAGCTGTTTTTCCAACCAAAGCCCATTTGCTCAATCGGTGCGCCTTCAGGCTCTGCACCAACAAGGGATGGATCGCCAGCGCCGTGGCCTTTGCCAAAGGTGTGTCCACCTGCAACCAATGCCACAGTTTCTGCGTCATCCATGCCCATACGCGCGAATGTTTCGCGAATATCAACACCAGACAATACTGGATCAGGGTTGCCGTTTGGCCCCTCTGGGTTCACGTAGATCAGGCCCATTTGCACAGCAGCCAATGGGTTTTCTAGATCACGGTCGCCTGTATAGCGTTTGTCGTCCAACCATACATCTTCAACGCCCCAATAGACGTCTTCTTCTGGCTCCCACGTATCAGCGCGGCCAAAGCCGAAGCCGAAGGATTTGAAACCCATGGTCTCCATGCCGACGTTGCCAGCCAGTACAAATAGGTCAGCCCAAGAAATAGCATTGCCGTATTTCTGTTTCAGTGGCCAAAGCAAACGACGACCTTTGTCGAGGTTGCCATTGTCAGGCCAGCTGTTGAGGGGTGCGAAACGTTGTTGGCCAGTGCTTGCACCGCCACGGCCATCGCCTGTGCGGTAGGTGCCAGCAGCGTGCCATGAAAGGCGCACAAAGAATGGACCATAGTGACCATAATCAGCAGGCCACCAATCTTGGCTGTCCGTCATCAGTGCGGCCAAGTCCGCCTTAAGCGCTGCAACGTCCAATGTTTCAAAAGATTTCGCGTAATCAACTTTACCACCGAACGGATCAGTTTGATCTGTATTCTGGTTAAGGATCTTAAGGTTCAATTGATTTGGCCACCAATCGCGGTTGCCACGTACTTCGTTCGTTGCGTGAATGCTTGCGCCGTGCATGACTGGGCACTTGCCGATATCGTTTCCGTCCATTGTCGCTCTCCAAGATTGGGCTGCTTTGAAACCCGTTTATCAGATTCGTTTGCCAGATATAATTTGAATTTGAAGAAATTATGGAAAGAAAATTTGCCGATCTACTTTCATCAAAAAGAAACCGCCCCAACATTGTATTGGGACGGTGAAACCATATGATTCGGAGCGCTTTTGGCGCGCAATGCATAGTAAATATTTAGATCTAAAATCTGCGAACGCAATTTCCAGTTCAGATCAATATTTGTACCTAATCTCGATATCTTTGCACTTGCCATTTGGAACTTCGGCGTTTTTACACCAGCAGCCCGCCGTATTGTTCTTGTAATAACCTTTTGACGGAACATTGGTTTTAACAGGTTGCTTCGTTCCTTTTATGCGGCACTGTGGCGTCAAAATATCGTTTGTTGTCTCCCAGTCCCCGCTGCCACTTATGTCATCTCGATCAAACCATGGTGTCTTTCCCGCCGATGCTGTTCCAGCCACACTGATCGCAAGCATGCTTAGTAAAAGTGTTTTTCCTACAAAATTACGAATGGTCATAGTAATATTCCTCAAAATTGGGTGCCGTTTATACCCACATGGTTAGACTGGAAAGTTCCCTCCAAATTATGCCTCTGGGAATTCTTCCAGCATTGGACAGGGCCGTAATTGCGACCCTGTCCAAACATCCCATGCGAAAAATTCAAAGAACATCACCCAAATTGGTGAAAATACTGAAAATTGAACTCAATTTGGCAGCCTCATCGTTTGAAGCGTTCTGTTGCAGCGCCATTTACTTATTTAGCGCGCATCCAACCACCATTTTGAAATTCTCATTTTTCGCCGATCAATTATGCGGTTCGGTGGGGATGTTTTCGGGCGTTACAACCTGAATGTTTGAAATGGGTGTGAGCAGAATACCATTCAAGAGTTTGTGATGGTGCAGGAACGCCTGAAAGACGTTTTCCAGATCGATGCGCAGGTCATGGTGCAAGACAAAGCTGATGCGCCCTGCCTCAATAAGCGCCCGATTGTCCTTGTCCAAATCATGGGCGATGTAGATGTCCGGCGTGATCTTGTTTTGCTCGAGCACATCCAGGATCGTGATGTTGCCCCCACCCATGGAATAGACCGCGCATAAATAGCCCAGATGCCCAACGGCTTTGTCCATCAGCCGTGCCGTTTCGTGATGCACACCCTGTCCCCCTGTCACATCAACGATACGCAGATTTGGAGCGTGGTGGTTAAGGGTCTTTATAAACTCTGCCTCGCGCTCTTCCTCACCCAAGAACAAATCGTTGCTGCGCGATGTCAGAACGGTGCCATCCATCGTTCGCAGGGACTTGGCGATCAAATAGGCTGCGGTGCGCCCTGCACTTTTGTTATCCAGCCCCACATAAGCGATCCGGTTGGTGCCTGTCAGGTCGGTGACCAATGTGACAACTGGGATGCCGGCCTTCGTCAACCGATCCACAGCCGCCCGGATAGATGGCAGATCGCGTACCTTCAGGCAGACACCCTGACTGCCCCGTTTCAGGATGCGCGCAAGTGTCGATAACACCTCTGCCTCGCTCATTTTAGGATGCAAAACAAAGCGGGGACGGCAAACGGCGGTGCCGATCTTGGGCAACACTTGTTCAGCGGCTTGTCGAACCTCACGACTAAAGCGGTCTGGTGCCTCAATCACAAAGTCAAAGAACATGCGCCGGCCACGCGCGGCCAGTTGGGTTTCTTGGCCTTCAAGTTCGCAGATTGCCCGTTCAACCCGCGCCTTGGTTTGAGGGCTGACATTGGGGCGATCATTGATAACGCGATCAATCGTTGCGGTACTTAAGCCCGATTGCTGTGCGATTTCTTTGAGGGGGAAGCGATGCGTCATTGATGTATTGTTGATGTGTTTTAACTCACCAATCAACATAAATCTGAGCCAACTTATGGAGAGACATGAACGGAGAAACACCATGACACCCATGATTGAGCCAGACACCGGCTTCTTTGATCCCGAAGCTTGCGACCTATCCACGTTTGAAACGTTGATTGACCAGACAACCGATTTAGCCAATTTGCCACATGCCGCTGAGGTTCAGCACAATGTGCCGATCTATGACATAGCCGCGTTGCGCGATGCGTTGAACGTCAAAGGCACCCGCCGCCAGATCATGGCTGAATGGGCGCATGTTTTGAAATCAGGCGCAGGCATTATCGTATTGCGCGGTGCCTATGCGGATACGGCAGTTTTGGATGACGCAACCACAGTTTATGAAAGCATCATAGCAGCAGAGAAAAAGGCAAATGGCGGGGGTGGTGATCACTTTGCCGCGGCGGGATCAAATGACCGCATTTGGAATTCCCTGCAAAAGCTGTGCGAAACAGCGCCAGAGGTGTTCCTGCACTATTTTGCCAATACGGCCATCGCAGCAGCATCTGAGGCATGGTTGGGGCCAAACTATCAGATGACGGCGCAGATCAACTTGGTTCATCCGGGTGGCGGGGCACAACTGGCCCACCGTGATTATCATTTGGGGTTTCAAACAGCAGACATCAGCGCGGATTACCCGTCCCATGTGCATGACTTATCCCCTGCTTTGACGCTTCAAGGGGCTGTCGCGCACTGCGATATGCCTGTTGAGAGTGGTCCAACCAAACTGCTGCCGTTCTCACAACTGTACCCTGCGGGATATACCGCGTGGCGGCGTGATGATTTCAGGGCCTCATTTGAAGAACGCTATATCCAACTGCCCTTGGCCAAGGGCGACGCGCTGTTCTTTAATCCAGCGGTTTTTCACGCGGCTGGGGCCAATACGAGTCCAGATATCCACCGTATGGCCAACCTGCTACAGGTCTCGTCTGCATTTGGGCGCGCAATGGAAACCGTCGACCGCCAAAAGATGTGCAACCTTTTGTATCCATTCGCTAAAGAGGCACAACGCGCGGCAATATTAAATCCACATGAAATGGCCGCAGCCATCGCGTCATCGGCTGAGGGGTATTCATTCCCCACCAACTTGGACCGCGATCCACCCAAAGGGGGGCTTGCGCCTGAGACGCAGGCCGCGTTCTTTACCCGCGCTTTGGACGCGGGGATGGGTGCGGATGATTTTGCCGCCGACCTCGAAACGATGCGCCTAAACCAACAGGCATAAAAAAACGCCCCACGAGAAGTGGGGCGTTTCCAACATTTACAAAGTTAGTTGTGATTACTTCAACGCAGCGTCCGTAATTGCATGTGTCCACGCGCCTTCAGGAGCGGCAGAAATAACCGGATCAGAGCCACCAGACAGCAATGTTGCAACGGTGCGATCAAAATCAGCCACATCCAACGCGCCGTTTGAACCAGCTGTTAGTTTGGCAATTTCGCCCATCATACGGATTTGGGCCGCTTCATTCTGTGCACCCGTTTCATCGTTGTCCATGATGATGCCAGCCGCTTCTTCTGCATTGGCTTCAGCGTACTTCCAGCCCTCCATAGACGCGCGCACAAAGCGCACCATTTTGTCCACGAACACCGGATCATCAAGGTTATCTTCAAGAACGTAGATACCGTCCTCAAGTGTCGCAACGCCTTGCTCTTCGTATTTGAACGTCACCAATTCATCCGGGTTCACGCCTGCATCAATCACCTGACCATATTCGTTGTATGTCATGGTTGAGATACAATCCGCTTCACGGTTCAACAGTGGATCAACGTTAAAGCCTTGCTTCAAAACAGTGACGCCATCATCGCCGCCCTCTGTTGAAATACCAGCTTGGCTCATCCAGCTTAGGAACGGATATTCGTTACCAAAGAACCAAACGCCAATTGTCTTGCCGCGGAAGTCTTCAACGCTGGTGATGCCAGTGTCTTTCCAACATGTCAGCATCAAGCCAGATGTTTTGAACGGCTGTGCAATGTTCACAACTGGCAGACCCTTTTCACGAGCCGCCAAAGCGGAAGGCATCCAGTTCAGCATCGCATCCGCGCCGCCACCAGCAAGAACCTGTGGTGGGGCTATGTCAGGGCCACCCGCCAATACAGTCACATCCAAACCTTCGGCCTCATAGAACCCTTTGTCCAAGGCAACGTAGTAGCCCGCAAACTGAGCTTGAGTGACCCACTGCAATTGTAAGGTAACGGAGTTCGCGTGACCGTCAGCAATAGCAGACGTGCCACCTAGCCCTGCCGCAACAGCGGCAGCAATAATCATATTTTTCATCGTTTAGACCTCCAAGTCTGTGGTTTTGCTACAATCTTCATTGGACTGTTAGCGTTGTGAGGGGTGCCAGAAGGTAACCCCCTTTTCGATTAGTGTGACGATACCGTAAAACGCGGACCCCGCGATCGCGGCGATAACGATCTCAGCCCAGACCATGTCCAACGCAAGTTGGCCAAAGCTTGTGGAAATGCGAAACCCCATCCCAACGGTCGGGGAGCCAAAGAATTCAGCGACGATCGCGCCAATCAACGCCAGTGTTGTTGCGATTTTTAGGCCATTAAAAATAAACGGCAGCGCAGCAGGAATGCGCAGCTTGAACAACGTGGGCCAATAACCAGCGCCATAGGTGCGCATCAGGTCACGCTGCATCGACGTTGTATCGCGCAGACCTGCAACAGCGTTTACCAAGATTGGAAAGAACACCATCACAGCGACAACAGCCGCTTTGGATTCCCAATCACTGCCGAACCATTTGACGAAAATCGGTGCGATCCCAACGATGGGCAAAGCCGCCATAAAGCTGCCAACAGGTAAGACACCTCGCGTTAAGAACTCGGATCGATCCGCAAGCACTGCGATGCCAAAAGCCGCCAAGCCGCCAATTATGTACCCCGTCAATGCACCCTTGATGATGGTCTGGAAGAAGTCGGCCCAAAGCCGAGGTACTTCATTCGCCATACGCACAATAATGTCAGAGGGGCGCGGCAAAAACACAGGGTTCACTTCAAACCCGATCACAAAGCACTCCCACACCAACAGGATGGTCAGCCCAAAGATAAACGGAATACCAATATTCATCGTCCAGTGATCTGATAACTTACCGTTTGCCAAATATACATTCAGCAACCAGCCCAGGGCCCAAATGGCAAATCCGGCGATTACATACATCATGCCGGTTTCATCCCCATTTTGCGCAGCGTGCCCCGTTCAATCAGGGATATAATCCCAACCAATGCAGCCGCTGTAAGGGCCGCTGCAAATAGGGCCGCCCATGATAGGATCGGCTGACCGTATTGATCACCAACCAACATACGCGCACCGAACCCTGCCTTTGCCCCAGTGGGCAATTCGGCGACGATTGTGCCGATCAAGGATGCGGATATTCCAATTTTTAGCGAGGCAAACAAGTACGGCGTGGAGGATGGCAGGCGCAGCTTCCAGAACCCCTGATTGTTGTTGGTGCTGTAGGTGCGCAGTAAATCCAACTGCATCTGATCCGGACTGCGCAGACCTTTGACCATGCCGACAACAACAGGAAAAAACGACAGATAAGCCGCAATAAAAGATTTGGGTAAGACACCGTGAATACCCGCCGCGCCAAGAACCACAATGATCATCGGGGCCAGCGCAAGGATCGGAATAGTCTGGCTAACAATCGCCCAAGGCATGACCGATTTGTCCATCACGCGGCTAAAGACAATGCCCACAGCCAGTAGCACACCAAGGAAGGTACCAATTACAAAGCCCAGCAAAGTTGGAGCCAAAGTGACCCAACCATGATAAACAAGGCTGCGCTTCGAGGTGATCTTTTTCCCGAAAATGGTGTTAAACATCTCTGCCGCAACTTGATGCGGGGACGGTAGATTAGGGCGTTTCCCAAAATAGGTCAGTGGGATCAGATGTGGGTTTTTCAGCGCAAGGGCAAATCCCGACACCTCTTTGCGCGCGATCGGGGTATCGGGCATAACAACCGCACCGTCACGCTGCGCTTGATCTGCGGTCAAATGCACATTCATCGGTACAACAGCCACGACCCAGATCAACAGAACAGCGACAATAACGGTAAGAACAGGCAAAATTGACTTCACGCGACCCGCCCTTTTTTGCTGATTGACTTATACATGGGCATGCCCTGCCCGCAGCCCATCACGCACCCGTTGGGCAATGGCGATGAATTCAGGGCTGTCGCGAATTTCCAACGGCCGTTCCTTTGGCAATGTACTTTCGATCACGTCTGAAATGCGGCCTGGTCGTGGGCTCATCACCACGATCTTGGTCGATAAATAGACCGCCTCGGGGATCGAGTGCGTCACAAACCCAATCGTCTTTTGCGTACGTGCCCACAGCTGCAACAGCTGTTCGTTCAGGTGATCGCGCACAATTTCATCAAGCGCACCAAAGGGCTCATCCATCAGCAAGATGTCAGCGTCAAAGGCAAGTGCGCGCGCGATACTGGCCCGTTGCTGCATTCCACCAGACAGTTGCCACGGGAATTTCTTATCAAACCCAGAGAGGTCTACCAGATCCAGAACGCGGTCCAAGCGCTCTGACATTTCAGATTTAGAAAAACCCATGATCTCAAGTGGGAGGCGAATATTGCCGCCGATTGTGCGCCACGGATACAGCCCAGCCGCCTGAAACACATAGCCATAGGCCCGTGCGCGGCGTGCCTCATCTGGTGACATTCCGTTTACGGAAATCTCACCCGACGTTGGGGCCTCAAGCCCTGCAATACAGCGCAGGAATGTGGTCTTACCGCAGCCCGATGGCCCGATAAAGCTGACGAAATCACCCTTGTTAATCTCAAGGTTCACGTCCTGAAGCGCATGTACAGGACCGTCATTGGTTTCAAACGTCAGGTGAAGCCCTTTGGCTTCGATGGTTGGGTTTTGCGTCATGGGGCGTCCTGCAAATGGGGCAACGAAATTTTGATCAAAGCATCAAACTCCACTAGCCGGAATGCCTGTGCGTTCAACTGGACGCGGGGACGTCAGTGCTTTCCAAGAGGACAGTGCTTTGTTCGTGGCTGTGTTGCCAGCACGTTTCACGAATTTGCCATGCCCCTCTTGTGTGCGCATTTCCCCATCATAGACGGCAACATGGCCTCGGGTCAGGGTGAAGCGCGGCAAGCCTTTGACCTTTTTGCCCTCGAACACATTGTAATCGATAGCAGATTGCTGTGTGCTTGCTGCAATCGTCTTCTCTTTTTCGGGATCCCAAACAACGATATCGGCGTCAGCCCCAACAAGGATTGCGCCCTTGCGTGGATAGCAATTGAGGATTTTAGCGATGTTGGTCGATGTCACAGCCACGAATTCATTGGGCGTCAACCGACCCGTCGCAACGCCATGGGTCCACAGCATCGGCATACGATCTTCCAAACCGCCCGTACCATTCGGGATCTTGGTAAAGTCACCCAAACCGAACCGTTTTTGTTCTGTCGAAAAGGCGCAGTGATCCGTTGCCACAACGCTAAGGGAACCAGACTGAAGGCCTGCCCAAAGGCTGTCTTGGTGTTGTTTGTTGCGAAATGGCGGGGACATGACGCGACGTGCGGCGTGGTCCCAATCTTTGTTAAAGTACTCGCTTTCGTCCAGCGTCAGGTGCTGGATCAATGGTTCGCCCCAAACCCGCTTGCCCTGTTGACGGGCACGGCGGATCGCCTCGTGGGATTCTTCACAAGACGTGTGCACCACATAAAGCGGCACCCCTGCCATATCGGCGATCATGATCGCGCGGTTGGTGGCTTCGCCCTCAACTTGTGGAGGGCGCGAATATGCGTGCGCTTCTGGCCCTGTGTTGCCCTCTGCCAATAACTTGGCGGATAGTTCAGCCACAACATCACCGTTTTCGGCGTGAACCATCGCGATACCACCTAATTCAGACAGGCGATTGAAGCTGGCGAACAATTCATCATCGTTTACCATCAAGGCACCTTTATAGGCCAAGAAATGCTTGAACGTGTTGATACCACGTTCTTTAATCACGCTCTCCATCTCGTCGAACACCTGTTCGCCCCACCATGTCACAGCCATGTGGAAAGAATAGTCGCAGTTGGCGCGGGTTGATTTGTTATCCCACATTTTCAATGCATCATGCAGCCCTTGGCCAGGGCTGGGCAGCGCGAAATCGATGACCATCGTGGTGCCGCCAGCCAATGCAGCGCGGGTGCCGCTTTCGAAATCATCTGTGGAATATGTACCCATGAACGGCATCTCAAGATGGGTATGGGGGTCAATGCCACCGGGCATGACATAGCAATCTGTAGCGTCCAATTCGTCAGCGCCAGACAGGTTTTGACCGATTTCTATGATCTTCCCATCATCAATCAAAACGTCCGCTTTGTAAGTCAAATCATGCGTGACGATTGTACCGTTCTTGATGACTGTGCTCATGGTAGTCTCCCTGTCTATTGGTATCTTCGATGGGGCTTAGGTTGTGATTATTGCTGTCTCCAAAACAGCGTGCAGCAGTACGTCTGTGCCCGCGGCTGCCCATTCTTGGCTGATTTCTTCGGTTTCGTTGTGGCTTAGGCCATCTACGCAAGGGCACATGATCATTGCCGTTGGCGCAACCTTATTGATCCAACAGGCATCGTGCCCCGCACCTGAAATCAGATCCATGTGGCTGTAGCCTAAACGCTCAGCTGCGCTGCGCACGGCCTGAACACATGTTTCGTCAAAGGCCACGGGATCAAACCCACCGACCTTTTCAAACTCAATTTCCATCCCCATCGCGTCACAGATCGCCTGTGCCTCAACGCGCAAACACGCCTCCATGTCAGTGATCACCGCCAAATCAGGAGAGCGGAAATCGATCGTGAACACCACCTTGCCTGGGATCACGTTGCGCGAATTAGGGTACACATCGATGTGGCCTGCGGCACCAACCGCATGGGGTGCATGTGATAGGGCGATTTCCTCAACCTTGTTCAAAACACGCGCCATGGCGAGCCCCGCATTCTTGCGCATGGGCATCGGAGTCGAGCCAGTGTGCGCGTCTTTGCCGGTGATAGTCACTTGGGTCCACGACAGGCCCTGCCCGTGCGTCACGACACCAATTTGCTTACCTTCTGCTTCTAAGATCGGGCCTTGTTCGATATGAAGTTCAAAAAAGGCGTGCATTTTACGTGCACCTACTTCTTCATCACCGCGCCAACCGATGCGCTGCAGTTCATCGCCAAAGGCTTTGCCCTCAGCATCCACGCGATCATATGCCCAGTCTTGGGTATGGATACCTGCGAACACGCCAGACGACAGCATGGCCGGTGCGTAGCGGGTCCCCTCCTCATTCGTCCAATTGGTTACAACTATTGGGTGTTTGGTTTTGATGTCCAGATCATTCATCGTGCGCAAAAGTTCGAGGCCACTCAGAACCCCAAGCACACCGTCATATTTCCCACCCGTTGGTTGCGTGTCCAAATGTGATCCCACGTAGATTGGCAAGGCGTCAGGATCTGTCCCATCGCGATGCGCAAACATGTTGCCCATTTGGTCAAGGCCCATCGTGCAGCCAGCAGCCTTGCACCAATCCTGAAAGAGATGACGGCCTTCACTGTCTTCATCCGTGACGGTCTGGCGGTTGTTGCCACCTGCAACGCCTGGCCCAATCTTGGCCATCTCCATCAGGCTATCCCAAAGACGTTCGCTGTTAATCTTCAGATTTTCGCCAATAGCAGCCATGGACCCGTCCTTCACTTTAGTATGATTTCGATTTCTCAATTAATTTGACCAACTGGTAAAACTAACGCTAACAGAGGTCGGACACGAGTCAAGGAATTGCTTTTATAAATCGTGCACCCATTCCCGAAGTGCCTTAGATTTAGTCATTTACTCCCTCGGGTTTTCCATGGGATAATTCGGTATGAAAAAGACAGAGACCCGCATCCAGAAAAAGAACCACTCAGCGATCAAGGCCGCTGGACTAAAGGTCTTTGCCCAATTTGGTTTTCGCGGATCAACATTGGATCAAATCGCGACTGAGTCTGGCCTGTCAAAACCCAATATCCTTTATTACTTCTCCTCCAAAGAGGCGATCTATGAGGCGTTACTGGCCCAGCTGCTGACCGATTGGTTACAGCCTGTTCGCGATATTGACCCCGCGGGCGATCCGGTTGAGGAAATCCTCAAATACGCCAAACACAAGCTTAAGATGAGCCGGCTATATCCCCGTGAAAGCCGCCTTTACGCCAATGAAATCATCCAAGGTGCCCCACGTATCAAATCCGTTTTGACGGGTGAATTGCGTGACGTTGTTGCGACCTTAGCCCAGTTAATCAAAAACTGGTCAGAGGCTGGGTTAATCCGCGTTATTGATCCTTATCATCTGATTTTTTCGATCTGGGCCATGACACAGCATTACGCTGATTTTGATGTGCAGGTGCAGGCGGTCTTGGGTGACGGCGATCACTTTGATGATGCTGAGCAATACCTAGAAGATATGCTGCGTCGTATGCTGACCGTTTAAAACGGCGCGAGGTATTGGTCACGCGCCGATCTTTTCATTCATTATTCAGCCGCAACAGCGCCCGGATTGTTCGGGTGTGTTGTCCAGTTGGCATAGTCATCCACAACAGTTTTTCCTGTGCGCGGATCAACGGTACCTGCGGTTTGCTCAACCATCGTGATGCAGTTTTCGACAGGGCAAACTTCGACACATAGATTACACGCCACACATTCCGCGTCGATCACGCTGAACTTGCGATCAGCAGACATAGCAATCGCTTGGTGTGATGTGTCTTCGCATGCAGCAAAGCAACGGCCACAGCTGATGCAGTCATCTTGGTTGATCTCGGCCTTGGCCACATAATTCAGATCAAGGTACTGCCAATCAGTGGTGTTGGGGATCGCAGCACCCATGAAATCTTGGATACTGGTGTGCCCCTTTTCATCCATCCACTGGGACAGGCCACTGATCATTTCCTGTACCACCTTAAAACCATAGGTCATCGCGGCGGTGCAAACCTGAACATTGCCACAACCAAGCGTGATAAATTCAGCCGCGTCGCGCCATGTTGTTACGCCGCCAATACCTGAGATCGGCAATCCGGCTGTGGCTGGTGCGCGGGCAATTTCAGACACCATTGACATCGCAATTGGCTTAACCGCAGGGCCGCAATAGCCGCCGTGCGTCCCTTTGCCATTGATGGATGGTTCTGGACTCATACTGTCTAGATCGACAGAGACGATCGAGTTGATCGTATTGATCAAAGACACCGCATCCGCACCACCACGTTTGGCCGCCGCAGCGGGCAAACGAACATCTGTGATATTTGGCGTCAGCTTTACGATCACTGGCTTGGAATAGTATTGTTTACACCAGCGTGTCACCATTTCGATGTATTCAGGAACCTGTCCAACAGCCGCGCCCATACCCCGTTCGGACATCCCGTGCGGGCAGCCAAAGTTCAGTTCGATTCCATCAGCACCTGTTGCTTCGACCTTTGGTAAGATGTCTTTCCATGCCTGTTCTTCGCAAGGCACCATGATGGACACGATCACCGCGTGGTTTGGGTAATCCCTCTTCACGCGGGTAATTTCTTCGAGGTTCACTTCCAACGGGCGGTCCGTGATCAACTCAATGTTGTTCAAGCCCAGAACGCGGCGATCCGCACCGTGGATCACGCCGTAACGTGGGCCATTTACATTCACAACAGGCGGCCCTTCGGAACCTAAAGTTTTCCAAACAACGCCGCCCCAACCTGCTTCAAACGCGCGGCGCACATTGTATTCTTTGTCCGTTGGGGGCGCAGAGGCGAGCCAGAAAGGGTTTGGGCTTTTGATACCCAAGAAATCTGTTGTTAGATCAGCCATTAGTTCGCCCCTCCCATTAAGGTTGCATGAATATCCATTGCTGCGTCACGCCCTTCGGCCACCGCAGTTACGGTCAGATCATCACCGCCAGAGGCACAGTCGCCACCGGCCCAAACACCTTCACGGCTGGTGCGACCAGTGCCTGTCACCGCGATTTTGCGACCATCAAGCGTCAGACCGCCGTCAGTCGCAAGCGTTTGGCCGATTGCAGCGAACACTTGATCCGCTGCAATGCGCAGTGTCTCACCTGTGCCTGTCAGCTTACCGTCCTTCGTGGCCGTATATTCAACTTCAAGCACCGCACTTGTTCCCTCTACCTCAACCTTTTTTGGCTGGACATTGAACAGCAGTTTTACGCCTTGTGACGCAGCAAGGTCTTGTTCATAACGGCTAGCGCTCATGGCTTCGCGACCGCGTCTATAGGCGATTGTAACCTGCTCTGCGCCCAGTAGTTTCGACTGAACCGCAGTATCAACCGCGGTCATGCCACCACCAATAACAACCACGTTGCGTCCAATGGGCAGACTTGCCAAATCAGAGGACTGGCGCAGCGTTTCGATGAAACCAACTGCGTCTGAAACGCTGTCATCATCATCACCCGCGATACCCAGGGCGTTCACACCACCCAAACCAACACTCAGGAATACCGCGTCAAAACCCGCGCTTAGGCCATCAAGTGTCAGGTCCTCGCCCAGTGCTTTGTTGTTCTCAATCGTGATCCCACCGATGGACAGCAACCAGTCCACTTCTTTCGCGGCAAAGTCATTTGTCGATTTATACGCTGCGATCCCATATTCGTTCAGACCACCCGCCTTTGGACGCGCATCATAAATTTTGACGTCAGTACCCTGCATCGCCAAACGGTGCGCGCAGGACAGGCCCGCAGGCCCTGCCCCGACAACCGCAACCTTTTTGCCCGTCAAGGCTGCGCGGTTAAACGGATGGATATTTTGTGCCATCAAGGTATCTGTGGCGTGGCGTTGAAGGCGACCAATTTCGACCGGCTTTCCCTCTGACACTTCACGCACGCAGGCCTGTTCACATAGTTCTTCTGTTGGACAAACACGGGCGCACATACCGCCCAAAATATTCATATCAAAAATCGTTTTGGCCGCAGCCTCTGACGTTCCTGTGCTGATTTGGCGGATGAACAACGGGATATCAATGTCCGTGGGACATGCCGTCACACAAGGAGCATCATGGCAGAAATAACAGCGGTCCGCCGCAACGCGCACTTCATGCGGTTCAAGCGGTGCGTGTAGGTCCACAAAGTTCTGTGCGAGCGCTTCGTCGCTAAGGCGATCCGCTGCAATACCTGGGGTCATCGGGCTGGTCATAGGTCCTCCATCGGTCGAATTATGGAATCACCATTACACAGTTTATTTTTTTATCAAACGGTAAAATTTTTGAATTTTGATTTGATGGGCCAGCAAAATACAATCCGACTAGGAAGTGTCTTCTGCCAGATCACCTCAGGTAATTAGGCCCGCTGTCCCGCTCGTTTAAGGCCAACGCTGGCCCAAAACTAAGCATCCAAATATCACTCACATGCTGCGACTTCGCTCAAATCTTTGACGACACAAGCATCTGGAAAACCTTCCGAATTTGGACCAACGGCCAAGATCAAGAACTCATCGGCCTTGGGATATGCAGTGTTAAGCCGCTCTTTGATTTCACCCTCAGTTATGCCCTCAAAATTATCCGCAAGTTTGGCAAAGTTGGTTGGGTCCAAGTTGTCTATTTTCAACTGAAGCAATGCACGCGCAGAGGTATTTACGGCCTGTACATTCTTTCTGACCCCTCCTGCGATACGACTGGTAATCCCGCTCAATGCCTCGAAATTGGGCTGATTGAGAAACGCGGCGTATGTTTCAAGCGTCGCATCGATGGCTTTATTCAACTTGTCTGTTTCGACCTCCCCGCCGATGTAGAGCAGCCTTTGATTGCGACCAAGGTTATCCATGCCGGCACTTAGCCCATATGATGAACCAAGGTCGGTGCGGATGGCCTCAAACAAAGGGCTGCCAGCGCCACCTGCAAATAAGTTCAAGGCCACCAAGTCTTGGTAGTCCTTACCATCCGTTGTTGCCGGTAATTTACCTACCAGACCCATGACCGTCTTTTCAGCATCCGCGATATGCAGATAAATTCGCTTTGCGTTGTGACGCACAGGCTGCACAACGGCATTTGCAACGAAATCTGGCTGCACCACCCCAAGAATTTGGTCGATGATTTCACCCGCATCTTTGACGTCAATTGCCCCCGCTACCGTGATCGCGCGCGGTGCTGCAGAAAAACTGCGCTGATGCCACGCGATCAAATCATCGCGCGTGATCGCCTTCATCTGATCAACATCAAAGTAGTTGGCAAAATCGGTCTGCGGCCCGTCCGAAAGCAACGCCTGACGTCCCACGTCCCACATTTGCTGCCAAAGCGACCGTATGTTGCCTTGGGTAAATTCCACAGCACCATCACGTGATCGCGCTATCCATGCTTCATCAAATGTGGGTTTTTGAAATAACTCTGTAAGGACAGGCAGGATGTCATCCGTGTAGTCATTTGGAAACTCTGTTTCGGCAACAATCATATCTGCCGTTGCATAGATTTGGGCGTATGCGTTTTTCTCCTCAAACAGCTCGATCACTTGGTCAGGACCCAAACCAGCGGTGCCCCCGCTTTGCATCACAGAAACCGCAATGTGAGGGACCAAAGGATTACGGTTTGAATCCAGCGACCAATCGCTATCCCACGCGATTGCCACTGTAAGATCGGTAACCCCGTCTTCCCATATGGGCATGTGCGTAAAGGCATACCCCAATGGCGACACCTCTTCGGTGATCAATCTGTTGTCCTTTTTACAGCCTCCCAAAATGAAGGTACTGGCAGAAAGCAGAATAAATAAAGAGTTGCGGATCATTTGAAGCCTCGAAAATGTAGTTTAATTAATTGCTAGGTAAAATCATGCGCGTTGACGTGCGCGGCGCGGTATCAAGATGGGTCTGGAAATCGGTATAAATTCCAAAAGTCATACTTTTCAAAGCTTTGCGATATGAGCTTAATGATGAATATGTCCCGCCGGTGGACAAAGCAAAACGAAGACGTTTCTCATTCGTTTGCAGCACGTGAATGTCGGAGTCGACCTTATTCAATAAACGGCTTTTAATCGATTCAAAGTCCGTTTGTGTCGCATTGGTCCGCGCATTGGCCATCGTCTTCTCAAATTCTGCTTTGAGGGCGCTTAAGCCAACCTTGCTGTCAGGGACTGCACTGGTAAATATCTCAAGCACACTTGGCCCCGACTGAAACAAAGTAAACCGAATTGTACGTGCCCAGAATTCGTCAAAGCGCAATGATTTGGTCAATCCACTATGCTTTGTGCTGAGCATCATTTGATTGGTCGCGTTGATCAATGCCTCCAGCATCAACGGGTTCACACTTTCAGGAACAGAAACAACAGATCGTACAATCAATTGTCGTTCTGCGGCACCAACAATTGTGATCGACTTAATATCTGCGGATGGGACCATCGTTGGATGAGCGACAGTTAGGTCTATGGATGGTTCTAGATCAGGCTGCTGGGGCAACTGTTCTAAAATATCCTGGACCAGGTTGCGATCAACAGGTCCTGAAATCAGCAACTTAGCTTGACTAAGCTTGTGGGAACTCCGGTGCAATTGTTGCGCACCCTCAAAGGTGAAGCTGGCTATGCTTTCACGGGTTCCGATTTCTGATCGTGCATAACCTGACGCTCCGTAGAGTTCATTCACCATTTCGTCGCGCATGTCTTGAAAAGGGTTCTCAGAAACGCGAAAGTCGTATTCACTAACGACGATATCTCGTTCTTGTACCGCATCCTCGGGCGAAATCTGCAATGGTTGCGCCGTCGCCATCAATCTTTCGATGCCATTCGACAGCGCATCTACATCAACGCTCATCAGGTACCCTGTTGATGTCGCACTGGTCCATGCATTGCTGTGGCGACCTTGATTGCCGCTTTCGCTGCGCACGTTATGCCACGCAAGGTGTTCCACGTAATGTGCAAGGCCCAGCTCATAAGGATTGGCCCGTTCACCGTAAGGATAGACTAAAACCAACGAAATATGAGCCGCATTCTCGTCTTCGGAAATCCAGACTTGTGAGAACGGTGTTTTGTTTTTCAGTTGATAGGGCTCAACTTTGGGCCGCAAGAAATAGGAGGGACCAAAGCAAAGGACCAAGATAATAGCGGACAAAACAGCAACAAATAATACACGTACAGACTCAGAAAACGCAGAATGCCTAGGCACAGTCAAAATCCAATCGATACACTTAATGGGGGTATATACAACACCTAATGCAACCACAGGGTAAAGCGCAATCGCATTAGTAAGTTTCATCAAATTAAGCAGAAAGGGTATATATTTCATACCCTTACGTATAAATTAAACCGATCAACCAACCGCTTACCTGAGGCTAAACATCAAACGTGATCTAGAATCTCTGAAAACAGATCAGACATTTCTTGTCCAATTCCCAACATCCGCGATGCACTGATATCTACGGCGTTATCTTCAACCTCGGTGCACAATGCAGCAACCCGATTAAAACCCATAAGCAGTGAAGAACCCTTGAGGTAATGCGCATTTTCACGCAAGTTAGCTGCCTGACCCAAACCATGGGCTTCGGATATTTTCGTTAGGGTTTCTTGACCATCGGCAACGTATTTTGAAACGAGTTGTGAAAGATCTTCTTGCGAAAACATTAGCAAGAGATCTTCTGCCATCGGCCCAGACATAAGCGCCGTTACATTTCGCGGTGCAGCTTTAACGAGCGTTTCCACGGCTGGCACAGATGCCTCTTCATGAACGGGTTCGAACATTAGGCTGCGACCCAATGTCTTGATCATCGCGGCTTTCAACTCTCTGAACGGTATTGGCTTACACAGGACTGTATCAACACCAACGACAGATGCCTCTTCTTGAATCGCGTCCATGACGTGTGCTGTCAAAACGATAACTGGTGGAATATCCTTTAAGTCAGCAGATTTGCGGATCAGGCCCGTTGCTTCAAGGCCATCCATCTCAGGCATCGCAACATCCATCAGGATCAGATCAAACAAACCGGGTTCGAACTTCTCAACCGCAATACGCCCATTCTCAGCCAACACAGCCTCAACACCCATTCGATCAAGATAGGTAAGCAACAGTTTTTGGTTGATCGCGTTGTCTTCCGCCAAAAGAACACGAGTACCTTTGAGGCTAAAGGTTTCAGCAAATTCCTCATCCAAGGTATGTTCAGCTTCAACAATTTGTGGTGTCGCCAAAACTTCTGCTGGGATCTCAAACCAAAAAGTGGAGCCAAAGCCCGGGGTGCTATCAACACCAATCGCACCACCACATCCCTCAACAATACGTTTGCTGATCGCGAGCCCAAGGCCAGTGCCACGCGCCGCTGCGGTCAGTGAGTTGGAAATTTGTGAGAAATCTTTAAACAGGTTGCCCAACTGTTCCTTATCAATACCTATGCCAAAATCTTGAACTTCGACGCGCAGTAAAATGCCTTTTGCATGCGGTGTCGATTTTGCACAAACAGTGATTATACCATCAGTTGAATAGTTAACCGCATTGCTGACCAAGTTAGAAATGACCTGACGAATGCGTGTTGCATCGCCAAAGAACAACGGCGGCACGGATAGGTCCACCTTGCTCTCAATCATGCGGCCTTCGCTTATTAGGTTTGCGCCAGCCATTGCAATAACGCTGCCAATAAGGGCACGGATATCCACGCCCTCGTCTTCAAAGACAAAAACACCAGCTTCCATTTTGGAAAAATCCAACACGTCATTCACAATGCGGCTTAACGCTTGCCCCGAAATCCTTGCATTCTTTAGGAACTCAAGCTTCTCTGGATTGTCCTCGTCCATCTCAAGAAGGTCAATCATACCAAGCATTCCACCCAATGGGGTGCGAATTTCATGGCTCATGGTCGCAACAAAACGCGTTCGAACAGCGGAAGCTGCTTCAGCTTGAACAAGCGCCTGACGCAATTCCGTTGTGCGTTCCAGTACAGCCGTTTCTAAATGTCCGGAGTATTCGCTGAGTTTCTGATTTGCCAAAAACAGCTCACGGCTTTTGTTTTCCAGAAGCTCTTCAGCTTCAGCGCGCGCGCGTTGCTCTCTTTGGTATCTCCGGCGGGATACACGATCATCTTCTACTGTTGGCATCGGGCAACCTGATTAACTTGTAACTTTGATTTGAAAGGTCGTGCAGTTGTCTTCAGCTTCGGTTTCACCGCGCTCGATCTCCGCCGTCTCACCAAAATTAGCCGTACATGCCTCAATCAGACCGTGGCAGAATCCAACGAGTGGGCGCGGAGAAGAATAAACCATCTCTAAGTGATTGTCTGATTTTCGGTTCGTTGTGAAACGCGGCAATTCTGCTTCCGGGTAGAGCTTTCTAACCTCAACATGAATTTCGCCATCCAATGCTTCAAGCATGTCAAACGATCCATCTTTGTCTTTGTAAAATTCTGGAAAATTTTGGGCAAAATGTTCATGCATCCAGTTCCCAAACTTACGCTGCAACACCTCTGGGCTAAGCCCCGAATGCTCACTGAAAGCTTCAACAACTTTCATAAGTTCTGCACAGGAATAGTTTCCAACTGAAGTATAAGCCCCATCATTTTCAAGGTCCGCTTTGTCCAGAACGGAATCGACAACATCCTCTCCAAATGCATCTTCTGCCATTTTGAGAAGTTCTACAAAAACCGTGCCCTTCATCCTACGTCCCTTATTGATAGGTTATAATCCACTAGTACTATCCGTTTCAGCCGTTTTATTCAATTTAGTTTTACCTTGCTACCACACTATCTTGAGAAGCGGCAAATTGACCAAGGGGAAACCAAAATAGACGAGCTCAACATTGGAGACGTTTGACGCTCTCGGTCCTGTCTGGAAACCGCGAATTCTCCATCAAAGGTTCGGATCGATGAAGGGGGTAGATCAGTCTCTGCCCACCTCTAATTTAACGCAAAGAAGCACCCACAATCGCGCCGTCGTTGCGGCCGAATTGTGATATTGCCTTGCTACATGGTCTTTTAGAGAGCATCGCTAGGATTAAGGCAACGTTGTTTGGGGACGACGCAAATGCTGGGAAGCAACAGACCGAATTTTCCCATCCCAAATAATGAAAACAATGAACTACTCAGTAAGACCATAAAACGTCCGACTAACATCAGAAAACACGAGCCTGTGTACTCCCACCGGGACAATTTCACCGTAACTGTTCGCCAACTTTTCATAGCTTGAATACAGTTTATCAACTGGGAAGTTTGAACCAAACATACAGCGTTCAGGCCCAAACTGATCTAGACAGACGTCAACAATTGGCCGGATGCTTTGCGCATTCCAATTGTGGTCGAACATGCCAAGACCAGACAGCTTGCAATAAACTTGGGGCAGCTGAGATAGAGACCGTAGCGCCTGTGCATACCCACGCACCCCCTCAAGACTGCGGTCATGAGGCGATCCGGCATGGCACAGAGCAACTCGCGTTTGCGGCACCTGCTTCAACACGTCGGCCATCGCAGGCATCAGCTCGGGAATAAGTTGCAAATCGAAACTTAACCCGCGTTCGCCGACCGCTTTTAGCCCTTCCAAGAACGCATCTGACTGGGCCAATTCATTGGTGCCCGTTTGTGCATCTTCACCCGGCGCACGCCCAACAATCTGGCGCACCCCGCGCACGGTAGACAGGGTTTGGAAACGGTCAAGTTGATCTGCTAAATCTGGGCTGGTCAGGTCACAAAAAACAACCTGCGCCATCGGCCAATCGGGATTTGAATCGGCGACTACCTGAACCCATTTGGCTTCTTCCCACGCATCCGCGGCCCCCACTTGAACATGAACAGAGCCCACAAATCCAAAAGGCGCCGCCTCTGCGCTGAACTCATCAATCAGGTAATTGCGTTGGATGGGTGCGGGATCACCAAAGAAACGCGTTACGCCCTTTGCCTCAAGCCACGGATATGAAACCGCATTTAAGTCCCAAAGGTGATGGTGCGCGTCGATGTATTTCATTCCTGCCCGCCTTCCAGTTCTCCCAAAATGTCTACACCTTGCTGGTTGAAAAAGTGCAACATATCGAGAAACACCCAGTTTTCCTTGAGCTTGTCCCCATCCCGTCGATAAACGTCAATAACCCGAAACTCGCAAATTTTGTCATTGGATGGCAGCCCCAGATATCCACCTGTTGCTTTTGCCTTGAAGTTTGGCCACCCAAAGAAACCACTATAATTTCCCTCAGCGATACGGGCGATGTGACCTGTTCCCGATCGGTCGCTTAGCCCAGCGCGGAATGGACCTGAATGTTGCTGAGCATAGCGAGCGATCGTATAAGTCGCTCCAATACCCGCAGGACCCCACCAGATCATATCGTCGTGCCAACTTAGGGCTAGCTCTTCCTCAAGTGGCAAACCGCTGTTCCATTGCCCCAAGTCGCTGATCATTTTATGCATGACGTCTAATGTCTTTTGCCCCTCTTCGGGATCAGCATCTTCAAACAACAGCGCGTCATGGGGTGCGGGTCCAGGTTGGACCATGTGTGCGGCGGCTTGGTCTGGAAAAGGTTTATAACCTGCCTGCATCATGAAATGTGGAATATCAAAGTAGAATGCAGTTTCGGCGATCTTGCCATCTACAACTTTGTGGAACTCAGCATAACGTAACATGATCATTTTGCCGGTTGGCTGAATTCCCAACCAAGGGGCGTCAAACAAACCCATCAAGTGACCCATCGAACAAACCCAAACAGAACCACTGTCGTCGATAAAGTTGTTACCCGCGAAAAAGACATCCATCCGCCGCTGCATGGACGTTACAGCGCCGCGAAACGGCTGCCAGAACAGTTCCGACACCGTTTTTGACTCTGTTTGCAAATGAAAAGGATGAAAAGCGCGCCATGTGTAGTTGTCAGCAGTGTACTGGCCCAGAACGGCGGTGATTCCATCCCCTTTGGCATTGTCCAAAGCGCCATAGTATTCCCGTATCACTTGTTTTTCAGCTTGAAAACTCAACGTATTTTCCTTTTTTTCCTTTGATACAAAGGGCTTTGCATCGAACCGCATCAGTATTTTGCATACGTTTGCAAAATTAGCTTGCATGAGCGTTTGATCGAAGTCTATCCTTTTTGCAAACGTATGCAAAATGATCAATGATCATCCGGGGGGACTGCATGGCCGAAATCCAATTGCGCAATCTATCAAAGCGATGGGGAACCTTCGTTGGGGTCGAAGACTTCAACCTTACAATTGCGGATCAAGAGTTTCTTGTGCTGCTTGGCCCATCCGGCTGCGGCAAGACGACAACCATGCGTATGATCGCTGGTTTAGAGGACGTAACAGGTGGCGACATCCTGATCGACGGCGTTCGAGTGAATGATTTGGACCCCAAAGATCGCGATGTTGCGATGGTGTTCCAATCCTATGCTTTGTACCCGAACATGAATGTTTACGAAAACATTCGTTTTCCTTTGAAGGTACGCAAAATCCCTGAGGCCGAGCATGAAAAACGTGTGATGCGTGCCTCTGCCATGGTTGAACTGGATGATTTCCTACATCGCAAACCAGCAGAACTATCTGGTGGCCAACGCCAACGCGTGGCATTGGCCCGTGCGATTGTACGTGAGCCCAATGTCTTCTTAATGGATGAACCTCTTTCCAATTTGGACGCAAAGCTGCGGGTTTCGACCCGTGCCCAAATCAAAAACCTAAGCCACGAACTGAAGGTCACAACCATCTACGTCACCCACGATCAGATCGAAGCCATGACATTGGCAGACCGGGTGGTCGTGATGAAAGGCGGCGTTGTGCAGCAAGTGGGCAGCCCGACTGAAATCTATGACCGCCCTGCCAACGCTTTCGTCGCCAGTTTTATTGGCTCACCTGCCATGAACTTGGTGACCGGATTATCTGCGGGCGGCGTCTTTGAGGGCGATCATATCAAGGTCGCAGGCTTTGACATAGCCGATGGCCCTGTTCAGCTAGGATTTCGCGCAGAAGACGCATCCATCGTGGACACTGGCGGTGAAATCCACGCGGCTGTTTACACGATGGAACTGCTTGGGGACGCGACGATGATAACTGTTCGGGTGAACGGCGAGCTGGTCTCGGTCAAGGCATCCAAAGAATACCGCGCACAGATCGGCGACATGGTTCGTATCTCTGTGCCAAACGACATTTGCCATTTGTTCGATACACAAACAGGTGCGCGAATTGGGGGATAACCCCGAACCAAATCCCCAGAAAGGGGAGTAACCAAGGTGCGATCTTGCAAGGCGCATCTTAATGAAAACCAGGGAGAAACAAATGTTTCTAAAGACTATTACATTCGCAGGTGCTTTCGCACTTTTGGGAAGCACAGCAATCGCCGGATGCGGTATTTCAGGCGGCAACGTCAGCGTTTTATCCAACGATTTCCCAGCAATTCAAGCCGTGACATCTGCCGCAGCAGCATGTGCTGGTGACGGCGTAACGGTTGAAACCAACCTTACCAAGGATCACAAAGACATTATGGTTGCGGCTCTTACCGCTAACCCTGCTCAATACTCCTCAGTGGTTGTTTCCAACTCTACCCTCGTCACATTGATGAACGACGGTTTGGTTCGCCCACTGGACGAAATGGTTGCCAAACACGGCGCTGCATTGAGCAAAAGCCAGTTGATCACAGTGAACGGCAAAGTGATGGCTGTTGCCTTCATGGCCAACGCACAACACTTGTTCTCACGCACTGACGTGTTGGAAGCAGCTGGCGTTGAGGGCATCCCAGCAACTTACGAAGACGTTCTTGCTGCCGCTGAAAAAATCCGCGCTGCTGGCTTGATGGACTATCCCGTTGCTTTGAACACAAAAGCTGGCTGGAACTTGGCCGAAGAGTTCGTGAACATGTACATGGGTACAGGCGCTGACTTCTTTAAATCAGGCACTGCAGAAGCTGCGGTAAACAACGAAAACGGCGTTGCTACATTGGAAATGCTTAAGTCACTGGTTGCTTACTCTAATCCAGATTATCTGACGTATGACTCCAACGCGACACAGGCTGAGTGGGAAGCTGGCAATCTTGCATTGGCAACAATGTGGGGATCACGCGGCAGCGCCATTCTGGACGACGAAGGCTCAACAGCCGAAGTCGTGTCCGGCACTGTTCTATCAGCAGCACCAACATGGGGCAACGACGCACGCCCAGCTTCAACACTATGGTGGGACGGCATTGCAATCTCAACCAACGTATCTGACGAAGATGCAGAAGCAACATTCGTTGCTATGATGAACGGCATTTCTTCTGACGTTGTCAAAGCCAACAATGACGCAGCTGTATGGTTGGACGGTGCATACATGCCAAGCCCAGCATCAGCAGGTGTTTCAGGCACAGCAGCTGGCGGCGCAGCGCCCTACCCAATGTTGCCATTCATGGGTGCACTTCACACAGCTCTTGGCGCAGAAATCACCGATTTCTTGCAGGGCTCTGAAAGCGCAGAGCAAGCATTGGCTGACGTTGAAGCGGCATATACCGCAGCAGCAAAAGAGCAAGGCTTCTTAAACTAAACCACTACGGAAGGGGGCATATCGCCCCCTTCTTCACCCATCCTCTTTCACCCCAGCCGTAGGCGAGCCTGATGAAAAACCGCACCTTCTTTTGGTTTATATTGCCATCGTTGATTACGATGTTGCTGTTTATAGCTTTGCCGATTGTTTCTGTTGCAGTGCAGTCCGTGCATATCGAGCATGAAGCCGTCATGGTTGAAGTTGAAAACTGTGGCCCGTTTGGGTGCAAACAAGAATTACAGGTAGATGTAGAAGAAACAGCCAAGCTGAAAGAAGAGCGCCCGTTGGGTCAGTTCAATGGCTTGGGCACCTACACCAACCGCAATCACCTTGCCTTCACCGAAATCGGTTTGGCGTGGCAGTCCAGCACTGGCTTTGTTGACTTCATGCCCAAAGCCCTGAACCTCCCGTTCTATCGCGCCCTTGCGTTTACGTTGACCTACACTTTCGTGGTGACACCATTGGTCATCATCTTTGGCTTCATGATCGCGCTTGGCGTGAACACATTGCCAAAGAGGATTAAAGGGCCAACGATCTTTATCTCCCTGTTGCCAATGATCGTAACGCCGCTGATTGGTTCGTTGATCCTGTTCTGGATGATTGATGCCAACGGTATCCTTGGCGCGACCTTGCAGCGGATATTCGACGATCCAAACCTATCGTTGAAAGCATCGCCTACCCTGACTTGGATTATGCTTATGGTCTACGGCGTTTGGCACTCTGCCCCTTTCGCATTCATCGTCTTTTACGCAGGGCTACAAACGGTTCCTGCTGACACAATGGAAGCTGCGATGATTGATGGTGCATCACGTTGGGAGCGGACACGCTATGTTGTTCTACCTCATTTGATGCCGCTCACCGTCTTCATCTCGTTGATCCAATTGATGGACAACTTCCGAGTCTTTGAACCGATCGTCAGTTTCTCGGCCCAAGCCAGCGCCACCTCTTTGTCGTGGATTATCTACAATGATCTTGTGGGTAACGAGAGCCAATTCTTTGGCTCAGCCGGCGCAACCTCTGTCCTAACCATTATCGGGGTGAGCATCCTGCTTATTCCAGTGCTGATCCGCACGTGGCGCGACTTTAATCAGAAGCTGGTATGATGTCAGATATCGTTCATCGCCGTTCACCCGTATTAAATATAATCATCTGGGGCCTTGTCTTGGTCTGGATCGTTGCCGCAGGGTTTCCGTTCCTTTGGACGCTTTGGGGATCTTTCAAAGTACAGGGTGACTTCTTCTCTAAAGCTGATTGGACCAACGCAGTTTACGGCGTGCGCACTCAAATCGAAACGGGCGGCGCATTCACTGGCAAAGGGTATTACGGCGCGTGGGTCACCAAAGAGTTCTGGCTTGCCGCTTTAAACACCAGCATCGTAGTCGTGTCTGTCGTGATCATCTCACTGACCCTTGGCACGCTTGGCGGTTACGCCCTTGCCCGCTCTGGCAAGAAGTATGCGTTCTATTTGCTGATGCTCGCCCTCGTGTTTCGCGCCATGCCACACATCACTTTGGTGTCTGGATATCTCCTGCCGTTCTTTGAATGGAACCTCTGGGGGCATTTGCCGACCGCGATCATCGTCATGGTGGCAATCAATCAGCCCTTCACCCTATGGATGTTACACAGTTTTTTTCTCAACATCCCCAAAGACCTTGATGAAAGCGCAATGGTTGATGGCTGCACACGCTTCCAAGCATTTCGCCATGTCATCGTCCCCGTCATGTGGCCAGGCGTTGTAACCACAGGGTTGTTCTCATTCCTGTTGGCCTACAATGACTTCACTGTTACCGCGACATTGCTAAGCCAAGCGAACCAAACGATGGTGCCAAAAATTGCCAGTTTCTTGGGAACAACCCAGACCGAAGGCAACGTCATGTTTGCAGTTGCAGCAGTTGTTTCAGCGACGGCACCCTTGTTCGTCTTGATCCTATTCTTCCAACGCCAAATCGTAAGTGGCCTTACAGCAGGAGCCGTCAAAGGATGAGCGGAGCACGCCCAGAACAAGCGGTATTGTCGCGCGATACAGACATGTCTAAAACCGAAGAAACCCGCGCGGTTATCGAGGGTATGGTGGATGGACTGAATGACCACCGCATTGCGGACATCGGTGAATTCTTTAGTCAAGGGTTCAGTTGGATGGGCAACACAGGATGCGGGACCAAAGAAGGCATCAAGGAATTTCAAAACAATTGGCAAAAGCCATTTCAAGCGGCCTTCTCAGACAAGGTTTGCGTTGATGAAGCGCGCCTCTACATGGGCGAATGGGCCGCGGCCTTTGGACGTCAAGAAGCGTTGCATTCGGGCAAGTTCATGGGCGTCGAAGCCACAGGTAAGCGGATCGAAATTCGCTATATGGATTTTTGGAGAGTGGAAAACGGCAAGATCACTGATAACTGGGTGATGGTCGATTTTCCGCATGTTCTTGCGCAATTGGGCGTGGATGTTTTCAACGGTCACGGGTGGGAAGCTTATGACCGTGGTGAGAAGACACCGCCCTCCCCCACGACAGAAACAGGAAAAGACTAATGGCAGTAGAATACCTAAAACGCGGCAAACCTGACGCAGAGCGCGCTGAAGACGATGCAAAGACCAAAGCTGTTGTCGAAGCCACATTAAAAGATATTGAGCTGCGCGGTGATGCAGCAGTGCGTGACCTTTCGGCCAAGTTCGACAACTATACGCCTGCATCCTTCAAACTGTCACAAGCAGAAATTGACGATCTGATCGCATCCTTGTCGGATCGTGAATTGGCTGACATCAAATTCGCCCAAGCGCAGGTGCGCAACTTCGCCCAAGCCCAGCGCGACAGCATGTTAGACATCGAAGTTGAAACGATGCCAGGCGTTATTCTAGGCCACAAAAATATCCCGGTCCAATCTGTTGGCTGTTATGTTCCGGGTGGCAAGTTCCCGATGGTTGCATCAGCACATATGTCTGTTGCCACCGCCACGGTTGCTGGCGTTCCACGGATTATTGCCTGCACCCCTCCCTTCAATGGTAAGCCGAACGCGGCTGTGATTGCCGCCATGCATCTTGGCGGTGCCCATGAAATTCATGTGATGGGCGGGATCCAAGCAGTTGGCGCGATGGCTATTGGCACAGAGACAATTGAACCCGTTCATATGCTCGTCGGGCCAGGCAACGCCTTTGTCGCTGAAGCCAAACGCCAGTTGTTTGGGCGTGTTGGCATTGATCTGTTCGCGGGCCCGACAGAAACGATGGTAATTGCTGACGACACCGTTGATGGCGAGTTATGTGCGACAGACCTTTTAGGCCAAGCCGAGCATGGCTATAACAGCCCCGCTGTTCTGCTAACCAATTCACGCAAACTGGCCGAAGACACGCTACGCGAAATCGATCGCTTGCTCAAAATCTTGCCCACTGCGGATACTGCATCAGTCAGCTGGGCGGACTACGGCGAAGTTATTTTGTGCGACACCTATGAAGAAATGTTGGCAGTTGCTGACGATATCGCCTCTGAGCACGTGCAAGTCATGACAGATCGCGACGATTGGTTCCTTGAGAAAATGACGTGCTACGGTGCACTGTTCTTAGGGGCACGGACCAATGTTTCAAACGGGGACAAAGTTATTGGAACGAACCACACTTTACCGACCAAGAAGGCGGGCCGTTACACTGGTGGGCTTTGGGTTGGCAAATTCCTAAAGACGCATTCCTATCAGAAAATCACCACCGATGAAGCCGCAACATTAGTGGGCGAATACGGCAGCCGCCTATGTATGCTTGAGGGCTTTGTAGGCCACGCAGAGCAATGTAATGTTCGCGTACGCCGCTACGGTGGGATCAACGTCCCATACGGCACAGGCGCACCTTATCGGGATGCAAAAGACTAAATGAACACGGCGCGCAGCAATACAAAATCAATCCAGCCGCTACTGGCGGCATTGCATGATTTTACCGAAGCGACTGTGCGAACGGCATTACAACGGCTCATGGCACCGGGTGCAATTGTTCACATGTGTCACCCCTTTGGGGATCTTCCAGCAGAGGCGCTTTACGACACTTGTTTCGCGCCCTTGTACACCGCCATGCCTGACCTTGAGCGGCGCGATACGATCCTTGTCAGCGGCAAAACTCCTGAGGGCAACGAATGGATAGGATGTTGTGGTTCCTATATTGGTACCTTTGCAGCCCCGTTTCTAGATATCCCACCAACGGGTCATCTTGCCCACATGCGGTTTCACGAGTTTTACCGCATTGAGAACGGGCAAATTGTCGAGGTTCAGGCGATCTGGGATATTCCAGAACTGATGATGCAGGCCGGTGCATGGCCTATGGCTCCAAGCTTGGGTCGTGAATGGCATACGCCCGGTCCGATCACCCAAGATGGATTGTTGGATACAACCGATCAAACGGATCGCGCGCAGTTCTGCCAAGCCCATATCTTAGACATGCTAACGGCCCTGGTGCGCCATCCTGCGGAACCTGTTGAAGCGATGGAGCTTGAACGCTTTTGGCACCCAAAAATGACGTGGTACGGGCCTGCTGGCATTGGCACAGCACGTGGTATTTCAGGCTTTCGCAATTGGCATCAAATCCCCTTCCTCAACGCCATGCCTGATCGCGGACAATTTCCCGATGAAACAACGTTCCACTTCTTTGCTGAGGGCGATTATGTCGCCGTCACTGGCTGGCCCGATATGGTGCAAACTGTAACGGGATCAGGCTGGATGGGCATAGCGCCAAATGGTCAGAAGATCGAAATGCGTTCCTTGGATTTCTGGCGTTTAGACGGCGATAAAATTCGGGAGAATTGGGTCCTTGTCGACTTGTTGGACGTATATCGCCAGTTGGGCGTTGATGTGTTTGCGCGCTTGCGTGAATTCAACAAAGCGCGGAATATGGGTCCTTTAAATTTCCCAATCGGAGAACCTGAATGAAGTTGCCGACAACACCGTCGCATTCGCTAAATGGCAAACGTGCTTTGGTCACTGGTGCTTCATCTGGCATTGGACAAGCCTGCGCCGTGGCCATGGCGCAAGCTGGTGCACATGTCGTGTGCGCGGCCCGTGGTGCAGACCGTCTGCAAGAAACAGTAGCCGCAATGAAAGCTCAGGGCTTAAGCGCTGAAGGGTTGATTTTGGATCAATCGGATTTGGGCGCTTTAAAAACAGCATTGGCTGAACCCTTTGACATAGTTATAAATTCAGCAGGCCTTGCCCGCCACAAATCGGCATTTGAAACCCAACCAGAAGACTTTGATGCCGTTATGGATGTCAACTTGCGCTCTGCATATTTTTTATCGACCTATGCTGCGACAGCGATGAAAACAGCCGGTGTCAAAGGATCAATCATCCACATTTCCTCCCAAATGGGCCACGTGGGCGGCGTCGATCGCACAGTCTATTGCACGTCCAAACACGCGCTTGAGGGCATGGTCAAAAGCATGGCGATTGAATGGGGCGAATTGGGGATCAGGATCAACACAATCTGCCCAACCTTCATTCGAACACCTTTAACTGCTGCGACTCTGGATGATCCAGTTCGTGCTGCGTGGATCAATGATAAGATCAAGCTTGATCGCGTCGGTGAAGTTGAAGACATTATGGGGGCTGCATTGTACCTAGCCTCTGGTGCGTCTTCGATGGTTACGGGCACCCACCTTCTTATCGACGGAGGGTGGACCGCTGGCTGATCGTATCACATCGTTCCAAGTTGCCCAGCGTGCAGGAGTTAGTCAGTCCGCAGTCAGCCGCGTATTCACAAAGGGCGCGTCCGTCAGCCCCAAAACTGCACTGAAGGTACGCCAAGCGGCCCTTGAACTGGGATATCGCCCAAACGTACTCGCGCGGTCGTTGATCACAGGTAAAAGCCGGATCATCGGGTTGATAGTCGCATATTTGGACAACTACTTTTATCCTCTCGCACTTGAGAAACTATCGAACTCCTTACAGGCTGAGGGGTATCACGTGCTCGTCTTCATGGCGTCCAACGATACACAATCAACGGATCAAGTGATCGACGAATTGTTGGATTATCAGGTCGATGGGATTATTACTGCAAGCGTTGGTATCTCTAGCGATTTGACCGCCCGTTGTGCGGCGGCTGGTGTTCCTGTTGTCCTGTTCAACAGATCACAAGATACGACTGACCATTCGGCGGTCACCTCCAACAACTTTGCTGGTGGACAATCTGTTGCCGCATTCTTTGCCGCCGGTCAGCACCAGCGCATCGGATACATCGGTGGCTGGGAAGGCGCATCAACACAGCGTGACCGTGAAGCGGGTTTTCGCGATGGACTAACCCAAGCGGGCCTACCCCTTGCAGCGCATGAATTGGGTGGATTTACTGTAGACGGTGCCAAAGAAGGTGCACGTAAAATGTTTAACACTTCTCCCCGCCCTGATGCCGTTTTTGTTGCCACTGACCACATGGCTTTTGCGGTGATGGATGTCATTCGCAGCGAACTTGGCCTGCGTATTCCTGAAGATGTCAGCGTCGTTGGTTATGATGACGTCCCACCTGCAGCATGGGCTGCATATGACCTGACCACTGTACGCCAACGCGCCAATGTCATGGTCCAAGAAACTGTCGCTCTCATGATCGATAAAATCAGCAACCCTGCGTCCGAACCGCGGCATATCAAAGTGGATAGTCCACTTGTTGTGCGTGGCTCTGCCAAAATCCCAGAAGGATGGACCTCATGAAAGGTTTCTCAGATCGGTTCACCGATTTCCCTGACTATATTTTGGGGATTACCCAAGAGATTTGGGAGCATCGCAACCTTGCGACATTGCATCACTACTATGCGCCGGATATCCCTGTGCGGTCTCCAGGCTCCATCGTGTTTGGAAATGAGGGCGTGATTGGTGCCACCATGGCAACGCTTGCGGAATTTCCTGATCGACGATTGCTTGGCGAAGACGTCATTTGGTCGGGATCCCCTGAGGAAGGCATGCTGTCCTCCCACCGTATTCTATCTACGGCCACTCATTTGGGCGACGGCGTCTATGGCAAAGCCACTGGCAAAAAATTGCGCTACCGCATTATTGCCGACTGCCATGCAATCGACAATCAAATCAATGACGAATGGCTGATCCGCGACCAAGGTGCTGTCGTGCGCCAACTTGGCTGGGATCCAAAAGTATACGCTATCGATTTGATCGAACGCGAAGGTGGCCCTGAAAACTGCGTACAACCTTTCCATCCCTCTATCGATCAGGTTGGACCCTATACCGGTCGCGGCAATGACAACGCTTGGGGTGCCAAATACGCGGATATTTTGAACCGTATTATGGGCGCCGATCTGGGTGTTATCCCTTCAGAATATGACCGTGCAGTCACTGGGTTTTACCCCGGAGGAAAGGAACTGATTTCCACCGATGGCGTTGATGATTTTTGGATCGGCCTGCGCGCGGCTTTCCCTTCAGCCTCCTTTACGATCGATCATCAAATTGGACGCGAAGACCCAATGATGTCACCACGCGCCGCAATTCGTTGGAGCCTAACGGGCAAACACGACGGTTGGGGAGCATTTGGCAAACCTTCTGGAGCGGAAGTTCATGTAATGGGCATCAGCCATGTTGAGTTTGGTCCTTGGGGCATCCGCCGCGAATACACATTGTTTGATGAAACTTCGGTCTGGAAACAGATCGCGATGAAGACAGGGTAACCCCATGACACCAGCAGAAATGGAAAAACGGATCGTTCGCTACGGTGACCTGATCCCGTGCAAAACAGCCTTTATCGATGCCCACACACCGGGCAGCGATCAGAAGGAGAACTTTACGATCATTGGCGGCGGTGTAAGCGAAAGCGCAGACCAGCATGTTCACATCAACGACACACCCGGCTTCAACATTGGGGCAGCAGGTCAGCCGCCCAAATGTCGCAATTCATTACACAGTCACACCACTGCTGAGGTTTTCTTTGTCCTCAAAGGGCGCTGGCGCTTCTTTTGGGGACGTTGGGGTGATGCAGGTGAGGTTACGCTGGAAGAAGGCGATATCATCAATATCCCAACTGACATTTTTCGTGGCTTTGAAAATATCGGAACCGATTATGGTATGATCATGGCTGTCCTTGGTGGTGATGATGCCGGTGGCGGCGTGACATGGGCACCGCAAGTGATACAAGATGCCGCCGAACATGGGCTGGTTCTGGGTGAAAATGGTAAGTTGTATGACACCAAACAAGGGGTCACATTGCCCGAGGGCGTGCACCCCATGCCCGTTCTGAGCGATGCAGAACTTGCCAAAATACCCGAGCCGGCCGCTTTGGACGTGATCCCGCGCCATGTCGCGCGTTACCTTGATCTAATGGGGCTTGCGGGCAAATCGCCAGCCAAAGTCATTGGTTGTGACGCCATTTTACCAGACAAACCTGGCTTTGATGTTGAATTCATTACACGCGGGTCTTTGACGAACGCTTCCATTGCCATCGATCATTCAGTTGTTTTGATGCCGATGCGTGGGCACTGGAAGTTATCTTGGAATGGTGGATCATCAACATTGAACCCTGGTGATACGTGTCTGCTGCCTGCAGGTTTTGCTCACACGCTACAGCCCTCAATGACAGGCGAAGCAAGCCTGTATCGAGTGATTTCTAACGACGATCCTGCGGGGCCAACCTGGACCGGAAAATAACATCGGACCCATGTTTATTTTGAAAGAAGCACCATGACCAAAATCCTAACCTCACATGTTGGCAGCTTGCCGCGCACCCAAGATGTTGTAGATTTCATTTTCGCACGTGAAAACGAACAGCCTTTTGACCAAGCCGCTTTTGATGCGGCTATGACGTCAGCAGTTGATGAAACTGTAGCAAAACAGGTCAAAGCGGGTATCGATATTGTCAGTGATGGCGAGACCTCAAAAATCTCATATGCCACTTATGTTAAGGACCGCTATACTGGTTTTTCTGGTGACAGCCCGCGCAATGCGCCAGCGGATTTAAAAATGTTCCCAGGCTTTTTAAAACGTCTGGCAAACGATGGTGGAACACCCCAATACGCGCGCCCAATGTGCACCAGTGATGTAACGTCAAAAGGTCAAGGTGAACTGCAAAAGGACATCGACAATCTGAAGGGGGCGATGGCGAACCACGGGGCCAAACGCGGCTTTATGAACGCGGCATCACCGGGCGTGATTTCATTGTTCTTGCAGAACGATCACTACAAAACGCGAGAGGCATATTTAGCAGCTCTCGCAGACGCGATGCGCGAAGAATACGAGACCATTGTCGCCTCTGGCCTTGATCTGCAACTGGACTGCCCAGACCTCGCACTATCGCGCCACATGCTGTTCCAAGACCTATCTGACAAAGAGTTTCTAAAGGTTGCAGCCTCTCATGTTGAAGCACTGAACCACGCCTTAGAAAACGTCCCAGAGGACAAGGTGCGCATTCACATCTGTTGGGGCAACTACGAGGGACCGCATTGTTGCGACATCCCGATGGACACTGTTTTCTCGACCCTTATGTCGACCAAGGCGAAATACCTGTTGTTTGAAACATCAAACCCACGCCATGCCCACGAGTGGACAGTTTTCCGTGACCGCAAATCTGAAATTCCTGACAACAAAGTTCTTGTGCCCGGCGTTGTTGACACCACCACAAACTTTGTCGAGCATCCAGAGTTGGTGGCGCAACGCATTGAACGCTTCACGGGGATCGTTGGCTCAGACCGTGTTATTGCAGGATCCGATTGTGGATTCGGAACCTTTGCTGGCTTCGGTGCCGTTGACCCAGACATTGCATATGCAAAACTGACCAGCCTCTCCGAAGGCGCTGCATTGGTGAAGGAATAACAGATCATGACACCATCACTTCTAAAACTCCTTCAATCTGTGGACACGCCTACAGTTTGCAACGCCATCGAAGTTGCTCAAGGGAAACGCGGCTTCGATGCATTTACTCGTGGTACGATGCTGTGCAGTGCACCGGATGAACCGGCAATTGTTGGATATGCCCGCACGGCTAAGATCGCTGCCGTCAATGCACCAACCGAGGCTCCTGAAGTAATCAAAGCGCGCCGCATGGCCTATTACAAACATATGGCCGATGCCCCAATGCCTGCAGTGGCCGTTGTTGAGGACACCGACTTCCCTGATTGTATCGGTGCCTATTGGGGAGAGATAAACACGACTGTGCACAAAGGATTTGGGCTGTCAGGTACGCTGACAAACGGTGTTATGCGCGATCTAGGGGATGTCCCAACAGGTTATCCAGTTATTGCAGGGTCAATCGGTCCAAGCCACGGCTTTGTTCACGTTCAAGAGATTGGAACTCAAGTCGAGATTTTTGGGATGACAGTTACCGAAGGCGATTTGATCCACGCCGACCGTCACGGTGCTTTAGTAATTCCCAAGGACGTGATCGAAACGCTAGAAGCCTCAATCGAAAAGCTGTTGTCGACAGAGACTTTGATATTAGAGCCTGCCCGAAGCGCAGAGTTTAATTTCGAAGTATTTGAAGAAGCTTGGGACACCTTCGAAAAGAGCCGTACTTAAAGCTTTAGCATTTTTCCGCGGGTGCAACGAAGCTGATAAGTTTACCTGTATTGGAGTTGTCTTGCTTCAGAAATGACAAACCCCGCCTTATTGGCGGGGTTTCGGTTTCAGCGTTGCTGAAATTCGATTTGGCCACGTTTAACAACCGTTTTTTAAGTCACCGCGTCAAGGGGACCACATATCGATGCAACGCATCAGACAACAAGGTGACCCGGTCGTCAGCCGTAAGCAAAGTGTTGGTCAACTTGATTGTGTCCCCTAATTTTCTGTACTGCCAGTTTACAAGCCAAGTATCTTTTTCTTGTCTGAGGCCCATTTGAGGATCACAAGATCGAACGATAGAGCCATCAGTGATACACAAATACCCAAAACAAAATTACGCCCTAAGTCTGTACCAGCCAATGTCCGTTGTAATTCCTGTCCAAGATCAATTGTCCCGATAAAGGCAGCGATCATGGTCATGAAGAACGCGAACATCAGCGCCTGATTGAAACCAACGGCCATGGTCGGCAAAGCCAGTGGAAATTGTACCAACCAAAGTTTTTGCAGCCGCGTAGCCCCCGACATGTCAGCAGCTTCTGTCATTTCCTCAGGCACATTCCGTAAGCCCTCAATTGTGTAGCGCACCAATGGGACCATAGCGAAGATTGTAATCGCAAAGATGACTGCAATGTCCGTAATCCCAAACAGCATGATCGCTGGGATCAGGTAGACGAAACTCGGAAACGTTTGTGCAGAATCTGAAACCAGCAGTAAAAATACGTCTCGCATCATTTGGCCTGCAAACCGCCACATCAAATAGAAGCTTGCGCCAAACAACAGCCAAAATGTGAAACGGTATGGAATGAGCGATGGCTCTTCCCCAAACACCCCCAAGGTCCACAATATGTATCGACCGACACCCGCGGCGATCAATGCAACGAATGCAATAAAGGATCGGCGGAAGACGAGACTGATAAGGCCCGTGATCATGCCTGTATTTAGACCTATGGAGAAGTCAATTCTTTGCGCGGGTGGCCCTGCTCCCCAAACGGCCAATGGGATAGCAAGCGCCATTGCGACAAAGGTTGAGGACAACACATAATAGATAGTGATGACTGAACGGTCCCACCAGCCGCTTAGAGCGACATAGGTGAAGAACGCACAGGCGATGGCTGCCTGGCGCGGCCCTGCTATTTTCCATGCACCAGCAGCGATTATCATGATGAATGCAGGCGTTGGGATTGACAGTAAAAAGTCGCGGAACGGGATCAAAACGTAGATGTTCATCACGTAGCGTAGCGTCCCAGTAACCCCTTGCAGAACATCATTTGTCAAAACCGTTTTTTTAATAAACGTATCCAGTTCACGCCCTTGGCTAAAATGCTGTTTGCGTCCGATTTCAGACAGAACATCCACGAACTGCGCGACAATAACACTGACCACAAAAGCAGCAATCGCGAGCACAAGGAACTTGTGCTGCTGTACCCATGGTGCACCTTTATCAAAATGTTCTGGTTGTTTCGCTACCCAAGCTTTGGATAATCGATCCAAGGTGACTGCCAATAAAACAATCGTAATGCCAATCTCAAAGCTGCGCCCGATTTTGAAGCTGCCCATCATCGCGAGCAGTTTTGCCCCAAGCCCGGGCATCCCAATAAACGCTGTCAACACAACCATCGCCAAGCACAGCATGATGACTTGGTTCACGCCCACCAAAATTTCGGTCCGCGCTGAAGGGATGTAGACATGACGCAACATTTGCCATTTTGAGCAACCCGACATTTTACCCGCTTCGACGACTTCAGGGCTGACCTTTTTCAGGCCGAGCGTCGTCATCAAAATCATCGGCGGTATCGCGTAGATCGTCGTAGCCACGGCTCCAGCGGTTGGGCCAACTTTGAAAAAGATAACCGCAGGCAACAAATAAGTGAAAAACGGAAGGGTTTGCAGAACGGAAAGGATAGGCTGCAACAAACGATCCACCCACGGTCTACGCCATGCAGAGATCCCAAGGCTCAGGCCTATGACAAAAGCCAATGGAGCAACGACTGTCAGGACAGACATCGTTTCCATTGCAATTTTCCATTGGCCAATCAGGGCAGTCCACGTGAACGTCCCTCCAGCCAATAAGGCTAACTTCCAGCCTCCTAAATAATAACCGATCACAGCAGCAACAGACGCAATCGCAACCCATGGAACTGGACCAATGTTTGGCCAGCGCCGTTTGCCGTACAAAAGGTTTGCAGTGACATCGAGGACATCTTCAAGTCCTGCCGTCAGAAAGCGCGTGAACTTGAGCAGGCCAAGATCGTCTTTCACGAAATTGAATATACTATCCAATGCCCACTCAAATGGCGGCAACAAAGCAAGCGGCATGCGGTGCAATGCCTCCGGCAACACTCCAGCCCATTGTACAAGCGTCAAGAGTGCCGCAAGACCAAGTAGAAACCGGACCGCCAGATTGCGCGTTGGACCTTGGCGCGAAACGCCCTGCTCACTGGCGATGGCCATTAGTCAGCCTCCAACAAAACTGTCAACGCGTCTTGGCGGTTCATACCACCTATAACTTTACCGTCTTTGGCGACTGGAATAACCTCGCGCGTGTCATGCACCAAAAGCTTAGCCAATTGTTTAACGGTTGCTCTGGCGTCGACTGGTTCCCCGGTCCCATTGGTTTCGGCTATTGCCAAAACACCTGCGTGAACCACACGCGCCTTATCGATTTCTTCCGTGAATTTTCTAACGTAATCTGTGGCCGGATTTAAAACAATCTGATCAGGTGTATCGCACTGTTCAACAGCGCCATCTTTCATTATCGCGATGCGATCAGCAAGACGCAGAGCCTCATCGAAATCGTGTGTAATAAATACAATAGTCTTTCCCAGCAGCCCTTGGAGACGCAGGAATTCATCCTGCATTTCACGACGGATCAAGGGATCAAGCGCCGAAAACGGCTCATCCAAAAACCAGATATCAGGCTCGATCGCAAGGCTACGGGCGATACCTACACGTTGTTGCTGTCCACCTGACAGCTCGCGTGGGAAATAATCTTCACGGCCAGATAACCCAACAAGTTCAATTACCTCAAGAGCACGGGCACGGCGAGTATGGCGATCTTGGCCGCGCATCTCCAACGGGAAAGCGATATTTTCTAAGACTGTGCGATGTGGCAGTAAGCCAAAGCTCTGGAATACCATGCCCATCTTGTTACGACGCAGATCAATCAGCTCTTTTTCTGGGAGTGCCATGATATTCTGGCCCTCAACCTCAATTGTGCCGCCAGTGATATCATGAAGTCGAGAGAAGCAGCGTACCAGCGTCGACTTACCTGAACCCGACAGGCCCATGATAACCAACATTTCTCCTCGGCTGACCTCAATCGAAACATCTGCCACGCCAGCAATATAGCCATCAGCACGAATTTGATCAAAGCTATGGCCAAATGGCATGCTCTTCAAATAGGTTTCTGGCGATTTACCAAACATCTTCCAAACGTTTTTGCAGGAGATCACAGTTTCGGAGGTCATAGCTATAGGTCTTCCCGCTTAAAAATTAGAATGGCTAGAAATGCCCGCCCGAGGATTGTCTCGGACGGGCACAGTTTAGATCATCGTGATCTTAGGCTTAGTTTGTCCAGCCAGACCAGATGTCTTTGTTTGCTTCCAACCAAGCTTCAGCTGCTTCTTCTGGCTCCATTTCGTCGATGTCGACGAATTTAGCCATTTCAGCAATCTGTGGGTTGGTGAAAGAGATTTTGGTCAGAGTTTCATAAGCTGCTGGCCATTTGTCCTTCATGCCATCCCATGCTGCTTTTTTCAGGTAGCCTTTTGCTGGGTTACCGCAGTCATAAAGTGCGTCAGGGTTCACACCAACAGCTGGATCTTTATCGCAGCCCTCTTCCCACTCTGGGAATTCAACAAATTCACCTGGCCATACGGCTTCAGCAAAGTTTGGTGTCCAGTTGAACACTACGATTGGCGTTTTCTCAGCTTCAGCTGCGCCAATTGCAGCCCAAAGAGCTGCAGCAGAGCCCGCATTCACAACGGTAAAGTTCATATCAAGCGCCGCAACACGTTCTTGGCCATGCTTCAACCAGTCCACAGGACCATCAAGATAGCGACCTTTGTCACCAGTCTCAGCTGTGGCAAACAAAGCCGCGCAATCATTCAAAGCTTCCCATGATGGCAGGCCTGGGCACGCGTCTTTGGTCCACATCGGGTACCACCAGTCTTCGCGTGTTACAGCGTTGTGATCGCCCGCATCGTGTAGACCACCTTTTTCAAGGGCTGCACGGTAGGATGCGCCAAACGCGCCTTCCCATACTTCCATTTCAAGTGTCACATCGCCCATACGCACAGATTCATAAACTGCTTGGCTGTCAGTTGTGACGTACTCTACATTGCTGCCCATAGACTCAAAAATCTGGCCAACAACGTTAGACATTACAATTTGTGAGGACCAGTTGTGCACTGGAATGACAATTGGGTCGCTGCTGTCTTCAGCAAAAGCGGCAAGTGGCATCATCGCCATCACGCCCGCTGTTAAGGATGTTGTAAACTTATTCATCGTTTTCTCCCGGTTGTGCTGCGGAAATTTTCTCCGCTATTATTGTAAGAGATGTCTGCCGAATATGCAGTCCAGTCACCAGAGTATGAAACAGGTGTAAAAGGATTCTCTAAAGCGTAGTCTTGCATGATTTTCCTCACAATCAAGTTTTTTTCTTGTGGCGGCGCGTCCTTATTCAGGCGACTATACATAAACAAACACGAGAAGAGGTCCGATTCGATGAAATTTACGTCGGTTTTTAGAACTAGTTATGCAACCGCTTTGAATAACTTTTAAACTAGAGGAGTTTGTTTCATGCGGTATTCTGGATTCAAAGTAATTAAGGAAGCGCTGACTGGCCACAAAGGCTGGAAGCCTGCGTGGCGCGATCCTGAACCTCAAAGCCATTATGATATAGTGATCATTGGTGGCGGCGGTCATGGATTAGCAACGGCTCACTATCTAGCGAAAATTTACGGCGAGAAAAAAATCGCAGTCCTTGAAAAGGGCTGGATTGGTGGTGGTAACGTCGGCCGCAATACTACAATTGTACGATCCAATTACCTGCTTGATGGCAATGAACCCTTCTATGAAATGTCACTGAAACTATGGGAGGGCCTAGAGCAAGATCTGAACTACAATGCAATGATCAGCCAACGTGGGATCATGAACCTGATCCACTCTGACGCCCAGCGCGATGCCTTTGTCCGCCGTGGCAATGCGATGATGTTGAACGGCGCAGATGCAGAATACCTTGATCTGGACCAAATCAAAAAAGAATATCCTTTTCTTAATTTCGATGATGCTCGTTTTCCGATCAAAGGTGGGTTGGCCCAGCGACGCGGCGGCACAGTGCGCCATGACGCAGTGGCTTGGGGTTATGCCCGCAGCGCCGATAGTCACGGCGTTGATATTATTCAGAACTGTGAAGTCACCGGATTTCGCATCGAAAATGGCAAATGTTTGGGAGTTGAAACATCGCGGGGTTATATTGGAGCCAGCAAAGTTGGCTGTGCGGTAGCCGGCTCTTCTGGCCGTTTGATGGCTAAGGCAAACATGCGTCTGCCAATTGAATCCCACGTTTTACAGGCTTTTGTATCTGAAGGCTTAAAGCCAGTTCTTCCTGGCGTGATCACTTTTGGCGCAGGCCATTTCTATGTCAGTCAGTCAGACAAAGGTGGTTTGGTGTTTGGCGGTGACCTAGACGGCTACAACTCTTACGCCCAACGCGGAAACCTACCCGTTGTTGAAGACGTATGCGAGGGCGGTATGGCTATCATGCCAATGATTGGCCGCGCCCGCCTTTTGCGCATGTGGGGTGGGATTATGGACATGTCGATGGACGGCTCTCCCATCATTGACCGAACGCATATTGACGGCCTCTATTTCAATGGTGGCTGGTGTTACGGCGGTTTCAAAGCGACGCCTGCTTCGGGCATGGTCTTTGCGCACTTACTGGCAAAAGACGAACCGCACGAAACCGCAACAGCCTATCGATTTGATCGCTTCAAAACCGGTCACATGATCGATGAAAAAGGCATGGGCAATCAGCCCAATCTGCATTGAGGGAGTACGAAACATGATTATCAATCACCCACTCCTTGGCCCCCGTGACAGCGCCGAATTCGTTTATCTGGGCGATGCGTCGTTGATAGAGCGCCCAGATCCCGCAGCAGAAACTGCACTGGCCGATTTTGTCGACTATGCGTACATGCGTGAAAACCCTGCAGGTAGTTTGCGCGAGCTATGGTTTCACGAAGCTGGGGACCGTTCATGGCTGGTTGTCACACGTAACACCATGACCCACGATATTTCTGACGTTCAAATGGCCCGCGATGTGGCCCGAAAAATAGGGCGCTCGAAATGACCCAAGTCAATCGTTTAAAAGGCGGTCAAATTGATCGCACCCAAACGCTGAACTTCACCTTTGATGGCAAGTCTTATAAGGGGCATGGTGGCGACACTTTGGCCTCTGCCCTGCTTGCCAACAATGTGCGCCTTATGGGGCGTTCATTCAAATATCACCGTCCACGTGGACCGTTGACGGCTGGTTCTGAAGAACCGAACGCGTTGGTGGAATTGCGCAGCGGTGCGCGCCAAGAACCCAACACACGTGCTACGACGGCTGAATTGTTTGAGGGTCTGTCTGCAAACTCTCAGAACCGCTGGCCTTCGTTGAAATTTGACGCGATGGCCATCAATGACCGTTTCTCAAACTTCCTGACCGCAGGCTTCTATTACAAAACATTCATGTGGCCGGCAGCTTTCTGGGAAAAGGTTTACGAACCAATTATCCGCAAGGCCGCAGGCTTGGGTTCGCTTTCCATGCAGGCCGATCCAGATGAATATGACAAAGGGTTCCGGCACTGTGATCTTTTAATCATCGGCGCGGGCCCATCCGGGATCATGGCTGCATTAACTGCTGGGCGATCTGGTGCGCAAGTGATCCTCGCCGATGAAGACTTCGCCTTTGGTGGTCGCCTCAACAGCGAAACTTTTGCCATCAACGATGAAGCCGGCGATATCTGGGTACAGGCCAGCATTGCAGAATTATCTGCATTGCCAAACGTACGTCTTATGACGCGCACAACTGTCATTGGCGCTTTTGATCACGGAATTTACGGCGCGGTTGAACGGGTTTCAGACCACCTGATCCAACCCGACAGCGGTAAACCACGTCAGATACTATGGCGTATATACGCAGCAAAAACCATTCTTGCAGCTGGTGCAACTGAACGCCCAATCGCGTTTGAAAACAACGACCGTCCTGGCATCATGCTCGCCTCAGCGATCCGATCTTATGCAAACCGCTGGGCTGCAACCCCTGCGCAACGCATTGCGATTTTCACCAACAATGACGATGGACACCGTACCGCCACAGACCTTCACGCGGCTGGCGTTAAGATCGCTGCGGTTATTGATACGCGTGCGGATGCTCCCCGCAGCTTGGATTATGAAGTCCTACAAGGTGCCCAAGTAACCGATACCAAAGGGCGCTTGGGTCTGTCATTCGCCGAAGTAGAACTAGCCGACGGCTCGATGCGCACAATCGAATGTAACGCTATGGGAGTTTCTGGTGGTTGGAACCCCAATGTTCATCTGACTTGCCATCAACGCGGTCGCCCAACTTGGGATGAGGGACTGGCGGCATTTGTTCCAGGTGGAATCTTGCCCCCAGGAATGAGCGTTACAGGTGCTGCGTTGGGTCAGCTATCAACTCACGGTGCCCTAGAAACTGGGGTCAAAGCAGCAAAAGCCGCACTTGGCTTAAAGGGGCGCACGGCGAAATTGCCATCTGCCGAGGACGCACCCGTCACACAAACTCCGTTCTGGTATGTTGAAGGGTGCAGTCGCGCATGGCTCGATCAACAAAACGATGTGACGGTCAAGGACGTCAAACTGAGCCACCAAGAAGGCTTTCGATCTGTCGAACACCTTAAGCGCTACACAACTTTGGGTATGGCGACGGATCAGGGCAAAACATCCAACCTTGGTGGCCTAGCGATCATGGCGGAACTTGCGGGAAAATCCATCCCAGAAGTGGGTACAACAATTTTTCGCCCCCCATATACGCCCACAGCAATCGGTGTCATGGCTGGTCGGATCAGGGGCATGGACTTTCACCCGACACGCCTAACTCCGTCCCATTATTGGGCTAAGGAACGTGGCGCAGTGTTTGTTGAAGTCGGCAATTGGTTGCGTGCGCAATGGTTCCCAATCGAGGGCGAAACACATTGGCGTCAATCAGTTGACCGTGAAGTCGCTGCAACACGCGCTTCAGTTGGCGTATGTGATTGTACAACTTTGGGAAAAATAGACGTGCAAGGCACTGATGCTGCTGCGTTTTTGAACAAAGTTTACTGTAACGGTTTCGCTAAGCTTGCTGTTGGCAAGGTTCGCTACGGCCTCATGCTGCGCGAGGATGGGATCGCTATGGACGACGGCACTGCGGCGCGGTTGGATGAGGATCATTTCGTGGTTACCACCACCACAGCAAATGCAGGCAAAGTGTATCAACACATGGAATTTGTACGCCAGTGTTTATACCCAGATTTGGATGTGCAGCTGATCTCGACCACCGAATCGTGGGCACAATATGCCGTTGCGGGACCGAATTCCCGGGCATTGCTGCAAAAAATTGTAGACGCAGATTTCGACATAACCAACGAAGGCTTTCCGTTTATGGCCTGTGCAAACATCACCGTGTGTGGTGGATTGCGAGCAAGGCTGTTCCGTATTTCGTTCTCTGGAGAATTGGCATTCGAAGTCGCAGTCCCTGCCCGCTACGGCGACGCGCTCATGCGTAAATTGATGGTGGAAGGCGAAGAATTCAACGTCACACCTTATGGCACTGAAGCCCTTAGCGTGATGCGCATCGAGAAAGGCCACGCCGCCGGAAACGAGCTGAATGGAACCACAACGGCCTTAAACCTTGGCATGGGGAGAATGGTTTCTAAAATCAAAGACAGCATTGGATCTAAGTTGTCTGAACGTGAGGGTTTGAATGAGCCAGATGCGCTGAAAATGATTGGTATTAAACCGATAGATGGAAATGACAAAGTGACTGCAGGTGGCCATTTGATGAACAAGGATGGCCCCGTCGATGCGGCTCATGATCAGGGATATGTCACCTCAGCCGCTTTTTCACCCAGCTTGAACAGTATGATTGGCCTTGGTTTTCTCAAGAATGGTGATGAACGGTTGGGCGAAAAAATGCGCCTTGTCTCACCCGTAACTGACCTAAACGTCGATGTTGAGATTGTTTCGGCTCACTTTATCGATCCAGAAGGAGGCCGCCAACGTGCATGACCTAACCCCCATTACCGCGCTTGGCAGCGACGAAGCCCGCATTGATACCATCGGTAATCTGACTTGCCGTGAAGTGCCCGAAGTTGCGCTAGCCGCCGTTTCTGCCCGTACGGGAAAAGAAAGCCAAACACGAACCGCCATTAAAAAGCTCATCAAAGCAGATGCTCCAGATGTTAATCGCTTTGACGGGGGCACTGTTAGTGCATTTTGGTCTGGGCCAGAACAATGGATGCTTGAGGCATCGTTTGACAGCCACGAAGATTTGGCAGCACGCGCTAAAGTTATCCTAAAAACGAACGCTACTGTAGTTGAACAAACAGATGCGTGGACACGATTTGATATATTTGGCGACGATGTATTGGACGCGATGGAATTGCTCTGCAATGCGAACACGCGTTCCATGTTGGTAGGAGCTTGCACCCGCAGCAGCATTCATCATCTCGGTTGTTTCATCTTATGCCGCAACACTAATAAATTCAGTGTTTACGGCCCGCGTGCATCGGCAGGATCATTGCACCATGCGATTTTGACTGCTTTGCAAACAATCGCCTAATAAGGAATAATTTTGGCCTCAAAATCCATTTTTGTCATTTTTTCCATTCCCGCGACAATTTAGACCTATAGTAGACCTTATTTTGTCCAATTAGGGAATTGCCCACAGACCAGATGATCCTTACGCAGCATCGGAGAAATTATATTATGAGTTCACTCGATATGGCCAGTATGCTGACGCAAGATCCACACCGCACGCGCGAGAATGAGCGCGAAAAGGTACTCGAAGTTGCCATTGGCCGCGAGGTCCGAGCGTTTCGTCGCCAACAGGAAACAACAGTTGCTGATCTGTCTGCCCAAACTGGCATTTCCATCGGGATGTTATCTAAAATCGAGAACGGCAACACCTCCCCATCACTTACAACGTTGCAAACCTTAGCCAACGCCCTGAGCGTGCCTTTGACCAGCTTCTTCCGCCGTTTTGAAGAAAGCCGTCAGGCTGTCCACACAAAATCAGGCGAAGGACTTGAGACGGACCGCGAAGGCACGCGCGCAAACCATCAATACAACCTGTTGGGCCACATCGGGGCAAATGCATCAGGTGTGATTGTTGAACCCTATTTAATTACATTGTCCGACAAGTCAGATATATTTCCAACGTTCCAGCACGGTGGGATTGAAACGATTTACATGCTGGAAGGCGAAGTTGATTACCGCCATGGTGATGAGGTGTATTCGCTCGCCCCTGGTGACACGCTGTTCTTTGACGCCGATGCGCCACACGGGCCAGAAAAGTTGGTGAAGCTCCCTGCCCGCTATCTTTCAATTATCAGTTATCCGCAGACAGCTAAATCTTAGTCAGACTTCAACGGCGGTTCACTGTCGATCTCGGGCCAGATTCCGTTTGACGTAGGCAACCCGTCATCAAACTTTGACAGATAATCCAGCATCATTGGGCGATTGTCGATAAAACCTTTGTATGTTGCCAATTCCTCAGGCAAATCGCGGATCACGCGGTGCAAACGACGGCCCCACTTGGGAACAGTCATCAAATCTTGGAATGCGCAAAGATAACAACGGATTGGGAACACCAATGCGTTTGATCGTGGCAGACGGAAAAAGGTTTGTAATTCAACCCGCAGATGCTGTTTTGCGCCGATGTTTTCAGGTGTCAGGGATGTCTTCTGAATGCCCCATTTGTGGTAGTTCTCTGGGCTGGTATCGAGCAATGGATTGACCGTCATAGTCCAGTTCAGGCGCCGTGCAGGTGCGCTTTGTTGAATGTTGAGCAAGAATTTAAGCGCCCGTACAAAGATACCTTTTTCATGGGCCAAGGGCACAGGTGCATGCCATTCGAAAAAGTTCATGCCAATGTCAAAATCCAGAGACCAATCCGCTTGCGTCGTTATCGTACCCGCGTCCATCCATAGATTATCATCACGTTGATCTAAAACGCAAAAATCCCCTTGGGTTTGACGCGTGATGTATTCCATTGGTCCATATGGTAACGTGGTTTCGTCCATAAACGTAAAGTGATCGTCGATACCGAGTGGTTTATTGACCCAATGCCATTTGTCGCCATCACGGTGCAATTCAAACAGGTCAGGATAGTCCTCGGATTTGGACACCATGATCAGTTCCAACAGATCCCAACCCGCAAGCGTCATATGCGGCAACGACTGGCAACGCAGCGGGTCGTCCGCCAAAACCATTGCGCGATCCCGCATTTCTGAAACGTAGTGCTCATCCACATCAAACCGTTTCTCATAGATACTATCTGATGGGCCGCCGCGGTGCTGCTCCATGTTGACAGCATACATGTAGCTGTCTTTGTCGAACGGAAACGGAAACCGCTTTATGGCGCGTTCAGAATTGTGGAACGAATAATCCTCGCGGAAGGTTTCGTCGTTAAATTGAAGTGTCATATCAACGGTCCAATACTAAAGTTTTGCCTTCAAAGCGCGACACGCATGGCATAATTTTTTCGCCTGATGAGTGTTCTTCATCGTCAAGCCAGTGATCACGGTGGATGAAGTTACCGGTGTAATCGATCACTCGCGTTTCACACATGCCACAGGCACCGCCACGGCATAGGTAAGGCGCATCAACACCGCTACGTTCCATCGCTTCTAACAAGCTTTCTTGTTCGCCCACTTGGATCACTTTGTTGGACACAGCCAGTTTTACCTCAAACGGTTTGCCCGGTTGTGGTGCCAAGAATTCCTCGTAATGGATCGCTTCACGAGGCCAGCCCAGTTCGGCCGCTTTTCCACGCACCCAATTGATCATACCCTTGGGACCACAAACATAAACATGTGTACCCAGAGGTTGGCCGCTGAACAGGTTTTCAAGATCAATCGCCTGATTCTGATCATCGTAATAGACGTTCACGTCGTTGGGATGGGTGCTGGTCAGATAGTCAACATAAGAACCCAACGCAACGGAGCGACAAGCATAGTGTAATTCCCAATTTCCGTGAGCACGATCCAGCTGTTTTATCTGCGCAAGGGACGGTGTGATCCCAATTCCCCCTGCAATCATCAGGTGTTTCTTCGCCCGTAGATCCAATGAGAACAGATTTACAGGATTGGAAATAATCATCTCATCACCAACACTGACTGAATTGTGCAAGAACAATGAACCACCCCGTCCCTCATCATCGCGCCGCACTGAAATCGTATAGGCAGTTTGATCGAACGGGTCAGACATCAAGGAATAAGGATTCAAGCGTGTTACATCACCGTCCTTCATCTCAACGACCGTGTGGGCACCGCCAGAAAAAGTTGGCAAAAGGGCCCCATCAAGGCGTTCAAAACGGAACCGAGTGACCAGATCGTTCAAAGGCGTCACTTCGGTCACGCGGACTGCGATTTTTTCTGCTCCGCTCATTCGTACAATCCCTTTTTAACTGGCACATTGCCAGGATCTTCAGCGTCAATGCAGACCGCCTGATAAGCTGCGAGACGGCGCGAATAGTGATCACGCACGAACAGGTTTAAATTGCAGTGGCTGCATTGAAATGGATCTGTCGCAACATCTTCAGTGATACCTTTGCAATGCACACATTGCATACGACGCGCGATTGATCCGCGATGCTCAGTTTGGATCGCGGTATGCGGAATTCCGGCCTTCATCGCCTCACTTTGCACTTGGCCCATCAGCCCCTCAGTCCCCGCGAGATACAGTTGCAAACCCATTGCTGCATCTTGCAAGACCCTTTGGATCCGGCTGACGGAAGCGGCATAAGATGGTCCCTGGTAAAATTGAGCAGGGTTCAAAGCGCGTAATTCATCGGCAAAATCAGTGCCTTTAGGGATGTAAATAATATGGGTCTTGGCCATAAGGTCGGGAGTGGCAATATCTAGGATTGCCTCGGCACCTTCCGCATCTGCGATCATCAGATGTTGATGACCTGCACGGGCCTCAAGAACACCATAGACTGGGCGACTTAGGATCGACGTTGGAAATTCAAATTTTGGCATAAAACCCTCAGGGAATGACAAAAGGGGCGCACTTATTTTAGTGCGCCCCTTGTAAAGTTAACCTTTTGCGGTACGGATCGATTTATCCAAATCGTAGAACGGCATATCGGATGCAGTCGCCTTGATCTCGGTTCCATCCGCATTGCGCACTGTCAAAGCAGTGCCCGGTGTGGCGGCGGCAACAGGCATACGCGCGATACCAACGTTGTGGCCATTCACGTCCGAATACATCCCGAATGTGACATCACCGACTTTCTTGCCGTCTTGAAGCAGCTCAGCACCCTCGTCCGCAGCAACGGTGCCTTCCAGCTTAACGCCATAAATTTTGAAACGCTCTTTGCCTTTGGCAGAATAGTGGTTTTCAGCGCCGATAAAGCCGATTTTGCCCGGCGAAACTGTGAACTCAAGGCCCAGCTCCCACAATGTATCGCCGCATGGCTCATCCTCAAACGGGTAGGTCTCAGAGTTATCGCCCGGATAGAACAGTAAATAGCTTTCCGTGCGGAGCAAATCGAGTGTCGAGAACTGGACTGGACGGACGCCCATGTCTTTGCCCGCTTCCAAAATGCTGTCCCAAAGATGCACTGCATCCTTGGCGCGGCAGAAAATCTCATACCCCCGCTCGCCCGTATAACCTGTACGCGAGATCATGACATCACGGCCATAAAGGCGCGTCTGCATAATACCAAAATAGGCTAAATCGCGAATGCCAGCCACTTCAGTAGCCAAAAGATCAACAGAAACTGGACCCTGCAGCGACATATCGTGCAGGTCATCATCAAATAGGACGGTGCAATTTTTGCCCGCGGCAACAGATGTTAGGGATTCCATCCCCGTGCCTGTCCCGATAACAACCATCCAAGAATTCACCGCGAGGTGATAGATAACGCAATCATCAATGAACTTGCCTTGCGAATTCAACATCGCTGCATAAACTGCGCGTCCTGGCGCAATTTTTTCGACATTGCGTGTGGTGCAACGGTCGATGACGTAGGCCGCATCTGCGCCAGTAACGTGGCACTTTTTAAGCCCAGAAACATCCATCAAACCCGCTTTGGTACGGATCGCTTCATAATCGGCTTTAGCGCGTTCAGGTGTGTGGTCATAGAACCATGCGGTTCCCATGCCGTTCCAATCTTCAAGCTCCCCACCGATTTCTGCGTGACGGTGTGCGAGCGCGGAATGTCTCCAGATGATGGCCATTTGATTTCCCTATTTTGATACGACCCAGTTTTGTCCTGAGTCTTCGTTAACATCATTCAGCCTCAGGCAGAGTCAAAAAGCAAGAATGAGATGCAAATTTATTTCCTGTCAGGCAATTTTATTTATTAACTCAAATGCAAAAGGGCCACCCGTTGTGGGCAGCCCTTGCGTAGATATCGGATTTTTAGCTTTAGTGCTTTGCTGATTTTTCAGCCTCGGACTTATGTCCGATGAACAATACAGCCACGCAGATAACTGCCGCGATCAGAGTATAGACGCCAGGCATAATGCTACCGTGGCCCATATACATGGCACCATCGACAACGGCCCAGTTTGCTTCATCATATGGAAAACCCATGGTTCTCTCCTTTTCTAAAGTTATTCAGCAGGTGCTGGTGACGTTGGGATACCTTCAGGATAACCCTGTGCAGGTACCTTGACGGTATCCATACCCGCAATTTCTGCACCTTCTGGAACACGCAACATGCCCATCCCTTTTAGGATGTAGGACACTACGTAACCCGGTACGAAACCGCACAAGAAGAACACGACTGCACCAACGATCTGGCCAAACAGGCTGATAGTTGCGACGCCTTCACCTTGTAGCGCGGGATAGCCAGATGCGAAAACACCCAACATAACCACACCATAGAGGCCGATTGTACCGTGGACTGTCACCGCGCCAACCGCGTCATCAATACCGCGCCGTTCCAGCCATGCGGCTGCGGGTGCCACAATGATACCGGCAGAGAACGCAATTATAAAGGCAAGAGCAGGGAAGTAGATATCCAAACCAGAAGCGGTCGAAATAATCCCAGCAAGCGCACCAGACATCATCCAGAAGGGATCTTTGGTCCAGATCCATGCACCAATGATTCCACCAGCAACAGCCATCAGGATATTAAAGGACAGCGCAGATAGCGTGATTGGCGTGCCGTAGATGGTTGCGAACTTATCGCCAAACCAGCTCCATGCTTCGCCCGGTACAATAACGCAGGCCATCAAAAAGCCCCAGAACCCAACGATAATCAGCATCAAGCCAACAACAGTCAGTGGCATATTGTGACCAGCGATGTGGTTTGCGCTACCATCAGCGTTAAACTTGCCAATGCGTGGTCCAAGATTGATCAAAACACCAAGTGCAAAGAAACCAGCAACCGCGTGCACAAGGCCCGCCGCGCCAAAGTCGTGAACACCGAATTTCGTAACCAACCAACCGTCAGCGTGCCAACCCCAAGCGGCCGCAACCACCCAAGCAAAGCTGCCAAGGACAATGGCAAGGATCACAAACCCAACAGTCTGAATGCGCTCAATTACTGCACCAGACATGATGGAAGCTGTTGTGGCGGCAAACAACGCGAAAGCCCCAAAGAACACACCAGATGCGTTGTCTGCAATGTTTGGCCCCATATATTGAGCGCTTTCGCCCCAACCAAACGCGATCGAGCTAGCATAAGCGGCACCCGAGATACCTGCTTCACCTGCGGACAGTGTTAGCCCTGTTGGGAAGCCCCAATAGACCCACCAACCAAAGAAATAAAACGTCGGTATCATAAAGGCGAACGCCAAAATGTTCTTAACACCCGATGACAAGACGTTTTTCATACGTGACGATCCCATTTCGTAGGCCAAAAAGCCCGCGTGAATGATGATCATCAATGGAATGGTGAGGTAATAGAACATCTCGGCGAACATAGTGTTCGTCGTTGCCCCTCCACCTTTCAATGCGGCTACTTGAGCCGTCAATTCTGCTAGTTGTTCTTCCACAATTTATCCCCTGTTAGGTTTGGAATTCTGTTGGCAAATTCAGTTCTCTTTCGTGCACCGTCGTATGCAGTCCCGCGGTGCTGCCAAAAAAGAACCACGATACGCCCCACTCTGGCTAGTAATTTCTTAACCATAGTGAAAAATAGTTTCCTGACGGTTGAGAAGATAAAACTTTGATGCTAGCGTTTGAGTCGCAATGACATCAATTTTCGGGAGGCCAACGCCATGTGCGGGATCGTCGGACTATTTCTCAAAGACCCAACGCTTGAGCCAATGCTTGGCGACATGCTAACCGATATGTTGGTTACAATGACTGATCGTGGCCCCGACAGTGCTGGGATCGCGATTTATGGCGCTGAAACAATTGGTAACGCTAAACTGACAGTCCAGTCAGACACGCCCGATGCAGACTTTTCAAAGCTCGATAATGACCTACGCAAACTCGTAAAGGGTAAGGTTGAGATGTCGACCAAGGACACTCACGCAGTGCTGGAAATGCAAGCGGATCAGCTGGATATCGCACGCGCTGCCCTTAGTAACTTGCGCCCCAATGTGCGTGTCATGAGTCGTGGTGACACGCTTGAGATTTACAAAGAGATTGGCCTGCCAAAAGATGTAGCCTCTCGTTTTGACGTGCGAACAATGTCCGGGACCCATGGAATCGGACATACGCGAATGGCAACGGAATCAGCCGTGACAACAATGGGCGCACACCCCTTCAACACTGGTCCAGATCAGTGCCTTGTGCACAACGGTTCGCTATCCAACCACAATTCATTGCGCCGCCGTTTGCGCCGCCTTGGTGTTCACATTGAAACCGAGAACGACACTGAAGTTGGTGCAGCTTATCTCACATGGCGCATGCAAGAGGGTGCCACCCTTGGCCAAGCCATGGAAAGTGCCCTTGAGGACTTAGACGGGTTCTTCACATTTGTTGTTGGCACCAAGGACGGTTTCGGCGTCGTCCGTGACCCAATTGCCTGTAAGCCAGCCGTGATGGCCGAAACCGATCAATACGTCGCCTTCGGGTCCGAGTATCGTGCGCTGGTGAACCTGCCGGGCATAGAAACAGCCCGCGTTTGGGAGCCAGAGCCCGCGACAGTATATTTCTGGAGCCATAACGAGGCACCAACGTCAAAAGAGAAAGCCGCCTAATGCAAAGTTTCGATCTTGAAGCGCAGGGGTTGCGCGCGTTGAACTCAACGCTGAACGCTCAATCTACGGAAACCAACCAAACCGTTTGGGAAGTAACCAATCCCAAAGGCAGCCATGCTATAGCCGTTGGTCTAGACGCCCCGATTGAGGTGAATGTTAAAGGATCCACCGGATATTACTGTGGCGGCATGAACAAACAGGCCACCATTCACGTCCATGGTTCGGCCGGTCCGGGGACTGGCGAAAACATGATGTCAGGGAAAATTATCATCGAGGGCGACGCCAGCCAATATCTTGGAGCCACCGCCCATGGTGGGCTGATCGTTGTCAAAGGCAACGCATCCTCGCGCTGCGGCATTTCGATGAAGGGCGTGAATATTGTCGTACAAGGCAACATCGGCCACATGTCCGCGTTTATGGGCCAATCTGGTAACCTGGTTGTATGTGGCGACGCAGGCGATGCGTTGGGGGACAGCTGTTATGAGGCACGTTTCTTTGTACGCGGCTCAGTTAAATCCCTTGGCGCTGACTGCGAGAAAAAAGAAATGCGGCCTGAGCACATCGAATTCCTGAAAGAAATCATCGCGGAATCTGGAGTGGATGCAAAGCCGGAAGAATTCACGCGCTACGGCTCTGCCCGCACGCTTTATAACTTCGACGTCGACAACGCCGGCGCGTATTAAGGATACTGACACATGAATAGCCACGACGATAAAGGTATCCCGCACACGACGCCACGGCAGTCTGCGACCTTCTCCGCTGATGTAAACAGCGACATCCGCCGCGCCGCAGCCACGGGTATCTATGATATTCGCGGCGGTGGGGCAAAACGCAAAGTTCCATCCTTTGATGACTTGTTGTTTATGGGTGCTTCCATTTCGCGCTACCCTTTAGAAGGCTACCGCGAGAAATGCGACACCTCCGTAACTATCGGTGGGCTTCACGCCTCTAACCCGATCCATTTGGATATCCCGATCACCATCGCGGGCATGTCTTTTGGTGCCCTATCCGGCCCAGCAAAAGAAGCTTTGGGCCGAGGTGCATCCATGGCTGGCACATCAACGACGACTGGTGACGGCGGCATGACACCCGAAGAGCGTGGGCATTCAAACAAGCTGGTCTATCAATATCTACCATCACGCTATGGAATGAACCCGGACGACCTGAGAAAAGCGGATGCAATCGAAATCGTGGTCGGCCAAGGGGCCAAACCTGGCGGCGGCGGCATGTTGTTGGGTCAAAAAATCTCGGACCGTGTCGCTGGAATGCGCAATCTTCCAAAAGGGATCGATCAGCGTTCTGCTTGTCGTCACCCGGATTGGACTGGCCCCGATGATCTAGAAATCAAGATATTGGAACTGCGTGAAATCACAGGTTGGAAAGTGCCAATCTATGTAAAAGTAGCGGGTGCTCGTCCTTACTACGATGTAACATTGGCCGTTAAAGCCGGTGCAGATGCAATCGTTCTGGACGGTATGCAAGGCGGTACAGCGGCGACCCAAGATGTGTTCATCGAACACGTCGGCCAACCAACGCTGGCAATCATTCGCCCCGCGGTTCAGGCCCTACAAGACCTCGGCATGCACCGCAAAGTGCAATTGATCCTTTCTGGCGGCATCCGTTCTGGTGCAGATGTGGCCAAAGCCATGGCGTTAGGCGCAGATGCTGTTGCCATCGGCACAGCCGCTTTGATCGCACTTGGCGACAATGATCCGAAATACGAAGCCGAGTACAATGCGCTTGGTACAACCTCAGGCGCATACGATGATTGGCACGAGGGCAAAGACCCCGCAGGCATAACGACCCAAGATCCAGAGCTGATGAAGCGCTTTGACCCGATTGAGGGTGGACGTCGCTTGAAAAACTACCTCAAAGTTATGACGTTAGAGGCGCAAACCATCGCGCGTGCTTGTGGTAAAAACCACCTGCACAATCTAGAGCCAGAAGATTTGGTGGCACTGACAATGGAAGCTGCGGCAATGGCCAAAGTGCCCCTTTGTGGAACCGATTGGTACCCAGGCAAACCAAACACATCATACTAAAATTAAAAAAGGGGCGCGGCACATTGGTGCACGCGCCCCAATTCATAAAAATACAAAGACAACAGGGATAATTGATCATGGCTACTGATCTCGCAAAATTTGCCGAAGAGAACGGCATAAAATACTTTATGATTTCCTTCACCGATCTGTTTGGTGGGCAACGGGCCAAATTGGTTCCTGCGCGCGCTATCGCAGGCATGCAGGAAGATGGCGCTGGCTTTGCCGGTTTCGCCACATGGTTAGACCTGACCCCGGCCCACCCCGATATGTTGGCGGTGCCTGACCCAGAGGCAGTGATCATTCTTCCTTGGAACAAGGAACTGGCATGGGTTCCCGGTAACTGCGTCATGGAAGGCCAAGACGTAGCCCAAGCACCTCGCAACGTACTACGCAAACTGATCGCTGAAGCCGCCGAAGAAGGCATGCACGTCAAGACAGGGATCGAAGCTGAATTTTTCTTGCTCACACCCGCAGGCGATCAAATTTCGGACGAATTCGATACAGCAGCAAAACCTTGTTACGATCAACAAGCCTTTATGCGCCGCTTGAACGTGATCCGCGAAATATCTGATTACATGCTCGAACTGGGTTGGGGCGCATATCAAAACGACCACGAAGACGCGAACGGCCAGTGGGAAATGAACTGGGACTATGACGACGCCTTAAAAACAGCTGACAAGCACAGTTTCTTCAAATTCATGACCAAATGCGTCGCCGAAAAACATGGATATCGCGCCACATTCATGCCTAAACCAATTGAAGGCCTTACAGGCAACGGCTGCCATGCGCACATCTCTGTTTGGGATGCACCTGGTTCTGCAGCCAAAACAAACGTCTTCGCAGGCGAAGGAACAGGCCAAACGGGTGAGCTTGGTTTATCAGAACGCGGCAAACACTTCCTTGGCGGCATTATGAAACACGCGTCCGCCTTGGCCGCCATCACAAATCCAACAGTGAATAGCTACAAACGCATCAACGCGCCACGCACCACCTCTGGTGCAACGTGGGCACCAAACACTGTCACTTGGACAGGTAACAACCGGACACACATGGTCCGTGTCCCTGGTCCTGGCCGTTTCGAACTTCGCCTGCCTGATGGCGCCGTAAACCCATACTTGCTTCAAGCGATTATCATCGCAGCTGGTTTATCAGGTGTCCGTTCCAAGGCAGACCCTGGAAAGCGCCACGACATCGACATGTATGCCGAAGGGCACACCATCACTGATGCACCAAAACTGCCATTGAATATGCTGGATGCCATGCGCGAATACGACAAAGACGCTGGGCTAAAAGCTGCCATGGGCGAAGAATTTTCCGCCGCTTACCTCAAAATGAAAATGCAAGAATGGAACGACTTTTGCGGACATTTCTCCGCATGGGAAAAAGCCAACACCTTGGACATTTAAAACCATAGGGCGGGCTTCGGTCCGCTCTACGCCAACTTCATCTTACAAAAGAAACTCCCGCCGGAGGCTCCACATGTTTCAGCCCCCACAGCGGTTCGAAATAAGGAGTAACTTATGACCAAACGCGTAGCCATCATCGGCGCAGGCCCCTCTGGACTTGCACAAATGCGAGCCTTTCAATCCGCTGCAGCAAAAGGCGCAGAGATCCCAGAAATTGTTTGTTTTGAAAAACAAGCAAACTGGGGTGGATTATGGAACTACTCCTGGCGTACCGGCCTCGATAAGTACGGAGAGCCAGTTCATGGTTCAATGTATCGCTACCTTTGGTCGAATGGACCAAAAGAAGGGCTTGAGTTCGCTGACTACTCTTTTGAAGAACATTTCGGTAAACAAATCGCCTCTTATCCGCCACGGGCTGTCTTGTTCGACTATATCCAAGGTCGCGTTGAAAAGGCCGGTATTCGCGACTGGATCAGGTTTGAAACTGCAGTAAGGAACGTCAGCGAAAATGACGGCAAATTTACTGTCAACGTAACCGACCTCCCTAACGACCGCGATTACTCAGAGGAATTCGACCATGTGGTCGTTTGCTCTGGCCACTTCTCAACCCCGAATGTCCCGCATTTCGATGGCTTTGAAACTTATCAAGGCCGTGTCCTGCATGCCCACGACTTCCGAGACGCAATGGAGTTCACAGGCAAGGACATCTTGATCATTGGCACTAGCTATTCAGCCGAGGACATCGGCAGCCAACTTTGGAAATACGGCGCAAAATCCATTACAGTCAGCCACCGAACAGCACCAATGGGTTATGCATGGCCTGACAACTGGCAAGAAGTGCCGCTGCTACAGAGAATGGAAGGCAAGACGGCCCATTTTAAAGACGGCACAACCAAAGATGTCGACGCCGTGATCTTGTGCACAGGTTACAAACACCACTTCCCGTTTATGGACAACGCAATCCGTTTACGCACGCCAAATGTGCTCGCCTCTGACGATTTGTACAAAGGCGTAGCATACATCAAAAATCCGAATGTTTTCTATATTGGGATGCAAGATCAATGGTTCACGTTCAATATGTTTGATGCCCAAGCTTGGTGGGCGCGTGATGTTATGATGAATAGAATTGAAATCCCTAACACAACCGCGATGCAGGCCGATATCGACGATCGCCAAACACGAGAAGCGGCGGGTAGCGATGACTACGATGCGATTTGGTATCAGGGCGATTACGTTAAGGAATTGATTGCTGAAACAGACTACCCATCCTTTGATCTCGAAGGGGCCTGTCAGGCGTTCAAAGCGTGGAAGGGGCACAAAAAGACCAACATCATGACCTTCCGCGACAATGGCTATAAGTCAGTAATCACAGGCACAATGGCGCCAAAACACCACACACCGTGGAAAGATGCGTTAGACGATAGCTTAGACGTCTACCTCGAAAACTAAATAACGCCTTGCTGCCTGAATCATAAGCTTAAAGGCAGCAAGGAATACGGCCGAGAGGGTGCACAATCCGCAGCATTGGAACTCTCAAAATTAGAAAAGTTAACCTTTAAAACAGTAAATTACGAGGCATTTGGTTAAAAACCCTGCCGCGAATGTCTATATCTACCTCAAGGGTCAAAATGTGATCCATGTGTTAAGGAAAGGCAATCTGATGCCAAAGCTCAATCGTCGTCGTTTTTTGCAAGTGCTCAGTGCTGCAGGTTTGGCCCCCGCGATGCCCGCATTTGCGGCAAGCGCAATAACGACCACAGCGGCAGGTCTAACGACTTCGCAAATGCTCTGGGGTAGCCTGTACGCTCAAGCAGGCAGCGTGCAAAATATGGGTGGAATCTCACGTGGCATGGGTATTTCGACCACGGCGACACATAGTGTCTACACCAAATTGATCCAAAACCATGCCTTAACGGCACACGGTGCCAGTAGCCTCACCCGCATCGCACGCCCTGCCCCGCCCCCAACCATGGCTGCCGCGCCCGTCAGCAAAGCCACAGCACCGCGACAGATCAATGTCGACCTTGATCGACTATTGGGCGATGATATTCCAGACAAAGTCGAAGTCATTGACCAAGAAGAGACAAGCCAAAATGAAGAATAGATTACGACCTTGGGCGCGACTTAGTCGGATCATAATGCGCAAACGGCACCACCTCGGCAGGAATGCGCATCTGATGCCCATCTAGTTTACCGATCTCGACCTGCGTTCCTATGTCAGCATGGGCTACATCTAAGCGCGCCAAAGCGATATTTTTCCCGAGCAAGGGCGAACGCATGGACGATGTCACTTCACCAATCTGCGCGCGTCCAATGTGAATGCAATCACCGTGGGCCACGTCGATATTGCTATCGATATCAAGGCCAACCAACTTGCGCATAGGATTCTCTTTTCGACGGATCAGCGCATCACGACCGATGAAATCATCCGTTTTGGATTTAAGCGGCACAGTGAACCCAATGCCGGCCTCGAATGGGTCGGTTTGATCGGTAAAGTCATAGCCCGCGAAGATAAGACCAGATTCGATGCGCACCATATCAAGAGCCTCAAGGCCCATTGGCCTGATCCCATGGTCTTGTCCAGCCTCCCAAATAGCGTCAAAAATTTCGGCGCAATCTTTTGGGTGACACATGACCTCATATCCCAACTCACCGGTGTATCCTGTACGCGAGACCACAAACGGCGTTCCACTTTCATTGTTTAGGCGTGCGGGCGTAAAGCGGAACCAACCCAATTGATCAAACTCCGGATTGTGCGGTGCTGTCCAAACGATCTTGCGCAGTAAATCGCGGCTCTCTGGCCCTTGCACCGCGACGTTGTGCATTTGATCAGTTGAGGCACGGACAAGCACGTTAAGCCCCAGCTTTTCAGCCTGCTCTCGCATCCAATCACCACCGTAATCATTGCCACCTATCCAGCGGAAGTTATCCTTGCCCAGACGAAACACCGTGCCGTCATCAATCATGCCGCCATGCTCATAGCACATGGCCGTGTAGACGACGCCGCCAATGGCCAAAATTTTCATATTCCGAGTGAATATATATTGGCACAATGCCTCTGCATCTGGTCCCGTAATCTCAAACTTGCGCAATGGCGACAGGTCCAAAATCACTACTTTTTCACGACAAGCATGGTATTCTTCGATTGGTCCTGCTTCAGCGAAACAGTTCGCCAACCAGTAGCCATTATATTCGATGAAATTACGGGTGTGCTCGGCGAATTTGTCGTGAAAACCGGTTTGCTTGGTCATAATGGGGTCCGCATCTGGTGTGGGGCGGTACGCGACCGACCGTTGAAATGTTTCTTTGCCGCTGTAGGTACGTACGTGAATGTCTGTCGGGTTCCACCCGTTTGCCGCACTGGTGTCATCAGGACAGGCAGAACTAACGCAAACGATATCGGTCAAGGCCCGTAGCAACACATAGTCACCTGGTCGGGACCAAGGTTCGTCGGAATACATCACACCGTGATCGTCCAAGGACGTGTTGAAGAAGAAATTGATCGCCATCCAACCTTTGCGCGGTGCGACGTTAAAATTGGCCAATGCACCGTTGAAGTTGTCAGAGCAATTTATGTGTCCTGGATAACCAATATCATCGTAATATTTCGCCGAACATGCCAAGGCAAAGGCATCATGGCGCCCACAGGTGTCTTGAACCACCTCGACAAGAGGTAGCATTTCCTGATCGTAGTACTTCGCGTGCACACCGGGCATTGGATAGGCGTGACCAATCAGCGTGCGCGTGGTTGTCACGTCTAAAGCGTGCTCTATCCCTTTGTCCAATTTACGCGCGCTGAAGCATTCAAAATCCGAACATTGGCGACCATCTACATCGGTGATCTGGATGTAGTCGCCCGCTTTTACAAAAAAGGACTCAGCGGTTTGTGCGTGTACACGAATATCTGCGAGAGGGTCAGCAAGTGGATCAGGTACTTCGAATTTCGTGTGGCTTTTGATGACCGCACGTTTAACTATCACCGTGATTGGCGTTGTTGTGTCTTGGGCCTCTGCATCCATCGGCCCACCAGGCGCTGCGATAATCACGGCACCGTCACGTTGAACGCGGAACGTTTCTTCGGTCTTGGCGGCGCTCAACGCGTCAAAAATATGGACGGCCTGCGCCCCACCCAAATTAATTCCCCGCGCCTCTAGCCCCATGCGCATTCCGCGCAATGAGTATTCAGAACTAGTCAAAAGCGCCCTCAATCCGTCTGCAGGGCCATTAGCCGTCGTCCCGATCACGGACGCGTCGATCAAACCGCCAACACCAGTTGCTACGATTTCACAGTGCTGCCCTCCTTCGGTGTTGATCAGCGTGATTTGATCGTTGGCTTCTACAGGAATAAGAACAGCACTATTGCCTTCAACAACATAACGCTCCGTGCCTTGCGGCATCGAAAACTGCAAAGGCCTATAAGCCTGACTTGGACGCGGTGGACCAGGCTGGACCTTCGGATAAGGGTCGTCGAGCATGCAATATCCTTCGAACGTGTTTCACTCAGAATATTGCCTGAGCGGAATATTTATTTATTAAAAAGAATATCCATAAATATGCATCGCGCAAGTGATTCTCGACGGCATTAGAAATTGACCAGATCGACTGTCCGTCGCTCACGCATTTTGGCAGGGGTTTGACCGTACTCGTCCTTCACTGCTTTTGCTAACGTCGAGCAAGAACCGAAACCAGTTGCCACTGCTACGTCGATGATTGGAAGCAATGTTTCCTGAATCATAACCCGCGCTTGTTTTGAACGGATCCGTTTGTAGAACTTCGCAGGTGTGTCGTTGAAAACCTCTCGAAACTGACGTTCAAGTTGTCGCGTTGAAACACCGAGCTGCTGCGTGAGTTCAGCCATAGACAACGGTTCGCTGATGTTGTTTTCCATCAGCTGAATTGCCGCAGTGATACGCCCATCGAAAAAACTGGCGTTGTGACCGATGCCGCGTGGCTGCTCGGTATTTGTTGGTCGGATATTTTGCAGCAGCGTTCGGTTCCCCATCTCTGCAAGTTGCGGTGCATCAAAGAATGGCGAGATTAACCCGATTATCAATTCCTGGGTAGAAGACCGCCCACCCGCCGTGACAATGCCATCTGAACTTTCAGCCAAATTGTTTGTCAACTTCGGGTGATACCCGGTTTCAGTCAACATCAATGCGTCATGCCAATGGGTTGTAACCTTGCCAGCAGGGTTTTTGGTTTCTTGAATGTACGCGGTTGCCGCATCAGACAGTAGAACGACCGGAAGCAATCGCCTTTGCATAGCTCGCAAACGCTTTATCCATGGCTCAAAGTGCCCTTTACCCCCACCCACGACAATCATAACATCTGCAAACCCGTAATCAACGATAGCAGGCTCTGCGCGCAACAACATGTTATTCGAACCTGAAACCACCCCTGGTCTGTCGGACACATAACGATATTCAAAGGCATTCTGGCCTAAGATTTGGTTAGCCAAGGCAAGCGTGTGGGTTACTGCGGCGACCTCAAGCTCACAAAAACCTTTCGATACGAAGATTTCAAACCTAGTAGACTGGGTTTCCTGTCGCGAACCTACGAAGAGCGATACGATCGTTTTCTGATCTTGCCTGCCCTGTCGCATGTCAATTTACCCTCAACAGAAATTTACATCTATGATTGGCAAACTGGGCATCCCAAATCATATCTAAATGAGGTGCTTTTGGTCACCACGTATTTTCCCTAAAATAATTATATTTTCCTAAGGGTCAAGTTCTGTTGTTATTGATTTTCGATTCACAGGGCACTTTGCACACGCGTGTTCGGAAATCATGGGCAACCTTTCATATTGTTTACCGATGGAAATGGAAAAGATTTAAAGTGCCTATAAGCGCAAGCCTATGCCCGCAGCCTCGACGATGATGACACCAAGGCTGAAGCGGGTGAACT
>JAPKAB010000046.1 GCA_028825475.1 Ascidiaceihabitans sp. | reverse complement strand
ACAATGACGCTACACAAGAATTGTGGCGCATCAGGCAGCTTCCGGAAAGTGGACAGTAGGGAAATGATGGATCTTTATGACAGCCAGCGCAGCATGCGCAACATGCGCAAGATCGCGATGCAACGTGGTGTTGTCGCGATCTTGGATGTGGGCAGTTCTAAGATTGCAGCACTTGTGTTGCGTTTTGATGGTTCAGCCAAAGTTGGCGATGACGGAGACATTGGGGCACTTGCTGGTCAGTCCGGCTTTCGGGTTATTGGTGCTGCAACGACACGTTCACGCGGGGTTCATTTCGGTGAAATTACTGCGATGCAGGAAACCGAGCGCGCTATTCGTACGGCATTACAAGCAGCACAAAAAATGGCGGGCATCCGTGTTGATCATGTGATCGCATGCTTTGCAGGGGCGGAACCACGCAGCTACGGTTTGGATGCACAGATTCAACTCGATGGTCATGTGGTCACAGAAGATGATGTCGCACGTGTGATGTCACAATGTGATGTACCTGACTACGGTGGTGGCCGTGAGGTTTTACATGCGCAACCCGTGAACTTTGCGCTTGATCATCGCTCGGGCTTATCTGATCCACGTGGGCAGTTGGGCAATGAGCTTTCAGTCGATATGCACATGCTAACAGTAGACGCTGCTGCGGTTCATCACGTTGCGCACTGCATTAAGCGGTGCGATTTGGAGTTGGCGGGCATTGCGTCCTCTGCCTATGTTTCAGGTATGTCCACGTTGGTGGAGGACGAGCAAGAGTTGGGTTCTGCCTGCATCGATATGGGTGGCGGGGCGACCAGCATCTCTATCTTCATCAAAAAACACATGATCTTTGCAGATTCTGTTCGAATGGGCGGGGATCACGTTACGTCTGACATTTCATTGGGCCTTCAAGTGCCGACAGCGAATGCGGAGCGGATCAAAACATTTTATGGCGGTGTACACGCGACAGGCATGGACGACCGTGAGATGATTGAAATTGGTGGCGATACTGGTGATTACGAGCATGATCGTCGTACGGCCAGTCGCGCAGAATTGATCGGCATCATGCGGCCACGCGTTGAAGAAATTCTTGAAGAAGTTCGTGCCCGTTTGGATGCTGCTGGCTTTGATCATTTACCAAGTCAGCAAATTGTGCTGACCGGTGGCGGTAGCCAAATTCCTGGTCTTGATGGCCTTGCAAGCAAAATTTTGGGGCATCAGGTACGCCTTGGTCGCCCATTGCGCGTCCATGGTTTACCACAGGCTGCAACAGGTCCAAGTTTTGCTTCGGCTGTTGGCCTTTCGTTGCTTGCAGCCCATCCACAAGATGAATGGTGGGACTTTGATATTCCTGCCGATCGCTATCCTGCACGTTCGTTGCGTCGCGCCGTGAAGTGGTTCCGCGACAACTGGTGATCCCTATATTTGCCTAATCCAACCAAATGACGTGGAAAGCGGCAAAAAACCGCCCACATTTTGCGTCGGTATTGCGTTTTTTGGATGACGTTACCGTTTGGTTTCGGTAAGATGCCTGTGGATAAGGCACAAAAACACCTGCAAATGCGGGTCAAAAAACAGGCGGACGCTCTAATGACACTCAATCTTTCGATGCCCGGACAGGACGAATTGAAACCTCGTATCACCGTGTTCGGTGTCGGGGGCGCTGGCGGCAACGCAGTCAACAACATGATCGAAAAGCAGCTTGATGGCGTCGATTTTGTTGTAGCGAACACAGACGCTCAGGCTCTTCAGCAATCAGCTTCTGAAACACGCGTTCAGCTTGGTATTAAAGTTACTGAGGGGCTGGGTGCTGGTGCGCGTGCAAGCGTTGGCGCGGCCGCTGCGGAAGAAAGTATTGAGCAGATTGTTGACCACCTGGCTGGTTCACACATGTGCTTCATTACTGCCGGTATGGGTGGTGGTACTGGTACAGGCGCAGCGCCAATCATCGCGCAAGCAGCGCGTGAGTTGGGTGTATTGACTGTAGGTGTTGTGACAAAGCCATTCCAGTTTGAGGGTGCCAAGCGCATGCGTCAAGCTGAAGACGGCGTTGAGGCTTTGCAAAAAGTTGTCGACACGTTGATCATTATTCCAAACCAGAACTTGTTCCGGTTAGCCAACGAGAAGACGACATTTACTGAAGCTTTCTCGATGGCTGATGATGTTTTGTATCAAGGTGTTAAAGGTGTTACCGATTTGATGGTACGCCCTGGTTTGATCAATCTAGACTTTGCAGATGTTCGTTCGGTGATGGATGAAATGGGCAAGGCTATGATGGGTACAGGCGAGGCAGAAGGCGAAGATCGCGCGATCCAAGCTGCTGACAAAGCTATCGCTAACCCGCTACTCGACGAGATTTCATTGCGCGGTGCAAAAGGCGTGTTAATCAACATCACTGGTGGTCACGACCTTACATTGTTCGAACTGGACGAAGCTGCAAACCGCATTCGCGAAGAAGTTGATCCAGAAGCTAACATCATTGTTGGCTCAACATTGGATACTGAGCTAGGTGGCATGATGCGCGTGAGTGTTGTTGCAACAGGTATCGATGCGGCTGATGTTAACGTTGAAATGCCAGTGGCTCGCCGTAGCATGTCTGCACCACTCCCAGCCAGTTTTACAGCGGATGAGCCAGTGGTAGCTGCACCAATGGCTGCTGAACCAACATTCTTTGAAGACCTGAACGTTCAAGAAGCTGCTGCATCCGATATGGCTGAAGATATTTTCGAAGAGAGAATAGCTGATTCATATGAAGTTCCGGCACCTGCTTATCAGCCTGCTGTCGCTGAGTTCGAACCACAGCACGAAGAAATTCAACAAGTTGAGCAGAGTTCATTCGTGGCACCACGCGCTCCGGCACCGGGCACTCCATCACCAGAAGCGTTGGCGCGTTTACGTGCTGCAGCTGAACGTGTCGCACTTGCTTCAGCACCAGCACCCTTGCAAGAAGCTGAGAGACCGCGTTTTGGTATTAACTCTTTGATTAACCGAATGACGGGTCATGCAGAGCAGCAGCAAGAGCCGCAAACTGTTCGCCATCAACCGTCAGTACAGCAACAGGCTGCAGTAGCTCCTCAACCAACTGAGGCTGTGGATCCAGACCAAGAACGCATTGAAATTCCAGCGTTCTTGCGCCGCCAAGCAAACTAAAGCTACCTAATGAATTTTAAAAAAGCCGCCTTCGGGCGGCTTTTTTCGTTCTATAGCAGCCGCTTAGATGTGACTTGGCGCAATATTGCCGATATGTAACAACCATGTTTCAGTGTGTTGCAATGATTGAGTTGTGATTGTTCGTTTGGGTTCGTATTCAAATCCTATCAAGCACGAAACCGTGCGTCATTTTGAGGTCGTTTTGCAAACAACTGTTAAATCTTCGATTAGTTTCACAGGAAAAGGCCTCCACTCAGGCGAACCTGTTCGGCTAACGATTCTGCCAGCGGCGGCGGAATACGGTATTTGGTTTGCACGTACGGATGTTCTTGAAGGTGATAATCTAATCCCAGCACGATGGGACGCGGTGAATCGGTCGCCATTGTGCACCAGAATTCAGAACTCAGCTGGTGTTGAAGTTTCGACCGTGGAGCACATTATGGCAGCCCTTGCCGGATGTGGTGTACACAATGCGTTGATTGAGCTCGATGGCCCTGAAGTTCCAATCGTCGATGGCTCTGCCGTGCCATTTGTGCGTGGAATCATGCAGTGTGGCTTGCAAGTCTTAGGTGCCCCCGTGCGTGCCTTTGAGATTATGCAGACTGTTACTGTTACAGAAGGCGGGGCGACAGCAACGCTTGAACCCGCAGACACGATGTATATCGACTTTCAAATCGATTTTGAAGATGCTGCTATTGGCAGTCAGCGCAAATCTTTGCGTCTGAATAATGGTAGCTTCGCCCGTGAGTTGAGCGATAGTCGTACCTTCTGTCGCCAAGCCGATGTTGAAGCAATGCAAGCCAATGGTCTTGCTTTAGGTGGGTCTTCTGGCGAAAACGCAGTCGTGTTTGAAGGTGATAAAGTTTTGAGCCCAGGTGGCTTGCGTCACTCTGACGAGCCTGTGCGCCATAAAATGCTAGACGCCTTGGGCGATCTTGCTTTGGCGGGTGCACCTATTATGGGCCGCTACACTGGTACGCGTGCAGGCCACTCTTTGACTAACACGTTGTTACGTAAAGCATTTACGACACCAGGTGCCATCCGAATGGTGGTTTGCGACTCTGAGATGACGCAGCGTTTACCTGGGCATGGCTTGGTTTGGGACGAAATTCCACAAGTGGCCTAACCGTTAATTTTCTGCTTAAAACGCCAGAATAATGTTTGCTAAAGTGCATTGCGTGTTTGCAAGGTTTTGCATGTTAAATTAGTGTGCTAATAGCAATCTAACAAAGCGAAAACGAGCAGGGTGAACGCGGTGAAGAAAGCATACATAGCGAACGGTACTTCTCGGAAACGTGCAGCACTCGCACTCGCAATGGTCGCGACTCTTTCAGCTTGTGGTGGTGGCTTTCTTGGCCAATCTGCGAACGGTGTTTTCGCCCAAAATGAAGAACCGTTGGAAACGTATACACCTGCACAAATTTTTGAACGGGGTGAATTTGAGCTAGAGAACAATCGGGCTGATGATGCCGCTTTCTACTTCGGTGAGATCGAACGCCTTTACCCTTATTCTGAATTCGCAAAACGCGCGCTGATTATGCAGGCTTTTGCCTTCCACCGTGACGAAGAATATCCAGACAGCCGTTCTGCTGCGCAGCGATTTATCGATTTCTATCCAGATGATGATGACGCAGCTTATGCTCAGTATCTGCTAGCGCTGAGCTATTATGACCAAATTGACGAAGTGGGCCGCGACCAAGGGTTGACCTTTCAGGCACTGCAATCGTTGCGTGAGGTGATCGAACGTTACCCAAACAGTGAATATGCAAAGTCATCCATTCTCAAATTTGATCTCGCTTTTGATCACTTAGCGAGCAAAGAGATGGAGATTGGCAGGTACTATCTGCGCCGTGATAACTACGCGTCTTCAATCAATCGGTTCCGCGTTGTGGTAGAGGATTTCCAAACAACATCACACACACCTGAAGCACTGCATCGCTTGGTCGAGGCCTATCTTTCATTAGGTCTTATCGACGAGGCGCAAACTGCGGGTGCGATTTTGGGGCACAACTTCCAATCGACTGAATGGTATGAGGACAGTTACAAGCTTCTCACTGGTAAAGGGCTGGAATTGAAGGCCTCAGGTGATGGTTGGTTGCGTCAGATCTATCGTCAAATGATCAAGGGCCGGTGGCTGTAACAAGGGGTGCAATGCACCTGACCGTATGGAACAAAACTGATGTTACGCGGACTTGATATCTCGAACATGCTGATCATTGATCGGTTGGAACTCGCGTTTCAACCGGGCTTGAATGTGCTCACTGGCGAAACTGGTGCTGGGAAGTCTATCCTATTGGATTCACTTGGCTTTGTTCTAGGATGGCGTGGCCGTGCAGATCTTGTTCGCCAAGGTGCAGACCAGGGTGAAGTTACTGCATGGTTCGATTTGCCTATTGGGCATGCAGCACATGCGGTGCTTGAAGACGCGGGCCTTCCAGCAAGTGATGAATTGATATTGCGCCGTATCAACACCTCTGATGGTCGCAAGACGGCATGGGTTAATGATCGTCGCTGTTCTGGCGAAGTTCTTCGGAACCTATCTGAAACACTTCTTGAGCTACATGGGCAACACGACGACCGCGGTTTGCTTGACCCGCGTGGACATCGCGCCATCCTAGATGAGTTTGCGTCGTTGGACGGGGCCAAGGTCAAAACGCGCAAAACTTGGACTGCTATGGGCAATGCGCGCAAAGCATTAAAAGCTGCGAATGAAGCGATGGATGCGATCCGTGCAGAAGAAGAGTTTTTACGTCATGCTGTTGCTGAATTGGGCAAGCTGTCACCGCAGCCAGGTGAAGACGAAGAATTAGATACACGACGCCGGATGATGCAAGGTGCAGAAAAAATCCGTGATGATGTAATCAAGGCGCTTGAAGCACTTGGTCAGGATGGTGCTGAAGGGCGAATGGGCAATGCGCTGCGTTGGCTGGATGGCGTCGCCGATAAAGCTGAAGGTCATCTTGAGGCACCTATTTCTTCATTAGGCCGTGCAATGGTCGAACTGGATGAGGCAATGGATGGAATTGTTTCATGTGTCGATACCCTGTCATTCAATCCATCGGATTTAGAAGACACCGAAGAGCGCTTGTTTGCGATCCGTGCGATCGCGCGAAAATACGACGTCGCACCTGATGACTTGGCGGATCTAGCTAAGACGCTGGGTGCAAAGCTGGCTGCTTTGGATGCTGGTGACGCCGATCTTGCTGATTTACGCGCTGCTTTGACTGCGGCCGAAGCGGGATACGATGATGCTGCTACTGCGCTCACCAATGCGCGTCGCAAGTCCGCAAGCAAGCTGGACAAGGCTGTTACGGCGGAATTAGCTCCGTTGAAAATGGATCGTGCAGTCTTTGAGACAGTAATTGAACCGGAAACGGCTGGACCGGAGGGGCGTGATATTGTTGCGTTCTGCGTTGCTACTAATCCGGGCGCACCATCGGGTCAGTTGAACAAGATTGCATCTGGGGGCGAGCTAAGTCGCTTCCTACTGGCTTTGAAAGTGTGCCTGACCGACGGTCGGGCGGGGCTTACTATGATCTTTGACGAAATTGACCGTGGTGTTGGCGGCGCAACTGCGGATGCCGTTGGTCGCCGTTTGGCGGCTTTGGCTGAAGGTGGTCAGGTTTTGGTTGTTACGCACTCTCCGCAGGTTGCTGCCCTTGGTGCGCATCACTGGCGCGTTGAGAAATCTGTTTCCAAAGGGATTACCACTTCTCGTGTTGTTCCCCTTTCGCCGGATGACCGCGTGGATGAAATTGCACGAATGGTTGCGGGTGACACAATTACTGAAGAAGCGCGCAATGCTGCTCGTGCCTTGATCTCGAAGGCTGTTTAAGCAGCCTAAGTTGATCCATGGTATGCCTTAGGCTTCCCCGATGCGTTCCTTTCGCTTAGACTGGCAGTACACAAAGCCAGATCAGACTGTATTCCATCTATGAAATCCTACCTAAGCACTCAGATGACTAATGCATTTATTGCATTTCAAGAGGGCTGGAAAGTGCTGCGTCGCGAAGGACCGGGGCAAATCCAGTTTTGGTTTATTGCACTCGTAATCGGAATTGTTGCCGGTTTTACAGCCTTATTTTTTCGCAAAGGTATCGATGCCTTACAATCTTTTCTTTACGGTACAGATGATGTGCAGACCCTACACAGCTTTGTAGAATCCCTCCCTTGGTATTGGATTCTTATAATCCCAGCAATTGGTGGGCTTCTGGTTGGCTTGATCCTTCACAAGTTTACACCGGACGCTCGGGCGCGAAGCGTCGCGGATGTGATTGAGGGTGCTGCAATGAAAGAGGGGCGCGTTGAAACGCGTGCTGGCCTAGCTTCAGCCATTGCATCATTCATTACGCTTTCCTCCGGTGGGTCGACCGGTCGTGAAGGGCCCGTTGTTCACCTCGCTGCAGTCATTTCGACAAAGGTTAGTCGTTACATCCATGCTGATGGTATTACGGGGCGCGATCTGTTGGGGTGTGCGGTTGCTGCTGCGGTATCCGCAAGCTTCAACGCACCGATAGCTGGAGCGTTATTCGCTCTGGAAGTTGTCTTGCGCCATTTTGCGGTGCATGCTTTCGCTCCAATCGCTATTGCAGCGGTTGCAGGCACTGTAATCAATCGATCAGAATTCGGCGGAATGACAGAATATACGTTGAATGCTCCCGAAGGCTTACAGTTTTACGTTGAGTTGCCTGCTTTTGTGATGCTTGGTTTGGTTTCCGGCATGGTCGCAGTCATCTTAATGCGCTCAATTTTTTGGGCGGATGATTTGGGGACACAGGTACAAAACCACATTGGTTTTCCGCGCTGGCTGCGTCCTGCAATTGCTGGGCTCATGCTGGGCGCAATTGCAATTTTCTTTCCGCATATCATTGGCATTGGCTACGAAACTACGTCAATGGCACTCACGGGACAACTTGGCCTGCACGAGGTCATCGTATTCGCAGCACTAAAAATATTTGCTGTCGCAATCACGATGGCTGGCCGTATGGGGGGCGGGGTGTTCTCACCGGCTTTGATGATTGGTGCGCTCACGGGATTAGCCTTTGGATTGATTGCGACCAGCGTTTTCCCTGAGGTTTCGGGCACTGTCACATTATACGCTTTGGCCGGAATGGGCGCTGTAGCTGCAGCGGTTCTTGGGGCACCTATATCAACTACCTTGATCGTGTTTGAATTGACTGGGGACTGGCAAACCGCACTTGCCGTGATGGTCACAGTTTCCATCTCGACAGCGTTGTCCTCGCGTATTGTGGATCAATCGTTCTTCCTCACACAAATCGAACGACGTGGAATCCACTTGGCTGCAGGACCACAGGCTTATTTGTTGGCGATGTTCCGCGTTGCCAGCGTTATGCGCAAGTTGGATGACCCTCGTGCTGCTAACGAGGATGCTTGTTGGGAAATGATCGGTGACGGCATCTATGTGGATGGAAATGCGACGCTTGAAGCTACGATGCCAATCTTTGATGGCGCGTCGGTACCGTTCATTCCCGTGGTCACATTAAGCGGCGAAGACAGCCCGCCAGAGTTGTGGGGGGCCGTCTTCCATGTAGACGCGCTTAAGGCCTACAATCGTGCACTCGCCGCAACCGCGGCTGAAGAGCACTCCTAAAGCTGGATTTAGATTGGTCGCGTTGCTGCATTCAGCCAATTGGCGGCATTTTTGGATACGCGATCTGCTAGGTATTCAAGCGTCTGTGCATTATAGGCATTCAGCCAGGCACGGCTCTCAGCATCCAACATTTCGGTGACGATTAGGCGTCGATCAATCGGTGCAAATGTCAACGTGCGCCAATTTAGCATAGCGCGATGATCATCTCCGCCTGCCAGCGCGGGTGCCTCTTCGACCACAATCAGGTTTTCGATACGAATACCAAATGCGCCTTCGCGGTAATATCCGGGCTCATTGGATAAAATCATACCCGTTTGCAATGGTACGTTGCTGGCACGGCTTAGACGTTGCGGCCCCTCGTGAACACTTAGGTATGCACCCACGCCATGACCCAGCCCGTGATCAAAGTCTTGGCCTGCCATCCAAAGGGGTAGGCGGCCAATCATCTCAATGTCACGCCCAGCGAGGCCCTTTGGCCAGCGCAGGCGACTCATGGCGATCATTCCCATCAGAACGCGGGTAAAGGCGACACAGGCCTCTGTTGGTGGCGTTCCAATCGCGATGGTCCGCGTGATGTCCGTTGTGCCATCAAGATATTGCCCGCCACTGTCTAAGACGATCAGATGGCCATCATCCAAGGTGCAGTCTGTTTCTTCAGTCACTCGGTAATGCATAATCGCACCATTTGGGCCAGTGCCTGCGATCGTCTCAAAGCTGATGTCTTGAAGTGCATTGTCGCGGCGGCGGTAGCCTTCAAGCTGCGCAACAACTTGGGTTTCTGTCAGAGTGCCAGCGTCTTGGGCGTCAAGCCATGCAAGCAGCTCCACAATGGCGGCACCATCACGTAAATGCGCTTCAGAGCTGCCTGCAATTTCGGCAGCATTTTTACAGGCCTTGGGAAGGGCGCAAGGCTCGTCGCCCCAAGCCACACCATTGCCAATCGCATCAGCAACAATCATCGGAACTGATGACTTGTCCAAACGGACCTTTGCCTTCAAAGTTTCGAGGTACTTTAGGAAATCGGATGGGGCATGAACACGCACCATATCACCTAAGTGGTCCTCAAGCCCGTCCAGTTTGGATGGCGCCATGAAAAGGTCAACCGAGGTATCCGCATTCAAAACTGCAAAGCCTTGGGCGATTGGATTGCGTGGAATGTCAGCACCACGAATATTCAAAAGCCAGCAAACTGAGTCAGGTAGGGTTATAACAGCTGCAGTTTGGTCCGCTTTGATCAGCTCTGCAGCCAGCCGAGTGCGCTTGTCCTTGTGGCTTTCGCCGGCGAACTCCATTGGATGAGCCTTTGCAGCTTCACTTGCTGGTGCTGGTTGGTCCGCCCAAATGCGATCAACTAGATTGTCACAAGGGATCAGCGTCACGCCTGTCCCGGTCAAAGCTACGCGTGTCTGTTCAATCTGGGCTACTGTATGCAACCAAGGGTCAAACCCAACTTCTCCACCACTTGGCAATTGTTTGACCAACCAATCGGCCAACGAAACTTCAGGCCATGGAACGGGTGTATATTCTGATGCAACTTGGGATTTCACTTGGGTGCGGTAACGGCCATCAATGAAAACGCCCGCGCTGTTGATCAATGCTGCGCAAAAACCGGCTGATCCAGTAAAACCTGTCAGCCATGCGAGGCGCTCATCACGCGCAGAAACATATTCGCCTTGATGGGCATCTGCGCGCGGAATCAAAAAACCATCCAAGCCTTCGCGCATCAACTCAACGCGTAACTCCGCCAAACGGGGTGGGCCTTGTTCAGGACGCGATGTCACCTCAAACGATTGAAACACTACACCACTCCTTCATTCACTTTACCCAGTAAACTCTCGCCTGAAAGGCGAAACAAGTCAGCGTTAGCTGGCCCGCTTCATGCCCATAACACGTGCCCGCGCACGCGGGTCTGAGTCAAACAACGCCGCCAATTGTTCGGTCATTGCACCGGCCAATTGTTCCACATCCGTAATGGTCACAGCGCGATCATAATACCGCGTCACGTCATGGCCGATCCCAATTGCTAACAGCTCAACAGCGCGACGTTTCTCGACCATCTCGATCACATCACGCAGGTGTTTTTCCAAGAAGTTGGCTGGGTTTACTGACAGTGTGCTGTCATCCACAGGCGCGCCATCTGAAATTACCATCAAGATTTTGCGGGCCTCAGGGCGGGCCATCATGCGGCGATGTGCCCACTCAAGTGCTTCACCATCGATGTTCTCTTTCAGCAATCCCTCTTTCATCATCAAGCCCAAATTTGGACGGGCGCGACGCCATGGGGTGTCACCGCTTTTGTAGATGATGTGGCGCAGATCATTCAAACGACCTGGCTGTTGTGGGCGGCCATCGTTCAGCCATGCCTCACGGGCTTGGCCGCCTTTCCACGCGCGTGTGGTAAAACCAAGGATCTCGACCTTAACATTGCAGCGCTCAAGGGTGCGGGCCAAAACATCTGCGCAAATAGCTGCGATCGAAATCGGACGACCTCGCATCGAACCTGAGTTGTCTAACAGCAAAGTCACACAAGTATCGCGGAATTCAGTGTCTTTCTCCACCTTGAAGGACAGAGGCGTTGTTGGATTGGCAATAACACGGGCCAAACGGCCAGCATCCAATGTGCCTTCTTCAAGATCAAACTCCCAAGACCGGTTTTGTTGGGCTTGAAGGCGGCGCTGTAGCTTATTAGCCAAACGGCTCACAGCACCTTTGAGAGGTTCAAGCTGTTGATCCAAATAGGCACGCAAGCGTTCCAGTTCGACAGGCTCTGCCAAATCCTCTGCGCGAATTTCTTCGTCATGTTCAATTTGGTAAACCAGATAATCGGGATCAGCGTCTGAAATAGGCTGCGGGGCTGGTGGCTCCATCGGGGCCTCGCCGTCAGGCATTTCAGCCTCTTCGCCCATCTCTTGATCTGCCATCTCATCCATAGAGACTTGGGCCTGAGAGGCGTCTTGTTGTTCTTCTTGGGACTGTTCGGCAGACCCTTCAGTTTCTTCTTCGTCAGTGTTGTCGTCACCGGTGCTGTCTGGGTCTTGTTCTTCTTCGCCGCCGTCTTCTGCTGTGTCATCTTGATCATCGTCGATCTGATCGGGGTCTTGGCCCAATTGATCGCCGTAACCCAAATCCTTGATCATTTTGCGCGCGAATTTGGCAAAATCAGCCTGATTGTCCAAGATTGCATCAAGGTCTTCTAAGGTTCCACCAGCTTGTTGCTCGATAAACGGACGCCATAGCTCCATCACATTCGCAGCACCGGATGGAAGGTCGCGACCAGTGGCAAGGTGGCGGATCAAATAACCCGCAGCCACGGCCAAAGGCGCATCTGCGGCTTGTTTAACTTGATCATAGCCTTTGCGCATGGCGTCATGGGCGATCTTTGCGTCGATGTTTCCAGCAGTCCCAGGCATGTCGCGTGCGCCAACGGCTTCGCAACGTGCGGTTTCCATGGCTTCGTACAATTCACGCGCCATTTCCCCTTGGGGGGTATAGCGGGCATGGGTTTGACCATTGTGGTAGCGACGGTTCAGGGCCATCGCATCTGCAGTGCCACGCGCGAGCATCACTTCGTCCCGCGTCATGCGGCGTGATACTTGGGGTAGGCGCATAGCGTCGCCTGACAAGCCCGCAGGGTCGACAGAATAGCTGACGTTCAAGTCAGGATCGTTGGCCAATACTTTGGTGGCCTCAGAAAGTGCCTTTTTGAACGCGTCTGCTGGGTTGTCTGATTGGGTCATTAGTTTAGCCCTGCTTTATGTTCGTTCAAATGTGCGCGGCCAACTGCGAGATCGGTCAACAACGCGACATGCACATCAAGTGCATCGATCACGGTATAACCCACATCACGCCCGTCGAACGCTAGGTTTAAATCGGTGCCTGCCAAAACAATAGCGTCGGCACCTTGGTCAATCAACTTGCGACCTTCTTCAATGAAAAAGGCGCGCTGTGTGTCACTGCAATCGCTCGAAAGAGCCATCTTGATACAGGTCTCGCCCACAAGGTCCAAGGTGTCTGTCGGGGCCAAAGCGTTGGTCTGAGACAGCTGGCCGTAAAGCCGCGTGTTCATCACAACCTTGGTGCCCATCAGGCCAACGGTTTTGATCCCCTTGGCGGCAAAATATGCATCTAACAGGGTGACGGCACTGACCATCGGCAGGGAAGATAGCGCAACGGTTTCGTCGAAACAAAAATGGCCGCCGAGCGAGGTGATGACTGCGAAATTCGCACCCGCTGCTTTCAGTCGGTCAATGAGCTTTGCATAAGCAATGGCTTGGGCATTTTTATCGCCCGCCTCGTTGTTGCGCAGCAGCTCATTCACATCGGCATTCACGATGGTAAGGTCAAGAACACCTCCCGCAACGCGAACTGCAGCGCTGAGGCGCTGGTAGTAAGCGACGGTTGATGCAGGACCTATCCCACCGATCATTCCGATATGCATGTTGTCTCCCTGTTGGGCGTTATCCCAAGCTGACGCTTGCAGCGCTTTCTGGCAATTCTTCATCGAACAAACGCTGGTAGAACTCAGCAACCGTTTGGCGCTCCAGTTCGTCACATTTGTTGAGGAAAGAGAGGCGGAAGGCGTAGCCAACGTCGTTGAAGATCTGCGCATTTTCAGCCCATGCAATTACGGTACGTGGAGACATAACAGTCGACAGGTCGCCGTTCATGAATGCGGTGCGGGTCAGGTCGGCGACAGTGACCATCTGTTTGATGATCTTGCGGCCAGATTCTGTATTGTAGTTCGGGTTCTTACCCAGAACGATCGCAGTTTCCGCATCGATGGAAAGATAGTTCAAAGTGCTCACTAGTGACCAACGGTCCATTTGACCTTGGTTGATCTGTTGTGTGCCGTGGTAAAGGCCTGTTGTGTCGCCCAAGCCAACAGTGTTCGCAGTCGCGAAAATGCGGAAGAACGGGTGCGGGGTGATCACTTTGTTTTGGTCTAGCAAGGTAAGTTTGCCGTCTTTTTCCAAAACGCGCTGGATCACAAACATAACGTCTGCACGGCCTGCATCGTATTCATCAAACACGATTGCAGTTGGGTTGCGCAGGGCCCATGGTAGGATGCCTTCTTGGAAATCAGTAACCTGTTTTCCTTCTTTCAGTTTGATGGCGTCTTTACCGATCAAATCAATACGCGATATATGGCTATCCAAGTTCACGCGAACAGATGGCCAGTTCAAGCGGGACGCAACCTGTTCGATGTGCGTTGATTTACCCGTACCGTGATACCCTTGGATCATCACGCGGCGGTTGTGGTTGAAGCCTGCAAGGATCGCCAAAGTCGTATCAGGATCAAACTTGTAGGTGTTGTCTTCTTCAGGAACGCGTTCTGTACGGTCGGCAAAGCCTTTGACAACCATGTCCGTATCAATGCCAAAGACGTCACGAACAGAAATATCCTGCTCTGGTTTTGCGTTGATATCCATTGCGTTGTCGGCCATGCGCGTCGTCCTTCATTGTATATGTAATGGCCCAGAATAAAGCCGTACTTCGTGGTGCAACATATCTTTCACAAGGACAAGGGGAAGGGCCAATAACGAGACCTGAATGAGGCCAGTTCGCCGCGTCTCCGTCTAAGATTCAGTATGTTCATTTTGAGTAGTTAGAGCGATTGGGCAGCGGAAAAAGGTTGCCCAATCAAATTTATAAAACCTTGCCGGTTAGTCTTTAAAGCTGCGGCTGCCCTTTAGTTGATCCCACGCCCAAACAACTTCTTGCAATTGTTCTTCTTGAGAGCGGTCGCCACCGTTCATGTCAGGGTGAAGAATTTTAATCAGCCCTTTGTAAACTTTGCGAATTTCAGGTTTGGTCGCGTTGTCAGCAACTTCCAAAATCTCTACAGCGCGACGTTCCATTGGTGGTAGTTTCTTACCAACAGTTCCGCCTTTACGACCTGGGTTCTGGGTGGAATTGGCACCCAAGACTTGATGTGGGTCCTCAATGCCTAAACGTGCCCAGGCGCGTGCCTCGGGGTCGCCGATGGGTTTTGTCGGGCGTTCCCATACCTTATCTTCGGACTGCTGGGCGTTGATTTCAGCCTCAGTGGTACCGTCAAAAAAGTTCCATTTCAAATTATATTCACGCACGTGCGCTTGGCAGAACCAGAAGAAGTCATCAAGCACGTCTGGTGCTTTGGGCGCGCGGTACTTGCCGGCCTCCTGACAATTGTCATGATCGCACAGGCGCGTTGATGTCTCGGATGCTCCGGACATGCCGCGACGACCGCGTGGGTTTTTCTTTTTCGAGGTGGATACGGACATATCGAATCCGAATGGATCGGGCTTTGGCATCAGTTGGACCTTTTCGACTCTAGCGATACACCTTAGAAGAATGGTTGGCAGTGTGAAGGGGCTAGGAACAAAATGAGCGAAAAAATGTCTGTTGCAAAAGAGATCGAAATGCGTCTGCGTGAAGGGCTCTCACCGCGCGAGCTTGAGGTTGTTGACGACAGCGAAAGTCATCGCGGGCATTCTGGGTTCCAAGAAGGTGGCGAAAGCCACTTTAACGTACGTATGCGCGCTGCAGTGTTTGATGGTAAATCACGCATCGCGCGTCACCGTTTGGTACACAGCACTATGGGTCCCGAATTGATCGGCCGCATCCACGCATTGGCGTTAGATTTAGACGTCTAGATTAGAGTTTAAGTGCTTGAATCTACTGATGAACGGCGTGCTGCAAGGGATTGCAGTGAATCCGTCATACCTGCCACTTCATTGAGCTCTTCGACTCCGTTATCGATCAGCATCTGCGTCGCACCTTCGCCGCCTGCAGGGCGCTCAGGATCTAACTGCTCATTGGCCTTAAACTCAGGTTCTTCATTTGTGGTAATAGGGGCAATAAACACCTCAGGAGAAAAGGCCGCAATGTTGTCCATTCTGGGTTTGCGGAACACCAAAACATTGCGCCACTCGGTGGTTGAACCAGTTAGGCCAACACGTTCGGTTGAGGGCAAAGTTTCTGCGCGTTGAAACTCCCAACCATCATTACCCATGCGGTTCATCAGGTCTTCAAGTGCGTTGGAGAAACGCGCCTCTGGGCCTTTAATGCCCTTAGCCTTAAGGCCTTTGGTCGGGGCTGGAAGAACGCTGTATTGATATATGGACATGACGCACCTTTGGATTTCACCGCAGATATAGCAGGGGTAGGATGAAGGGAAAAGCCCCTGAAATAGCTCTAAATGCAACGTCGGTATTATGTCAGTATCGTGTCGGTATTTGATCGGTGGACATGATTAATGTTGGCCGGATGAAATAACGTCTGAATTGACAGTTGCCATACCAGATCTTGTTAGGATTTCTTAACGATTACGCAAAATGCGAATGTATTTTAAAATACACATGGACGTTTAGGAAATTAGAAGGCTTAGAACGGAAAAAACGAAAATTTCATGTGCACAGCAATGTCTCATTGGTAGGGAAATTGCGTCTGCACTCCCGATCAGTGAAACCGCCTGACGAAGTGTTAA
>JAPKAB010000045.1 GCA_028825475.1 Ascidiaceihabitans sp. | reverse complement strand
GTTCGATTCTCGTACTCGCCTCCAAACATCCCTTTTTTTCCGACATTCCTAACTTGATGTGGTTTTGCCGATAAAGCGGAGCGGATAACCGAGCGATTTGTTCAGGCAATCCCTGTCGCAACGTTTCAACCTCCAACCTCGCAAAAGCGGACTATCGAAGAGAAAAAAAGGTCAGACCCATGGGCCTGACCTTAAAGTTGATACCAACAGGGAGTTGATTACATAGAGTACACGCTGCACATTCGTTGCTGGATCACAAATATTCTCACAATCAGAGAAAGATCTGGTCGGAGCGACTTCAGCTCAGCAACTGCTTTAACCATCAAAATCCGATGAAAAATGCATAGGATACTGGCGCACCCACCATCATGAAGGCGATGAGCAGGATGGATAGGGTCAGGCCCTTGAACGTTACATAGCCGTTGTTGTCAGTCATGTTTTCACCTCATTGAAATTAGTATCAACAGAAGTTGATTACCTATTAGATACGGTGCGAACTCGTGTTTAGATCACCGGAATTGTTGAGAAAAATTTCACTGAATTTGCTTGCCAAAAACGATCCAAACATCACCTAATATACAGTGAAACAATAAAGGAGTTTAACATGGCTGAATGTGGATGTGGGCGCAGCCCAACAGGTAACTGCATCGGGTGGCACAACCTGACCGAAGAACAGTACAAAGAAAAGAAAGCGGCTTACGAAGCCAAACAAGCTGCTAAGTAATTTGACCGCGAATACGGGTGGGGCCGCGGGTAAAACGCCGAGCGGCCTTACCCAAACTATATAACTTTATAGGTATTGTTGCCTTTTGAATTACATTTTGGGCACACGTGGCGTTGCCGTACATCGTGGGTTGTCGCATTTTCGTCAGCGACAAAAATAAGGTTTGCCACCTCTAGCACCGCGTGATGCTGACAGGCACCGCACGTGATGCTGATTTTGCTGTTTGCAATTGTTCCTAATTTTATCACGTTACAGACCGCCAAGCGACACAACATGATCCGCCTTCATAGACTTTTGAACGGTGCGCTTTGCATTCGGGATATCATTACCCTGCGCACGTTTCACAGCGCCGTCATGATCATACCCATTGTCCAACCAACGCTGAACCAACCGCGCCTCTAGAACCTCTAACGGCACATCCAAAAATACGCTGAAATCCCAGCACTTGGCCAAATCGCGCCATGGTGCCTCGTCCAGCAACAGATAGTTTCCCTCCACTAGGATTGTCTCATCCGTGGCCAAAACTTTACCGCCTTGTTCCACGACACAATCCTTGCCCCGATCAAAGGTTGGGAAATCAACTTTGCCTTTCTTGGCCAAGGACCGCACAATCGTGAGAAAACCAGCAACATCAAACGTCTCAGGCGAGCCTTTGCGTGACAGTAAATCATGGCGTGAAAGATCATCGTTGTCGCGGTGGAACCCGTCCATCGGAACAATGCAAGAATTGGGGATATCAGCAGATAGCGTTTCAGCCAGCGTTGATTTTCCACTCGCTGGTGCACCAACAATTGCAATGATCCGTCTGCCACCGCGCAATGGCACCGCGGCTATCGCATTAATTAGGTTCTTAAGATCGCTCATTTGCCAACAGCCTTTCTAGGGCCGCCTTTGGCCCGCGCTATGAAGAAACCATAGCCCTTAGCATTGCGCAAACAATGCCCCCGAAAAACAAATAGGGCGTGAAACGAAATTATCGCCTCACGCCCCACTCAATCTCAAATTCGGTTGGGTGTTACTCTAGCTCAACCAACAGGTCTTTGGCATCGATCTGGCTGCCCGCGTTCACATGGATCGCTTTAACAACGGCATCACGTTCTGCGTGGATACCTGTTTCCATCTTCATCGCTTCGATTGTCAGCAAGAGATCACCCTCTTTGACTTCTTTACCAGCAGTCGCGGCAATCGTCGCCACAACACCCGGCATAGGCGCACCAATGTGGTTGGCATTGCCAGCTTCCGCTTTTGGACGGGTAATCTTTTCAGACGCTGCCAAACGGTTCATCACGCGAATGGTGCGCGGTTGGCCGTTCAGTTCAAAGAACACCTTAACGCCGCCGTCTTCAGATACTTCAGACACAGCCTGCATGCGGATCTCAAGCGTCTTACCTGGATCAATTTCAGCGCTGATTTCTTCGCCTGGGTTCATACCGTAAAAGAAAGTCGAAGTTGGCAATGTGCGCACAGGACCATAAGTGCGGTGACGGCCCATGTAGTCCAAGAACACTTTTGGATACATAAGGTAGCCGTTCAAATCCTCATCATCGACGCTGCGACCATCCAACTGTTTGGACAGGTCTTTGCGCGTCGCGTCAAGATCAACAGGCTCCAACATTGCGCCCGGACGATCCGTAGATGCCGCCTCGCCTTTCAGGATTTTCTTCTGGATGTCAGCAGGCCAGCCACCCGGAGGTTGACCCAAAGAGCCCTTCATCATGTCCACAACAGAGTCAGGAAACACAACGTCCGTTGCAGGGTCTTCAACCTGCGAACGGGTTAGGTTTTGGCTGACCATCATCAAGGCCATGTCACCCACAACTTTGGAAGACGGGGTCACTTTAACGATGTCACCAAACATTTGGTTCACGTCCGCATAGGTCTGCGCCACCTCATGCCAGCGTTCTTCCAATCCCAAAGAACGCGCCTGCGCCTTAAGGTTGGTGAACTGACCACCAGGCATCTCGTGCAAGTACACCTCGGACGCTGGGGCCTGAAGACCAGATTCAAACGCAGTGTAATGACCACGCACCTGCTCAAAGTAATTGCTGATTTCGCGGATCGCTTTGACGTCTAGTCCTGTATCGCGATCGGTGCCTTTCAGCGCCTCAACGATTGAACCCAGTGTTGGCTGAGACGTGTTGCCAGAGAACGCATCCATTGCCGCATCAACAACATCAACGCCCGCCTCAGAAACAGCCAGGACCGTTGCAATCGCAGCACCGGAGGTATCGTGTGTGTGGAAGTGGATCGGAAGATTAGTTTCTTCTTTCAGTGCTTTAACCAGCGCACGGCCCGCCGCAGGCTTCAACAAACCAGCCATGTCTTTCAGACCCAGAACATGTGCGCCAGCGGCTTCAAGTTCCTTGGCCATACCAACATAGTATTTCAGGTCATACTTATCACGCGCAGGATCAAGTAAATCACCAGTGTAACAAATGGTGCCCTCAATTACTTTGCCCGATTTGCCAACGGCATCCATGGCAACGCGCATATTTTCAACCCAGTTCAGGCTGTCAAACACGCGGAACACATCCACACCACTGTCAGCCGCTTGGGCGACAAATGATTGCACCACGTTGTCTGGGTAGTTCGTATAACCAACACCGTTAGAGGCACGCAGCAACATTTGCGTCATGATGTTTGGCATCGCCGCACGAATGTCACGCAAACGCTGCCATGGGCATTCCTGCAAGAAACGATACGCCACATCAAACGTCGCACCACCCCAGCATTCAACACTGAACAACTGGTTCATTTTGGCAGCATATGCAGGTGCAACATTGACCATGTCGATAGAACGCATACGGGTCGCCAACAAAGACTGGTGCCCGTCACGCATCGTTGTATCCGTGATCAACAGTTGCGACTGATCGCGCATCCAGTTGGCCACAGCCTCTGGGCCTTTTTGGTCCAAAATTTGGCGGGTGCCGTCTGCAACATCAGTGGTTGGTTTCACTGGTGGTTTCGGCAGCTTCACCTCAGTCGACGGCTTGGCACGGCCAACTGTTTCAGGGTGCCCGTTCACCGTAATATCAGCAATATATGTCAACAATTTCGTCGCGCGGTCACGGCGTGCTTTAAAATCAAACAGGCTTGGTGTCTCGTCGATGAACTTGGTGTGGTATTCATTGTTCAAGAAGACAGGGTGTTTCAGCAAGTTTTCCACAAACGCAATGTTGGTCGATACACCGCGAATACGGAACTCGCGCAACGCACGGTCCATACGTGCGATCGCCATTTCAGGCGTGGCGGCGCGTGCCGTCACTTTGGTCAGTAAGCTGTCGTAAAAACGGGTGATCACCGCGCCAGAATAAGCAGTACCACCATCAAGACGGATGCCCGGACCAGTGGCCGAACGATACATCTGGATGCGACCGTAATCAGGTATAAAGTTGTTTTGCGGATCTTCCGTTGTCACGCGGCACTGCAACGCGTGGCCATCCAACTTAACATCTGCTTGGGACGCACAGCCAGTGGCCTCAGCCAATGTTTTGCCTTCAGCAATCAGAATTTGTGAACGTACAATATCAATACCTGTAACCTCTTCGGTCACGGTGTGCTCAACTTGAACACGCGGATTTACTTCGATAAAGTAGAATTCACCGTCATCCATATCCATCAGGAATTCGACAGTACCCGCACATTCATAATTCACATGCTCACAAATTTTGCGGCCAAGTTCGCAGATTTTTTCGCGCTGTTCTTCGGACAGATAAGGGGCCGGTGCGCGTTCAACCACTTTTTGGTTGCGGCGTTGTACAGAACAATCGCGTTCCCAAAGGTGGTAAATCTCGCCGTGGCTATCCCCAAGGATTTGCACCTCAACGTGACGTGCCTTCATGATCATCCTTTCCAGATAACCCTCACCGTTGCCAAACGCAGATTCAGCTTCGCGGCGACCTTCCAGAACTTTTTCTTCCAGCTCTTCTTCGTTCATGATGGCGCGCATTCCGCGACCACCACCACCCCATGACGCCTTCAACATCAAAGGATAACCAACTTCAGCCGCCTGCTTTTTAACAAGGGCCATGTCCTCACCCAGAACTTCAGTCGCAGGGATAACTGGAACACCAGATTCAACAGCTACATCACGGGCAGACGCCTTATCGCCCAATTGGCGCATGGTTGCCGCCTTAGGCCCAATGAACGCAATACCAGCATCAGTACAGGCATCTACAAACTCAGGGTTTTCTGACAACAAACCATAGCCCGGGTGAATCGCGTCTGCGCCAGACATCTTGGCCACGCGGATGATTTCCTCGATGGACAGATATGCCGCAACTGGGCCCATGCCCTCACCGATGCGATACGCTTCATCCGCTTTGAAACGGTGTAGGCCCAATTTGTCTTCTTCAGCAAAAACCGCAACGGTCTTTTTGCCCATCTCATTAGCAGCACGCATAATGCGAATTGCGATTTCACCGCGGTTGGCGATTAGGATTTTTTCGAAGTTAGCCATGTAAGGTGTCCCAGCTTTTTAGTTTGTTGTTTGATCATTTAAGCGGCGCGGAAACAGGCAACCTGACCAAACTTTGCATTATCCACCTTAGGTGGCACGTAATTGGTAATTATGATTCGTGATTCACTTGCCTCATGATGGCTCAAACCAAGCGTTCAGCTCGCTCTGTCCTTGGCCCGCGCAATTTCCCAGCGCCAGCAACACGTTCAGAGCACCGCTCAAATTCGCAAATATTGATACAAACGAAATGGTGTCGTCTTCCCGTCATTCTAACTTAGCGGACAAACAACATGGGGGAACCGGATTGTCAAACAAATGGCCCAAAAATAGCCCAAAAAAGAGGGAAAATGCCTCCTTTTTGGGCACACTGGTGTCATCCGTCACAACGGTGTATTCCTTTCTCAAGCAACAATTCTGGATCGATATGACCCACGACAACTCCCCCGCCGCCATCACCAAAATTGGTGAACGTGTCCTAAACATCGAAGCTGATGCGATCTCGCAAATGGCCAAAGGTATGCCCGCAGACTTTGCAGCCGCCGCACAGCTTATCCTTGGGCTTGAGGGCCGTGTGATTGTTGCTGGTATCGGCAAATCAGGCCACATCGGGCGCAAAATTTCCGCCACGTTGGCATCCACTGGCACCCCATCTGATTTCTTACACGCGTCAGAAGCAAGCCACGGCGATCTGGGAATGGTCACGCAGGGTGACGTTTGTATTCTTATCTCAAACTCTGGGGAAACGTCGGAACTGGGCGACCTTATTCGCTACACACGCAGGTTTTCGATTCCTTTGATCGGTATATCGTCCAACCCAGACAGCACGTTGATGCAAGCGGCCGACTATTTGCTCACATTGCCCAAATTGCCAGAGGCCTGCGCCATTGGCATGGCCCCAACAACATCTACCACACTGACTTTGGCTTTGGGCGATGCACTGGCCGTTGCGGTGATGGAACTGCGTGGATTCAATTCCGAAGACTTCCTCAAATTCCACCCGGGTGGCAAACTTGGTGCACAACTGGCGCGGGTCTCTGACCTTATGCATGATGGCGACGCCCTACCTTTGGTCGGTGCCGACATGCCCATGAGCGATGTCTTGATAACGATGACTTCAAAGGGATTCGGAATTGCAGCCACCACCCGCGAGGATGGTCGCCTGAACGGCGTCATCACCGATGGGGATTTGCGGCGCAACATGGGGAACTTGATGGCGATGAAAGCTGGCGAAATCGCCAATCCATCCCCTGTAACAGTCACACCAGACCTATTAGCGGCCCAAGCGCTCGCACTGCTCAATGATCGTAAAATCGGTGCCTTGATGGTTGTCGATGATCAGGGAAAACCTGTGGGCGTTCTACAGATCCATGATCTACTGCGCGCAGGTGTCGCTTAACCGTTTTCGCGCAGCCACTGCATGATCGCTGGACGCACCGACATATCGCCACGATGACGCGCATCAAAGATTACTTTACGCACCTCTTCTAAGTTAGAACGGCGCAACAGGTTTTTGATCGGACCAATAGAGGCAGGGCGCATCGACAAACGACGCAAGCCAATCGCGGCCAAACACAACGCTTCAACAGGACGACCAGCATCCTCACCACAGAATGAAACAGGGGTTTTACTCTGATCGCAGCGTTCAACGATTTGTTCCAAAAAGCTAAGGAAGCTGACGTTCAAAGTGTCATAGCGTTTGCGCACGCGTTCATTCTCACGGTCAGCCGCAAAGAAGAACTGCTTCAGGTCATTACCACCAATCGAAATAAAATCGACTTCTTCAAAGAACTTGCGCGGTGCAAAACCAAGACTTGGGGTTTCAAGCATCGCACCAATTTTGATGCTTTCTGGTAAAACATGCCCCAACTTGGCTTCACGTGCCAAAGTACGATCCACCTCTGCGCGGGCTTGCGTGTATTCTTCGTACTGGGCGACAAACGGGAACATCACCGTCAAAGGACGGCCATTCGCCGCGCGGATCAAAGCCTGCAACTGCATCCGCATGATACCCGGTTTATCCAGCGCCACACGAATGGCGCGCCATCCCAGTGCAGGATTGGGTTCATCGTTGGGCTTCATGTAAGGCAGTACCTTATCGGACCCGATATCAAGGGTACGAAACACGACCTCTTTGCCTGGTGCAGCATCCAAAACGCGGCCATAAAACGCACTTAACTCAGAGCGTGTCGGCATACGCGAGCGGACCAAGAACTGAAGTTCGGTACGAAACAGGCCAACGCCCTCGGCACCGGAATGTTCAAGGGATGGCAGGTCGGCCATCAAGCCAGCGTTCATGTGCAATTCAATCAGCGATCCACATTTGGTCATAGCTGGTTTGTCACGGATCGACGCATAGCGTTGCTGCGCTTCGGCCTCCATCGCGATTTTGTCACGGAACGCTGAAACCACCGTTTCGTCGGGGCGCAGGTGAACAATACCTTGTTCCCCGTCCAACATCACATGATCGCCGTTCAAGGCTTCAGTGGTGATGCGGTCCACATGCACAATCAATGGAATCGCCAAGGCACGCGCAACAATAGCTGCATGACTGCCCACTGATCCCTTTTCTAGGATGATGCCCTTAAGGGAACGACCGTATTCCAGCAGTTCGGCAGGTCCGATATTGCTGGCAACTAAGATCGGATTCGCAGGCATTTCAGCGCCTGTGTTCTGGCCCTGCCCTGTCAGAATCCGCAACATACGATTGGATAGATCATCCAAGTCACTCAAGCGTTCACGCAAATAACTGTCGGTGACCTGCCCCATACGGGCACGGGCAAGGGATTGTTCTTTCTCAACAGCGGCTTCGGCGCTTAGGCCACGACCGATGTCTTCTTGCATTCGGCGCATCCAGCCCTTGGAATTGGCAAACATGCGGTAGGCTTCAAGCACTTGGCGCTGTTCGCCGTCTCCTGCCATTTCCATCATCTTATCCACGCCAACACGTAGCTCTTCAACGGCCACTGACAGGCGCTCAAGCTCGCGGTGCGGATCATCCGCAATGGGGTTCGTCACAACGACGCGCGGTTCGTGCAGCCAGATATGGCCCTCGGCAACGCCTTCTTGGGCAACGGTGCCGCGCAACATGGACGGTTGTGAGTGACGGGCCAGCATGGCTGAACCTTCGCCCCCAACAAAGGCACCCAGCTCGGTCATTTCTGCCAGAACCATCGCCACAACTTCGAGCGCATAAATTTCGTCAGCGGTGTAAACGCGTGCGTCTTTGGATTGTACAACCAAAACGCCAAGGGATTCGCCCAAACGCTGAATGGGGACACCTAGGAATGAGGAAAAACTCTCCTCTCCCGTTTCAGGCATAAACCGAAAGCCCGCTTGGTTTGGCGCATCGGGGGTGTTGATCACGCGGCGGCGGCGCGCAACGCGCCCAACCAGACCTTCGCCCAATTTTAGACGCGTCTGGTGAACCGCATCACGGTTCAAACCATCGGTGGCGCAAAGCTCGAGTGTTTCGTCGTCAAGAAACAGATAGATAGAACACACCTCAGTGCCAATGCTACCAGCAATCAAAGTTGTGATCTTATCCAAGCGTTCCTGCCCAGGATCATCCCCAGCCATCGCATCGCGTAAACGACCCAGCAGCTTGCGGCTTTCTGTTTCTTTACTTTCGACCATCTCGGACAGTGCTCCCTCATATTGTTCAGAGCCCTCCCAATATTTTGGGAGTTAAGCAGCTTTGTCCAGTTCAAACGCATCATGCAGGGCTTGGACAGCAAGTTCCATGTATTTCCGATCAATCAGGACGGAAATCTTGATTTCTGACGTGGTAATGACCTTGAGGTTGATACCTTCAGCACTCATCACTTGGAACATTTTCGCCGCCACACCTGTGTGCGAACGCATACCGATGCCAACAACTGAAACTTTAGCCACTTCAGTATCCGCAATAAGTTCTGCGAAATTGATTGTGCCTGTTGTCTTGGCTTCGGCCATTGCAGCCTCTGCGCGGGCCACTTGGTCCGTTGGGCAGCTGAACGTCATGTCCGTGCGGCCCTCTTCAGAGATGTTTTGCACGATCATATCGACGTTCACGCCAGCATCGCTAAGCGCGGTAAAGATCAGCGCAGCAATTCCAGGGCGATCCGCAACCGAGATCAAGGTCATCTTGGCTTCGTCACGACTAAACGCGACTCCGGCGACTACATTGCTTTCCATGATTTCTTCCTCCGCACAAACCAGCGTACCGGCTTCGTCTGATTGTTCTTCAAAGCTGCTTAAGACGCGCAGCTTAACTTTGTAACGCATGGCCAACTCAACAGAGCGGGTCTGCAAAACTTTGGCACCCAAAGACGCCAGCTCCAACATTTCTTCAAACGCGATGCGATCCAGCTTGCGGGCCTTTTTGCAAACGCGTGGGTCAGTTGTGTAGATACCGTCCACATCCGTGTAGATATCGCAACGCTCTGCATCGAATGCCGCAGCAAAGGCCACAGCCGTGGTATCAGAACCACCGCGACCCAGTGTTGTAATGCGACCCTCAGGCGAAACGCCCTGAAAACCAGCAACAACAGCCACGCGCATTCCGTTGCCGAAGCTGCCCATGATGTTGTCATTCGGGATTTCTTCGATCCGCGCCGCTGCGTGGGCCGATGTGGTTTTGACCGGCACCTGCCAGCCCTGCCAAGAGCGTGCAGGCACGTCCATCTCTTGCAAGGTCAACGCCATTAAGCCTGCCGTGACGTTCTCGCCAGACGATACAATCGCATCATACTCGCGTGCGTCATACATAGGTGAGGTCTCGTTGACCCAACCCACCAATTCATTGGTTTTACCAGACATAGCAGAGACAATGACGATGACGTCATAGCCTTTGGCCACTTCAACGCCGACCCGTTTGGCCGCGCGTTTGATCCGATCCAACGTGGCAACTGATGTGCCACCAAACTTCATTACCAGAACGGGCATGAAAACCTCTCGTCTTAAATTCACGGGCGGTTTACGCGCTGATGGGGCCAATCACAAGCACCATGAGCGGCTGAATACGCATCAGCGACATTGCAGCGAACCATCAAAGGTCGTGGGCGCGGCCATCCCATGTTTCGAAACAACCCGTGGTTTCGAGGTTGAGCGCTGCAAATCGCGCAGCCAGCCCCTGAACAGATTCATCAATCGTGATATCAGCAACATCTCCGCCCATATCCGTCTTGACCCAACCGGGATGGTAAATCCCTACTGAAATGCCTTCATCACGCAAATCCGTCGCAAGGTTGCGGCCCAAATTCAGCGCCGCCGCTTTGGATGCACGGTAGATATACATGCCACCACCCGCGTGTGTGGATGAACCCAGCTGGCTGGAAATAATTGCAATCTTTGCGTTCGGTGCCAAACGCAACATCGGCAACATCGACTGAACGCTTAGAAATACACCCGTAACGTTGGCCGCAAACATCGCCGCCCACATCTCAGCGTTATATCCACTTTCAAGCGCCTCACTGCGATCAAACAAGACACCCGCGTTGCAGATCAACAAATCAACCGGCTTGCCTGCCATCGCTTCGGCCATTGCAGAGTGATCGCTGGGATGTGCGACATCAAGCTGAAAATCAGCCATCACAGAACGCCCAGTGCCCGTAACCTCGTGCCCTGCTTCACGGTAAAGATCTGCCAAACCGGCACCAATGCCCCGGCTCGCACCAGTAATAACTACATGCATAATATCAATTCGCGCTTTCTTTTGGAATGAACGGAAGAGGCACCACAGGCACCCCGTCTTCGATAAGGGCTTTGGCCTGCTCAGCACTTGCCGTGCCATAGATCGAACGCTCTGGGCTGTCGCCAAGGTGCATATCGCGGGCTTCTTTGGCAAAACCTTTGCCAACGTAATCTGAATTCTCTTCGACCTGTTTGCGCATGACCGCCAATGCAGTCTCTGCCTCGCTTTGCGGGGCACTCAATGCCATCTGCTGGGGTGTATCTGCTGTTGGCTCTGCCGCATTGCGTGCAGGGCGCACGCGCGGTGCCATCAATGTTTTCTTTACGCTCGCACTGCCGCAGACCGCACAAGTCACATGGCCAGCTGCTGCCAATGTGTCAAAGGCGGTACCTGACTGGAACCAGCTTTCAAAGCTGTGGTCTTTGTCACATTTCAGCGTGAATTTGATCATGGTGGTGTCTAATGTCCAATAAGGGAATGACGCACGTAGAATTGCAGAAGACTATATCAGTTAGAGCAAAGCCCAACACAGTCCATGCGTCAACACGCATTCCCCAATTTTATAAGGGTTCAGGCAGCTTTGCGCGGATCAAAGTCACGCAAAATCCGTGACAATTCAGGTTCGTCCACCAATTTAGCGGCCTTCTTGCGCCCAACCCACTTCACCCGGCGTTCGCCTGCTTCGGGAAACTCCTTGGACAGGGATTTGACTTTAACCGCGTAAACTACTGCGATACATGGGAAATCAGGCGCATGTTCTTGCACCTTCTGGTAGGAATACAGACCAAGCGGCGCAGACACGACTTTGCCAATCACGCCCGCTTCTTCCCACGCTTCTTGCAAGGCAGCCTCCGCAGGGGTTTTTCCGTCCATCGGCCAACCTTTGGGCACAATCCAACGGCCTGTGCCGCGCGACGAGATCACCAAAACCTGAACTTTGTCCTTCACCACACGGTAGCACAGCGCGGCAAACTGCGTGCGCACATCGCTTTTCTTGGCTCCTCCAACAGAAATTGGAAGTTGCTTTACCATGGGACCCATCTGAAAAATCTAACCTGCTTCTTATTATTTTTTTCCAATTTACCCTGTTTTACTGGGAATTTCCAGAGCTGTTGGAAAATCCGCCCATCACGGGGTTTCGCCCAGCGCTATTGCGCTTGAATGACAAACAGGGCTGAACGATAGTCAAAGCCATGAAATTCGCGCTCCATATCAGGGTATTGGCTCAGGTTTTTGCTGTTGTGGCGCTCCCAATCGGGGCCGTGCATGCAGACACAACCGTCTTTGCCGCCGCCTCATTGCGCGGTGCCCTTGATGAAATCGCAGCCCTCAGCACAACACCCGTCACCCTGTCCTATGCAGGGTCAGGCACAATCGCGCGCCAAGTGTCCGCAGGGGCACCAGCGGATGTTGTGATCCTTGCCCACCCACGCTGGATGGATTGGCTTGAAACACGCGGTGCAGTGCTCGCAGGTAGTCGACGCAATGTCGCCAATAATAGCCTTGTCTTGATCGGCCCCAACGGTGCCGGTCCCCTCATCACCCCCACAGAAATACCACAACGCCTGGATCAGGGCCGCCTTGCAATGGGCCAACGTGACAGCGTCCCCGCCGGTATCTACGCCCAAACTTGGCTCGAAACTGCGGGCCTGTGGGACCGCGTGATCGATCAACTGGCAGAGGTGGAAAATGTACGTCTTGCCCTTGCCCTTGTCGCACGCGGTGAAACGCCCCTTGGTGTGGTTTACCGTTCTGATGCGCAGGCCGAACCACGCGTCAATGTCGTCTACAACGTCCCTAAGACAGCCCACGACCCAATTACATACCCCGCCGCTGCGATCACCGAAGATGGCCGTGCGTTCCTGACCCTTCTGTCTTCCCCTGAAGCCGCTGCGATCTTTGAAAACAACGGCTTTACCACCCCAGAGGCACCCCAATGATGCTTGACGCCGCCAGCTGGGATGCCCTGCGCCTGTCACTTCTGGTGGCCTGCACCGCGACCCTTGTGGCCCTGCCCATCGCGCTGTGGGTGGCGTGGCTGCTGGCGCGTGGGCAATTTCGCGGCAAGGCGTTGCTGTCCGCATTGGTTCACCTGCCCCTTGTCCTGCCCCCTGTTGTCACGGGCTATCTGTTGCTGATCGGTTTTGGGCGCAACGGTCCCATCGGTGGCTTTCTTTACGATGTGTTCGGCATCACCCTTGCCTTTCGCTGGACCGGTGCCGTCTTGGCGGCTGTCATCATGGGTTTTCCCCTTATGGTCCGCGCCATGCGCCTTGCCATTGAAGCGGTGGACCCAAAGTTGGAACAGGCCGCAGCAACCCTCGGGGCCAAACCCGTATCGGTGTTTGCCAGCGTCACCCTTCCCCTCATTGCACCCGGTATATTGGCGGGTGCGGTTATGGGGTTTGCCAAAGCGATTGGTGAATTTGGGGCCACGATCACCTTTGTCGCCAACATCCCTGGTCAAACCCAAACACTGCCCTCAGCCATTTACAGCTTCCTGCAAGTACCAGGCGGTGAAGGCCGCGCAATTGCCCTCGTGTTATGGGCCTGTGTGATCGCCATCACTGCCGTCGCCCTATCTGAATGGCTGGCCCAAAGGGTCGCCAAACGCATCCGCGGGATTGAGAGCGACACATGAGCCTTGATCTAAACATCACCAAACGCCTTGGCACGTTCACCCTTGATCTGGGGTTCACTGCCCCGAATGGCATCACAGCCGTCTTCGGGCGTTCGGGCGCGGGTAAAACCACCCTGATCAACGCGGTTGCTGGCCTAAGCGAGCCTGACAGCGGCCACATCACGCTGAATGACACGCGCCTCTTTGACGCCGCCCAGCGCATCAACTTACCTGCCCACAAACGCCGCATGGGATATGTGTTCCAAGACGCGCGCCTATTCCCCCACATGGACGTCACGCAAAACCTACGCTTTGGATTGCGCCACGCCCCCACAGGATCAACAGGCCCGTCGTTGAATGAGGTTGCTGATCTTCTGGGCCTCACCGATCTGCTGAAACGCCGACCCACCGATCTATCGGGTGGTGAAAAACAACGGGTCGCTTTGGGACGCGCATTGCTAAGCCGCCCAAAGATGTTGTTGATGGATGAACCCCTTGCCGCCCTTGATGGTCCACGCAAAGACAACATCCTACCCTATCTTGAACGACTGAAATCAGGGGCAGCAGGTTTGCCAATCCTATACGTCAGCCATGCACTGGACGAGATCGCGCGACTGGCCGATCAACTGGTGATCCTGTCCAAAGGGAAGATCGCGGCCTCTGGTTCCATCTTTGATGTCTTGGCTGATCCTGCGATTGTGCCAATTGTTGGCGTGCGTCAGGCCGGTGCGGTCCTTCAAGCGACAGTAATGGAACACGGCGATGATGGTATCAGCATGCTAAAGACCAACGCGGGTACAATTGAATTGCCCGGTGTTGCGGCCCCCGTTGGCACGCTTGTGCGCTTACATGTATTAGCCCAAGACGTGATCCTGTCACGCACACGCCCAACAGGGTTATCATCGGTCAACATTCTGCCTGTGACCGTGAAAAGCATCCGCACTGGCGATGGGCCCGGTGCCGCCATCAGCTTGGACGCCGTTGGCGATCAACTGCTGGCACGTGTCACAGCACGCGCGGTTCAGGATCTGGATTTGTCGGAAGGCGTCAGTTGTTTTGCGGTGATCAAGGCGACATCTATCGCCGCCACCTCGATCGGACGCTAAGCGCGCTTCACTGGCGTTTTGTTCATCCGCTGGCGTAACCTATCAACCAGCACCTCACGCGAAACATCCGCGTCAATCGCCAACCTGCGCAGACCAAAATGCACATGGGCCATATCGGTATAATAGCTGGTGTAGGCGTAATTGGTCGCAGCCCCCGCCACAGCGCCCAAAACAGGCACCGCTTGGGCCGCCAATTTCTGCCCCAAAACAGTCGCCAAACGCGGGGCAACACGCGCTATGATCGCCTGCATCGCCGTCCCACTCAGGGCCATGCGCGCAGACAAAAATGCGATTTCCGCGCTGTCATCGTGATCCAGCGGACCTGCCGCCGTAAACACATGCACACAATCAAACCGCACGTTTTCTTCGCTGGTATCAAACCCATGCTCTGCCGCGACCCCATTGATCACGCGCAGCAACAATGTCGTGGTCACTGGCAATTCGGCCAAGGCAGTGGGCAAACCGCCCATACCGCCAACAGCGCCCATCGCCGCACTGACTGCGGAATTCAACCAGCCCGCTTGATCGGGCACCATGTCACGGGATTTATGGGCCGCCGTCATCGCATGGTTCAGCGCCGCAACGGTCGCGTCCTGCAAACCATCCTGTGCTTTTTGCGGAAGCCGCTGAAGCAGGCCATCAGCCTGAGCCCCCAAACTGTTCAGCAAATCGATCCCGATGCCGCCAGCCTTGGCATAGCGACGCGCCAACGCTTCAATCTCGGCGTCCACGTCTACGTTACTCGATACGATCAGGTCAGTCATTTGGGTCTCCCTTACGCATTACATTGGGAGGCACGCGCCACTTTTCAATCCTTGAAGCGACGGACATTGCCCGTCACCCCGTCCCATGCACCCTTTTTCAGGGCACGGCCCAGAACCCGCGCGGGGTTTGTCGGGGGTGGCATAATCACTCCCTTAAGCAGCGTAAAACCAAAGCGTTTATAATAGGGCTCATCACCTACCAACATCACACGCTCCCACCCCGTATCATCCGCAATCTCAAGACTGGCGTTCATCAACTGACCACCCAAGCCCTCGCTTTGGCGGGTTGGGTGAACAGCCACTGGGCCAAGCAGCAAAGACGGCGTATCGCCAACACGAATGGGCCAAAACCTGATCGCACCGGCCAAGATACCATCGATATCGCGCGCAACCATGCTCATGCCCTCAACCGGGGGCACGTCATCGCGCAGACGGTACGAAGACAACGCCTCGCGTCCGGGCGCAAAGCACAGATCATACAGTGCTTCGACTTCCCACCAGTCGTCGTCATGTTCAGGCGTCAAAACGTACATAATCAATTAGGTCTGGAATTGTATTTCAGGTCAGATGGGGCCAAGCATCAAAGGGGCTGGTTTCCGACCTAGCATGGCGCTACCTCTTTGCCAAATATTGAAAGCACGAAAGGCTTGCCAAATGTTCTATCAACCAAAAGATGGTCACCCGCTGCCGCACAATCCCTTCAACGCCATCGTATCCCCACGGCCCATTGGTTGGATTTCAACACGTGACGGTGAAGGCCGCAACAATCTGGCCCCCTATTCGTTTTTCAATGCTGTGTCTTACGTTCCACCCCAAGTGATGTTCGCATCCACCAGCGCCAAGGACGACCAAGACAACACCAAAGACAGCGTTGCCAACATCCGTGAAACCGGTGTGTTCTGCGTCAACATCGTCGAAGCAGCCATGCGCAACGAAATGAACGCAACATCCGCGCCACTGGGCAAGGATGAGGACGAATTCGCACGTGCAGGGCTGACTGCATTGGACTGCGAAACCATCAACTGTGCGCGGGTCGACGGCGTGCCTGCATCGCTTGAATGTAAAATGACCCAGATCGTGAAGATCGAGGGCGAAAGCAACTATGTGGTCTTCGGCGAAGTCATCGGTGTGCACATGCGCGACAATACCATCGTGAATGGTCGCTTTGACGTCTCCACGTTCCAACCGCTCTCACGCCTTGGCTACCGCGACTATTCGGTTGTTGAGAATGTGTTTGAACTGGACCGCCCTGACGACTAAGGGCGGCACACGCGCGCTTCAATCTCTATCCAAAACCTCTTGGGTCTCAGTTTGAACGTTAGCTATG
>JAPKAB010000010.1 GCA_028825475.1 Ascidiaceihabitans sp. | reverse complement strand
GTACCATTTAATTGGTACCCAAGGCCGGACTCGAACCGGCACTCCTGTTACAGAAGTGGATTTTGAATCCACCGCGTCTACCATTCCGCCACTTGGGCCTCATGCGCTTCCTCTAACGTGCTCTTTGAGCGGCGTAAAGTGCATATTTCGGCTCTTTTTAAGACCCTTTGACATTTGTGCGTTTCCCACGGCATTACACCTTTAAAAATAAGTGTTCTGAGGGATCAATTTAAAATGTTAAAAAGACTTTACGCCTGGACTATTCGTATGGCCGAACACCCAAATGCATTGTGGGTTCTGGCATTGGTCGCATTTGTCGAAAGTTCTTTCTTTCCGATTCCTCCAGACGTCATCATGATTCCAATGATCTTGGCGCAGCCGCGTCGCGCATGGTTGATCGCGGGCGTTGCCCTAGCGGCTTCGGTCCTTGGTGGATTGTTGGGATACGCAATTGGCGCATTGGCGTTTGAAACGATCGGCGAACCGATCCTTGCCAGCCTTGGCAAAGCGGATTCTATGGCGGAGTTCAGCACACGCTTTAATGACATGGGTTTCTGGGCCGTCCTCACCGCTGGTGTGACCCCCTTCCCTTATAAGGTCATCACAATCATGTCTGGCTGGACCGGAATGCCGTTGGCCACCTTCATCATGACCTCAATATTGGCGCGCGCGTTGCGTTTCTTTGTCGTCGCGGCATTGCTGCGCACCTTTGGCGCACCAATTCGTGATTTCATTGAGCGCCGTTTAGGCCTTATGTTCACATTATTCGTGGTGATCTTAGTCGCCGGTTTTGCAGCGGTGAAGTTCCTATGACCCAGAAACAATATTTTATGGCAGCAGCCCTCGGTTCTGCCGCATTGATGTTGGGGGCCCTTGCCTTTCAACATATCGGCGGCATGGCCCCGTGCAAGCTGTGCATTTGGCAGCGTTACCCACATGTGGTGGCGATTGTTTTAGGTGCGCTTGCGCTGAGCTTTGAGAATGCGTGGCTACGCACTGGCATCATTTTAGCCGGTGCATTGTCTGCAGCAACCACAGCCGTCATTGGCGTTTATCATGCAGGGGTCGAACAGGGCATCTTTGAAGGTCCCACCAGCTGCACCTCAAGCGCAATTGACAACATGAGTGCGGATGATCTGTTGGCTCAGATCATGGCGGCCCCTTTGGTGCGCTGCGATGATATTCCATGGCAACTGGCAGGCATCAGCATGGCAGGTTGGAACGCCATCGTCTCAATCGTGCTCTGTGGTCTTTGGCTGATGGCGTTTAAACGCCGTTAAGTCGACTTGCGCGTTGTAAGCAGCAAACTGGTTTCACTGGCGACAATACCATCTAGCCTGCGAATGCGGGTCAAAACCTCGTCAAAGCTCTCGAGTGTGTCTGTTCCTACTTCGACGATTACATCCCAACGCCCATTGGTCGAGTGAACAGCCCTCAATTCGGGCATGCCATTGAGTTGGCGAATGATCTTGTCTGTTCCACGCCCTTCAATACCAATCATCATCAGGCCACGCACGGGATCACTTAATGTGTCCTGCCGCATCACAACGGTAAAACCAACAATCTCGCCCTTTTGGCGCAACCGCTCAATGCGCCCTCTGACCGTGGTGCGTGACACACCCAATCGTGCAGCCAAATCAGACAGTGAAGCACGCGCGTCATGGCGAAGGGCTGCAATTATGGCGGTATCCGTTTCGTTCATAATCTCGTCCATATCGTTCAATTAGGTTTCGTTATGGTCAATTTGGTGACTGCAATGCAACCAATTCATTCATCATATTGCTCTCAAAGCTAAAATGGGACCAATAATGAACACACATGATATCACGCTCATCGGCGCCCCGCTGGATTGTGGCAAGCAACGCGCTGGATGCCTTATGGGTCCAGATGCATACCGCACGGCCGGTTTACCGGAGGCATTGCGCGAATTAGGCCATAGCGTCCAAGACGCAGGCAATGTCGCGCCCAATGCGCACAAGGCCGCGCCGTCTGACACGATATACGCCCTTCCCGAAAACATCGCATGGACAGAAGCACTGGCCGACGCCGCGCAATCCGCAATGAAAGGCAGTGTTCCCATCTTTATGGGTGGCGATCACGCCCTATCGCTTGGCACGGTTTTGGGCGTTGCGCATCACGCTGCACAAGTCGACCGGCCATTGTTCATCTTGTGGCTCGATGCACATACGGATTTCCACACGCCCCACACCACCAGTTCTGGCAACCTGCACGGCACCCCGGTTGGCTATTTGTCAGGGCGCGAAGGGTTCGATGGGTTCCCGACATTTGAACACCCTGTGCCGCATGAGAACATCTGCCTCATTGGGCTGCGGTCCGTGGATCAGGCTGAACGCGAGGATATGCAGGACACGGCCATCCGCGGTTATGACATGCGTGCAATTGATGAAGGAGGGATTGCAAAGCCATTGGCCCAATTCCTTGCAGATGTGAAGGCCGTCAACGGCTTGCTACATGTCTCGTTGGATGTTGATTTCCTTGACCCATCTGTGGCCCCAGCCGTTGGTACAACTGTCCCTGGCGGTGCCACAGTGCGCGAAGCCCATTTGGTGATGGAGATGCTGCACGACAGCGCGTTGATGACATCATTGGATTTGGTCGAACTCAATCCGTTCCTCGATGAACGCGGCCGCACCGCACAATTAATGGTCGAACTGACCGCCTCTGCCATGGGGCGCAAAGTGTTTGACCGCCCTACCCGCGCTTTTGATTAAGGACACTCATATGATCAACCTGAACCCCTCCGACAAAGCACTGGTTCCCTTTGTTTCTGTCGACCACATGATGAAGCTGATCCACCACATTGGGCTGCATGACATGCTGAAAGGCATTGCTGGTTATATTGAGAACGATTTTAAACGCTGGGAGAGCTTTGACAAAACACCGCGCATTGGCAGTCATACTGATGATGGCGTGATGGAGTTGATGCCAACCTCGGATGGCTTGGACTACGGTTTTAAATACGTCAATTGCCACCCGAAAAACACCGAACATGGTCTGCAAACTGTCGTGGCCTTTGGTTTATTGGCAGATGTGGCCAGTGGTTATCCTGTGTTGTTGACAGAGATGACCTTGCTCACTGCCCTGCGCACCGCGGCAACTTCGGCTGTTGTGGCAAAGTTATTGGCCCCCAAAGGCGCACGTGTCATGGCCATCATCGGCAATGGGGCACAGTCTGAATTTCAGGCCACCGCAATGCAAGCCATCGTCGGCATTGATGAGGTGCGGCTGTATGACATTGATCCAGCCGCCACCGCAAAATGTGCGGCGAACCTGCAAGGCACTAGTATGAAAATTGTCGCCTGCAAAACCGGTCAAGACGCCATTGAGGGTGCCCATATCATCACCACATGCACCGCTGACAAGGCATATGCCACGATCCTGACCGACAACATGGTCGGTGCGGGTGTCCACATCAACGCGATTGGTGGCGATTGTCCGGGCAAAACAGAACTGGCCGAAGCGATCCTGCATCGTTCAACGATCTTTGTAGAATATCCCGAACAGACACGGATTGAAGGCGAAATTCAGCAATTGGCTGCGGATCATCCGGTCACTGAACTATGGCAGGTCATGACGGGACAAGCCAAAGGTCGCACATCAGAGGCACAGATCACCCTGTTCGACAGTGTTGGCTTCGCGATCGAGGACTTTAGCGCCCTGCGCTATGTGCGCGATCAGATCAAAGCGACCAAACTGTTCCATCCGCTTGACTTGCTGGCAGATCCAGAAGACCCACGCGACCTGTTTGGAATGTTGCAGCGGGCTGGGTGAGGTTTACTTGGGTACTGCTTTTTAGATAGGCCCCCATTGAGCTCACAATCTATGAGAAATTATCAGCTCTGAAACGAAGTGCGAACATCGTGTAACAGGCTTTATGTGATGCACGCCTGAAGGGAAGTGAGGGCATACCCTCTCGAAAAGGACATTTGTTGAGCAACAGGCTAGAGGTGACAATGGCGAATAAGTGGAATATTCCTAAATGGCTCGAAGATGAAGTTAGAGAACGGGATAAGGTTTGCGTGTATTGCGGAAAACCGTTCACAACCAATGAAGTGTCCAAAAAATTGGCTCCTAGCTGGGAGCACATAATCAATGATGCTAAGATCATCACAAGAGAAAACATTGCCCTTTGCTGTCGCGGCTGTAATGCAAGCAAAGGGCAAAAATCGGTGTCTGTGTGGCTACAATCTAAATACTGTAAAGATCGCGGCATAGGCCAAGACACAGTAGCGGCAGTCATCAAAGGGGCGATCGCAAATGGACGGTAGACCGTTCAAAAACCACCGTTTGTTGAACGGCATATTTTCTGTGGGCGATTATCGCGCATAAGCCCTGATAAGTTGACCTCAACTCCCCCTATTACGCCTCTAGCTCTGCATCCCAATACAAAAAGTCCATCCAGCTGTCGTGCAGATGGTTGGGTGGGAATTTGCGGCCCATGTTGCGCAATTCCTCCGCAGCAGGTTGGCGCGGTGGTTTTCTAAGGTTCATTCCAGTGTGGTGAAGCGATTTACAGCCTTTGCGCAGATTGCACGGGCTACACGCCGCAACAACGTTTTGCCAGCTGGTCACGCCGCCAGAGGCACGTGGAACGACGTGGTCAAAGGTAAGTTCACCACTCTTTCCACAATACTGGCATCTGAATTCGTCCCTCAAGAATAAATTAAAGCGCGTGAAGCCCACGCGCTTTTGAGGTTTGATATAATCTTTTAGGACAACAACAGACGGTATTCTGATCACCGTGCTTGGGGAATGGACCACGTCGTCGTATTCGGCCACGATATCGACCCTGTCCAGCCACGCGGCTTTGACCGCGTCCTGCCATGTCCACAAAGACAGTGGATAATAACTGAGCGGTCGATAGTCCGCATTCAGCACCAACGCGGGATGTTTGCTCATCGCGCCAGAACCGCGCAGCAAATCTGCACGAACGTCATTGTTAAGAGTACTGCCAAAGTCATTGGCCATATTGCGTGCCATCCTTACCCAAACTGCGTCTAACAGCAATCTAAGGGACGGATCCCTGATCCTGCACCTTTGACTATATATCGTGGTCGACAGCTTGCAACCCCAAGCTGCCCCACAACATCTCGTGTATGAATTAGGCTAAGTTTGTAACGCTATGGTGACGGATTAGAGCCCTAGTTTGTCACGCATAAAGGCTAATGAGACAGATAGACCATCAGGTGCGATCCCGTGGGCGGTTCCCTTCATCACGTGGGCAAAGACGTCTTTCCAGCCCGCTTCTTGCAAGGCTTCGGCTGCCAATTGAAGGGATTGCGGTGGTACAACATCGTCTTGATCGCCGTGGACCAACAAGATTGGTGGGCGGCCCACTACTTCGTCAGCCAACAAATCTGGACGCAACAGACGCCCTGCAATGGCAACAACGCCTGCAATTTCATCTTCGCGGCGCGGCGCGATGTGCAGGCTCATCATGGCCCCTTGAGAGAAGCCGAACAGAACAACCTGTTCAGGAAGAACATCTTCATCGACCATCAGGGCATCCAAGAAGGAATTAAAATCCTCAACCGCGGAGTCCATGCCACGTTCTGATTCTTCCTCAGATGAGCCGTCGATGTAGGGGATCGGGAACCATTGGTATCCGTTTGGCATACCTGGGATCATTTCAGGCGCATCAGGTGCGATGAACAAGGTATCTGGAAGGTGCTCGCTCAGTGGATCAGCCAACCCCAAAAGGTCTGCGCCGTTGGCTCCGTAGCCGTGCACAAACACAACAACGGATCGTGTTTCGCCCGAAACTGGCTCGCGCCGCTCTGCATTCAATACTCGTGTCATCAGATACCTTCCCTGCCCTTTGCAATGTGGTAGTACGCAAACAACAGCCGCGCTGCAACCGACCGCCATGGGGTCCAGTCCAGCGACATCTGCCGCAGCTCTTTTTCCTTTGGTCGTTCCGACAACCCATAGAGATCTTGGGCCGCGACTTGCAGCGCTAAATCACCCGGCGCAAAGACATCGCAGCGCCCAAGTGAGAACATCGCATAGATTTCAGCCGTCCAAATCCCAATGCCTTTTACAGCCGTTAGGGTCGTCATAACATCTGCATCTGGCGCAATGCGCAATGCATCATAGTCAATCTGCGCTTCTGCGAGGGCTTGGGAATACGCAATCTTTTGGCGGCTTAGCCCGGCGCCGCGCAAACCATCCTCGCCCGCGGCCAGTACTGCGGCTTCAGTCGTTAAACCTGCATCTTCCATCCGTTTCCAGATGGCGGCGGCAGAGGCGACAGACACTTGCTGTGAAATGATCGCACTGAGCAATTGGGCAAAACCATCAGGTCGGCGGCGCAGCGGCAGTGTCCCCGTTTGGGACAACGCATAAGCAAGGCGTTCATCGTGTGCGGCAAGCCACGCAGCGCCCTCAATCACATCCGCGTCTGTTTCAATGATCCGCATAGTCAGCCACCCGTTTTGCGACATCTTTGAACGTTGCCGTTTGTGAATGGGGCAAGCCCATATCGGTTTTTTGGATCATAATAACCTTTATCCCAAGGTTACCAGCCGCATCGACTTTGCTGCGTCCCTGAACGCTGCCTGAATTGCGCAGGATCAGGCAATCGACCTTAAGGGATTGAAGTGTTTGCATTTCTGCGGTCACTGAAAACGGACCTTCGCCAAATATGTATTCGCCATTTTCTAGGGGAAAGGCACGGTCATGTTGTTCGAGCTGACGACACATGACGTAGGCATCGGCGCGATCCTGAAACGCATGAACACTGCCCCGCCCTGTGGCAAGGAAAATGCGCGCGGCCTTCGGGACGGCAACCACAGCCTCTTTCATAGAGGCAACGTTAATCCAGTCTTCATTCTGCTTGGGCGTCCATTCTTGGCGTGTGACGCGCAGGTAAGGCAGTGCCAAACCGCGTGCGATGGTGCCAAGGCGGGCCTCAAACGGATGGGCGGCATCCACAACCATGTCAAACCGCTCAAAGGCTACGTATCCGGCAAAATCCGCATCGGATTCAAATGTACCGTCATATATTTTTGCAGGTGGTTCGGCGCGGGCGACTGCGCGCCCTTCGGTCACACAAATGACTTCGTGCCCTTCAATTACAGAGAGTTCACGCGCCAAAGCGACGCTTTCCCCCATTCCCGCAATCAATAGCAGTTTCATCATTTTACCTAGCGTTAGACCAAGGGCCTATTGCCCATGTTCAACCTAAGGGCTATCGCGGATTCATGACAGATTTAAATTCAGATCCCGTTTCGCACAAACGTGCCGTTCGCAACGTCACCGTTTTGGTTTTGGCCCAAGCAATTTTGGGCGCGCAGATGCCGCTCATTTTCACGATTGGTGGATTGGCGGGACAATCGCTGGCGTCAAACGTTTGCTTTGCGACATTGCCGATTTCGATGATCGTGCTGGGATCAATGCTGTCTGCCACGCCCGTTTCAGCGATCATGCAAAACTATGGCCGTCGCGTTGGCTTTTGGTTGGGAACGTTGGGTGGAGCTATTGGTGCAGCCGTTTGTGCCTACGCATTATACGTCAGCAGTTTCCCATTATTCTTGCTGGGGAGCTTCTTTACCGGCGTCTACATGTCTGCGCAGGGCTTTTATCGCTTTGCTGCGGCAGATTCCGCGTCCGATGCGTTCCGTCCCAAGGCGATTTCATACGTTATGGCAGGTGGGCTTGTTGCTGCCGTGCTTGGCCCGCAACTGTTTAAAGTCACCTCTGACGCGATGGTGGTCCCTTTCCTTGGGACATATTTGGCGGTGATCGTCATCAATGTCGTAGGATCAGCCCTATTTCTATTTGTCGATATGCCCAAACCTGAGGCCCCAACTGCCGACACCCCAAAAGGGCGTACCCGTTGGGAGCTGATCAAAACACCGCGGATCGCGGTCGCAGTGATCTGCGCAATGGTTTCTTATGCCTTGATGAACTTGGTCATGACATCAACGCCTTTGGCCGTTGTGGGCTGTGGGTTCACCAAGGGAACAGCCGCGGATGTGGTCACGGGCCACGTTTTGGCGATGTTCATTCCATCCTTCTTTACCGGTCACCTGATCGCACGCTTTGGCGTTGAAAAGATCATGGGGCTGGGCATTGCGATCCTTGGCAGTGCTGGCATCGTTGCGCTGAGCGGCGTGGCCCTGCCCAACTTCTTTATCGCATTGATATTGCTGGGCATTGGCTGGAACTTTGGCTTTATCGGGGCCACATCCATGTTGGCAGGTGCACATACAGTTCACGAGCGTGGACGCATGCAGGGCCTGAATGATTTGTTGGTCTTTGGTGGCGTCACGATCGCGTCGCTTGCCTCTGGCGGCTTGATGAATTGTTCTGGTGGCAGTCCGGTCCAAGGATGGGCTTCGGTGAACTATGCAATGGCGCCATTCTTGGTCCTAGCCGCCGGTGCATTGATCTGGTTGGTGACGCGGCCTGAAGAAAAGCCCGCGTCCTAAGTTACCAGCGCCCTGTGACGGCAGCCCATGCAAGGTTGCCCTGAACAGGGCGTATGGCATCCTCTGCCACGATGTAGGGATCAGTGATTACTTGTTGCAGCACTTTTCGCGCAGATAGCGCTGACCACAAAGCAGGGCGCGATGCCTTGGACACGGCGCTGCGCGATTTGCGCGCCTTGGTCAGGCGGTCAAGGCCAGATTGCGCCAACTCTTGGATCGCTTCTGCGCGTCCATCGACCATTGGAATGCGTTTTTCTTCTTCAAGCTTTGGTACCGCTTGGAACCATGCGGCCAAGCCAGCCGCATAGGCCACATCGCGCACCACAGCTTCGTCACATTCACCCAAACATCTTGCTGTGGCAACCATAAGGTGCCCTGCTGTTTGGTCGATGTAATTCGTAAAGTGATCTGCATCCTCAAACGCATCTTTGTAGATATCCCAACGCCTTATCGCCACCAGCTGATCTAACATCTTGGCATCGCCGGGCGTGAGAATTTTGGACAAGGGTGTTGCCACCTCATGTCTGCGCGGTGCTTTGCCCAGACTGATTTCTTCCAAAACATCGCGCCACCATTGCAGACGCATCTCGGCAATCATCGCCTCTTTGGTCACCCAAGGCGCACGTGCCACTTCGACGTTCAGGGCATAAAGCGTAAACATCACAGGACGCGCAGCCAATGGGGCTGCCATCACAGTGCGAAAGCGATCCGGATCGCCCCGTTCAACCAAGCCAGCGCAGGCTATTATATCATCGTTAAATTCCACTGAGGTCCTCTTTGATCGCAGCAAGCGTTTCATCTGCATCCACAATCGCAAGATGCCCGATGTCGGGTACCACCAGATAGCGCCCCTTGCCAGTCACAGATGACATCAAAGGTTGATATTGTGCCGCGACAAATGATTCATCCGCGGACCCAGTGATGACAGTGAACGCTGGAAGTGCCGCAACATCGCGCAGATAGTCGCCGCGCGGCGCAAAGCCAGTGTTCAAACGATAGCTATATCGCGTTGTGGCAGTGTCACCCAAAGGTCCGTCTAAAACCTGCTGTGGCATACTGAATTGGATCACACCAAGATGGTTCAGGGCCTTGATGCGGAAAGTATTCAATATCGACAGCCCAATCAGGCGTCGCAGGTGCACATGTGCCCATCCGCCCGAATTTTCGCGGGTTGTAGGCGCGTTGTGTTTTAGAAATGGGGCCAAAAGCACAGCGAGATCAATCATTTCACCGTGTTCCCCGCCAGCAAAGCGCACCACAAGGCCGCCACCAGAGGAGTGGCCAAGCATGACAACCTTTTGATTGGGCTGTGCGGTCGCTTTGATCAGATCCACCAAATCGTCCTCAAACTGGTTGATGTAATCAATGTCACCGCGCCTTTGTGGGGTCACGCCGTGTCCACGCAAATCTGGGACCACGACATCTGCTTGCGCCGCCAACCCTTTGGCCAACCCATGAAACTGCATCCCATGCCAGCCAGAACCGTGCACCATGATCAACAAGGGCTTATCGATACCCCCTGCACCATACCGGCGCACCGCGATGGTATTTCCATCACGCATCGTGACGGGTTGAGTTTCAGGTAGGTCGCTTAAATCTTGGCCCAGTGCCGCCTCAAAATCCAAGCTTTCGATTGGCGGTCGCTTTTTAATCGGGTCTGAGACCACCAAAAGGACAGCAACGCCAAGCGTGATTAGGACAGAAGTGAAAATCATTGTAAGCATCTTTTTCACCGTCATTCTTCCAACTCGAAAATGTCATGTACAGAAACGTCCAAAACTTTGGCTAGGGTCAACGCCAGTAAGGTTGAGGGCACAAAGACTTTGTTCTCAATTGTGTTTATCGTTTTACGTGACACACCTGCGGCACTCGCGAGGTCAGCCTGGGTTAACCCTTTGACCTTACGCAACTCTTTGAGGGAGTTGTGCAGCCCACTCATGACATGCGCCATTCATAAAATGTGAGCAGCAATAAGTAGGCCGCGCCTGTGAGGGTGCCCATCGCGGCGAAGGCCGTGTTCCATTCAAGGCCCGTCGTCATGATAATTACCGCGAATGCGGGATACAGTCCTAAGGAAAGCCAATAAGCGTGTCGCTGTGCGCGGTGCGTGATCAAAGTGTACATCTCATCCGTTGCCATGCGGCGCGATGCTGGATCTGCCATTGCGAAAGCGACAAAGGTACCGATTCCAGCAATCACCCCCATTGCCGTTGGTACAAACCACCAAATCGGTTGTGGCGTGTTCTGCGTGACAGCCAAGATGGCGTAAAGCAGGCAACTTAACCCCGTTAATCCCAACAGGATTGTGCGAACTTTTGAAATGTCTGTATCTTGTAGTGCCATGTCTTACGCCCTCAATGTAACCTATAAGTTACATTAGAAGCGTAAAAATGTAACGTCAAGGTTACTTATTGATAGATTTATCACGCAAGGTTTTCCAATGGATGCCACCAAGAAAAGCTTCAAACGAGGCGTCGACTATATTCGCAATTACACAAACAGTGGACCAGCGGTTGCCCTGCCCGTCTTCATAATCGATGATCACGCACGTCACGGCCTAAGTCTTTGGCTCATCCTCCACTTCACAGTGATTAAGATGAGCCACGGGCATTATCTTACCAAACCATCAGGTTTGGCCCCATAGGTGCTGACTTCACATGCCCAAAAAAACCGTCTTCGCACCAATTTGCTGCGCAATAATATCTTTTTGCATTCTTCTATTTGGGATGTGTCGCACAGGCACTTGTTCATGGTCCATGGACAGTAATTCTGGGAAAAGCGTCGTAATCTCTGTTTGCGCCTCTGATGGCATCAATTCGAGGCTAAGTTTGCAAATATAAAAGCTTTCAGACGGAGCACCATTTGCATAGATGACATTATGGTCATCAAGCAGGATGTGGAAATATTCAACATCTTTGGCACTGGTATCAATCTGAATCTGTTCGTGCTCAGTCAACCTGATTGCAGCAATCAGTACGCCATCTTCACCAGTTATATTTAGAGCTGCTTTTGAAGAGGTGAGCATCCGGTGTTGGCGAGAAACGGAAAGGTCGTGTTCAGGAAGCCCGTTGCCCAAAGCACCCGCCGTGATTTTCACGGGGCAAAGCTTTGGATTGGCAGCTAAATCGATGCTATCCAATTTGCGTGAGCCAATCCAGCGGATCGGCTGATAACCACGATCAAGAGTTAAGACTGAATCCCCCACAGAGAGATCTTCAACAGCTATTTCGCCATTTTCGGTACGGATCAAAGTATTGCGAGTGAAACATGCTACTGCAGTGTTCCCATATAAATCGTTCACCCAATGACCAGAAACATAACCCCCAGTTACAATATCAATCGTACCTCCGGCACTTAGGGCGTCTCCGAATGCAGCTGCGCCCTCGACAGTATTGAATTTGGCCAGCATATAGAAATTTCCGGAAGCGTCAGAAACATATGCCCAATAAACGGTCTGTGTTATAGTTTCTGTGGTTCCGTTGGGATAAGTGACGTTGAAACTATTTGCGCCCATCCCCTCAAAGCCGTTGGAATCAAAACGGTTCTGAAACGTTTCAACTCCAGCGCCGCGGTCGAGGTTAAAAGTTTCGTACCCATCCAAGCGGCCATCTTCGTCAGACACGGTTGATAGGGCGAACGCCGCGCCAGCGTCAGTCGTAACTGAAGGGCCGCTTCCACCTGAGAGGGAAATTAAATATTGCTGAGCCATGGCATACATCCCTTAGCGTAAAAGAATTAAGCGCTAAGCGTAGTATCTCGGGGTGTCAATCCAAGATACATCCAATTCCCCTTAGGTTGTATTAATTTGTAATGTCACAGTAATTTCTGAGCGAATATATCGCGCAGGATTTTCCAACGGATACCATCAAGCAACGCCTCAAACGATGCGTCGACTATGTTCGCGCTGACACCAACTGTGGACCAACGGTTGCCCTGCCCGTCCTCGTAATCGATGATCACGCGAGTCACGGCTTCGACCCCGCCTTGAGTGATACGCACTTTGAAATCGACAAGGTGCATGTCGTCGATCATTGATTGATACGGACCAAGGTCTTTGGCCAATGCCTTGGACAATGCATTCACAGGACCACGATCACCGCCTGTTTCATCCATTGATTCACTGACAGACAGCTTTTTCTCGCCATTCACCTTAACGACAACCACAGCCTCAGACAGGCTAACCATCTGATCACGTTTGTTTTTGCGACGTTCGACAGTCACTCGGTAGCGTTTTACCTCGAACAGGTCTGGCATCAGGCCCAGTTCATCGCGCGCCAACAACTCGAAACTGGCTTGCGCTGTGTCATAGGAATACCCATCGGATTCCCGCACCTTGATGCGGTCCAAAATACGACCCAATGCTGGGTCTTTTGGCGCGACTTCGATCCCTGCGGATTCCAAGCGACGGCGCAGATTCGATTGCCCCGCTTGGTTTGACATCGGGATCACGCGCTCATTGCCAACCAACGATGGCTCGATGTGTTCGTAAGTTGTTGGATCTTTCAGAATTGCGCTCGCGTGCAGCCCCGCCTTGTGTGCAAAGGCCGATGAGCCGACAAAAGCCGCCTGTTTTTGCGGAACGCGGTTCAGGATTTCGTCCAACATACGGCTGGTGCGGGATATGTTTTGCAATGCATCCGCAGGCACGCCTGTCTCAAATTTGCTGGCGTATGGTTCTTTCAACAGCAGGATCGGGATCAGGGTCACAAGATTAGCGTTCCCACACCGCTCCCCCAGCCCGTTCAACGTCCCTTGGATTTGGCGCGCACCTGCGTCCACAGCGGCCAACGAACAGGCCACGGCGTTTTCTGTGTCGTTGTGGGTGTGAATGCCTAGGTGGTCGCCCGGAATGCCGGCTGCAATCACCTCAGCCGTGATGCGCCCCACGTCTGCGGGCAAGGTGCCGCCGTTGGTGTCGCACAGCGCGATCCAGCGTGCGCCGTTGTCATATGCTGCTTTGATGGCCTCCAGCGCGTAAGATGGGTTGGCCTTGTAGCCGTCAAAGAAGTGTTCGGCGTCAAAGATCGCCTCGCGACCCTGCGCCTTGAGATAGGCAAAGCTGCGAGCGATGTTGTCGGTGTTTTCATCCAACTCTATGCCCAGCGCGGTTTTGACGTGGAATTCGTGGGTTTTGCCGACCAAACAGACCGCAGGCGTATTGGCATTGATCACCGCCGCCAGCACATCGTCGTTTTCCGCCGAGATACCTTTGCGTTTGGTCATGCCGAATGCGGTCATCGTGGCGCGGGTTTTTGGGGCCTCGTCAAAGAACGCGCTGTCGGTTGGATTTGCACCCGGCCAACCGCCCTCGATATGATCTACGCCCAGCGCATCAAGGGCCTGCGCGATCTGAAGCTTTTCAGTGGTTGAAAACTGCACGCCTTGGGTTTGCTGCCCGTCGCGTAGGGTGGTGTCGAAAAGGTATAGGCGTTCTTTGCTCATTTGAGAGCCTCCAACACGCTTGGGTCAAAGTCTGGACCTTGGGCCCAGCTGGCTTCACCCGCAATGTCTGTCACTTGAACACCCGCAGCATTAAGCAAATCACGTAGGCGATCCGCCTCGCCCCAGTTTTTATCGGCACGTGCCGTGCTACGCTCTACAAGTAAGCGATCAATCACAGGTGCAATCCAGTCTTCTAGATCATCCCCGTCAGAGGCAGAGGCTTCAGCCGCGCTCCAATCAGACACAAGGCCCAAGGTCTCAAGCCCATGCGCAAACGGTGCAAGGGCTTCGGCGGTGCGGCCCTTAGACAGAACATGCAAACGTGCCAATGCGCCCGGTGTGTTCAGGTCATTACCTAGAACACCCATTAGTTCAGCATCCGCAGCCCAGTCCCCAGCAGCCTTTAATATCTCTACTGTCTTGGCAGAGTACCCGTGCTTTTGCAGAACAGACATCCAATCGCTTAGTGTCTTCTCTGCTTCCTTACGTTTGGTCTCTGTCCAGTCCATAGGTTTGCGGTAATGCGTGGATAGCATCACGAGGCGAATGACCTCTCCCGATACCCCCTGATCCAACAGGTCACGGACCGTAAAGAAGTTGCCTAGGGATTTGGACATCTTCTTGCCCTCTACCTGTAGCATCTCATTGTGCAGCCATACGTTCGCGAAATCGTGCCCAGCGCATTTGGACTGGGCTATCTCATTCTCGTGGTGTGGGAAGGTCAGGTCATTCCCCCCACCGTGAATATCAAACTGTGCACCCAGTAGGTCATGCGCCATGGCAGAGCATTCAATGTGCCAACCCGGACGTCCACGGCCCCATGGGCTGTCCCAACCAGGCGTATCAGCGTCTGATGGCTTCCATAGGACAAAATCCATTGGGTCGCGTTTATATGGGGCGACCTCTACCCGTGCCCCCGCAATCATATCATCTACGGAACGGCCAGAGAGCGCGCCGTATTCCGCGTAACTAGAGACAGAGAACAACACGTGTCCCTCAGCCGCATAGGCGTGTCCCTTAGCAATCAGGTCTTCGATCATAGCAACCATAGGCGCGATGTAGGCAGTGGCACGTGGCATATGGTCAGGTTCAATCGCCCCTACTGCCCCCATGTCATCTAGGAACCACTGGATCGTCTCATCCGTGATATCGCCAATGCTACGACCGCTTTCAGCTGCGCGTGCGTTGATCTTGTCATCCACATCCGTGAAGTTGCGCACATAGGTGACATGTTTGTCCCCATACACATGACGCAGCAATCGGTTGAGCACATCAAACACAATCACAGGACGCGCGTTCCCTAGGTGCGCGCGGTCATAAACCGTAGGCCCACAAACATACATCCGCACGTTTTTGTCATCAATGGGCGTGAACTGCTGCCCCTTGGTCCGTGTCTTAGTGTTGTATAGATAAATGTCAGTCATGGTGTACGTCCTTACGCAAGTCAGCGCGGGCATAACAATTCTAGTCTGAAGATGGAATGACAGAAAGGCCCGCTGGAATGGTTCAGCAGGTAATGCAGCAAATAATAATGGTTGCGCGATTTGTCATGGGTACTGCCTAGCCTGCATATGGGCGCTGGGTCAAGTGTTTGGGAAAGTCTACATCTGTTAAACTGCTCATGTCTGCGGTGTACTTGGGGCGAATGCAGCAAGATCGCTTCGCGTTCAGATTGACAGTCCTGAGGTATTCCAAGAATGTCAGCTTTCAAAATATTGGAGACCAAGATGGCTTTACCCGAAACAATGTCTGGCGTTGCTCTTATTGGCATAGGTGGTCCCGAAATGCTTGAATGGCGCGATGACCTGCCTGTACCTACCCCCTCTGAAAACGATGTAATCGTCAGGGTCAAAGCCGCAGGGGTCAACAACACGGACATCAATACGCGTAATGGATGGTATTCAAAGGGTGATTCATCTCCTGATGATGCAGCATGGACCGGCTCCCCCCTTACATTCCCGCGCATTCAAGGCGCAGATGTTTGCGGCGAAATTGTTGCTGTAGGCACCGCAGTTGATCCTGCCCGCATTGGCGAACGCATATTGATCGAACCATGCCTTCGTGAGGTGAATGGCAAAACGCTAGAGACGCCTTGGTACTTCGGGTCTGAGTGTGACGGTGGCTTTGCTCAGTTTACGCAGATTGCTAACCAATACGCACACGCAATCGATTGCGAACTGACCGACACTGAATTGGCATCCTTCCCTTGTTCGTACTCTACGGCCGAAAATATGCTGACGCGTGCCAACCTGCGCGAGGGTGAAACAGTATTGGTAACGGGCGCATCTGGTGGTGTCGGATCCGCAACTGTTCAGTTGGCGCAAGCGCGTGGTGCAAAGGTGATTGCAGTTACCAGCGCCTCCAAGGCAAAGGCCCTCTTAGAACTGGGTGCACTGAAGACCATTGATCGAGGTGATGATCTAATTGCTGCTATAGGAGCAAATAGCGTTGATGTCGTCATTGACTTGGTCGCTGGCCCCCAGTGGCCCGCATTGCTTGATGTATTGCGCCCTCATGGGCGGTACGCTGTAGCTGGTGCAATCGCTGGTCCGATCGTTGAACTGGATGTACGCACCCTTTACCTCAAAGACCTCAGCTTTTTTGGTTGTACGATCCTTGAGCCGCAAGTTTTCAAGAACCTTGTAAAACGGATCGAGCTTAAAGAAATCGCGCCTCTGGTCGCCGAGACCTATCCGCTGCGCGACATCGCAAAGGCACAAAGCGCTTTTGGTGAAAAAGGACATATCGGCAAGATCGTTCTTGAACTGGATTAAAGACAATCAGCGGGCCATGTTGATTAATGAACCTGGCCCGTATCACTGTCTTTCCCCCAACACAGCCAATTGACAATATCGCGCGGCTCTGTCCCCCTGTGTCGAACGCCACGCTTACAGGATGACACCTTATGAAACTCTCTCAACGTATCTCTGGCCTTTTGGGTGATGGTTCTGACGGTTGGGAGGTGTTCATCAAAGCCCGTGAGATGATTAAAGACGGTATTGATGTGGTTGAGCTCACCATTGGTGAACACGACATCCGCACCGCCGCACCTATTTTGCAGGATATGCACAAGGCTGCGATGGGAGGACATACAGGCTATGCTGCTGTCCCCGGCACAGATGCATTGCGCCAGACTGTGGCCAAGCGTGTCCAAGAGCGTACAGGCGTCCCTACAGGTCCTGAGAACGTGTTGATCACCCCCGGGGGGCAAGCCGCATTGTTTGCCGCGCACATGGTGGCGTGTGACGCGGGTGATACCGCACTTTACCTTGATCCGTTCTATGCCACCTACCCCGGAACGTTGCGCGGTGTGGGTGCGATCCCAAAGGCGATCCAGACAAGGGTAGAGGATGAATTCCAACCCCGCGCTGGCGATATCGACGCCTGTGCAGCGGGTGCAAAGTCCCTGCTGATCAACACACCGAACAATCCGACCGGTACAGTCTATTCCCTTGAGACGCTGGAAGGCATCGCAGACGTCTGCAAAGCGCATGATTTGTGGCTGATCTCTGATGAAGTATATGACACCCAAGTGTGGGAGGGCGAACACATCAGCCCGCGCGCATTACCCGATATGGCGCAACGCACTTTGGTTGTGGGTTCGATGTCCAAATCCCACGCTATGACGGGATCGCGGTGTGGCTGGGTCGTTGGACCAGTCGAAGTGATAGAAAGCCTAATCAACCTTGCCACACACACCACATACGGCGTTGCTGGCTTTATTCAGGACGCCAGTGACTTTGCCCTGAACCAAGGGCCTGCGTTTGAGCAAGACATTGCTGCGCCTTTCCGCCGCCGCCGTGCGCTGGGCCAAGCAATCCTAGAGCACCAAAGCACCGTTGGGCTGATCCCAGCACAAGGTGCAATGTATATGATGCTGGATATTCGCGCGACTGGAATGAGTGGTGAAGCCTTTGCCTATGCATTACTAGAGGCGCACCATATTGCTGTTATGCCCGGAGAAAGCTTTGGCGCGGCAGCGGCAGGCCATATCCGTGTGGCGATGACCATTGAGGATGGTGCGTTTGTGCAGGCGCTAGAAACCCTATGCGAGTTTGCGAACACTTTGATCGTTTGAAAAATTTAGTGATGCGACATTTTTTGTTTGTCATGATCGTTTGCCTTTTTCCGATGGCGAGCATCGCACAGCCCTACCCATCGCCAATTTCGCCGCATGTAAACGATTTTGCCCAATTGCTCGATACAGAGGATTTGGCAGAGGTGCGCGGCATGCTGAAATCGTTACAGGCCGATACCGGCATTCAAATGACAATTATCACATTGGAAAGCCAAGCGCCCTACGCGCCTGACGAAACGCTAGAAGAGTTCGCTACCAATCTGTTCAACGACTGGGGCATTGGGGATGCAACGCGCAATGACGGCATATTGGTCTTGGTCCTGCCAGATGACCGCGCCATGCGGATTGAATTGGGTGCGGGCTATGATGCAAGTTGGAACAACGAAGCTGGTCGGGTCATTGACCGCAGTTATTTGCCATCTTTTCGCAGCGATAAATACGCACACGGGATCAAAGACGGTGTGGCGGATACAATCGCCCTACTCGCCCGTCCTTATTCAAAGGGGCAACCTGCCCCAAAATCAAACGACAGCCCTCTGGTATTCATCGTTGGCCTTTTCGCGGCTGTTGTATTCACCTTCCGCCGCTGGCTGGGTGATATGGCGAGTAAACTGCGCAAGTGCCCATCCTGTATGCACCGCGGTGCACTGAGCGTCAGGCGAACAACCACGCGCAATGCCAGCAGCTCCACTGACGGATCGGGGCGCAAAACGTTGCACTGTATCCGTTGTGACCATTCCGAAAGCTCAAGCTATGTGATCAGCCGCCGCTCTGGTTCAAAAAAGCGCGGGTTTGGTGGTGGCCGCTCCAGCGGTGGCGGTGCATCTGGACGCTGGTGAAATAGGGGTGCGCAGTTGCAACGCTGCCAAATTGATCCAAATTAGAAACGGAACGATATGCGCAAAGGCCGGTGTCGCGGTCACGACTGGGGCTGCAAATGTCACTAAAGGTTTCATTTCAAGATCCTGTTCATTGTTCATCTTACAACCGACTTACTCGACAGTGCAGGCCTGCAGAGACTGATCCATCTGCCCGTGCAAAATCGATGTTATAAACAAATTGAATTTCAGCATTCCAGCGCCAAAATAACCAAACGACCTGTCCACTTTCACACCGCGCAGACCTCCACAAAAATTGAATAGCATCTACAGTAATCCCCCCGCTGATGATGCAAAAACGACATAGGTCGCAAACAGGCTCGACAGGGCACATCTGTTCGCCGCAACATTCATTCAAGGAACGTTTGGGAGGACGGCAATGCAGGAACCTTTCTGCAAAATTGAGCTGGTTGTGCGTACGATAGGCGCAGAACGTGGGCGTGCGGCGCGGGGGCGCCCCACTTTGAATTGATCGACAGCACTTAAAGTCAATTCAGCCATTAGCCCAACAGGATACATCCCATGAACGACGAAACGCCATCACGTAGCGCTGGCCGCAGCGGAGGCCGCGCCGCACGCAGAGCCGCGCGTGCAGCACCATTGGCCGAAAGCATGCGCCCCATTCGCCCTGGCATGGACGGCGGGCGTTATAACCCCCTTACAGACATCGATGTTCAAAACATTCACGAGGCTGCGCTGACTGCCCTTGAAACCATTGGGTTGGCGGACGCCCCGCCTTCAGGCGTCGCTTACCTCACAAGCGTCGGTGCAATTGAGGGCGAAGACGGACGCATCCGTTTCCCCCGTGCGTTGGTTGAGGACACAATCGCCAAAGCCAACCGTTCGATGACATTGCACAGTCGTGACGGCCTTAACAATTTGGATCTGGGCGGCAGCCGCGTCCATTACGGCACTGCGGGTGCTGCAGTTCATTTGGTAGACGTCCATGGCCGGCATTATCGTGAGTCAACGATCCAAGACCTGCATGATGCGGCGCATATCTGTGATACCTTAGACAACATCCATTTTTGCCAACGCCCGATGGTTGCGCGTGACATCACAGACAACTGTGAAATGGAATACAACAGCGTCTTTGCGACCTGCACGGGAACGACCAAACACATTGGCATGTCCTTTTCCGAACCCGAGTTCGTGGCACCCGCAATTGAAATGCTGCACATGATTGCAGGGGGCGAAGACAAATGGCGCGAACGCCCATTCATGTCCAATTCCAACTGTTTTGTTGTGCCACCAATGAAGTTCGCAACCGAATCCTGCCAAGTTATGGAAGAATGCATCAAGGCAGGCATGCCTGTCCTATTGTTGTCGGCCGGTATGTCTGGTGCCACGGCTCCCTCCACAATTGCGGGCGCTATCGTACAAGCCGTGGCAGAGTGTTTGGCAGGTTTGGTCTATGTGAACGCAGTAAAACCAGGTGCGCCAGCGATCTTTGGTACATGGCCTTTCGGACTGGATTTGCGCACAGGTGCTATGTCTATCGGTTCTGGCGAACAGGCATTGCTGACTGCGGGTTGCGGCCAGATGCACCGTTTTTATGATCTACCGGGCGGTGCAGCGGCAGGTGCCACGGATTCCAAGATGCCGGACATGCAGGCAGGTTGGGAACAGATGTGCTCAAACGTCATGGCCGGGCTGTCAGGTGTAAACATGGTTTATGAGGCTGCGGGGATGCACGCGTCCCTGTTAGGGTTCTGCCATGAATCCCTCATCTTGGGCGACGACATCATCGGCCAAGCGTTGCGTTGCGTGCGCGGCGTCGAGGTGAATGACGAAACAATGGCTTTGGATCAAATTGCTGAAGTTTGTATGGGCGGACCGGGTCACTACCTTGGAACGGATCAAACCCTCGCGCGGATGCAGACCGATTGTGTCTATCCGACCTTTGGTAACAGGATGTCACCGAAAGAATGGGCCGAAAAAGACAAACCCGATCTGATCAAAAATGCGATTACACGCAAAGAAGAAATCCTGAGCCAACGCTCACAAGCGCAATTTGATCCAGCACTTGATGCCGCTATCCGCGAGCGATTTAATATCTACCTACCTGCGTAGGCTAATTTAAAGGGGTATAGGCGGAAAGTACGTCTATACCCCATACAATCAAACCTACCTGAGCAATCAACCTAAATGCCTTCGCGATCTGCAGATTAAAAAATGAGGTACGACAAAGCAGTCGCGGGAGTGCTTTGTCGTACACTAACATCCACAGATCAAATTGTGCGAACTAGCTTTCAGGCATTATGCCTGCTTCTTGGGCCGCTTGGACCCTCCCCGCGTCCAGAACGCCGTCAGCATTTAAATCCATCGCAGAAACACCGTCTGTTGAAACGTCATCGAAGACGGCTTGCATTTCATCGATCGTAAGTACTCCATCACCGTTCACATCGATATCTGCCATGGCTTGCACCATTGCAAAGGCGAGAGCAGTGATCGCGTGCGCTGTGATAAGGGTCGTGGTTTTGAATTTTGTCATTGGCGTCCTCCTTTTCAGAGTGATTTCCATATAAGAACCAGTTTTTCCTCTCACCCTAAATAATGCGAAAACTGGGGTTTGCATCCCTCGCCAATTTGACTGTGCGGGTCTGCGCAGAAATGAATGATGTCCACGCGCGGGCTCTGGCCCAGGAAGCGGGTATCAAAGACTCGGCCCAAGACCCCTATCTGTTTATCTCATTCGACGGTGTCATCATCCAAGGCATGGAGAACCCCAGATAAAAAATCCAAAACGCCCTTCCCGCGTACACCATCGGAACCCTTCACAAGGAATCCCGCATGCAATGACGCTGCCACTCCCCGCCTGATGAGCTAAATGATGATGATGCCAGCCCACCTGCAATCGCAATGGATCGCCTGATCTGTGCCGAAACGCTGCAACTGCCTGTCAATCAGTTGCGCCTCATGCGATATGTTGACGCTGTTGAGACCTCGCCCAAAGTGTTGGCAGAGTTGACGGGGTGGCCAATTGGAACTGTGATGCCGCGATTGGCTTGTGTACGAACCCGGTTGAGCGAATTACTACAACCCGAGGATTGATGACTAAGCAAGTCATCTTCGAATAGCCAGCCCACGCGACTATTCCGTCACAATCTGATTGCGAGTGTAGATGCCATATGCTTGACATATCAGACAGTGTTGCATTGCATCCCCAGCCCTGCGCAAACTGTATCAGCTGACCAATTCAACCAAACGGTTTCAAGAATGTTGATTTTCTACAAAGAGCGCCTCGCGTTTTTATCGGTCCCTAAGACTGGCACAACGGCCTATGAAACGGCTTTGCGTGATCGTGCCGATATGGTAATTTCAGAGCCAGCTATGCTGAAACATGCGCCCGTCTATCGTTACAACCGTTTTTTACGGCCAATGTTTGCGAATGTCTGTGATGTTGAATTGGAGTTACTAGCGGTTATGCGTGAGCCGATAAGTTGGTTGGGCAGTTGGTGGCGGTATCGCCAGCGTCCCTTCATGAAGGGCAAACCAAACTCAACACATGGCATTAGTTTTGATGAGTTCGTTCAGGCCTACCTGAAAGGAAAAAAACCCAGTTTTGCCGATGTCGGTGCGCAATCCAAGTTTATGGAAACGCAACCAAATGGCACAGGCATTACTCATCTTTTCAAATATGAAGATCAAGCAAAGCTTCAACAATTCCTTACGGATCGATTGGGTGTGACATTCGATTTAAAACAAGAAAACGTTTCGCCTGCGATTGCGCAATTTCTTTCATCTGATGTTGAGGCACGGCTCACACGAAAATGTGCGGCCGAATTTGAACTGTACAACAGCATTCAATAATAGTGCTCAGTCAACTCAATTGACGATGAACAGTCTCTGTTAAATCATTCAAAGAAAACGGTTTTGGCAAGAAAACAGAATTGGGAATAATGTTTTTTGCATCAGAAAACTTATCCTCTGCGTAGCCTGATACAAAGACGACCCCTACGTCCGGGCGCATAACAAGCGCCTCTTTCACCCAACTTGGGCCATCCTTACCAGGCATCACAACATCAGTTACGAATAGGTCGACAGCTAAGCTGTCATCCTCCAACATTGTTAATGCGGCTTCAGCGGACTCAGCTTCAAGCACTGTGTATCCTCTCAAGCGCAAAGCGCGACTGGCAAAAGCACGCACGGGTGCTTCATCTTCCACCAACAGAATGACGCCCTCCCCGAAGTTTGCCGCGGTGTCCTTTTTTATATTTCTCTTAGGCTTTGCTGCCGAAGGCCCTTTAGCTGTCACCGGAAAAAGCAACGTGAAACACGTGCCTTCTCCTAATTTGCTGTCCACAAAAATGTATCCGCCTGATTGCTTAACGATACCATATGCAGTGGACAGGCCCAGACCAGTCCCCTCGCCAGTACGTTTTGTCGTGAAGAATGGCTCAAATACTTTCTGCAACTTGTCAGGACTAATTCCAGTGCCTTGATCAACAACACGGACGGTCACGTATTCACCGGCCGGAACGGTCACCCGTTCGCGTTTGGTTGGTTCTGTAAGGGTTCTGCTCTCTGTTTCAATTCGAATGTCACCGCCGTCAGGCATTGCATCGCGTGCGTTTACAACCAAGTTCATCAACACTTGTTCCAGTTGACGTTTGTCCGCACGAATTGACTTCAAAATTGGATCGTGCCCAAGGGTCAGATTGACTTTCTCCCCGACCAATCTGTTTAATAAATGAGTTAAATCGGAAAGAGTATCGCGCATATCAACGATTTCAGGTCGCAGAGTTTGTTTCCGTGAGAATGCTAGCAGCTGCCCAACCAGAGCGGCAGCACGATTAGCGTTCTGGTTTATCTGTACTAAATCACTGTAATCTGAGTCACCCTGATCATGGCGCAGCAGGAGCAAATCGCAATGCCCAGAGATTGCAGTCAGCAAATTATTGAAGTCGTGTGCGACCCCGCCTGCAAGTTGCCCAATTGCCTGCATTTTTTGACTTTGCACGAATTGTTTTTCCAAAGCCTTAAGTTGCGTCGCATCCGTCAGAACTGCGACAACTGATGCGGTATCGGCTTCGTTCACTCGGCTAAGCGCCACTTGAACAAACACCTCTTTGTCGGTGCGTTTAAGCTGCAAAAACTCTGACTTTTGGACTGCACGACCCGATGCAGTTTCAGCCAGCCAGTCCACGAGTGGGCGCCCAAGGCCTTCCATCAAATCGCTCAGCTGGCATCCAATTTCCAGACTGGCCCCCACAAACAGTGAAGCCGATGGATTGAACGAAAGGATTTCACCCTCAACAGAAACCCGAAGCAACGGTACAGGTAGCTCTTCTAAAGAGGATGCAATTTCACCTTCTATACGATTGTTATCGTTTTCATCGACAGGTATGAGATAGACCGCCTTACGCCCTACGCCAGCATCGACCAGTGCTAACCGGGTCGCTATTTTCCCGTTTGGTGTTGCGAGCATTACCAATTGCCCATTTTCAAGATCCGTGTTGGGAAATACATCGCTCAACGACCGTAAACGTGTGCCAACAAGCTGCCGTGCAGCTTCATTCATAAACAGGATAACACCACGACGGCCGGTTATCATCAGCGGCAATGCTGGGGTTTCACCAATTTTTCTAGCATTTGTGCTGGGCAAACTTTCCACCCGCCAAAGCCATGTATCCACACCTGACCAATGAACAGACAATCGAATATGTCCTGTTCGCGTCACAACGTCTTCTTGAGCTGCTCCGGTTAACTCCGCTTCGCTGCGGAGACGGAACAAAATACCCCGTGGGTTTGCAAAGGTTTGACTTAAAACAGCCGCTAAAGTGACACCTGTCGAGGTTTCAAACTTCGTACGCGCGGCTTGGTTGCATGAGTTGATTTCCCCATCATAAGAAACAACAAAACTAGGTGTGGCGTCATTTTCGATAAATTCGCCAATGATTGCGAGAGACAAACGTTGTTTTTGATTGTTTCGCCAACCAATAGCAAACAGAAACAAGCCCAAAACGAGCAAAGACACCGAAACTGTGGCGAGTGCCAATGTTACCGGAAAAATAGGCGACAACAGACCAAGGCCGCCAACTAAAACCGCTGAAACCAAGATGCGCCCAATTTTAGCAACGTCCGCCTGAACCAACTGGCCCGATAAATTTACGGAAAGTGCGCTATCACCCAAGGATATCCCCAATCAGAAACAGAATCTCTGTCGTGGTTATTGCTTCTGCACAGTTAATGACCTCTTAATCGTGCAGAAATACCACCTAAGGTTGGGTGATGGGCGAATTTACTCGCGTGTCAAGTGAGCGACGAAAAACCCATCAGCCATTTCAGATACATCCAAGCGGGTTTGTTTTACGCATTTCCATCCAGAATGACGTTCAAGGAAGGCAGAAATCCGGTCTTCATTCTCACATTTGAAAACTGAACAGGTTCCGAAGATTAGGGCCCCACCTTGAGAAACATACTGAACGGTTTCATCCAAAATACTGTCTTGGATAACGGTTAATTCAGCCAGGCGTTCCTCGGTCAAGGCCCACTTACCCTCTGGGCTTCGACGCCATGCACCACTACCAGAGCAAGGTGCATCAACCAACACAAGATCAAAAAGCCCTTCAGCTTCGATCATATCTGTCGCCAAAAGTTTGATGCTTGTACCTGCCCGTTCAGCGCGTGCTGGAATGTCCATCATTCGATCAAAATTAATGTCATGTGCTATTACTTTGCGACCCTGCGCTGCAAGCGCCAGCGTTTTACCACCACCGCCAGCGCAGTAATCCAAAACTTGCTCAGCTTCAGGAAGATCAGCAACAATAGCTTGGCTTGATGCATCCTGCAGTTCAACCCAACCCTCTAAATATGCAGGGCTGTTACGCAATTTACGTTCGCCAGCTGTGATCGTAAGCGCCGTTGAACAAACAGGATTGGTTTGCGTTTCTACACCAATTTCCGCCAAATCAGCGGCAGCTTGACTTAAATTACATTTACCCAGATTGACCCGTAGCGTGATAGGCGCCCGCGATTGCAGCATGACAGCGGTATCCGCAGCACTTTCGCCTAATGAGCGCTCAAGCTCGGGCAAAATCCAATCAGGCATATTCCAGACGTCCGCCTGCTCAGTTGGTCCCTGCCCAGCGACTTTTTCTTCATCCGTAAGCGGTTCAGGTGAATGGCCTTCGCCGTGGAACAACGCATCAATATCCATATCCAACGCGCGCAAACGACCAATCATGCGACCACGACCTGTTCCACTGCCACCACGCACTGCGTCTGCTCGCCAGTTGCGAACCGTATCAAACACGTGATCACGAACCGCCGCACGGTCTTTGGACCCTGCGAAACGGCTGCGGCGCGCCCACGCGGTCAAGGATTTTTCAACCGCTTGCCCATCGTGGATCATGTCCAAGATTTCAATGGCCGCTGCCACGCGTGCGCCTGGTGTCATGATATGTTTCCTAACTATTGGCCGAAGTCGGCAAGAAGAAGTGGATCAACCGATCCGGTAATTTGGGCTTTCACGTGTGATACGTACGTCATGAACGTGACTTTCACTTAAACCAGCGCCTGTGATTTTCACAAAGCTACAACCTTTGCGCATCTCAGCGATTGTCGCGTTGCCAGTATAGCCCATTGAGGCACGAAGTCCGCCAACCAGTTGGTGGATTACCGCGCCTGCACTGCCTTTGTATGGCACTTGGCCTTCGATCCCTTCAGGAACCAACTTGTCGCTCGCCGCATCCTTTTGGAAATACCGGTCCGCAGAGCCACGCGCCATTGCGCCCAATGACCCCATGCCACGGTAGCTCTTAAAGCTACGGCCTTGATACAGGATTACATCGCCTGGGGACTCGTCCGTACCGGCGATCATTGACCCAACCATCGCACATGAGGCCCCTGCCGCGATTGCCTTAGCAAAATCGCCTGAAAACTTGATACCGCCGTCTGCGATCACTGGAATGTCGCCAGCCGCAGCCGCGCAATCCATAACAGCAGTCAATTGCGGTACGCCAACACCAGCAACCATGCGGGTGGTACAGATCGAACCGGGTCCAACGCCCACTTTGATCGCATCGGCCCCTGCCTCGATCAAAGCACGGGTAGCCGCCCCTGTAACAACATTGCCAACAACAATTTGAATATCGCTAGAAATAGTTTTGGCACGACGTACAGCCTCTGCAACTCCAGCAGAGTGACCATGGGCCGTGTCGATCACAACCATATCCACACCAGCCTCAACCAGCGCCATAGTCCGCTCAAATCCCGCGTCACCCACAGTTGATGCAGCAGAAACGCGCAAACGTCCCAACTCATCTTTACATGCAGTCGGGTTCAAAACAGCTTGTTCAGTATCTTTTAACGTTAACAGGCCTGTCAGTTTGCCCGTTCCATCCGTGATTAACAGCTTCTCAATGCGACGCGCCTTCATCAGGCTAATTGCTTCTTCCCGATCAGCGGGTTCATGCAGGATCGCCAAATTATCAGTGCTCATCATTACAGAAACTGGGGTCGCATCATCAGTGGCAAACCGCATATCACGGTTGGTAACGATACCGACAACGCGATCGTTCTCGTCGACGACAGGGAAACCAGTTACGCGATAACGTTCCTGCAGCGCTTTAGCATCTGCAAGCGTTTGATTGGCGCGCAATGTAATTGGGTTATAGACGATACCGCTCTCAAAACGCTTGACGCGGCGGACCTCACGGGCTTGCTCTTCAATCGAAAGATTGCGGTGAACAACACCAATCCCACCCGCTTGGGCCATGGCAATCGCCATACGCCCCTCGGTAACGGTATCCATTGCTGAACTCAGCAAAGGAATATTCATCGCTATCGATTTGGTTACAAATGTCCGCGTATCAGCCGTCGACGGCAACACATCGGACGCCCCCGGAACAAGCAAAACATCATCAAAGGTCAGAGCCTCACGAATCTCCATATCGCACCTCGCATGCAGAGTGTTCATTTGGCGGTTTCCTCTTTCATGGTTTTGCTCAAATGAAAAGGGGACATCGCACAAACCCGCCATCATCTTGCCCAATAAACTCCCTCCGGAGGCTCCAAGCCTCTGAAACATGCCCAAATGTCGAAAATGACGCGCACCGGACAGGTTTTGCCGCTCTTTGGCTTTCCCTTTGAAAACCCCGCTCTATGCTATGTTCAAACACTGCAAAGGGCACGTAAATGAGCACTGATCCTCTCGTCGTTTTCACCCCATCCGGCAAACGCGGAAATTTCGCGATTGGCACACCAATTTTGACAGCAGCACGAAAGTTAGGCGTTGATTTGGACTCGGTCTGTGGAGGACGTGGCATTTGTTCTAAATGTCAGATCACACCCAGCTACGGCGAATTTTCCAAACACGGTGTCACTGTTCAAGATGGTGCTTTGAGTGAATGGAACAGCGTTGAGCAAAGATATCAAGATAAACGCGGCTTAATCGAGGGCCGTCGTTTGGGGTGCCAAGCGACTGTGCAAGGCGACATCGTGATCGATGTTCCACCAGAAAGCCAAGTGCACAAACAAGTTGTTCGCAAACGTGCTGAGGCGCGTGACATTGTAATGAACCCGTCAACCAAATTGTATTACGTCGAAGTCCAAGAACCCGACATGCACGACCCTACGGGTGATCTTGAACGATTGCGCATTGCGCTCAATGAGCAATGGCAACTTGAAAATGTACATGCAGATCTGCACATCTTGCAAAAGATGCAGCCAATCCTGCGCAAAGGTGGGTGGAAAGTCACCTGTGCTGTGCACCTGGGTGATGATGAAAACGCGCCGCGCATCATGCACATATGGCCCGGCTATTATGAGGGTACGGTTTACGGCCTTGCTGTCGATCTGGGCTCTACCACGATTGCCGCGCACTTGTGTGATTTGCAAACTGGTGAAGTTGTCGCATCTTCTGGCGTAATGAACCCACAAATTCGCTTTGGCGAAGATCTAATGAGCCGCGTCAGCTATTCAATGATGAACGCCGGTGGTGCATCAGAAATGACAGCAGCCGTGCGCGAGGGGATGAACGCCCTGTTTACCCAAGTCAGCACAGAGGCCGAAATCGACAAAGCATTGATCGTAGACGCTGTGTTCGTCTGCAATCCAGTTATGCACCATCTGTTCCTTGGTATTGACCCCTTTGAATTGGGCCAAGCCCCCTTCGCACTGACCACATCGGATTCACTGCGCCTGCGCGCTGATGACTTAGACCTAAACATCCATCCCTCTGCCCGCATTTACATCCTGCCGTGTATCGCGGGCCACGTTGGCGCGGATGCAGCCGCTGTGGCGCTCTCTGAGGCACCAGACAAGTCTGAAGACCTTGTTTTGGTGGTAGACGTAGGGACAAATGCTGAAATCCTTCTGGGCAACAAAGAAAAGGTCCTTGCCTGCTCATCCCCAACAGGTCCCGCTTTTGAAGGTGCTCAAATTAGCTCAGGCCAACGCGCTGCACCCGGTGCGATAGAGCGAGTAGAAATTGATCCTGTCACTAAGGTTCCGCGTTTCCGTGTGATCGGGTCAGATATCTGGTCAGACGAAGAAGGCTTTGATGAAGCCATCGCAGGCTCAGGTGTCACCGGCATCTGCGGCTCAGGTATTATCGAGATGGTTGCTGAAATGCGCCTAGCGGGTATTGTCGATGGCCCGGGTTTAATTGGATCACCAGAACAAACCGGCGCAGCCAATTGTTTCCTAGACGGGCGCACCTATTCCTTCCTTGTTTACGATGCGACGGAAAATGGTGGCCCAAAAATAACAGTCACAAACCGCGACATCCGTGAAATCCAAATGGCCAAAGCAGCGCTTTATTCAGGTGCACGCTTGTTGATGGACAAATTCAACGTCGACAAAGTGGACCGTGTGGTTCTCGCTGGTGCCTTTGGCGCGCATATTTCCCCCAAACACGCGATGGTGCTGGGCATGATCCCTGATGCGCCTTTGGACAAGGTGACATCCGCTGGCAACGCTGCAGGCACAGGGGCACGTATTGCGCTGCTAAACCGCGAAGCACGTACAGAAATCGAAGCAACGGTGCGTGCCATTCACAAAATCGAGACAGCACTTGAGCCGCGTTTTCAAGAGCACTTTGTGAATGCGTCTGCTATTCCAAATTCGGCAGAGCCGTTTCCGATCCTAAACTCAATCGTCACGATACCCGATGTGAACTTCAACACGGGCGGCAGCCGCGATAGTAGTGGTGGAAGACGGCGGAGACGTGGCTAACGATTAGCACGCCGGATTCATCACCGGAACCGGTGTCGGAATATTTATAGCTTTGCCTACGATTATCGGCTTCTATGATCAGATATTTTATAACATTTTATTTGAAAATTGGAGCCTACGATGACGCACCCACATGAATATAACTGGGTTTTAGGCCATTACGACCAAATAACTTTCCCCAATGGTGGCGACCCTGTCCCTGCGCCAAACTGTCGAATGACCTCTGTATTCGGGGCCTCAGCGATTAGTGACGCCCAAGGAAATTTGGTTATGTATTCAGATGGCAACCATGTCTGGGACGGCAGTCTTTCAGCCAATTCGCGCATTGCAACCGGCATTGGCGGCGACACGGAGTCCAAGCAATCGTGTATCATTGTGCCCCCAGCAGGGCCGAATGGCACTGATTACCATGTTTTTGCACATCGGTGTGATTGGTCAGAACTAGTAGGAACGGTTTTTGGTGAAGGCCCTGAATTCGCGCACCCACTTTTTCATTCAACGTACCGATTGATGTCTGGCGTATTAACGCAAATAATTGCGCCAACTCCATTAACCAATCAAATTACCGCGGGCTTCAATACCACAGGTAAACTCACCGCTGTCGCCCACCAAGACTGTGATAAATACTGGGTTATCGTGCAGTCAAATACGTCAAACGATCACTACGCGTTACTTGTGGCAAACGATAGCACACCGACAACGGTTGTTACATCACCCTCAAATCTGGCCCAAAATCAGAACTGGGAATTTGGTGCCCTTAAGGGGTCCCCTGACGGCTCACTGCTAGCTTACACGGATGCAGGATCTAATTTTACGGCCGTATTAGCATTCGACAACGCTACGGGCATGATCACGGACAAACATCTTGTGACTGGCACAGTTGCCCCATTTGGACTCGAGTTCTCGCCAGATAGCAGGACCCTGTATATGACAGAAATGAGTAACAGCGACATCAGAGCCCATACAATTTCGACGGGGCCACAGAACGTGTCTGCATGCCCTGCCATACTAACAGGTTACGACATCACCGCGATGCAACTTGGGCCCAATGGCAAAATTTATTGCCACGACAATACGATCGATCAATTGATTGAAATTGGACAACCTAATTCTCCTCTCAACCCTGCCGTGGTGATGCCTGCGCGTTATGCTGATGGGTCGGACATTCAACTTTCAACACAACCAACCCAGATTCCACATTGGGGCGCGCTACCGCAGTTTACGCGACTTCATGATGGCTGTCGGACAAATAGCGATACCTGTGAAACCTTGGCAAACAACGTTGATGACCAAATATCTGACGCAACCAAATCCCATGAAAACCTGATGAAGTCTTGTGATGGGTCTGACATTTGGGATCAACCCTGCAAACCATTGGAAATTCCTGAAGTCCAGCCAGAAGTGTCTATTTCATGGGGCGCTAGCATCTGTGATGGAATTGAATCCGACGACTTCGAGGTAATGTCGATGACAATCTGCAATCCCTTTTCCAACATAATATTTCAGGATCTGACAGTGCACAAAATGGCTGTGCTTGATGCAAGTGGTGATCCTGTGCCCTTGCTCGCTGATGGAACGCCATCGATCACGGCCGTACCAATTGGACCACACTATTTTGGCGACATTGGTCCGTGTTCATGCGTATCACGCCAATTCACAATTCACAGTCGAGGCGCAAAGGCTGGTGAATATAAGGTTGAACTTGATGGCATTTGTTTTGACGTTTGCCTACACCAAGATACCAAAGCCTGCTTCATCTTTGAAGTCTGCAAAGACTAGATAAAGGCTTGACGATAGATTGGTTTGTAACCTAGGACATCGTTAAAATGCGGGTATGGTGAAAAGGTATCACGGCAGCTTCCCAAGCTTTAGTTACGAGTTCGATTCTCGTTACCCGCTCCACTATCTTTACAGCGATCTACAATAGAAAACGGCGCGTCCAAACTTTGGTCGCGCCGTTTCTCTTTTTTCGATTTGTTTCAACCAATTAGAACGTCGCCGAACTCATCCCTCAGGTTTCGCTTAAGGACCTTACCCGTCGCGTTGCGAGGCAAAACGTCAGTAAAGACAACGCAGTCAGGGATTTGCCACTTCGCAATTTTACCCTCAAATATTGCGAGCACGTCTGCCTCTGAAGGTGCTTCGCCTTCGGCAACAACGGCAATCAAGATTGGGCGTTCATCCCATTTGGCATGGGTTGCTCCAATCACCGCAGCATCCGCAAGCTGTGGGTGACCAATCGCGATATTCTCCAAATCAACAGACGAGATCCACTCCCCGCCCGATTTGATAATGTCCTTAGAACGGTCCTTGATACTAAGATATCCATCTGGATCTAGGGTCGCGACATCACCCGTATGAAACCAATCATCGGTCAAAGTTTCTTCACGAGTTTTCTGGAAATAACTGTCCAAAATCCAATGACCACGCACCATCAAATTGCCTTGGGTTTGCGCATCGTTGGGCAACTCGCCCCCCTCTTCGTCAACGACCTTCAATTCGACGCCCCACATTGGGCGGCCTTGATTTTCGCGAAGTTTGTGTTGCTCTTCAATCGGTAAATCAAGATGTTTGGCCAATGGCTGATTGGCGGAGCCCAGCGGAGACATTTCCGTCATGCCCCATGCGTGAATGGTTTCAACATCGTATTTCTCACGGAACGCCGTGATCATTGAGGGTGGGCAAGCAGAGCCACCAACAACCGTTCGCTTCAATGACGCTAGTTGCGAGCCCGCTTTTTCGGCTTCACCTAGAAGACCCAACCAAATCGTCGGAACACCTAGTGCTGTCGTTACCTTATACTGGTCAATTAATGCCACCAGTGAAGCACCGTCCAACCCCGGCCCCGGCATTACCATTTTTGCGCCAGTCATCGCACAGGCATAGGGCGTGCCCCATGCGTTGACGTGGAACATCGGCACGACTGGTAACACAACGTCCATTGCAGAATATCCGATACAGTCGGTCAAATTAGACGCCAAGGCATGTAATACGGTAGAGCGATGGGAATATAAAACCCCCTTAGGGTTTCCAGTGGTTCCTGAAGTATAACAAAGACTTGAGGCCGTGTTCTCATCAAATTCAGGCCATACATATGCTGGGTCGCAATCCGCAATCAGCTCATCGTAAAAGACCAAACCCTCAATAACTTCTGCGGCACTTTCATCGCGACCTTCCATCAAAACGATGTGCTCAAGGTTGGGTAGTTTGTCACGAATAGCAGCCACAAGCGGGATAAAGGTACGGTCCACAAACAGCACTTTGTCATCCGCATGGTTCAAGATGTAGACCAATTGTTCGGGAAAAAGACGCGGATTGATTGTATGGCAAACAAAACCAGCACCTGAGACGCCAAAGTAAATTTCCAAATGTCGGCGATTGTTCCATGCGATCGTGCCACACCGGGCCTGTGGTTCCAGACCCAGCTTGGACAATGCGTGCCCAAGGCGGTGGGCATTGGCTCCAACTTGGCCCCAAGTGGTCTCCTCCACCCCGCCACCAGTGTTGACCGAATACACCTCAGTCCCCATGTGATAACGGGCGGCATGATCCACTAGGGATTGTATTGTCAAAGCGGACGTCATCATTTGGCCAAGCATCGGCACCTCCATATTTGATATGTAAAGGCGCGTCATAGGCTGCGCGTCCTCTGATAAGAGAACCCTGCCAAGCGTAAGTTGATCTGGCAAGCCCTGCACGCAAGGCTTGCCAAATTACGTTATGTAAAAGTGATTAACCGCGATGGCGCTGTACGTAATCCACCAGACCGCGGGTCGATCCATCTTTATCATCCGCTGATTGCGTGCCAGCGACGACTGGCTCAAGTGCTGTTGCCAGCTCTTTACCCAGTTCAACACCCCATTGGTCATATGAATTCAGGCCCAAAATGACGCCTTCAACAAAGACACGGTGCTCATAAAGCGAGATGATCTGACCTAAAACAAACGGATCCAGTTTTGGATACGCAATCGTCACCGACGGACGGTTACCAGCAAAGACGCGATGTGCGGCTTGGCGTTCAAGCTCGTCACCTGTCAGGCCTTTGGCAGTCATGATTTCGCGTGCTTCATCCAATGAACGGCCACGCATCAATGCCTCTGATTGAGCTAAACAGTTCGCGACCAGCAATTGGTGGTGATGCGCTAGGTCCGGTTCATGCCCTTCCGCCGCAACCATGAACTCACATGGAATGACGCGGGTGCCTTGATGGATCAACTGATAAAATGCGTGTTGGCCATTCGTGCCAGGTTCGCCCCAAACGACAGGCCCACTGTGGCGCTGCAACTGCGTGCCATCCATTGCGACGCTCTTACCGTTGCTTTCCATCTCAAGCTGCTGGAAATACGCAGGAAGTAGGCCAAGGCGTTGGTCATATGGCAAAACAGCACGTGTCGCGTGGCCACAGATTTGGTTGTGCCAAATACCAACAAGCGCATGCATCAACGGCATGTTCTCTGGACCCTCTGCAGCACAGAAATGTGTGTCCATAGCTTGGCCACCACGCAAGAACGCTGTGAACGCTTCACGACCGATGCCAATCATCAGGCTAAGGCCAATTGGGCCCCACATGGAGTAGCGACCACCTACCCAGTCTTCAAAGCCGAAAACGCGTTCCGCTGGAATACCAAAAGCTGCTGTGCGTTCCTCTGACGTGCTGAGGGCCGCAAACTGTTCATCCGGTTTACCGCCGTTCTCAAGCATCCAAGCGCGCGCAGTACGGGCGTTTGTCATCGTCTCGATTGTGCCAAAAGTTTTAGAGGCAACAATTACCAACGTTGTTTTAGCATCCAGCCCCCGCAACGTGTCAGACACATCTGCGCCGTCTACGTTTGATACGAAGTGAACGCGTGGACCATCGTGGTATGGGCTCAGCGCCATAACTGCCATCGCCGGACCAAGGTCAGATCCACCGATCCCGATGTTGATCACGTCGGTGATTCCGCTTGAGCGGACCAAATCAGCGTAATCACCCATGCGGTTCAAGGTTGCGTGCACCTCTGGCATGACATCAGCGCCGTCTACCAAAACTGGATCGCCATCTAGGTTGCGCAGTGCAGTGTGCAATACAGCACGCCCTTCTGTCTCGTTGATGACAGCGCCACCAAACATCGCAGCGCGGCGTTCAGTTACGTTTGCCGCTTCGGCCAATGCCAATAGCGCCGTCTTGGCTGCGCCATCAATGTTGGTTTTGGAGTAATCCAACAACATATCACCAGCTGTGCATTGGAACGTATCCGCACGTGACGCGTCGGCTTCAAACAAACTAAGCATATGGCGGTCGTTAACACCGGTTTCCAAAGTTTCGAGTGCAGACCAAGCAGCGTTCATTTTATCAGTCATTTATACAGCCCAGTGAATTGTTGCACCGTCCAGAACGGCCGCAACGGGTGCAACCTCTGGCAGAGATCCTTTAGCAACATCAAGTGCTGCACGTTTGTCATCACCAAAGATGACGATGTGTTTGGAAATAGCGCTGTTCAAAACAGGGGCACTAAGTGTGACGCGCTGTTCTTGGCCTTCTGCCTGAATTGGCAATAATGCATCAGCATTCGCGCTCAAAGCGGCTCCCAACCCGTTCGCCTGTGGGAACAATGATGCTGTGTGCATGTCAGCGCCCATCCCCAAAACCAAAACAGAAATCGGCCACTCAGACGCGAGCGTTTCAGACACATCTTTGCAGGCATCAGCTACTTCAACATCAGGCACATAGAACGGCGTAAACTTTGCGGCCGCCGCGCGATTGACCAATAGACGATCACGCAAAAGCTTTGCGTTTGAGCGGTCATTGTCGTCCGGCACCCAGCGCTCATCACTCAGCATGACGTGCACGCGGTTCCATTCGATGTCAGCGGCACACAGAATATCAAAGATTGGGCCTGGCGTCGTACCGCCGGGGACAACAAATGAAACATTCTCTTGGGTCAAAAGTGCGGTCTTCAGATCGCCCACAATTTTCTGGGCAACTTCGATGATCAGCATCTCTCGGTCAGAATATTCTTGAAAACTCATGATTTAATCGCTCTCCATGAACGGCCATCGCGGGCCAACATTGTTGCTGCATCCCCTGGTCCATCACTGCCAGAGTCATAGGATTTCGGCACATCGCCACGTTCTGTCCAACCGTTAATAATTGGATCCGTCCACTCCCATGCTGCTTCGACTTCATCGCCGCGCATAAACAGGGTTTGGTTACCACGAATAACATCCATTATCAGGCGTTCATAGGCATCTGGCGGATCACCTCCTGCGTCGCCCAATGCTTCGGCAAAGCTCATGTCCAGCGGAACATCGATCAATCGCATACCGCCTGGGCCAGGTTCTTTAATTGTCACCCCAAGGGTAATGCCCTCGTTTGGCTGAAGACGAATAGAAAGCACATTGCGATGCCCCCCTTCGTCGTCTTCAAATATCGAGTGGTTCAGTTCCTTAAACACAACGGTGATTTCGCTGGCACGTTCCGCAAGCTTCTTACCCGTACGAAGATAGAAAGGTGTGCCCGCCCAACGCCAATTGGAAACCCCAACCTTCATCGCAACATAGCTTTCTGTTTTAGAACGCGGATCTTTTACGCCCTCACGATAACTTGGATCTTCGTCATCGGCCAAATACTGTCCACGCACGATATGGTGGGGCTCAACAGGATCAAGCGCGCGGATTACTTTCAATTTCTCATCACGCACAGCCCCTGGCTCAAACTTGGCCGGCGGCTCCATCGCAATCAAACAAAGCAATTGCATCAGATGGTTTTGCACCATGTCACGCATTGCGCCAGATTTATCATAATATTCGCCGCGCGTGCCAACGCCAACGGTTTCAGCAACCGTAATTTGGATGTGATCGACGTATTGTGAATTCCACAGCGGTTCGAACAACATATTACCAAAGCGTACAGCCATCAGATTTTGAACAGTCTCTTTGCCCAAGTAGTGGTCGATGCGGTAAATTTGGTCCTCATTAAAGTGCTCAGCCAAGGAAGCGTTTAATTCTTGCGCAGTAGCAAGGTCACGGCCAAATGGTTTTTCGACAACAATCCGGCTGGCTTTGTCTGATAGACCGTAGTGGTGAAGGCGTTCGGCCAAATCGCCGAATAGGCTTGGCGCAACGGAGAAGTAGAAGGCGCGCACAAACTTGCGCCCCTTAACTTTGTTCGCCAACTCTTCCCAACCGCCCTCACCGCGTGCGTCGATTGGGACGTAGTCCAGTTGCCGCAAAAATGCCGCTAACTTTTCAGATTCGCTTGCAACTTGACCACCGAATTCGGCAATCGCATCAGCGACGAATTCGCGATATTTCGCTCCGTCCATTTCAGAACGTGCAGCGCCAACTATCCGGGATTCGGCGGGCATTTGCCCTGCACAAAAACGCCGGAACAAGCCCGGTAAAATTTTACGGCGAGCCAAATCGCCCGTCCCACCAAAGATGACAAGATCGAAGGCTTCGACTGGAATTACGCGTGAGACCATTGGGTTGTTCCATTTGATTTTTGTTAGCGCAAACATGACGCTTTTTGAGCCAAATCACAAGGTTGTCACATGGCAAAAACGTTCTTTTATTGCATTCAGAGACATCCTATCACAAATAAGCAATGTTCAACCAGCAAGGTACGAGTGAATTATGAAAGATTTGGCGCAAGCAAACATTGGAAAATTCGCCGATCCGGCCCTGACAGCTAAGGGCGAAGATCGCGCATCCGTCGCGCTGAACAACCCTGAGACCCTGTGGTTTAACACCGGAACGCTGTGCAATATCGAATGCGTAAACTGCTATATAGCATCCAGCCCTAGCAATGATGCGCTTGTGTACATCACCACCGATGAAGTTCAGGACTATCTAGGCCAGATCAAGGACCGAAAGTGGCCGATCAAAGAAATCGCCTTCACTGGGGGTGAACCATTCATGAACCCACAGATGATTGATATTACGCGTGCCTCCCTTGAAGCAGGGTACCAAGTGCTGATCCTAACAAACGCGATGCGCCCCATGATGCGCAAATCCGTTCAAAATGGCCTGCTGGAACTGAACGCCGCTTACCCAAGCAAACTGACACTGCGTATTTCGGTGGATCATTATGACCCTACCCTGCACGACGCTGAGCGCGGTGCTGGTGCATTCGGAAAAACAGTTGTCGGTATGAACTGGCTTCAGGAAAACAGCTTTAAAATGGCTGTTGCTGGGCGCAGCGTCTTTGGGCATTCAGAAGCAGACAGTCGAGCTGGTTACGCTAATTTTTATGCCGAACACGGCTATAAGATTGACGCGAACGATCCTGGGATGACGGTATTGTTTCCCGAGATGGATGAAACCATCGAGGTGCCAGAGATCACTACTGCCTGTTGGGGAATTCTAGACACATCACCCGATTCAATCATGTGTTCATCGTCTCGCATGGTGGTCAAACGCAAAGGTGCAAAGAAACCTGCCGTCTTGGCTTGCACCCTGCTGCCGTACGAGCCGGAATTCGAGTTAGGAACCACCCTTCAAGAAGCCGAAAAAGACGTCGCGCTTAACCATCCCCATTGCGCCAAGTTTTGCGTACTGGGGGGCGCGTCATGTTCAGCCTAACATAGTCAGAGGATAGGCTGAGCTTTCGACCAACTGGTGCAAGAACCCTAGTCAAAATTACCGGTCGTTCTGGCAACAGAATAAATCCGGGTGTGCCGCGCTTGGACTCATGCGCGTTTGCAGTCGACAAAATCACGCCAACGACCCCCAATATCAATACAACCAGAGCATTTGCTTTTTGCATACCTTAACCCCTCAATCTTGAGTTCAATGAAATCAAGATCTACCCGGTAAGGATTAAGGTTCGGTTACGCCGATTCCGTTCGCGACTCAAAGCGCCGAAACATAGGTCGAGACAGTCCTATTCCCGCTATAAGCATTGCACAGCATGTGCTACTTCTGATATGAATAGACGCAACATATAGAACCCTAAAACAGAATGGGCCACAACGTGAACGACACGCCACAACCCCCTGAAAATGATGATGAAAACCTACCGACACGCCCTGTGTATGATGGGCCATCCGTTTCAATCGAACACGAAATGCGTACTTCCTACCTGGACTACGCCATGTCCGTTATCGTCAGTAGGGCGATTCCCGACCTACGGGATGGTCTAAAACCGGTTCACCGCCGCATTCTTTATGCGATGCACGAGACCAACAATACTCACGACAAATCCTATCGTAAGTCAGCGCGTGCGGTTGGTGAGGTGATGGGTAAGTATCACCCACATGGTGACTCTGCCATCTACGATGCGCTTGTACGTATGGCCCAAGATTTCTCAATGTCGCTGCCCCTATTGGATGGCCAGGGCAACTTTGGTTCCATGGATGGCGATAATGCTGCCGCTATGCGTTACACTGAAGTACGCATGGATAAGCCAGCGGCATACCTGTTGTCAGACATCGACAAAGATACCGTTGATTTCCAAGACAACTACGACGGCAAAGATCGTGAACCAACGGTTCTACCTGCTCGCTTCCCAAACATGTTGGTCAATGGCGCTGGTGGTATTGCTGTCGGCATGGCGACCAACATTCCGCCCCACAACCTGGGCGAAGTCATTGAAGCCACCTTGGCCTTGATCGAAGAGCCTGATTTGTCGTCTGAACAGTTGATCGAATATGTGCCGGGACCAGATTTCCCAACTGGCGGAATTATGCTGGGCCGTACCGGGGCGCGCAAAGCGTACCTTGAAGGTCGCGGCAGCGTAATTGTTCGCGCCAAGACACGTGTCGAAGAAATTCGCAAAGATCGCTACGCAATTATCATGGATGAAATTCCATACCAGGTGAACAAAGCGACCATGATTGAACGCATCGCCGAAGCAGCGCGTGACAAAAAAATCGAAGGTATCGCACACGTACAGGACGAATCTGACCGAAATGGTGTGCGTGTTGTGGTCGAGCTGAAGCGCGATGCTACAGCCGAAGTCGTGATGAACCAACTGTTCCGCTTCACGCCAATGCAAACCTACTTTAGCTGCAACATGCTGGCCCTAAACGGTGGCCGCCCAGAACAGTTAACATTGCGCCGGTTCCTCACGTCCTTCATCGATTTCCGTGAAGACGTTGTTGCCCGTCGCACAGCCTACAACCTACGCAAAGCCCGTGAACGTAGCCACGTTTTGTGTGGTTTAGCTGTCGCCGTAACAAACATTGATGAAATCGTTGCTGCTATCCGCTCATCTGCTGATGCAGCAGAGGCCCGTCAAAAGTTGATGACACGCCGCTGGCCTGCAGCAGATATCCTTCCATACATTGCACTGATCGATGACCCGACCCATACAGCGAATGACGATGGCACCTACAATCTGTCCGAAGTCCAAGCCCGAGCTATCCTTGAATTGCGTCTGCAACGCCTGACCCAAATTGGGGTTAAGGAAGTGACTGACGAGCTCGAAGAATTGGCCGCTAAAATCAAGGAGTACCTTGAGATTTTGGGCAGCCGTGAGCGTATCATGGGTATAATCTCAGACGAATTGATCGAAATTCGTGACCAGTTCGCCGTTCCACGTCGCACACAGATCGTTGACTGGTCTGGCGACATGGAGGACGAAGACCTAATCGAAAAAGAAGACATGGTCGTTACTGTGACTTCTGGTGGCTACATCAAGCGTACGCCACTTGTTGATTTCCGCGCCCAGAAGCGTGGCGGTAAGGGTGTTGCAGGGATGCAAACCAAAGAAGAGGATGTAATTACAACCCTCTTCGTGGCCAATACGCACACGCAACTGTTGTTCTTCACAACAGACGGAATGGTTTACAAGCTTAAGACATGGCGACTGCCCCAAGGTGGACGAACAGCCAAAGGCAAGGCCATCGTCAACATCCTGCCAATTCCGGTTGGTGTCTCTATCGCGGCTATCATGCCGGTTGATCGGGATGAAAAGGAATGGGATGACTTGCAAGTGGTCTTTGCCACATCCGCAGGTACGGTTCGTCGCAACAAACTATCTGACTTCACCAATGTGAAAGCAAACGGCAAGATTGCGATGAAGTTTGAGGATGAACACGCAGAGACAACAATGATCAACGCGCGCATCGCGTCAAATGATGATGATGTCATGTTAATCACCAACTCTGGTCGCGCCATTCGCTTCCCTGCGACAGACGTACGTGTGTTTAACAGCCGCGCCTCTGTTGGTGTTCGTGGGATCAAGTTGAATGGTGACGACACAGTTGTGTCTATGTCGATAATTCGCCACTTCGATGCGACATCCGAAGAACGCACAGCCTATCTAAAAATGCGCCGTGCTATGGCGGGTCTCGCTGATGAAGCAGACGCAGATGAGGAAGACGCACCTGCTGATCCTAACTTCTCAACCGAACGTTACGCAGAAATGTCCGCCTGTGAGAACTTGATCCTGACGATTACATCTCAAGGCTCTGGCAAACTGTCCTCCAGCCACGATTACCCCGTTCGCGGGCGTGGTGGTATGGGTGTAACGGCAATGGACAAAGCGATGCGCGGTGGCGAGATCGTAGCATCCTTCCCAGTTGAGTTGGACGATCAGATTATGTTGGCCACGTCTAAAGGCCAATCGATCCGCGTGCCGGTCCAAGGCATCAGCTTCCGCTCACGTAGTGCAGGTGGTGTTAAGGTCTTCAATACTGGCAAGAACGAAGTTGTTGTGAGTGTTGCATGGATTGCTGAACAAAATGACGAAGATGGTGACGCTGAAGGCGGCGAAACCACTGAAGAATGATGCTCTTAATCTAAGAGTAACACGCCTATGACATCCTGCGCTTTGACATCAACAGTCGGAGCGCAGGATGAACCTTTACCACTGCATGATAGATCTGAAACAAGACGCAAAGGCGTTGACGTTTTCCATCGCGGTCGATGCTTGGATGGCCCACCTGAAAGAAGCTGGTAAGATCAATCATTGGCGCATGTTGCGGCGTAAGCTGAACCTTGCCTCTGAAAATCACAGCGACTTTTTACTTGAGATTGAGGTCTGTGACCTTGCGCAACTGGACCTCGCCTTTCGTGAAAGCGGACGGCAAGACGAGGATGTTGCGCGCCTACATCGTGCAGTGCATGACCTCATTGGGCAAAGTTCTGTTGGCCTCTACCGCTCCTACCCTGATCTAGAACGGTCAGAAAGAATGGCACTTATTTAGTTGTAGGGTAATTTTCAAATTTCTAGACCGGACCATTCCGTTTGGCCTACTACTAAAGTGCTATCATTGGCTTCTAGCGCTGATTGAGTACCCGATTGCGCTAGCAAGACATTGGCAGCAACGATGCCAATTGAAACTATAATAACAAACAATTTCACAGCAAAACCCTACAAACCAGCCAACACATATCTTCTGGCAGTTTTATTTAGAGAATTTCATGGGAAGTTTTTCATTCAAACATCAATTTGATATTCTTTTTTTCGGTATAACGCGCATAAAAAAGGCTGCGCAAACCTTACAATGCGCAGCCTTTCAGCGAGTTAAAATTTAGTGTCACAGCTTATAAATATCGCTGAACTTTGCCTTGAGATACTTGATCAAAGGTTGTGGATCAGGCGTACGCCCGCTTGCTTTTTCAATAACCTCGCGTGGTTCATACAACCCACCGTGTTTTTGCACGTTGTTTTGAAGCCATCCAGTAGCACGTGCAGTATCGCCCTGTGCCAACTGCTCATCCAATTCAGGAATCGCTTCACGCATCGCCTCGTTCAAACAACCAGCATAAACGTTGCCCAATGAATACGTAGGAAAATAGCCGAACAAACCAACCGGCCAGTGCACATCTTGCAAAACGCCATTGCTTGCTTTGTCAACTTTATAGCCGAAATCAGCCTCAAAACGATCGTTCCATGCTGCCTCAAGGTCACCGACCTGAAGATCACCAGCCATCAACGCCCGCTCTAGGTCAAAGCGCAACAAAACATGCAAGTTGTACTGAACCTCGTCGGCTTCCGTGCGGATATAGCCATCGTTCACGCGATTGACTGCACCGTAAAACGCTTCTGCGTCTGGAATTCCAAAGTCCCCAAAGGTCTCGCGCATTTCGGCATAAAGCCAGCTGGTGAACGCTCGGCTGCGCCCCATTTGATTTTCATAAATGCGGCTCTGGCTTTCGTGCACACCCATCGAAACGCCATTGCCAAGGGGTGTCAGCAGATAGTCACGGTCGATCCCTTGCTCGTAACATGCGTGCCCAACTTCGTGGATAGTTGAGTAAAAGCAATTGAACGGGTCAGCTTCGTTGGTACGAGTCGTGATACGTACATCTAAGCCACTGCCAGAACTAAATGGGTGAACTGCTTTATCGACACGCCCATGGCTCATGTCATAACCAAATGTTTTGGCCAGATGGCGCGTCAGCTTCATCTGTTTGCCTGTGTCAAAGGTACCTTCCAAAGGTGCAGGCGCGTCAGCGTCGCGGATTGCTGCACGTAACGCCGTCAATTCAGGGCGCAACGCGCCAAACATTGCTTCTAAGTCAGCGGCAGTTGTCCCCGGTTCATAGTCCGCGAGCATTGCGTCATAGACATCTCCACCTGCAGCCAAGGCTTCACCTTCTTGGCGCTTGAGATTGATAACCTCTTCAAAGGTAGGCGCGAAAGCTGCAACATCATCATCTTCACGTGCAGCGGCCCATGTGCCTTGCGCTGTTGACGTTACGCGCGCAATCGTCGCTGCCAAATCTGCAGGTACTTTGCTTGCGCGGTCAAAACTTCGTTGGATATGGCGCACTTGTGCTTTGCCAACATCACCAATCGTGCTTGTGTCAATCGCCGCCAACCAATCCCCAACACGTGGGTCCGTCCGACGCCCATGCAAGACACCTTCGATCGCAGCCATCTCTTCTCCACGCTGCGGCGCGGCACCTTTCGGCATCATCGTTTCCTGATCCCAGCCCAAACGGCCTGCGATTTCACCAAGCGCGGTTGTCTCGCGCGTGAACGCCATCAAGTCATCGTAAGCAGTCATTGGATCAATTTCCTCTTAGGGACGTTGTTATTGGGTAGGCGCTAAGGAAGCGTGCGCGAAGTATCGTAACCCACAAGATCACGGCCAACAGCTGATGTACAATGGCGATCTGAACAGGCGCGCCGTAAATCACGGTAACGATACCAAGAATGATCTGTGCACACAGCAGGACAAAAGCCATGTTGAACGCCGCTTGGGTCCGACGGTGCGCTGATTTCCGTCCCTTCAACCAAACAAAGATCGCAAATGCCAACAACGCATAACCAACTACGCGGTGCACAAATTGCACCAAACCCGGGCTTTCAAAGATATTGCGCCACCATGGCTCAAGTACAAATGCAGACGCGGGGAAGAATTGCCCGCCCATCAATGGCCAGTCAGTATAACTGCGCCCTGCATCAATCCCAGCAACCAGTGCGCCGATCAAGATTTGTAGAAATGCAAAATGCATAAGCCCAGTGGACAAGCCAAACAGCTTTGCCTCTTTCCCACGACGTGCTTGCATCAGGTCGCGTTCGGGGCGCGACAGCATCATCATGTACCATGCGATGAAACCAAGGATGACAAAAGCCAACCCTAAATGGGTCGCCAAACGGTAGCTGGCCACATCAACCATGCTTTCACCAGACGTTACGCCCGACGAAACCATCCACCAACCAATAGTACCTTGCGTACCACCGAGGACGCCCAACAATAGCAAACGTGGTGTCCAGCCGGTTGGGATTTGGCGGCGCAGCAGGAACCAGAAGAAACCACTCGCCCACACCAAGCCAACAACGCGGCCCAACTGTCGATGGCCCCACTCCCACCAGTAAATCACTTTAAAGTCAGAGAGTTGCATCCATTGGTTCTGAATGCGAAATTCATCAATTGCTTGATATTTCGCAAATTCGGATTGCCAATCAGCAGCATTCAAAGGTGGAATCGCGCCAGTAAAAGGGCGCCATTCTGTAATGCTAAGGCCGCTGTCAGTGAGGCGGGTAAGCCCACCAACTAATATCATCAGCACAACCAGTCCAAATAGGATCATCAGCCAAACACGGATCGCACCACGTGCGCCATCGCGGCCTTTGTCAATCATACCAGGCTGTGCGGCGGGCGTTTGGTCGACGCTGCCGACCTCTTCAAAAATACTGCGTTTGGTGCTCATCTTGATCCTCATGTCACATTAAAGGGCGACTGTTGGTTGCAAGTTAGGCCGCGCAAGCCGGATCGTCCAGCGGATCAGTCGTCGCGTTCCTTCCAACGGACCATCTGCCGCAGGATACCATGAAACATCTGCACATCTGCGCGGGTTAACGGCATTCGGCTCCACATGTTGCGCAGGTTTAATTTCATACTTGTAGCTTTGTGTTCTGGGTAAAAGAAGTTAGCCACATCCAAACGGTCTTCATAGTGACGCGCCAAATGTTCTGTCTCTTGTCCAGTTGCCCAGTCAGTTCCTGCCATCTCAACAACTTCATGCTCAACTTTACCCTGCTGGCGCATCCACTCATAGCCTACGAGGAGCACACATTGAGCCAAATTAAGTGACGCAAAATTCGGGTTAACGGGCACAGAGATAATAGCGTTCGCCTGCGCGATGTCTTCATTCTCTAGCCCTGCGCGTTCTGGACCAAACAACACAGCGACCTTACCACCAGCCGCAATTTTTTCGGCGGCCAATTTCATCGCAGCCTCAGGTGAATAAACAGGTTTGGTCAAATCACGGGACCGCGCGGTCGTCGCAAAGACGTATGTGCAGTCCGCCAAACTGTCGGGCACATCATGCGACAATTGCGCATCATCTAACAAGCGCCCTGCACCACTGGCCAAAGCCACCGCAGCCTGATTGGGCCAACCGTCACGGGGGGCCACAATGCGCATGCGATCTAAGCCAAAGTTATACATCGCCCGCGCTGCAGAGCCGATGTTTTCGCCCATTTGCGGACGCACGAGTACAAAGAAAGGAATATCAACCATGCCCGTTCCATACCCAGAGGATGCGGGGCACACAATCACCCTGCCCATGTTTCTGTTAAAAATACGCGTTCAACCGGACGAAACCAGCTGCATAAAAGTTTCCTTTTCCTACAACATCCGCTAGTGCTGCCCCAAGTTTAGACAAAAGGACCAAGCCAATGGCCGCCAAAGACAAACAACCCGACCAACCACAGCTGTATCTTATCACTCCCGCAGAGTTTGAGTTGGACGTTTTTCCAGCCCTATTGGCCAGCGTTTTAGACGCACACCCTATCGCCTGTGTGCGCATGGCTATGGCCTCTCAAGATGAGCAACGCTTGTCTAAGGCAGCAGATGCCCTGCGCGAAGTCACACATGCCAGAGATGTTGCACTGGTAATTGAAGACCATATTCCATTGGTTGAACGCCTTGGCCTTGACGGTGTTCACCTGAGTGATGGTGCTCACCAAGTGCGTTATGCCCGCAAAGAACTGGGCCCTGATGCTATTGTTGGTGTTCACAGCTCAACTTCACGCCACGACGGCATGGGTGCTGGCGAGGCTGGTGCGGATTACGTCTGCTTTGGCCCTGTACGAGAAAGCACATTGGGCGACGGCAGTTTTGCCGAAACCGATCTGTTCAAGTGGTGGTCAGAAGTTATCGAAGTACCCGTGGTTGCTGAGGGATTGCTGAACCTTGAAATGATCAAGACGCTCACCCCAATGACAGACTTCTTTGCTATTGGTGATGAGATCTGGTCAACGGATGATCCGGTTGCGGCACTCACGACTTTGCGCGAAGCGATGTCCTAAGCCTTAAAAGAACACGCGCTCTACACACCAATATGCACCAACAGCCGCAATGATGCAGGATGCAGGGATCGCGATCCCTGCCCTGTACCATGATTTACGTGCGAACCAGCCAACGGCTAGGAATGCCAGCGCGATAACTGTGAGTTGACCCAATTCCACGCCAATGTTGAACGCAATCAATGCAGGAATGAATTGTCCGTCGGGCAAACCAAACTCGCCCAACACGGACGCAAAACCCAGTCCGTGCAATAGTCCAAACCCGAAAATCACAAACGGACGCCACGGATTCAATCCTTTGGCAAAGATGTTTTCGACAGCAACGTAGACGATGGACACAGCAATAAGTGGCTCAACAATACTGCCAGGTACGTTAACCCAGCCCATCGCGCCCAACGCGAGCGTAACAGTGTGCGCAAGCGTAAAGGCACTGATCTGCCAGACCAGTGGACGCATTCGTGTGCTTAGAAAAAACAACCCTAATACAAACAGAATATGATCAAGACCTTTGGGTAAAATATGGTCAAATCCGACGGGAATATATGCGGTAAATGTTTCCCACGCTGTCGCCTCGCCGCCACCTGCGATCAATATCGATGGGCTAGAAGTACCCGGATCAACATAGCCCGTGAACGGTGCTACAACCCCTTGTTGGCGTAATACCAATGCACCGCGTCCAGTGGGCCAATTGACGACCACTTCATCTGCACCAACAGATACAGTCGCGTTCAACGCCACTGTGGATATACGGGGTTGTTCGAGATCAGGCATGGCTGACATTTCAAAGCTGGAAATCGTGAGGGCAATTGCCTGACCGTCAACCGTAATCAACGGAATTGCGTTGAAACCTTCGATAAGCGTAGGCAAACGCCCCTCGATCTCTGCAGCGTTCAATGCCCGCAGAGCATCGTAACTTTCTGCCTCAACTGCTTCGTCAGTATCTGTAACTTCATCTAGGTTGATACCGGCCAAGAAAGCCTCGACGTTCGCACGCATCGAAAACGTAAGGTTTCCCTCCACTACCTCAAGGTCTGCAATGGTTGGCACTGTCTCGTGCGCGTTCACAAATGTGGCACCTGAGACCAGTAAGCTTGACATCAGCACCACAAAGCGCAGCTTAAGTGTTAACCAATAGAAAGCTCTTGTCATGAAGTTGTCCCGCCTTGTTCTTGCTGTAACCCTCGGTCTGTCTGCGACGAGCGTCAATTCACACGAGTTTTGGATTGAACCGCAGAAGTTTCAAGTGGAAAACGGCGAAATTATGGAGATTGACCTAAAGAATGGTCAAAACTTTGTTGGCTCAAAGCTTTCGTATTTTGAAAAACAGTTTTCACGCTTTGAATTGGCACAAGGCGATATGTTGACGCCTGCGCAAGGACGCTCCGGTGATCAACCGGCATTGACTACAAGCGCTGATCAAGATGGATTGCTGGTTATCTTACACGAAACAACACCAGCGGCGATAAAATACAAAGAATGGGCAAAGTTCGCAAAGTTTGCAGCACATAAGGATTTCAAAAATGCGGAAGCCGATCACAAAGCTGCTGGCTGGCCAAGCGAGAACTTCAGAGAGAGTTATACCCGACACGTCAAAGCACTGATTGCTGTTGGTTCGGGAGATGGTGTGGATCAAAACTATGGTATGGAAACCGAGTTTGTCGCCCTAAGCAATCCCTACGGCGATGGTTTTGACGGAAATATGCAGGTACAACTGTTCTTTGAAAACGTGCCACGCCCGAATACACAGGTTGAGGTATTTGAACGCGCACCTGACGAAACAGTTTCGATCACCCTGCACCAAACTGATGACAACGGCATTGCGCAGATTCCCGTGAAACCAGCGCATACCTACCTATTTGACGCCGTTGTTCTGCAGCCTTACATCAAAGACGACAAAGCTGTTTGGCAAACGCTTTGGGCAGCACTTACGTTTCAGGTCCCAAAATAAGCAGATCGCCTTGCGCCTGTGGGCGTCACAGTCCAAGACTATTCATATGAACAAACAACCTGATATCTTATGCATTGGCAGCGTTCTTTGGGACGTCATTGGCCGATCGTCCCGCGCAATGCGCCAAGGCTCGGATGTGCCCGGACGTATAACCCGACTGCCGGGCGGCGTTGCAATGAACATCGCTATGACACTGGCACGCTTTGGCATGACGCCAGCGCTTCTGACCGCACTTGGGCGTGACGCAGAAGGTGATGAACTGATGGCTGCTTGCGCCGCACGTGGCATGATCACCGACACGATCTACCGATCAGAGGATTTGCCCACTGACAGCTACATGGCTGTTGAAGGTGCCAATGGTTTGATCGCAGCCATCGCTGATGCGCATTCGTTAGAGGCCGCTGGTGCAAAGATTTTGCGCCCCTTATCAGATGGAACCCTGGCAGACGCAGATCACCTCTTTAATGGGTTGATCGCACTGGATGGAAACCTCACGGTTGAGCTGTTGTCAGAGATTGCCAACGATCCCTCTCTTTTCAAGGCAGATTTACGCGTTGCCCCTGCCTCTCCTGGCAAGGCAGAACGCCTGTTGCCTTTCCTCCACGCAGGTCGCGGAACACTCTATGTGAATTTGGAGGAAGCAGGCCTTCTTTGCCAAACGACATTCACGTCGTCTAGTGACGCAGCCGCTGCACTGCTGGCAAAAGGTGCCGCACGTGTTCTGGTGACCGATGGTGGATCAGACGCCAGCGAAGGCACGGATGGTGAAATAATCAGTCAAACACCACCACAAGTGCTGGTGACCCGCATAACAGGCGCAGGCGATACCTTTATGGCTGCTCACATTGCCGCAGAATCCCATGGCGCGGACCGCAAGACTGCATTAAACGACGCCCTCAAATCAGCCGCCACCTATGTTTCTGGAGAACCTGTATAATGACACTATTCACCCCATCTGCTGAAGTTGCAAAGGCGCAGGCCGAAGGAACTCCGATTGTTGCGTTAGAAAGTACGATCATTACGCATGGGATGCCCTACCCCCAAAACCTAGAAGTTGCGCGTCAGGTCGAAGCGGATGTACGTGCCGCTGGTGCAGTTCCAGCAACCATGGCTGTTTTAAACGGCACACTTCGTGTTGGGCTAGATGATGCTGAACTAGAGGCATTGGCCCAAGCCAAAGGTGTTGCAAAACTTTCACGTGCAGATATGGCCGCGTGCATCGCAACAGGCGGCACTGGCGCTACAACAGTGGCTGCGACAATGATCGCGGCCCGTTTGGCTGGTATCCATGTATTTGCAACAGGTGGTATAGGCGGCGTTCATAAAGGCGCAGAGCTTACGTTTGATATCTCGGCAGACCTGTTAGAGTTGGCGCAAACACCCGTGACTGTCGTCGCCGCAGGTGCCAAGGCTATTCTCGATATTCCCAAAACGCTTGAGGTTCTCGAAACTCAAGGCGTACCAGTCATTGCATATGGCCAAGATGACATGCCCGCATTCTGGTCTCGCGAAAGCGGATTGCCAGCCCCCTTACGTATGGACGATCCAGCGCAAATCGCTGCGGCCCATAGGCTACGCGGTGAAATGGGAGTGCCTGGCGGTCAATTAATTGGGAATCCTATCCCTGAAGAAGCAGAGATCAGTGCCGAAATTCTGGCACCTATCATTGCGCGCGCTCAAGCCGATGCGGACGCTTTTGGGATTTCAGGCAAAGGTGTGACCCCATACCTGCTGCAACGCATCTTTGAGCTGACTGAGGGCAAATCTCTTGAAGCGAATATTGCACTGGTGCGCAACAATGCGAAGTTAGCCGCAGGAATAGCCAAACATTTAGCCGATTACTCTGCAAAATAACTCAAAATTGCAGCCAACCATTGTAGCATCGGATCAAAGCGCCTACCTAAAACGACGAATTATATCGGACACACTATGAACACCCCATTCGATTTAGAAACACCTCGCCGCGCTAGCTTACTTGCACGCCTTCGATCTTCGTTTTTGACCGGATTGGTGGTTATTGCCCCCGTTTGGCTTACGGTTTGGTTGATCTGGAGCGTTGTTGGTTGGATTGATGGCGCGGTTCTGCCGTGGGTGCCAAACTCTTATCAGCCAGACAAAATGATCCAAGACCTGCTGGGGCTTGAGCGTGACGTTCAAATCGATGTGCGAGGCATCGGCGTTGTCATCTTCTTAGTTTTTACAATTGTCGTTGGCTGGATGGCCAAGGGTTTCATGGGCCGCTCCTTAATCCGCTTTGCTGAAGGCATCGTTGAGCGCACGCCAGTTGTTCGTTCAATCTATTCTGGCATCAAGCAGATCTCTGAAACTGTATTTGCCCAGACAGAGCGGTCCTTTGAAAAGGCCTGTTTGATCGAATATCCACGCAAAGGGATTTGGGCTATCGGCTTCATCTCGACCACTGCCAAAGCTGAAATATCGGATCGTGCAGGTAAAGATGGTGGCGCAATGTCGATTTTCTTGCCAACGACTCCAAACCCTACTTCTGGGTTCTTGCTGTTCGTCCCTGCAAAGGATGTGATTGAGTTAGACATGAGTGTGGAAGACGCCGCAAAATTGGTGATCTCCGCAGGGCTGGTTTATCCCAACGCAAAAGACCCGACTGAGCCTGAAGTCTAGGACCTTCTCGCGTGGTCATTTGAAAAAACAACACCGATCACTACGAAACAAATGTATCCAGGATGATTACTGCCATCTCACGATATTGGTGTCAGTGGGATTAGAGCACTTGCAGTTGAGTTTTACTCGTCAAACATATCGATAAGCCAAAAAAAAACGCCAGCACGAAGCTGGCGTATAGTTATTGAGGCAGGTTTCATACAGGCAAGAAACCTATCGAGCAGTAAGATCTGTATAAACCTTTGGCGGTCCTTGGCCAAGCTAAAAATTTCGGCTTGCATGTAACCCCGATTGCGCCAAAGGTTAATAAAACAAGGGCATAAAGGGATTGTTGCACAAATGAGATCAGTATTTTTCCAAAAAATTAGAGGGGTTTACGCAGCCTCAATACTCACAACTGCAGCGATTCTTATCGATTCCGCAGCACATGCAGAATCGGCTCATGGCATAGCTATGTATGGCGAACCTGCTCTTCCACAGGATTTTGTGTCCCTACCCTACGCAAATCCCGACGCACCTAAAGGTGGCGCTATTGTTTTGGGAAATACAGGCGGTTTTGATTCGCTTAACCCCTACATCGCCAAAGGAACGGTCCCATGGCAGCTTAGATTTTTCACACATGAATCCTTAATGGGCCGCACTCAAGACGAGCCGTTTGCACTTTATGGTCTGATTGCCGAATCAATTAACACCGATGAAGACCGCACTTGGGTCGAGTTCACCCTCCGCTCAGAAGCGACGTTCTCTGATAATTCCCCTATCACAGTAGAAGATGTCATCTGGAGCTTTGAAACTTTAGGCACCGAAGGTCACCCACGCTATCGTGGTTTGTGGTCCAAAATCTCAAGTGTTGAACAAACTGGACCGTCTAGCGTTCGCTTTACCTTTGGTGAAGAAAACCGCGAGTTGGCTCTACTGGTAGGCATGCGCCCGATCCTGCAAAAAAGCCAATGGGAAGGTAAAGAGTTTGCAGATGCTAAAATCGCAGACATTCCTATGGGTTCTGGCCCATATGTGATCACCAAGTATGACGCTGGCCGTTCTGTCCAGTTAACACGTAACGAGAACTATTGGGGTGCTGACCTGCCACTGCGCAGAGGCACGAATAACTTCGATCAAATCACTTTGGACTTCTACGGCGACTCTACCGCGCAAGACGAAGCCTTCAAAGCTGGCCAAGTATCCGCACAACGCGAATTTAACGCGGAACGCTGGAACAGCCGCTACGATTTCCCACGTGCCGTTGCTGGTGATGTTGTCAAAACGGAGATTCCGCACAAAAAGCCATCGGGTATGACCGGCTTTGTTATGAATTCACGTCGTGCCCCGTTCGACGATTGGCGTGTACGAGAGGCGCTTATCCAAGCCTTCAACTTTGAGTTCATCAATGGTGCCCTCACAGGCGGCGCACAGCCACGTATCACGTCCTACTTCTCCAACTCCCTCCTTGCTATGCAAGAAGGACAAGTACAGGGCCGCACAGCAGAGCTGTTGGCACCTTTCGCAGCAGATATGCCTCCGGGCCTGATGGAAGGTTACGTGCTTCCTGTATCTGATGGTTCTGAACGCAATCGTCAGGGCCTTCGCAGCGCAATTGCTTTGCTCAAAGAAGCCGGTTGGGCGCCAGTTGATGGCATGATGCAAAACGCTGATGGTGAAAGCCTAAGCCTGACGATCCTACTTGCTCAAGGTAAGTCTGAACATAAAGCCATCGCTGATCTGTACCTTGGTGCACTGAAACGTCTAGGTGTCGCAGCCGAAGTCGAAACAGTGGACAATGCGCAGTACGTGGAGCGCACGGGTAAGTTTGACTTTGACGTCACATATTACCGCCGCTCATTGTCGCTTTCACCGGGCAACGAGCAACAGTTCTATTGGGGCAGCCCGTCTGCTTCAATGGAGGGCAGTCGCAACCTTATGGGCGCACAAAGCCCAGCAGTGGATGCAATGGTCGATGCAATGCTTAAAGCCGGATCACAAGACGATTTTGTTGCCGCTGTGCGTGGTCTTGACCGCGCATTGATGACGGGTCGCTATGTGATCCCGTTCTGGCAGTTTACAACAGGTCGCATCGCACATGTGAAAGAGATGAAGTATCCGGAAAACCTGCCGATCTACGGCGATGGTCCATACTACATGCCAGAAGTATGGTGGTGGGAAGATTAATCTCCCTCCCCACTATTGAAGTCACAAAACTTTTACGACAAAGCGCTAGGGGTCACAAACCTCTGGCGCTTTGCGCTTCACCGATCAGGACGAACACATGATACATAAAATTGCTGCCGAAGGCTTAGGAACTGCTCTGCTTCTTATTGGAGTTGTTGGTTCTGGGATCATGGGAGAAAGCCTAGCTGGTGGGAACACTGCCATCGCACTATTGGCCAACGCTATTGCGACGGGCTGTATGCTTTACGTCATCATCACAGTCTTGGGCCCAATATCGGGTGCGCATTTCAACCCTGCTGTAACCTTAGCTTTTTACTTGCGCGGCGACTTGGATCGCGCCACGGCGCTTGCATATGTTCCTACACAGATCATTTGTGGAATTTTAGGCGTTTGGGCGACGCATCTCATGTTCGATCTGCCAATATTACAGGCCTCTAGCACAATGCACCGCACAGGCGTTTCACAGTGGTGGTCTGAAGGAATTGCGACTTTTGGCCTGTTGTTCGTCATTTTTGGCGGGATCAAATCGCGCCCAGAGGCCGTACCTGCGCTTGTCGCAATGTACATCACTGGGGCGTATTGGTTCACATCATCGACCAGTTTTGCCAACCCAGCGGTCACAATTGCACGTGGTTTCAGCAACACCTTCGCTGGCATCTACCCCGGTCACATTGCGGCATTCATTGTTGTTCAGATTATTGTGGTATTTGTCGCCCACACGATATTGGTCGCGCTATTTTCTGAGGACTAATTCAGCGACGTGACCCATAGGATCGATGCGTCTTCATCACTAAGAGAGACCACATTGTGCCCCATGGTCGCGTCATAATAAGCGCTGTCGCCACGACGCATTTCAACGGGTTCGTAAAACTCAGTGTACAGTTGCACAACGCCCGTAAGCACATACATAAACTCTTCACCGTCATGGCGCACCCAGCCATCGAACTCATCCATAGAGCGGGCGCGGACGCGCGCGCGGTATGGCAACATCTTTTTCTGCGTCAACGTCTCAGCCAACAACTCGTGTTCGTACGTCACAGTGACAGTAGCATTGCCTTCACCGCTTTTAGTTACAGCCATGCGGCCCCCCACTTGGCCTTGTGCCGGCGGTGTAAACAACTGCGGAACAGAAATCTCTAGACCGATGGCCAGTTTTTTAAGCGCTTCATAGGTTGGCGACATCTGACCGTTTTCGATCTTAGACAATGTTGAGCGGGCTAAACCTGCCTGCCCTGCAGCTTGTTCAAGCGTCCAATCACGCGCTTTGCGCAATTCGCGCACGCGCATACCCAAATCAAGCGGTTCCCCAGTTTCGGTTGCACCACCTTCACGGGCGATCTTGATAAGCGATTTGGGATCTTTTGATGTCATGACCGTTCTATAGATGTCGCGTGCTGGCCATGCAACGTGCGCCTTGTGCGGCACGCAAGCACAGGCTAGCAAATGTTATGCTATCGATTTTTGATAACGGCCCACAAGCGCCCTGCCCTAAGCCATTTAATATGGCGGCACATGTTTTGTCCCAAAGCCATATTTGTCCTGACAAGATCGCGCTGCAAATTTTACACTCAGATCACTGCGAAGATTGGACGTACCGAGACCTTGAAGCCGCTGTCTTAGGTATTGCGGCTGGCCTTTTAGAGAATGACGCGCAAATCGGCGATCTAATCCTAATGCGTCTCGGGAATACGGTGGACTATCCGCTGACCTATCTTGGTGCATTGGCTGCTGGATTGGTTCCAGTGCCGACGTCTGCGGCACTGACGCTGCCAGAGGTCGAACGGATCATTGAAGAGTTGTCACCGACATTGATCGTCCGCGATGCCGCCGTAACCTGCCCCGAAACCAGCAATCAAATCCGCCTACCGCAGCTGCAAGCCATGCGCGACCTACCACCGGTGGGTTATCACATGGGTGACCCTGAACGTTTGGGCTACGTCGTTTACACATCTGGTACATCTGGCAAGCCACGCGCAGTTGCGCATGCCCACCGCGCGATTTGGGCCCGTCAAATGATGTTTGAGGGATGGTATGGGTTGCGATCCGAGGATCGCGTTCTGCATTCTGGTGCATTCAATTGGACCTATACCATGGGCACTGGGCTAATGGACCCTTGGACCATTGGCGCAACTGCGATGATCCCCGCTGCGGGCACACAGTCTAATGCACTCCCAACATTACTGGCCAACAGCGGTGCAACGATCTTTGCTGCCGCACCTGGTGTTTATCGCCAGTTGTTGCGTGATTGTGAAACACTAACCTTACCAAATTTGCGACACGGATTGAGTGCCGGAGAAAAGCTACCTTCTGCGACCCGCACCGCCTGGAGCAAGGCAACCGGAACGTCGGTTTTTGAGGCATATGGTATGTCTGAATGCTCAACATTCTTATCGGGTAGTCCCTCACAACCCGCTCATGGCGACAGATTAGGACAACCACAGACCGGCAGACGGATTGCGATCCTTGGACCAGACGGGCCAGTCTCGCGTGGCAATGAGGGTACCATCGCGGTGCACAAGAGCGACTGTGGTCTAATGATGGGATACCTTAAAGCCCCTGAAGAAACCGCTGCTAAAATGCAGGGTGACTGGTTTCTAACCGGCGATCAGGGGATCATGCATGACGATGGCCAAATCAGTTATCTTGGGCGCGATGATGATATGATGAATGCGGGTGGTTATCGCGTTTCGCCCATAGAGGTAGAGCAGGCATTCAATGGCTACTCAGGCATGGACGCAGTCGCCGTGACACAGGTTGAAGTCAAAGCTGATACATATGTAATCGCTGCGTTCTATACTGGGCCTGCCACACTCGACGAAGCTAAAGTCAACGATCACGCATCCAACCATTTGGCGCGTTACAAACAACCGCGGCTATACATTCACATTGACGCATTACCATTGGGCGCAAATGGCAAGATTTTAAGAAAAATTCTGCGCGATAGATATGCACAAGAAAACCACTGATCCCTCGCGCCTGCCAAGAATTTAAGATATGTCAGCTCAACAAACACAATCTTCGACCAGATGAGGCTCAAATGACAACTCAACCGATCAAACTCGACATCATGTCAGACCCAATTTGCCCGTGGTGTTTTATCGGCAAGGCCTATTTGGACAAAGCGCTGTCTGCACATCCGAACCATCCATTCTTGATCGAATGGCACCCATTTCAATTGAACCCCGATATGCCCGCAAATGGCATGGGACGACGCGAATACCTTGAAGGTAAATTTGGCGGCAAAGAAGCTGCGGTGCGCGCCTATGCTCCTGTTGTAGAAAGCGCGAAAACCGCTGGTGTCGCAATCGATTTTGAAGGCATGAAACGTACACCAAACACAATCAACGCTCACCGTCTGATCCATTGGGCAGGCATTGAGGGCCGCCAAACAGCAGCTGTCTCTGCCTTGTTCAAAGCATATTTCACCGATGCGCGTGACATTGGTGACGCGGATGTCCTGATCGACATTGCAAAAAACGTAGAAATGGACGCAAACGTTGTAAAACGTCTTTTAGACAGCGACGAAGACTTAAAATTGATCCAAGACCGTGACAAGCACAGCCGCAAGATGGGCATTAATTCTGTTCCAACATTTATTATTGCGAACCAACACGCGGTTCCCGGCGCGCAACCTCCCGAATTGTGGGCACAAGTGATCGCTGATTTAGCGGCACAAACGGATGCAGCACAATAATTCGAACCATCAATGTTGCGCTAAAGTACACATGCAGAAATTAACTATTTTCAATCATAGGTAAATAACTCATACATCACAGTGACGCGCAATAGCGTCGAAACGGGACGCAACAATGCCGATAGCACCAAGCCAAGTAATGGGCCGAACAGAATTCATCGCTCTAATGGCGATGATGTTCGCAACCGTCGCTTTCTCAATGGATGCAATGTTGGCCGCTATTCCTGATATTGCGGACGAAATAGCCGATGGAAGCGTTTCACACGCCGCATGGATACTGACATCATTTGTCGCTGGCATGGGACTTGGTACCTTCTTTGCTGGTCCACTCTCGGACGCGTATGGACGCAAACCGATCGTTTACGTTGGTGTCGTAATTTATATCTTAAGCGCGATGGCCGCATGGGCGACATCATCACTTGAATGGATCCTGTTTGCACGGTTCTGTCAGGGCTTGGGGGCGGCAGGGCCACGTGTAGTGTCAATGGCAATGGTGCGTGATCTATTCTCTGGTCGTGAAATGGCACGAATTATCTCAATTGCTATGGCAATTTTCATCCTTGTCCCAGCTATCGCACCCGCAATGGGCCAAGTGATCATAAGTGCTTTTGGATGGCGCAGTATTTTTGGTACCTTCATCATCTTTTCTCTGATTTTGGTAATTTGGGTGGGCACTCGCTATAACGAGTCACTGGCCGTTGTCGATCGCCGCCCATTACAGATGGATTTGATGCTAGATGCCGTAAAGCAATTGCTGACCCACAAAACAGTACGCTTATCTATCCTAATACAAACCTTTATGCTCGCAATGTTGTTTGCAACACTCATCTTGATCCAGCCGATCTATGACCAGATCTATGATCGTGGCGAGACATTTCCGTTCTGGTTTGGGGCCGTTGCCTTATTTTCAGGGGCTTCAAGCCTTCTGAACGCTTATATCGTCACCCGTTTTGGAATGTATCGAGTGGTCACACGGACCTTGTTCATACAAGTAGTCATTGGCACTACAGTGCTGATAACGCTGGTACTGTTCCCTGCAATCAGCTTTCCATTGTTTGTGTTTTGGCAGTTCTGCCTTTTTTCTCAAGCGGGGCTGACAATGGGCAATCTCAACGCGATTTCGATGGAACCGATGGGCCATATCGCGGGCATGGCAGCGTCAGTCATTGGTTCAATCTCGACCCTTGGTGGCGCGTTAATCGCATCCCCTGTAAGCTTACTTCTAAGCGACACGCCTGCACCACTCATAATAACGGTCTTGGGTTTTGGTCTTTGCGCTATGTTCTTGATGAGCCGAATTAATCGGCAAGTCACGGAAGATTAACTTTTCTTCCGCTTCTTTTCTGCGACAACCCGTTCAGCCAAGTCACGTGCGATTGAAAACGCCCCTTTGATCTTGTCTGCGTCCTTCTTCCAGTCTCGCAGCACAACAATCTTGTTGTCCTTTAGCTTCGCTGCACCGCCCTCGTCCCCAAGAAAATCTACCAATCCAGCTGGCGAGGCGAATTTGTCATTGTGGAATTGGATTGTGACACCTTTTGGTCCACCATCCAATTTCGAAATACCCGCCTTTTTACACATTGCTTTGATCCGAACGATCAGCATCAAGGTATTCACTTCGCGCGGCAAAGTACCAAATCTGTCGATCAACTCGGCAGCAAAGCCTTCTAGCTCTACCTTTGTACTTAGCCCGCTAAGACGGCGATATAGACCCAATCGAACATCCAAGTCTGGAACATATTTCTCTGGGATAAGGACTGGCACGCCCAGCTTGATTTGTGGCGCCCACTGATCGTCATCATCTGAAAGACCTTCCAACTGGCCCGACTTAATCTTGGCAATCGCCTCTTCGAGCATGGATTGATACAACTCAAACCCAACATCACGCATCTGCCCAGATTGTTCTTCGCCCAGCAGGTTCCCTGCCCCACGAATATCAAGATCTTGGGAGGCCAAAGTAAAGCCGGCGCCCAAAGTATCGAGCGAGCCAAGAACGCGCAAACGCTTCTCTGCCATCGCTGTCAACTTAGCTCGTGGTTTGGTTGTTAAATAGGCATAGGCACGTGTTTTTGAGCGCCCCACACGACCACGAATTTGATAAAGTTGCGCAAGACCGAACATATCAGCACGGTGCACAACCATCGTATTGGCAGTTGGGATATCCAGGCCAGATTCAACAATCGTAGTCGCCAGCAGAACATCATATTTACCGTCATAAAACGCATTCATCCGGTCGTCCAACTCACCTGCAGCCATTTGGCCGTTAGCAACGATATAGGATACCTCTGGAACGTGTTCTTTCAAGAAATCTTCGATCTCCCCAATGTCGGAGATACGCGGGACCACATAAAAGGACTGTCCGCCGCGATAATGTTCGCGCAGCAATCCCTCACGGATCGTAATTTTGTCAAATTCACTCACATACGTGCGGATTGCCAAACGATCCACTGGTGGCGTGCCAATGATGGATAGATCGCGAACACCTGTTAGGGACAATTGTAACGTACGTGGAATTGGCGTGGCTGTCAGCGTCAGGACGTGAATGTCGGAACGCATCTGCTTGAGGCGTTCTTTGTGCGTAACCCCAAAGTGTTGTTCTTCATCAATGACCAACAAGCCAAGGTTCTTGAAACGGATGTTCTTAGCCAGCAAAGCATGGGTGCCAATCACTATATCAATCGTCCCACGTGACATACCGTCCCGCGTCGCATCAGCATCTTTCTTGGACACAAAGCGACTAAGCTGACGTACTTCGATCGGAAAGCCGCGGAAGCGTTCAGCAAAAGATTTATAATGCTGGCGAGCAAGCAAGGTCGTCGGCGCGACAATCGCCACCTGTGCACCTGACATAGCCGCAACAAAGGCGGCACGCATCGCAACCTCGGTTTTGCCAAAGCCAACATCACCACAGACCAGTCGATCCATCGGTGAACCGCTGGTTAGATCATCAACGACATCGCCAATCGCGCTTAGCTGGTCATCCGTTTCAGAATATGGGAACCGTGCGCTAAAGGCGTCCCACATGCCTTCTGGCGGATCCATAACCGGCGCACGGCGCAATGCACGTTCTGCAGCAACACGAATAAGCTTTTCAGCCATCTCGCGAATGCGTTCTTTGAGACGTGATTTCTTAGCCTGCCACGCACCACCACCTAATCGGTCCAAGAACCCTTCATCATGGCCATATTTGGAAAGCAATTCGATATTCTCAACCGGCATATACAGCTTGGTTTGCTCAGCATACTCAAGCAGAAGGCATTCATGTGCTGCACCAGCAGCAGTAACTACTTCCATGCCTTGATAACGGCCAATCCCGTGATCTACGTGAACGATCAAATCACCAGGGCTAAGCGACTGCGTTTCGGTCAAGAAATTCGCCGCACGCTTTCGTTTCTTAGTGGAGCGGATCAGCCGATCGCCCAAAACATCCTGTTCAGAAATCACTGTCAGATTGGGCGTTTCAAACCCGTGCTCCAACGCCCATACCACCAAATGCAAACCACGCTTACCGATGCGCGATGCATTGCTAATAGGCAGAACTTCGGACAAGCCTTCTTCTTCGATCAATCCAGTCAGACGTTCCCGCGCGCCTTCTGAGTAGCTAGCAATCACAACGGGATTGTCTTGTAGCTTAGCTTTAAGGTGTGACGCTAAGGAGCCGAAAAGGCTTATACTTTCCTGCTGACGTTCAGGTGCAAAGTTACGCCCAATTCGTCCACCAGCATCAGTGACATTTGGACCCGTCGCCTGAGACAAAGCGGCGAATTGGATCACACGGCGTTCCGTGACAGTTGTGACCCAAGCGGCGTCATCCATATAAAGGCCATGCGGCTTGCAAGGTTTGTAAACGCTGTCATTCTTTGAGCGATTATCCATCGCAAGTTTGCGCGTTTCGTATTGATCTTCGATCCCTTCCCAACGGGCCAAACGTGCACCTGTCATCTGGTCATCAAGCGTAATCGTAGCTTTTGGCAGGAAATCAAACAGCGTTTCAAGTTCAGCATGAAATAGGGGTAACCAATGCTCTGCACCCTGATGTTTGCGCCCTGCGCTGATCGCCTCATATAGTGGATCATCCGTCCCAGCGGCCCCAAACTCTAGGCGATAGTTCTGGCGAAAACGCGTGACAGCAGGCTCGTCCAAGATAACCTCGGACACAGGTGCTAATTCTATGACATCCAGTTTTTCGGTAGTGCGCTGGGTGGCCGGATCAAAACGACGTGCACCGTCTAAAACATCCCCGAACAGGTCCAAACGGATCGGTCCCAAATCACCTGGTGGGTAAATATCGATGATACCGCCACGAACTGCATAATCCCCCGGCTCCATAACCGTTGGGCTTTGAACAAATCCCATGCGGACCAAGAAGTTGCGCAGCCCTTTTTCGTCAACACGACTGCCAACAGTTGCAGAAAACGCGGCCTCTTTCAGCAAAGCACGCGCCGGAACCCGCTGGGTCGCAGCGTTCAATGTTGTAAGTAAAACAAACCGTTCCGGCATCCCATGTACAAGTGCCGCCAACGTTGCCATGCGCTGCGCCGAGATATCAGCGTTGGGCGAAACCCGATCATACGGCAAGCAGTCCCACCCCGGAAAAACAATGACAGGCAGATCTGGCGCAAAAAACCGCAAAGCGTCCTGCATCGCGACCATGCGCTTATCATCACGGGCAACGTGACAAACTGGCTGCCCACTTTTGTCCAGCTCCTGTATGATCAGCTGGGCATCAAAGCCCTCTGGCGCGCCAGAAATAGTAATTTTGGATTGAGAACTCATCGGACGACCTTGCATCTATTCTTGTGTAGGGACCTATGTCGAACAGCGCCTCTGTCAACGGCCCAATGTCAGTGTAGCAAAATCAAATCACGCATGTTCCAGAACATTCCCCATAGGGCTGTCACGAAAATCGAAACCATTCCAATGAATTGGGTAAACATTCGGTGACGGTTCAACAACTTATGAAGCGCCGCACCTGTGCTTTGCTCCAATTGAAACCTGCGTGCGGTTGATACGTTCAACAAACCAACTAAGCTCATTGGAAAAACCAACAAAAAGACAGCTTGGGCGATTTCAACCCAATAGAAGAACCCCATGACCGCTAGGCCCGTCAAAAAGAAACAGCCGAATGCAGAGAGCCACAGTACTGAGATGCTGCTGATATACATCAGACGATTGCAATTAATCCGAACGAGTTCTGCAAGATCAGCATCTGCATCCCCACCATAGCGTCGGGCCCTTTGAATCATATCATTTGGAACACCCAAAACCCAGTTGCTGGCCAAAGACCAAACTACAGCCAATCCAATCCAGAACCAAAGGTTCGAGAATGAGCGCATATCGATAACTTCGAAGAGAGTTTGCGTAAGGTTCAACGCGGTAGCCTTTTATTTTGGTCCACAATTTGGATATTCAAATCTTTCTAACCTTGCTTTGCGACAATTCCTACCCTTGCAGGGTGCAAAAAACCGTGTCAGCAATGCTATGTATCGAAAAGGTGATCCACTATGCGCCCCACAATCAGCCAATTCCCTGCGACCCGTTTGCGTCGCACCCGCCAAACACCTGCAATTCGTGCCCTGACACGTCAGAATGACCTTAGCGTTGATGACTTTATTTGGCCCGTTTTCGTACGCAGCGGTGAAGGAATCGAAGAACCGATCCCCTCAATGCCCGGCGTATTCCGCCGTTCTGTTGATAAAGTCGTTGAAGCCGCACGTGAAGCTGCCGATCTTGGCATCCCTGCCATCTGTATTTTTCCTTACACAGGGATTGAGGAACGCACAGAAGATTGCGCAGGTGCTTGGGATCCTGAAAACCACGCCAACCGCGCAATTCGCGCGATCAAGGCTGCTGTCCCTGAAATTGCGATCATGACTGACGTGGCTTTGGACACCTATAACATCAACGGACATGATGGATTTGTTGAGAATGGCGAGATCGTCAACGATCGCACCGTTGAGGCGCTTGTTAAAATGACACTGGCCCAAGCTGAAGCTGGCGCTGATATTATTGGACCGTCTGATATGATGGACGGACGCATCGCAGCAATGCGAACAGCGCTTGAAGAAGCTGGACATCAAAACGTACTGATCCTCAGCTACTCTGCCAAATATGCCTCTGCATTCTATGGCCCTTTCCGCGATGCAGTTGGAGCATCCGGTGCATTGGTTGGGGACAAGAAAACTTACCAAATGGACCCTGCCAATTCTGATGAAGCGCTGCGCCTTATTGAACGCGATCTATCAGAAGGTGCTGACATGGTGATGGTAAAACCTGGAATGCCCTATTTAGATATTTGCCGCCGTGTCAAAGATACGTTTGGTGCCCCCACTTATGCCTATCAGGTGAGTGGCGAGTACAGCATGATCAAAGCAGCGGCCCAAAATGGCTGGATTGATGAAGAACGCGTGATGATGGAAAGCTTGATTGCATTCAAACGCGCAGGCTGTAACGGAATCCTGACCTATTTCGCACCAGAAGCTGCGCGCCTTTTGGCCTCAAAGCGGTAAGTTGCCCAAAGCGTCCTTGTGACGTGACAAAGCACCACAATAGGCGTATAACTGCCATCAAGACCGGAAAATCCGGCGAGCAGTATTAAAAATTACAGGCGGTTAACATGACCAAAACAAATTTCTCGCGCCGCGCATTCGCGCTTGGCGCTTTGGCAACAACCACAGCTGTAGCAGCTTGTGGCAATGGTGTTGGTGGGCGCGGTGCAGCCACTATCGATGCACGAGTTCAAGCAACTTTAAACGAAATGTACAGTAGTTACCCAAATACAGCCGATCTAGCGAGCAAAGCTAACGGCATGTTGGTCATGCCTTTGGTCACAGAAGCTGGTCTAGGTTTTGGCGGGGCTTACGGTCGCGGTGCACTCTTGGTAGGCGACACGAATGTCGATTACTATTCGGTGACTAAGGCGTCTGGCGGTTTCCAAATTGGTGCCCAGCAATACGCTCACGTTCTATTTTTCATGACAGAACAAGCGCTCAATGACTTCCGCCGTTCACGCGGTTGGGCAGCGGGTGCTGATCTTGAGTATGTTGTAAACTCAACGGGCGACAGCTTGGCTGCTGACACGACAACCGTTTTGTCCCCCGTTTTGGCTGCTGTCTTTGGCCGCGCAGGCTTACGTATTGGCGCAACTCTTGAAGGCACAAAATACACGCGGATCATTCCGTAAACACACCTCGATCATTCATAAATCAAGGCCGTCAACTTGTGAATGTTGGCGGCCTTAATGCATTTAGATCATAGATACGTCATCCACCCAAATCTCATAGGCGTTTAATCAAACTTGAGGTATCCCAGCGACCACCACCCATTTTCTGAATATCCTTATAAAACTGATCAACAAGAGCAGTGACCGGCAAAGACGCCCCTACTTCGTCTGCTGTGCTAAGGCAGATTCCCAAATCCTTGCGCATCCAATCTACCGCAAACCCATGATCGAAGTTGTCATCAAGCATCGTCTCGTTACGATTGGCCATTTGCCAGCTGCCGGCGGCTCCTTGACTGATCACTTCAACGACAGCACGTCCATCAAGACCGGCTTTTTGTGCAAAATGTAGCGCTTCAGACAACCCCTGAACTAGACCAGCAATCGCAATCTGATTGCACATCTTTGTCATTTGACCCGACCCAGACGCGCCAATCCGGCGGCAAATTTTGGAATAAACCTCCATTATCGGCAACGCGCTATCAAATGCAGCTTCGTCCGCGCCACACATGATAGACAAAACGGCGTTCTCAGCCCCAGCTTGCCCACCAGAAATCGGCGCATCGATGAATGCAATTCCGGCATCTGCAGCGGCGGCATACATTTCAGCTGTCACTTTGGCAGAAACGGTCGTGTGATCCACAAACACAGATCCTTCGGCCATCCCAGAGAATGCCCCATCTGGCCCTAAGCAAACCGAGCGCAGATCATCGTCATTGCCCACACAAGCCATTACAAATTCAGCGCCTTGCACTGCTTCACGTGGTGTCGCGGCGGATGTACTTTTGTACTTATCCGCCCACGCCTTTGCTTTGGCTTCAGTTCTATTAAAAACCGTCACATCATGGCCTGCGCCCTGTAAATGCCCTGCCATTGGTGCGCCCATGACGCCCAAACCCAAAAATGCTAGCTTAGTCATGTTGTTTCCTCGTGATGTGGTGTTGCGTTCAACTTAATCCATACCTAACAGTCATACCAAAGGGGTCAACACGGGAGGGGCGCAATGGCACATGTGTTTCAATGGTTGGTACGGCTTGCTGCTGCTTTAATTGGGCTGGCAGTTTTTAGCGCTTTTATGGCCTATTACTTGGCTTCGCGGTCCCTACCCGATTATGATGCAACGCTGGAGCTCGCAGGCCCAAATGTGCCCATCGAAATCGTCCGTGACCATGCAAACGTTCCCCACATTTTGGCAAAAACTGATCATGACGCTTTTTTCGGCCTCGGCTTTGCACACGCTCAGGATCGTCTATGGCAAATGATTGTGCTGCGCCGCACCGCTCAGGGACGTTTGTCCGAAATATTTGGCCGTTCAACAGTTGAAACAGATACGTACATGCGTCGTTTCGATATTTATCGTTTGGCTCTTTCATCAGTCGATGCACAAGACGCACAAACCATTGCAGCTCTAGAAGCATATTCGGACGGCGTGAACGCACAGTTTAAGCAGATCAATCGTGGTTCTTCTGGGCGTGGTGCACCAGAATTGTTCGTGTTCAACACCCCCTTCGCGCCGTGGCGGCCGGCAGACTCGCTTGCGATCCTCAAGCTGATGGCCTTACAATCCTCAGGCCATTTGGCAGATGAGGTGCTGCGAGCACGCATGTCGCTAGCACTTCCAGACACCGAACGGCTTAACGACATTCTTCCTGATTCACCGGGCGCTGGGGTTGCCAGCCTGCCGCAATACTCCAGTTTGGTCCCAAGCGTTCCACAGTACGCATCAATTCGCTCCACCCAAAACCACCCACTATCACCGTTCAAAGCGCGTGGTTTCAGCGGTGCATCAAACGCGTGGGCAGCAGCCGCCAGTCGTTCAGCAACCAATGGCACCTTGCTGGCAAACGATCCTCATATGACGTTCACAGCGCCATCTATCTGGTATTTGGCCCGTCTTGAACTACAACTGGGTGGTGTTATCGGCGCAACCGTTCCCGGCATCCCATCCATCTGGTCTGGCCGAAGCGCCAAACTGGGTTGGGGTGTAACCACAGCTTATGTTGACGATCAGGATGTTGTGATTGAACAGCTAAACCCTGAGAACTCCGAAGAGTACCTAACGCCAACAGGCTTCAAAAAGTTTCAAACACGCCCAACAATCATAAAGATTAAAGACGAAGCACCGGTTACACTTACCCTACGCTGGTCTGAAAACGGGCCAGTCCTGCCCGGTAGTTTCCAAAACCTGCGAACAGTAACGCCTCCAGGTCACGTCGCGGCCTTGTCATCCACGGCTCTGAGCCCAAAAGACACGACCCTAAGTGCTAGTATCCGCCTTATGCAATCAACCACCGTTGAAGATGCTATTTTGGCCGGCTCACTCCATATGGCACCAGCACAGAACCTGACAGTTGCGGATCAAACCAAGATCGCTATGAAAACAATCGGTACTATTCCAAGCCGTCGAACCGATCACCAAAGTCAGGGGAGGATGCCCAGCCTTGGCAGCGATCCCCGCAATCTTTGGGACGGCATGATGCCATATGCCTCAAACCCAGAGTTTATCGAACCATTGGGTGGTCTGCTTGGTAACACAAACAACAAAACCGTCGAACGTCCCTTCCCTAACCACATCTCGTTCACGTGGGGTGACACTCAGCGGGTTCAGCGTTGGCAGCGCCTTATGCAAGTGCGCCAAGTACACACGCGTGACAGCTTTGTTGAGGCACAGTTAGACACCGTCAGCTTCACCGCTCGCGCATTGTTGCCGTTAATTGGTGCAGAGCTCTGGTTCACAGGCGAAGCCGCTCCAGAGGGCACAGTCCAACGCGAACGCCAACGTGCCCTGACGTTGCTTGCCAACTGGAACGGCGAAATGAACGAACACCTTCCAGAACCCTTAATTTACGCAACCTGGGTCCGCGCGCTGCAATCGCGCCTAATCAAAGATGAACTTGGTCCAATGGCTGCTGAAATCACCCACGTTGAACCACTGTTCATCGAACGCGTGTTCCGCGATATCAATGGAGCCTCCGAATGGTGCGATATCCTACAAAGCGCCCCAGTCGAGACCTGCGCAGATATGGCGCGCCTGGCATTGGATGACGCACTTCTCGAAATCGCAGAAAACTGGGGCACTGCCTTTGAAAGCTTGCGCTGGGGCGATGCACATCAGGCAACCCAAGACCATGAAACATTGGGCGATGTGCCGTTGCTGCGTTACTTCGTAAATATCCGCCAATCGACCTCGGGGGGTGACAACACCCTAAACCGTGGCCTCACTTCAGGCACTGGTACAAACCCGTTCCAAAATGTACATGGTGCAGGTTATCGTGGTGTCTATGATTTCGCCGACCCTGACAGTTCGGTATTTGTGACCTCTACAGGCCAATCTGGCCATTTTCTATCACGACACTATGACGACCTTGCGCAGCTATGGCGGCGCGGCGAATACATCTTAATGTCTCTTGATACAGACCTTGCACGTGGGGCTCCTGTTGGGATCACCACCTTAAATCCGGTGAACTGATATGGCACGCGTTATCCTTTTTAATAAGCCTTTTGGCGTACTTTCGCAGTTTACCGACAAAGGCAGCGATGGCTCCCCTCGCCCAACCTTGTCGAAATACATCAACGTGCCGCGGGTCTATCCAGCAGGTCGTTTGGACCGTGACAGCGAAGGCTTGATGGTCTTGACCGACAATGGTGCCCTACAGTCCAAAATTTCGAACCCGATAAACAAGATGACAAAAACCTATTGGGTTCAGGTTGAAGGGACGCCAAGTGGCGCAAGCTTGGCCAAACTCAACAATGGTGTCCTACTGAAAGACGGCAAAACGGCTCCTGCAAAGGTTCAGCAAATTGATGAGCCAGATGATCTGTGGGAACGCGACCCGCCTGTCCGGTTCCGCCTATCCGTGCCAGATACATGGATCAGCATCACGATCGCTGAAGGGCGCAACCGTCAGGTGCGTCGCATGACAGCGGCCATTGGACACCCAACCTTGCGGCTGATCCGTGCCCAGATCGGCGAATGGAAACTTGGTGATCTTGCTTTGGGGAAATGGACTGACGTCTAATTAGACATCAGTCATACAGCACTTAGTTTTGCGCTTCGGCGCGGCTTTTGCCTGACACGTTCAAAGCCAAGGTCGCGCCCATCAATCCATCTAAGTCGCCGTCCAACACACCTTTTGTATCGGAAGTTTCATAGTTGGTACGCAAGTCCTTAACCATTTGATATGGTTGTAGAACATACGAACGGATCTGGTTGCCCCACCCCGCATCGCCTTTGTTCTCGTGCATCTCATTCACAGCAGCATTGCGACGATCCATCTCCATTTGATACAAACGGGATTTCAAAGCCTTCATCGCAATGTCACGGTTTTGGTGCTGTGATTTCTCAGATGATGTCACAACGATACCTGTTGGCGCGTGTGTGATCCGCACAGCTGAGTCAGTCGTGTTAACGTGCTGACCACCTGCACCCGATGAACGATATGTATCAATGCGAATATCAGACGGGTTCACTTCGATTTCGATATTGTCATCCACGACCGGATAAACGCCTACTGACGTAAAGGACGTGTGGCGCTTGGCAGCAGAGTCAAACGGTGAAATGCGAACCAAACGGTGCACACCGGATTCTGATTTCATCCAGCCATAGGCATTTTGCCCGCTAATGCGGTAGGTCGCAGACTTGATGCCTGCCTCCTCGCCGGCGCTCTCAGCCTGCAATTCAACTTTGTAGCCCTTCTTCTCAGCCCAACGCACATACATACGCGCCAGCATCGAGGCCCAATCGCAGCTTTCTGTACCGCCAGCACCCGAGTTGATTTCAAGGAAAGTGTCACTGCCATCGGCTTCGCCATCTAGCAAAGCTTCCAGCTCTTTTTGGGCGGCAGTTATGGCCAAAGTTTTCAAGGCAGCTTCGGCTTCGCAAATGACCTCTTGGTCTTCTTCCATCTCGCCCAATTCGATCAATTCGATATTGTCGCTTAGATCGGTCTTGATACCTTCATAAGTTCCAATTGAATCGACCAAGTTTTGGCGTTCGCGCATCAACTTTTGCGCAGCATCTGGATCATCCCAAAGGTTTGGATCTTCAACGCGCGCGTCGAACTCCTCTAACCGATATGCACAGGTTTCGACGTCCAAACGTTGCCCGAGCAACTCCAGTGACTTTTCAATCTCTGTGACGATATTTTGGATTTCTGCGCGCATGGTGCACCTGCTATTGGGAACTGAATAGAAATGAGTTGATAAAGCAGCACTGTAAGCACAGCAAGCGCGTAAGGAGGGCTTTGCGCCCCCCTTAACCGATATTGCTAATAAAGGCCGCCAGAACTGAGTGTTCCAAAGGTGGCTTTTGGTCCCACGACGGCTTTCTTGCCCGTAGATGTGGTCACTTGGCGGGATGTAACGCCCACCTCTTCAAACAATGGCAAATCTGCACCCATCGCAAAACCACCATCAAAGGCGATGCCAAACACTGGCTCCTCGCCGTCACGGAAATACTCTGCCACAACGTTATCGCCTGTTGCATCATCGCTAAGACGCGCGCCAGTGAAACGGTCGATCTTCAAAAAGAAGCCACCCGGAGGAACGTCAAAATCACCACCACCATATTTCTTAGTAGCTTCCTTCATGAACGTGTTGAACACAGGCCCACACATGCCACCACCAGACGCACCACGACCCAAGGATTTTGGTGTGTCGTATCCAATGAAACAACCCGCTGCGATATTCTTGGTAAAGCCAACAAACCATACGTCTTTGGCGTCATTGGTTGTTCCTGTCTTACCCGCGGTTGGGACTGACAAGTTAACCGTTTTACGCGCCGTGCCACGCGTCACAACACCTGTCATCATTGATGTCAGCTGATAGGCAGTGATTGGGTCCATGACCCGCTCACGGTTGGAAATAATCCGCGGCGAAAAACCCGGCTCAAGACTGGCAACCTGGCACTCATCGCATGCGCGTTCATCGTGGCGATAAATCGTTTTACCATAACGATCCTGCACGCGGTCAACCAATGTCGGTTGAACACGCTCACCACCATTCGCAAACATCGCGTATGCAGCAACCATCTGATACAGCGTGGTTTCCTCTGAGCCCAACGAGTTGGCAAGGAAACGGCCCATGTTGTTATAAACGCCAAAGCTTTCTACGTAGTTGGCAACCGTATCCATCCCCACCTCTTCGGCCAAACGAATGGTCATAAGGTTACGTGACTGTTCGATCCCAGTACGAAGCGGCGTTGGGCCGTAGAATTTGTTGGATGAATTGCGCGGACGCCATAGCCCTTGCGGTGTGTTAATCTCAATCGGTGCATCCACAACAATCGTCGCAGGCGTATAGCCACTGTCGAGGGCGGCAGCATAAACAAACGGCTTAAAACTAGAACCCGGTTGGCGTTTCGCTTGGGTTGCACGGTTAAACACGGATGCTTGGTAGCTAAAGCCACCCTGCATCGCGATCACACGACCTGTATCGACGTCCATAGCAACAAAGCCGCCTTGAACTTTTGGCACTTGGCGCAGCGTCCAGCGAATAAAGGAACCGTCATTGTCTGCCGTCATACGGCGCACATGGACAACCTCTCCCACTGCAACAAGATCGCCTGCAACACGGGCTTTCTTAGCCAACGAACCATCGCTGTTGCGTTTGCGGGCCCATTGCACATCTTTTGCGGGCACCCAGTGACCGTCTTCGTCTTCCTCAACGTTTTCAATGCCAAGGCGCGCTTCATTCTGACCAACCTCTAGAACAACGGCAGGAAACCATTCATTTTCCAAGCGAATATCGCGCGCAATGCGGATGTTAGACAGTGCTTCGCGCCACGTTGCCTCGTCACCCAGTTGATCAAACGGAATTATCTTTCCGGTACCGTGCCAGATGCCTTGCGACCGGTCATAGCTTTCCAGCTGACGTTGCAAGGCAGTGGCCGCTATTGGCTGCATTTCATTATCGATTGTCGCTCGTACAGAAAGTCCCCCTGTGAAAAATTCGCTTTCGCCAAAATCATCACTCAACTGGCGACGGATTTCATCAGTGAAATAATCACGCAGCGGCAATTCTTTTCTGAAGCTCTCAAAATCTCCATTTTGCACTGACTTCAGCTCAGCCTCACGTTCAACCTTATAGGTTGCCTCCGTGATATATCCATTCTCCATCATCTCTTTTAAAACAAAGTTACGACGCTGAAGAAGACGATCCTTGCGACGTACTGGGTGGAACTGAGACGGCGCTTTTGGGAGACTGGCAAGCATTGCGGCCTCGTGAGGTGCCAATTCGTCCAAGGTCTTGTTAAAGTACGTTTGACTAGCAGCCGCCACACCATAGCTGTTTTGGCCCAAGAAAATCTCGTTAAGATACAGCTCGAGAATGCCCTCTTTATCAAGAGTTTCCTCGATCCTTGAGGCCAGAATGATCTCTTGAATTTTGCGCTCAGCCTTGCGCTCCCCACCTAGCAAGAAGTTCTTCATAACCTGCTGTGTAATCGTCGATGCACCGCGCACATCGCGCCCACGGGTGCGCACCGCGTCAAAGCCAGCCGAGGCGATACCGCGAAGATCATATCCGTCGTGTTCGTAAAAGTTTTTGTCTTCCGCACTGACAAAGGCCTGCTTGATCAAATCGGGGATTGTATCAGCCGGCGCAAACAAGCGACGCTCTTTGGCGAACTCATCGATAATGCGACCTTGGCCCGAATAAATTCGGCTGATCGTTGGAGGCGTGTATTCTGCCAAAGATTCGTGGCTGGGCAAATCACGACCATACATCCAAAAGATTGCACCAACGGTGAGGGCAATCATGCCCAATCCCATTGTTATTGTTGTGAAAATTCCACCAAAAAATGACAGTATAAATCGAAACATTCCGCGCGCACCCCTTCAGGATGTTCTTTAATTATCCCAGCTATATGACATGGGTACGCTAGGGTCAAAACACGACTTGGTGCTCAGTAGGCAGAAACTTGCGTAGCGCTATTGGCGCACCAATGGACGGGTCGCCACGTCATCCGCTTTCCATGCGATGATGGCCTGAACCAAAGCTGAGATCATCAGATTGCGCCATTCGGGATCACGCAGATTTGCACGATCACGCGAACTGGACAAAAATCCAACTTCGATCAGGACAGAAGGTATATCTGCACTTTTCAAGACGGAAAACCCAGCTTGCTTTTGACGTTTCTTGCTAAGCGGCGCACCCGCTTCTTCGATCATTTCAAGCAACGCAGTAGCCAACGCTTCGCTGCGGGGTCCCGTTTCTTGGCGTGCCAAATCAATCAGAACATTTGCGACTTCGTCGTCAGACCCATTCAGGTCAACGCCAGCGATAATGTCAGCGCGATTGTGTTGTGATGCCAATTGTGCAGACGCTGCATCACTTGCGTCATCAGACAGTGTATAAACGGTTGCCCCCTGCGCCTGCCCGTTCGACAACGCATCAGCATGTAACGAAATAAACAGGTCAGCACCCACTTTATGCGCCTTCGAAACACGCGCGGGCAAAGAAACAAAGCTATCATCGTTACGTGTTAGAAATGCTTTAACCTCGCCTGTACGTATCAATGCTTCGGCCAACCCACGTCCAAGCGTCAGCATCAGGTCCTTTTCGTTCACACCGTCACGCACAGCGCCGGGATCAATGCCGCCGTGCCCTGGATCAATCATTACAACAAATTCATCGTCGATTTTTTCAACTGCTGGTGTGCGCGCCTGTTCAGGTGCCCAATTTGCATTGGGGGGCGATCCCGCATTTGCGGCAAATTCCTCTGCGGTAACTGGACCAAGCGCTATGCGCAAAATTGCCTGCCCTGTCACCTTATCAACGGGCATCCCAATTTCGATCGGCAACATAGGTTCGCTCAAGTCCAAAACCATGCGTGACCAGCCGGCTTGAAAGCTGCCAAACCGTGCAGCGGTGATCCGCCCATCTACCTCCAGAATGTCACTGGCACTTACGCCTGTCCAATTGGCTTCTTTGAAATCGACAATAAGCCGCGCAGGTGCATCCAGATGGAACACCCGAAATGGGACTCCTTGACTGAGGTGCAAAGCGACGCTGGATTTTCCAAACCATCCATCTTTAATCTCGCTCGCAACAGGATCAACACGCGCAATAACGCCAAAATCTTGGGCGTTTACCGCATTGGCAAAGGTCAAAATCATCGCTGCTGTTTGAATTACCCGTCGCATACTGCTCAGACCTTTGTTGGCTCTTTTGATCAACTTAACCCAGTCAATCGCAAATGGGAATTCAGCTTAGCCTCTCGCCGCCATGAACTTTTGCAAGCGCGCCAACCCCTCTTCGATGTCCGACGTGCTGCGCGCATAAGAAAAGCGCAGCGTTTGGTGTCCACGGATCGGATCAAAATCAAGACCCGGTGTCACGGCAACTCCAGCCCCCTCCAATATTTCTGCAGCCAATGCGCGACTGTCATTCGTAATCTCGGACACATCGGCATAAACATAAAACGCACCGTCAGGCGGTGCTATGCGGTCGAACCCTGCTTTTGGCAGCCCTTCCAGCATCAACAAGCGATTGCGCGTATAGACGGCTAAATTGGCTTGTAGCTCGTCACCAGCGTCCATCGCAGCAAGCGCCGCAACCTGACTGGCATGGGGCGCACAGATGAACATGTTTTGCGCTATCCGCTCGACCACGCGCACGTGATCTTCTGGGACAACCATCCAACCAACACGCCACCCCGTCATGCTAAAGTACTTGGAGAACGAGTTGATGACATAACATTCATCGGTCAATTCAAGGGCAGTGACCGCTTTGGCCTCATACTCAATTCCGTGATAAATTTCGTCGCTGATGAATGACGCCTTTTGCGCCGACGCAGCATCAATCAATGCGCCCATTGCAGAGCGATCCAGCATAGTCCCCGTAGGGTTCCCAGGCGAGGCAACCATTAGCCCTGCCAAATCCATTCCCTCAAAATCAGCCCCAACAGGTTGAAGGCGATTGGCAGGATCAGTTTGCAGATCAACAGGCTGCAAACCCAATGCATGCAAGATTTGTCGATAGCTAGGGTATCCCGGTGCGCCGATACCGACGCGATCCCCACTGTCGAACAGTGCCGTGAATGCCAAAAGGAAACCACCAGACGATCCGGGAGTGATCACAACACGTTCTGGGTTCAGGTCAACGTTATACCACTCACCATACATCTGCGCGATCCGCGCCCGTAATGCCGGAAGGCCAAGAGCCACAGTATACCCAAGAGGCCCCTGCACCATCGCACGGGCCAATGCGTCGGTTGCAACCTTCGGCGCACCGGTGCCCGGTTGGCCCACTTCCATATGGATAATGTGACGCCCGGCCTCTTCTGCCCGGCGGGCGGCTTCCATAACATCCATCACAATAAAGGGATCAACTTTGGAACGGGTTGAAGTTCGCATGAAAAACCTTCCTAATGTTTCCATGACCTTTCATCGTTTCTTTGCCCACTCGTCAATAGTTGCCGCTGTTATGGCGGCGTTGATGGTACTAACAACCGCCACCGCCCATGCGAGGGGCTTGTTGCGCGACTCTGATGCAGAATATGCACTTCAACAAATCGCCGCACCTGTGCTACGCGCCGCAGGCCTTAGCCCAACACGGGTCAAAGTTTTGATCGTAAACGATAGCGGTTTGAATGCTTTTGTAGTCGGTGATGATGCGATCTTCATCAATTACGGCCTGATCAACAAAATGCAGCGTGCTGATATGTTGCAAGGCGTGATTGCGCATGAATCAGCGCATATCGTCAACGGCCACATAACGCGCCGTCTCTCTAACCTTGGAAATTCGCGCACGATTGCTGGCCTTGGTATTGCCCTCGCCATCGCTACGGCGGTTGCTGGTTCATCTGACGGAGCAGTTGGAATCGCATTGGGCAGCCAAAGCCTCGCGCAACGAATTTTCTTTAAGCATACGAGGGCAGAAGAAGCGTCAGCCGACCAATCAGGCGTGCGTTTTCTGCGCCGTGCAGGCATCAGCAGCAAAGGCATGTTGGATGTTTTTGAGATTTTTCGCGGCCAAGAGCTGCTCGCCGAAACCCGCCAAGACCCCTACACCCGCAGTCACCCGCTATCGCGCGATCGTATTCGCAGCTTAGAGGGGTTTGTGGCAACGGACAAAGGGCCTGTCGAAAGCGATGCCGACTATTGGTTCGCCCGCCTCAAGGGCAAAATAACCGCTTATACTCGGGCACCAAAATGGACGCTGAGGCGTATTGGCGAAACAGGGTACAAAGATGTTGCCCTCTTGCGCGAAGCTGTGGCCTACCACCGCAACTCCAATACGAAAAAGGCCCTTAAAGCTATCGATGGTGCTATTGCGCTGCGCCCCAAAGACCCGTTTTTACGTGATCAACGCGGTCAAATTCTGATCGAGACACGCAATTTTGATGCAGCGAAAAACGCCTACGCCCGTGCTGTGAACCTTGCGCCGCGCAATTCATTGTTGCTGGCAGGTTATGGGCGTGCCCTTCTCGCCTCTGGGAACATAAGCAAAGCAAAGTCGGTCCTAGAAAAATCCCGCCGCATCGACTTTCGCGATGGCAGCATGCTGCGCGATCTGGCAATGGCCTATGCCAAATCAAAACAACCGGGTATGGCTGCCCTGACCACCGCAGAGCGTTACGCCCTACTTGGGCGTATGGCTGATGCAAAAATTCACTCAAAACGGGCAGTGGGAATACTTCCGCGTGGCTCTGGCCCTTGGCAACGCGCACAGGATGTGTTGATTGCTTCTGAACGTGCTACCAAAAAGAGGAAATAAATCATGCGCCTAACACACCTGTTTTCCGCAGCAGCCTTAGCCTGCACTGTTGCGCTACCTGCGTCAGCACTAGATCTCACAAACATGAGCGATGAAGAACGCGCCATCTTCCGCGAAGAAGTCCGCGCCTACTTGATGGACCAACCCCAAGTGATCATGGAAGCCGTCAACCAACTCGAAGCACGCCAACAACAAGAAGCGGCTCAGGCAGACCTGAACTTGGTCAGCGACAACGCTGAAGCCTTGTTCAACGATGGTTATTCTTACGTCGGTGGCAATCCTGATGGCGATATCACATTGGTTGAATTCTTGGACTACCGCTGTGGCTACTGCCGCAAAGCGCACACCGAAGTCGCCAAGATGCTTGAAACAGACGGCAACATCCGCCTAATCGTCAAAGAATTCCCTATCTTGGGTGAACAATCAGTTCTGGCATCACGCTTTGCCATAGCCGTGAAATTGGCCGCAGGTGATGACGCATACAAAGCGATCAACGATTCATTGATGACCTTCCCCGGTGAACTGAGCATGATCAGCCTAAACCGTTTGGGCAATACATTCGGATTGGACATGGCCGCAGTTGAAGCGCAAATGAACGGCCCTGAAGTTGCTGAAAACTTGGCAAAAACCAAAGAGTTGGCGCAAATTTTGCGGATCACAGGCACGCCAACATTTGTGCTTCAGGACGAAATGCTGCGTGGGTATTTACCGTATGATCAGTTGATGATGATTGTGAATGACAAACGCGGTTAATCCTAAGGATCACCCCAAATTCAAAAAGGGCGGTGAATTCAGTTCACCGCCCTTTTTTGTAATATTAACAGATTGTTGCAACTTATTCTTCGAGTGCTTCAATCTCTGCTTTGGCAATCATTTCAGCGCGCGCTTCAACTTGCTCAACGATGCGTTCAACCATGGATGCGTTGTCTTGTTTGTGGCTTTGTTTACCCGCCAGATAGACCATCCCAGAACCAGCACCGCCGCCGGTAAAACCAACATCAGTCATCAACGCCTCACCCGGCCCATTCACCACACAGCCAATAATACTGAGGCTCATCGGCGTTTTGATATGCGCCAAACGGTCTTCCAAAATCTCAACCGTTTTGATCACGTCAAACCCCTGACGGGCGCATGATGGGCAACTGATAATGTTCACACCGCGGTGGCGCAGACCAAGAGATTTAAGAATTTCATAGCCGACTTTGACTTCCTCAACCGGATCAGCGGACAAAGAAACACGGATCGTATCGCCGATACCCATCCAAAGCAGATTGCCCATCCCAATGGCCGATTTGATCGTGCCAGTGGTAAGCCCACCCGCCTCAGTTATCCCAAGGTGGATCGGTGCGTCGGTCGCTTCAGCCAACTGCTGGTATGCGGCTGCTGCCATGAATACGTCAGACGCTTTACAGCTGATCTTGAATTCGTGGAAATCGTTGTCTTGCAAGATTTTGATATGGTTCAAGCCACTTTCGACCATCGCATCTGGGCATGGCTCGCCGTATTTCTCCAACAGCTCTTTCTCAAGGCTACCAGCATTCACACCAATACGGATGGAACAGTTATTGTCTTTAGCGGCCTTAATGACTTCTTTTATCCGCTTTTCGTCGCCGATGTTGCCTGGGTTGATCCGAAGGCATGCAGCCCCCGCCTCAGCGGCCTCAATCCCTCGTTTGTAGTGGAAGTGAATATCGGCCACGATCGGTACAGGGCTTTCGCGACAAATCTCCTTCATCGCCGCAGCACTTTCAGGGTCAGGCACTGAAACGCGTACAATATCAGCACCAGCCTCTGCCGCTGCAATGATCTGTTTGATCGTAGCAGAAGGGTCAGTAGTCAACGTATTGGTCATCGTCTGCACTGTGATCGGGGCATCGCCGCCAACAGGCACGTTACCAACCATAATCTGACGGCTTTTACGACGGTAAATATTGCGCCAAGGACGAATGTGATTAAGCGACATGAGCTAATGGCCTTTGCATAACGAATTGTTACTTAGGAAATAGTCCGCCCATCGCCCCGCTGCAACCTTTGGGAGCAGGATTAATCGACACAAATGTCAGAGATGCGAATAAAGGCTTAGTTGGCTTGGCACGGCACAGCAGCCAGTGGGTCGATCGCTGATAGATCAGCTACCATACGACCCAATGTTGTTTCGCTGGTCAGGGGAGCTGGTTCAAACAATTCTACCAACGCTGCTTGCACCAATGGCAAATTCGATGTCACGCTACCAGGTGCGCCAGCAGGACCATAGCAGTCCCCCGCCATCGCAAAGTAGATCGCGCCGCTTTCGCCAGTGCGCAGCGTTGCAGGTTCAACAGTGGACGGTACGGTCCATGTGTCACCCTTTTCCATAACCGTTTCAAATATCACAGTGCCTTCCGCAGACCGAACACGGACCCAAGACGGGTATGCTGCAACCATTTGCAAAGCTGGTGCGAGACCCTCAACAACCTGTGGCACAACAACACCGTTGGCTTCAGCCAAGGCACCATTGATACCTGCAATCAAATTGTTGTCAGTGTCGTTGAAAACTGGTGCCGTGAAGCTCCCAATTGAACGTGGATCAATGTTTGCAATCGGTGCATCACGCGCGACCAGTACAGGTACATCCAAGGCCTGAGGACGATACAAACGATCAAGCGCATTACCGCGTGGGTTGTCTAAGACCTGTGGAGCGACAGAGTTTGCGATTTCAGTGGACGGCTGTACGATTGCAGCACCGTTCAATGGATCAAGATCAGCCAAAACAACGGGTGTCTGATCAACAGGAGCGACCTGAACGCGCTGCACTTCTTGCAACACGGAATAACCGCCAAAGCCAATCGCGCCAATCAAGCCAAGTAAAACCAGCATTGAACCAATCGCGCCCGGTTCAACCCGAGACAAGAAATTTTCACCAGTAGGTACAAATGGCGTATTCGGAGATGCGAAGATATCGCCACCAGCAATGCGCGACAATCGATCTTCACGGTCTGGTTTATTGATAACAGATGCTTCGGCGGACATACCGTGTGCAACTGAGAACCCGCTTTCGGTGCAAAATGCAGCAAAAGCATGATCAGGATCCATATTCAAATAACGGGCATAAGAGCGGACATAGCCGGCGATAAAGCCAGGTGTATCAAACGCTTTTGGATCTGAATTTTCGATGGCTGCGATGTAGCTGGCTTTGATACGAAGTTCACGCTGAACGTCTAACAGGCTTTTACCCAGAGTCGCCCGCTCACCACGCATCATATCTCCAAGCCGTAGCTCGAAGTCATCAAACGCTTTCGGTTCGACTTTTTCTTCAATGATCTTGGAGAATCTCCGACCGATCATAACCCTGCCCCATAAAAAATTTTACCGCGAATTCGCCCCAACGATTCGAGTATCTTCTTTTCTTAGCGCAGATGTAGCATAGCGCAACGTAAATTGCACTACTTAGGCCTTCTAACCCGTTAATTCGGCACGATTCAGCGCACAGTGGGACCACAGGGCGTCCATTGCTTTGACCAGAGCATCCATTTCAAGCGGACCATGGACTGGCGAGGGTGTGAAACGCAGTCGCTCGGTGCCACGTGGCACGGTTGGGAAGTTGATCGGCTGAACGTAAATGCCGTGTTCTTCAAGCAGCATGTCAGACAGCAATTTAGTGTGGACGGGGTTGCCCACCATCACAGGGACAATATGGCTACCGTGATCGATAATTGGCAGACCTAACCCTTTGAGGCGTAACTTTAAAATCTTAGCTTGCAGTTGTTGGCTGTCGCGCAACTCTTGGGCTGTTTTCAGGTGCTTCACGGACGCTGCAGCACCCGCAGCAACGGCTGGTGGCAGCGAAGTTGTAAAGATAAAGCCCGGCGCGTAAGACCTGATAGCATCACACATTTTCGCACTTGCGGCGATGTAACCGCCCATAACGCCGTATGCTTTTGCCAATGTACCGTTGATAATATCAAGGCGGTGCATCAGGCCATCGCGCTCAGCAACACCTGCTCCGCGCGGGCCATACATGCCCACAGCGTGCACTTCGTCGATGTAAGTCAGCGCGCCAAACTCGTCCGCAAGGTCACAAATCGCTTCAATCGGACCGAAATCGCCATCCATTGAATAGATTGATTCGAACGCAATAATCTTCGGCGCAGCGGGGTCATCAGCCGCCAACAGTTCGCGCAAGTGCGCAACATCATTGTGACGGAAGATACGCTTTGCTCCACCATTGCGGCGCACGCCTTCAATCATTGAGGCGTGGTTCAAAGCATCTGAATAAATAATCGCGCCCGGAAACAGTTTGGGCAAAGTGCTTAGGGTCGCGTCGTTCGCGATGTAAGCACTTGTGAAAAGCAAAGCAGCTTCTTTGCCATGCAAGTCAGCCAATTCAGCTTCAAGACGCTTATGATACACGGTCGTGCCGGAAATATTGCGTGTTCCGCCCGAGCCAGCACCGGTGGCATCAATGGCTTCGTGCATCGCGTTAATCACGACAGGGTTTTGACCCATGCCAAGATAATCATTACCACACCAAACAGTTATATCTTTCTTAGTCCCATCTTCACGGGTCCACTCAGCATGAGGGAATTGACCTTTTTGACGTTCAATATCGATGAAGGTGCGGTAGCGCCCTTCTTCGTGCAAACGTTCAATCGCTAGATCTAACTGTTCAGTATAGTCCAAGACATCGCTCCGTGCTGTCTTCCTTAGATACGTTCTAATATAGCCTCTTTTCTTTCCATTCAATGCACATAAATGTGCGCAGATGGTCGCAGCCTTGTGCGCTAGGGCTAGACAGCAAGTTTGCAGCATATACGCTGCCTTCTAAATAAGCCCTCATTCCAATATTCGGAGCCTTTCCATGAGCCTAGATAAAGTCCTTTCCAAGATCGATGCCGATCTTCCAGACGCCACAGAACGCTTGTTGGAACTGTTGCGCATTCCATCAATTTCGACCGATCCAGCTTTTGCAGATCACTGCCAAACGGCAGCTGACTGGTTGGTCGCAGACCTTCAAAGCCTCGGCGTCCCGGCCACAAAACGCCAAACACCGGGCCATCCAATGGTGGTTGGACATGTAGAGGGCGAAGGGCCACACATACTTTTCTATGGACACTATGATGTACAACCCGTTGATCCGCTTGATCTTTGGGACAACGATCCGTTTGACCCACAGATCGAAGACACCGCCAAAGGCAAGGTTATTCGCGGTCGCGGTTCATCCGATGACAAAGGTCAGTTGATGACATTTGTCGAAGCCTGCCGTGCGTGGAAAGAAGTGAATGGCACCCTACCGTGCCGCATCACGTTCTTCTTTGAGGGCGAAGAAGAGTCAGGATCCCCAAGCCTTGTGCCCTTTATGCACGAAAACGCGGATGAGCTGCGCGCCGACATTGCACTGATCTGTGACACGGGCCTGTTTGAAAGCAAAACACCCGCAATCGTAACCATGTTGCGCGGTCTACTGGGCGAAGAATTCACCATCACTGGCCCTACATTGGACCTACATTCGGGCATGTACGGCGGGATCGCGATGAATCCGATCCGCGTAATGTCCAATGTCGTTGCATCCCTTCACGACGAAAACGGGCGCGTAACAATCCCTAACTTCTACGATGGCGTTCAAGACCTTTCCGACGAATTGGAAGCACAGTGGCAGGGCCTCGCGTTTGATCATGCCACCTTCTTGGGTGATGTCGGGCTGTCCAAACCAGCGGGCGAACAGGATCGCACACCGCTTGAAATGATCTGGTCACGCCCAACCTGCGAAGTGAACGGTATCTGGGGTGGCTATACTGGTGACGGCTTCAAAACGGTGCTGCCATCAAAAGCAAACGCCAAGATCAGCTTTCGTTTGGTCGGGGATCAAGATCCAGACGCCATTCGTGCCAACTTCCGCCAAATGGTACAGGACCAACTGCCAGAAGACTGCAGCGTAGAGTTTCACGGCCACAGCTCTGGCCGCGCGTCAATAACCGAAACCACTGCCCCTGCCTTTGAACAAGCACGCGCGGCACTGACAACAGAATGGGGTGTTCAAGCTGCCTATGTTGGATGTGGTGGTTCAATCCCTATCGCGGGGCACTTCCAAAACATCTTAGGCACGACACCGATGTTGGTTGGGTTTGGCAAAGACGATGATGCCATCCATTCACCAAATGAAAAATATGACCTTTCCAGCTTCCACCATGGCATGCGCTCATGGGCACGCATCTTGGACGCTTTGACTTAGGACATAAAAACGGAGTTGGGGACTGACCCCAACTTCATAACACGTTGATATTTAAGAGAACTGCGCGTAGGTGCGCCACTTTTAAACCAATATTGGGAAAGTGGCGCGGTTGACGGGACTCGAACCCGCGACCCTCGGCGTGACAGGCCGATACTCTAACCAACTGAGCTACAACCGCGCATACGGGCGGAATAGACCGCCTTCACAGGGGCGTCAATAACAAATGATACCCCTGTGAAAATTCATTCAGATCAGCGTGATAGACCGCTAGCTTGACGCGCCAATTCTTCGATCTCATCCCATTTTCCAGCGTTGACCAAATCGTTTGGTGCAACCCAGCTGCCGCCAGCACATACAACATTGGACAGCGCCAAATACTTAGGGGCGTTTGTTGGGTTGATGCCGCCGGTTGGGCAGAAGGAAATCTGTGGAAGTGGACCACCAATGCCTTTGATCGCATCAACGCCACCCGCAGCCTCAGCTGGGAAGAACTTAAGCATATCATAGCCACGCTCTAGAAGACGCATCGCTTCAGACGCAGAAGCAGCACCCGGCAAGATTGGCAACTCAGCCGCTTCACATGCGTCTAGCAATGTATCTGTTGCACCTGGTGACACACCAAATGTTGCGCCAGCCGCTTTAGCCGCGGCAACGTCTGCAGGTGTAATCAATGTCCCTGCCCCAACATGGCCACCTTTAACAGTCGCCATAGCAGCAATCACATCAAGTGCCGCAGGTGTACGCAATGTAACCTCAAGAACCGGCAAACCGCCCCGCACCAGTGCCTCGGCCAATGGAACAGCATGTGCAACATCATGGACAACCAACACAGGGATGATTGGGGCCAATTCACATAAGGCGCGTGTACCAGCAGAACGGGATTGAACAGTCATATCTTAAACTCCAAATACGCTGGCGCCTGCTTCAGCAGGACCAACAGCAGAACGAAACACTTCGAACATTTCGCGACCAGTACCAGCCTGGTTCGCAGTGAGATCAACCTGTGCAGGGGCACGTTCCAGCGCACCCTCGGTCAGGATTTCCAATGTGCCCTCAACCGCATCAACACGCAGCATGTCGCCGTCGTTGATGTAGGCGATTGGCCCACCGTCTAGGGCTTCTGGGCACACGTGAATTGCAGCAGGCACCTTACCAGATGCACCAGACATGCGTCCATCCGTGACCAATGCAACCTTTTTGGCTTGGCCCTGAAGGATCGCCAGCATTGGTGTCAGGCTGTGCAGCTCTGGCATACCGTTGGCTTTCGGGCCTTGGAAACGCACAACAACGATTGCGTCACCAGTGAACTCACCTGCTTTAAACGCGGCTTTTACTTCATCTTGACCGTGGAACACGCGCGCTGGCGCTTCGATCACACGGTGCTCTGGGGCCACGGCAGAAATCTTCATAACGCCGGTACCAAGGGAACCAGACAACCGCTTAAGGCCACCTGTTTCTTGGAACGGTTCTTCTAGCGTGCTGATGATCTTAGCATTCAGGCTCACGGATGTGCCCTCGCGCCATACCAATTCGCCATTCTCCATGAACGGCTCTTGGGTATAGTGATGCAGACCAACACCAGCGATAGTTTTTGTATCTGGGTGCAGCATGCCACCGCGTAGCAATTCGCCAATCAAGTATCCCAAACCGCCAGCTGCGTGGAAGTGGTTCACGTCTGCCAAACCGTTTGGATACACACGTGCCAACAATGGCACCAAATCAGAGATTTCAGAGAAGTCTTCCCAATCTAGGACGATGCCACCCGCACGCGCCATAGCCACCAAGTGGATCAACAGGTTGGTTGATCCACCTGTCGCCATCAAGCCAACGATGCCGTTTACATAGGCTTTTTCGTCGAGGATCTCACACACAGGGGTATAGTTGTCGCCCAACGCACTTAGCGAAAGTGCGCGTTTTGCACCCTCGGCTGTCAATGCAGCGCGCATTTCAGTGTTAGGCGTAACAAAGCTGGAACCGGGCAAATGAAGGCCCATGAATTCCATCAACATCTGGTTGGTGTTGGCTGTGCCATAGAAGGTACATGTACCCGGACCGTGGTATGCTGCCATTTCGGCCTTCATCAATGCGTCACGGCCAACTTCGCCTGCAGCGAATTTCTGACGTACCATGGCTTTATCATCATTTGCCAAACCACTGGTCATTGGCCCCGCAGGAACAAAGACGGCTGGCAAGTGACCGAATGCTTGAGCGCCAATGACCAAACCTGGAACGATCTTGTCGCAGACACCTAAATATGTGGCCGCATCAAAGGTGTTGTGGCTTAGCGCGATGCCCGCGGCCATTGCGATCAAATCACGTGAAAACAAGCTAAGCTCCATGCCCGCCTCGCCCTGCGTGACGCCGTCACACATTGCCGGCACTCCGCCTGCAACCTGTGCGGTGCCACCAACTGAACGCGCAGCTTCGCGCATCACTGCCGGAAAGTGCTCAAAAGGTTGGTGCGCAGAAAGCATGTCGTTAAAGGCTGTGACGATGCCAAGGTTGCCACCAATACCGGTCGCCAACTCGTCCTGATCCTCACCTGAAGCGGCAAATGCGTGGGCCTGACCACTGCAAGACAAGTGACCGCGTGAAGGGCCCTTTGTCTGCGCCGCTTTCATACGAGCCATATATTGGCCACGGCTTGTCGCGCTGCGGGCAACAATTCTATCGGTCACGGATTTTAGTGTAGCATGTATCGGCATTTTGGATTCACCTTAGCAATTTATGTTAGCGCTAACTATTTACAGGGTGAGTAGATCAACAATTTGCAATAATCAACTGAAAAATCAGCTTTTTGAGTGTAAATTGGCATTATATGGGGATGTTTAACAATGGCGCGGTTGACGGGACTCGAACCCGCGACCCTCGGCGTGACAGGCCGATACTCTAACCAACTGAGCTACAACCGCGCAGCATTGTTGGGGCTGTAATAGGTCGACATGTCAGGCGCGTCAAGCGAACAAATCAACAAAATCGAAGGTTTTTCAAATGGCCCTATTCTGATACCCTTAACCTAACAATTTACACAAAAGGACGGACCATGAGCACGTTTGACGAAGATCTATTTTTAAAGGGTTTAGAACAACGCAAATCTACCCTTGGCGCAGAATACGTCGAAGGCAACTTGGCGGCCGCAGATGATTTTACCCGCCCCTTTCAAGAAGCCATGACTGCATGGTGCTGGGGTTTTGGTTGGGGAGACGATGTCATCGATGCAAAAACGCGTTCGATGATGAACCTGTCTATGATCGGTGCCTTGGGCAAAATGCATGAATGGGAGTTACACCTGCACGGCGCAATCACCAACGGCGTATCCAAAGAAGAAGTTCGCGCGATCATCCACGTCATCGCCATTTATTGTGGCGTGCCACAGGGCGTTGAGTGTTTCCGCATCGCGCGCAAAACATTCGAAGAGATCGACGCAGCCGCTCAGGCCTAGCGTAATGGTGTGCGCGCATTCCAAAACAATGTGCGCACAAGCCAGAAGACCATAAGAACAAAAATCAACGGCTCTGGAACCGAAAGTATGCCCGATTTCCTGATGACCTCAGGAAACGCATTTTGGCCCGGACCAGTGAACGCTGATCCCGCTGCGATAAAGAAACCGATGCACATACGCAGGATATGCTGTGAAACGCGATGCTTTTTTGATGGGGCTGTTTGCAACAAAACAAACAAATCACCAATTAACGCAACACTCGCTAACACACATAGGAACAGATAGTTCGCCGCCTCAAAACCGAATAGCACACCACCAGCCTGCGACATAGCGTACGCGCCAACACATGCGAGTGCTACAACATTGACTGCGTTTACAAATGCCGTTGCAAAGAACCACAATCCATGTGGCTGTGCCCGCGCCATTAACCAACCGCTTGTGACCAAGGTTGCCCCAAGGATCCCAGCGTGAAACGTGATGTAAAATGTCTCGAACTTTAGGAGGCCAATCACACCACCGAAAACCGAACACACTCCCATGCAAATCGCAAAAGCACGCCCTGCCTTGATATGACTTTTGCCACCTTTGCGCACAGCAAATGCAATTGCGCCCATGAGAACGGCCACACTCCCAAACGCAACATGGACACCAAGTGCGAGCGTATCAAAATAGATCATCAGTCATTCCTTCATTGTTGAACCGATCAGGCCCTTTCTGACCATACTGATGTCTAATTCACCGACTGTCGTCCGCGCGGGACGGCGCGGACCCTTGTTCGATTGATTAGATCAAGCAAACTGGCATACGATTAGATATGCAAACTGACGCTACACTTGTTCTTTCTGGTATCTGCTTGGGGATCGCTATTGCTGGTCTAACATCGATCGCTGTGGGTAGTGGATGTAAAAGTTCCCGCCTTTATCTTAGATTGGTGTATTGCGTCTTTGCAGGGGTATTCTCGCTACCATTGATTACAGCGTTTGCCCCAGCTCTATACCTCTTCTACTTTCCAGCAATTTTGATCATGCTGTTAACACTTGCGCCCGCCATCTTTTATTATGTGGTCGCCAAATCGCCCGAGCTTGATCCAATACCCTTTAAATCGCGCGACAGTTTTCTACCTTTGACTGGGTGCATCGTAACAATAGGATTTTGGCTTTTACCTATAGATGCCAAAACAACCATGTTGATTGAGGGCGACCTGCCAACCGACATTGCCCCGAATATACTGGCCTTTACTGCCTTTGCCCTAATCCTACTCTGGCCAATCGCGTCGCTGGCATATCTAATCGCAACGATAAGGCGTTTACGCAGCTACCGTGAAACACTACGCACAATCCATTCAAATATAGATCAGCGCGATCTTCGCTGGGTTAATTGGTTCATGGGGTTTCTTGTCGCCTTGTGGGGCGCGGGCACGATTGGCTTTACCGGCGAAAACTTTGGTAAAGCCCCCCCCTTCGAACCAGTGCTTTTCTATCTACTTGCTGCAGGAGTGCTGATATTTCTGAATATATTTGCATCCCTAACGCCACCTCCGGCAACGCATATTAAAGAAACTGCAGAGATTTCGGACAAATACTCGCGTTCAGCACTCAGCAAAGACCATATGGAATCACTCGCCGCACGGATCGAAAAATCTATGCAACAGGATGCTCTTTATCTGGATCCAAATCTTTCGTTGCAGAAACTGTCTCGCTATGTCGGGGCGCTGCCAAACCACATATCGCAAACATTGAACGATCAAATCGGGTCGACAT
>JAPKAB010000044.1 GCA_028825475.1 Ascidiaceihabitans sp. | reverse complement strand
TTAACATGGCAGACGGTTTTATGTCGCCGGTCCTGGCGCTCGCCGCCAGTCGGATAAGTTGGTCGTCAGGGTATCACCCGAGACCCGTTTGATCATCGACAGAAGGCCGCTCTGTTGGGCAGTCTGTATCTGCAATCAAGTCCAAAATAGCGGTGCAAAGCATGACCAAAATCGACCAGATCGAAACCATGATCCTCGATATCCCGACCATCCGCGGGCATGTCTTGTCCATGGCGACCATGCGTTCACAAGCCGCTGTTGTGGTCCGTATCAAGTTCTCGGACGGGTCTGAAGGGATCGGGGAGGGGACAACGATTGGTGGCCTGACCTATGGACCTGAAAGCCCCGAAAGCATTCAGTCGGCCATTGATACATATATCGCGCCTGAACTGATCGGGCGGGATGCTGACAATGTAAACGGTGCGCTCCAGTTGATGGACAAACTGGTCCGCGGGAACCGTATCGCCAAAACGGCTGTTGAGATCGCCTTGTGGGATGGTTTGGGCAAGAGGCTTGGCGTGCCTGTGTCCCAGCTGTTTGGTGGTGCGGTGCATCGCAAGATGCCTGTCGCCTGGACGCTTGCGTCTGGCAATTCCGAGACAGACATTGCCGAGGCGCAAGAGATGATCGAGACGCGCCGCCACAACATTTTCAAGCTCAAGATCGGAAAACGCAATGTGCGCGATGACGTCGCACACGTCGCCCGCATCAAGCAAGCCGTGGGCGATGCAGGCAGTATCCGTGTGGACGTCAACACTGCGTGGTCCTTGCAAGATGCACGCTGGGGCCTGAAGGGCTTGCAGGAGGTTGGCTGTGAGCTGGTCGAGCAACCGCTTCAGGCGCGCTATCATGACGCGATGGCAGAGCTGACCCGTTCATACGAGATTGCGGTCATGGCGGACGAAGCCTTAAACGGTCCCGAGGATGCATTGGCAGTCGCGGCCAGCCGTTCGGCGGATGTGTTCGCAGTGAAAATCGCGCAGTCAGGCGGCCTGAAGCGCGCCTCCGAAGTAATTTCAATTGCGCAATCTGCAGGTTTGGGTCTGTACGCAGGTACGATGCTGGAAACGGGCTTGAGCACGGCTGCTGCACTGCAACTATTCTCGACCGTTGAGACATTGCACTGGGGGACAGAATTGTTTGGCCCGCTGTTGCTGACAGACGAGATACTGGCTGAACCGATTGTGTACCGCGATTTCTGTGTCGAGGTGCCGCAAGGCCACGGGATCGGCGCGACACTCGACCCGGACAAAATCAACTTCTACCGCCGTGATAGCGAACAGACATTCATAGCTGCTGCCGGAGAGTAGTCCGGCGATTAAATAACTTGGCCAAACCTAAACAGGTGACGGCTTCAATAGGGGAGAACACATATGTTCACGCAATCAAATTTGGATGAACTCGAAACCCGTCTCGGCGGTATGGTGCAAGACGAGCCTGAAAAGGGTATCTACCGCGCGCGCCGTGATATGTTCACCGATGAAGAGCTGTTCGAGCTCGAGATGAAGCACATCTATGAAGGCAATTGGATCTACATGGCCCACGAGAGCCAGATCCCGAACAACGGCGACTACTTCGCTTTGCACATGGGCCGTACGCCCGTCATTATTACCCGCGACAAAGACGGGGAGCTGAACGCGCTGGTCAATGCCTGCTCGCACCGCGGTGCCATGCTGTGCCGCTTCAAGCGCCGTAATCAAAAGACTTTTACCTGCCCGTTCCACGGCTGGACCTTTTCGAACACAGGCAAGCTGCTCAAGGTGAAAGATGCCAAAGGTGGTGGCTACCCCGAGCAGTTCAACAAAGATGGCAGCCATGACCTGACGAAAGTGGCGAAGTTCCAAAACTATCGTGGCTTTCTGTTTGGCTCGCTCAATGCCGATGTTGAACCGCTTGAGGAGTATCTCGGCGAAGCCTGCAAGATGATTGATATGATCGTGGATCAATCTGAAGAGGGCCTCGAAGTGCTGCGCGGATCATCTACTTATACATTTGACGGCAACTGGAAGCTTCAGGCCGAAAACGGTGCGGATGGCTATCATGTGTCCGCGGTGCATTGGAACTATGTTGCGACGACGTCGCACCGCACAGCTGACGGAAAAGAAGACAAGATCAAAGCGACAGATGCGTCCAAGTGGTCCAAACAAAAGGGTGGCTTCCACTCCTATGTGAACGGTCACTTGCTGCTCTGGACAACATGGGCCGATCCAACAACACGCCCAAACTATGCCAGCCTCGAGAAATGGTCCGAGACCTATGGCAAAGCCAAGGCCGAGTGGATGGTCGGCGTGCTGCGTAACTTGTGCGTCTATCCCAACGTCTTTTTGATGGACCAGTTCAGCAGCCAGATTCGCGTGTTCCGCCCCATTAGTGTCGATAAGACCGAAGTGACAATCTATTGCATCGCGCCTAAAGGCGAAGATCAGGTATCACGCACGCTGCGCATCCGCCAGTATGAGGATTTCTTCAACGCTTCCGGCATGGCGACACCTGATGATACCGAAGAATTCCGCGCAACCCAGCGGGGATATGCGGGTGGTGCACATGCCAAATGGAACGACCTGAGCCGTGGTGCAACCCAGTGGATCGAAGGCCCCGACGAGGACGCAAAAGAGCTGGGCATAAATCCTATCCTGTCGGGTGCGCGCACCGAGGACGAAGGTTTGTTTGTGATCCAGCACTCCCAGTGGACCGAGCGTATGGCAAAAGCCATCGCGAGAGAGCGGGCTGATGCGCCCGAAGCCTCCGTGGCAGCAGAATAAGGATTGTGACAATGAGCACTACAATGACTTTTGACGATGTTCAGGCATTCCTGTTTGCTGAAACCCGCGCTTTGGATGACCGCGAGTGGGAGACATGGCTGACGTTTTATCACGCTGATTGTCCGTTCTGGATGCCTGCGTGGGACGACGAGGACCAGCTGACAGAAGACCCGATGAACGAGATGTCTTTGATCTATTATCCCGATAAGTCAGGCATCGAAGACCGTGTGTTTCGCATTCAAACGGACCGCTCTTCGTCGACCTCGCTGCCAGAGCCGCGAACGATGCACAATCTCAGCAACATCGAAATCCTGAGCCAAGAGGGGGGTGAGTTGAAGCTGCGCTTTAACTGGCTGACCTGCACATACCGCTACGGCACCACAGACCAGCATTGGGGAACGTCGTTTTATACTGTCGACACGTCTGGCCCCAAACCGCTGATCAGCAATAAAAAAGTCGTCCTGAAAAACGATAAAATCCATCACGTGATCGATGTTTACCACATCTGATCTATTCATCTAACGCCATTGAACCACCGCGCATTCCGTCAAACAGGATGCGTGGATTTGGGAGGAGCACGCCATGACCGCTTTTAACATTGCCCTGAATTTCGAAGATGGCGTCACCCGCGTTATCGAGTGTGAAGACGATGAGAGCGTAGCGGACGCCGCGTTTCGTCAGAAGATCAACCTGCCGATGGATTGCCGTGACGGGGTTTGTGGCACCTGCAAATGCTTTGCCGAGAAGGGCGAGTATGAGCTGGAGTTCTACATGGACGAATCCATGAGCGACGAGGAAGCCGAGCAGGGTTACGTGCTCACTTGTCAGATGATCCCCGAGAGTGATTGTGTGGTGCGCGTGCCCGTTTCCGCTGCAAGCTGCAAAACCGCCCCCGAAGCCATCGGAGGTGAAGTCTTGGGCGTGGACAAACTCTCCGAGACATCGTTCAGCCTGCGGGTGAAGCCGTCCAAAGTGGTCAACTTTTTGCCTGGTCAGTATGTGAATGTTACTGTGCCTGGCACGGATAAACATCGCTCATATTCCTTCTCCTCCGCACCCGGTTCGGAAGAGGCAACATTTCTTGTGCGCAACATTCCGGGCGGCGTGATGAGCTCGTATCTGGGTGACGGTGCCAAAGCGGGCGATGCTGTAACGCTTACTGGTCCTATGGGCACATTCTATCTACGCCCGATGGAGCGTAGGCAGCTTTGGCTGGCAGGCGGCACGGGCCTTGCGCCGTTTTTGTCAATGTTAGCACAGGTAGCAGAGCAGGGGACTGATCAGGCCATAACGCTCTACTATGCGGTTACAAATGCAGCGGATTTGGTCGAGTTAGACCGCGTTAATGCGCTGGCTGAAAAGATCGAAAATGTGACAGTAATCACCGTGCTTGCTGCTGATGAAGACGTGCATGACCGTAAGGGTTTTGTCACCGACCACGTGAGTGCCGATGACTTGAATGGCGGCGATTGTGATGTGTATTTGTGTGGTCCGCCTCCCATGGTGGACGCGGTGCGGGATCATTTTGGGCAACTGGGCGTTGATCCTGCCAATTTCTATTTTGAGAAATTCAACCCTACCGAAGCCGCATGAGCATGCGTTTCAAGGATAAGGTCATGGTCGTGACTGGCGCTGCTCAAGGCATCGGGCGCGGTGTGGCGGAACGTGCGGCGGCTGAGGGTGCAAGTGTGCTTATAGTTGACCGCTCTGACGCACGCGAGGATGTGGTAAAGCATATCCTTGCAGCGGGAGGGGATGCTTCTTCGATCCCCGTCGATCTGGAAACATGGGAAGGCTGCGAAGCTGCGATGGCAAAGGCGGTGAGCATGTGGGGTCGCATCGATATATTGGTTAACAACGTTGGCGGCACGATCTGGGCCAAGCCGTTTGAGCATTACGAGCCTGCGCAGATCGAAGCAGAGGTGCGGCGCTCATTGTTCCCGACGCTGTTTTGTTGCCGCGCGGCGATTGAAGTTATGTTGGCAAAGGGCAGTGGCGTGATCGTCAACGTGTCCTCGATCGCCACACGTGGGTTGAACCGCGTTCCCTATGCCGCGGCCAAAGGCGGCGTGAACGCGATCACAGCAAGCCTTGCGTGGGAAGTGGCGGAGCGCGGCATCCGCGTGGTAGCAACGGCACCCGGTGGCACCGAAGCACCGCCGCGTGTGGTGCCGCGCAATGCAAACGCTGCTGAAGATCAACGCGAAGACTGGTACCAGACCATTGTGGACCAGACGATCGAGTCGTCACATATGAAGCGGTATGGCACGTTGGACGAGCAGATAGGCCCAATCCTGTTTTTGGCCTCGGATGATGCGTCGTATATCACCGGACTGACTGTTCCTGTGGGTGGTGGCGATCAGGGATAGGTCTAATCGATCTTGTGGTGCTAAATCAGTTTCCGCGCTACGCTTTGCGCCAATTTGACGAAGTTTTGCACATGCACACCTTGTTCGTCTAAACGGTAATTGATGGATATTGCAGTGCGGGCTATTTCTGGTTCGATCTTAAGAAATTTGATCCCCGTTCGCGGTGCCGATCCTACGGATTCTGGTACCACGCAAACACCTTCACCAATCGCGACAAGGCTGAGTGCGGTGTGCAAATCCATCGTAAAGACGCGGTTGGGCACTTCAAAACCTGCGTCCTGACAGGCCTGTAAAACGGTATCGGCATAGCTGGGGCGCGGATACTCCGGATACAGGATAAGATTATGCGTAGCGAGCCTACGCAAGTCAGCAATTCGGCGCGATCCTGTGTCTAATGTATCGGGCAGGGCAAGAATCAAATCTTCTTCTACCAGTTTTTTCATAACAAATTCGGAGTCGCTCAGCGCGGGGCGTGCAAAGGCCACGTCGATCATCCGCGAGACCAGCTGGCGATGAAGTTGGGCGTTGTTGAGGGGGATCAGATTCATGTTCACCGAAGGGTAGGCAGCTCGGAACGACTTAATGATATTGGGGAGAATGCCGTAGGTGGCCGACCCGACAAAACCGATGCGTAGTCTGCCTTCGGCCCCTTGGCCAATCCGCCTGATTTCCAGCTTTGTGTCGTCCAACTGCGCGAGGATGGATTTACTGCGTTCCAGCAGACGCTCTCCTGCTTGCGTGAGGGTGATTGCACTGCGGCCACGGTTAAACAGCATCGCCTCGAGTTCTTCTTCGATCTGCTTGATTTGACGGCTCAGAGGTGGCTGCGCCATATCAAGACGCTCAGCAGCACGGCCGAAATGCAATTCTTCGGCGACGGCGACAAAGTAGGTCATTTGTTTGAAGTTCATCTTGGCGTTGAATCCTAGAATAACTGGGCAAAGTGAAGTGTAGTGCAGCGTTTCATATAAAAAAAGGCCCCCAGGTGATGGGGGCCTTTTTCTAGTATCTGGGTGGCTCTATTCAGCGGCGATTGAAACAACTTCAGTCTTGAGTGTGAAGTCGAATTCAAAGTGCAGATCGGTCTCCAACTCAGGCGCCGCTGGCTTGAAAGCACCGATCAAGCTGTCCTTGACTGCGAAGACGCTGTCATTGTCGAGCCATGCGCTGTCTTGGTCATAGATTTGGCTGATCAGAGGGCGATAGCCATCTTTGGAAATGATAAAGTGCATGTGACCCGGACGGTTGGGGTGGTGACCCATAAAGCGCAGCAGCTCGCCTGCGGTCTCATTGTCGGGGATCGGATAGGGGACCGGACGCACGGCGACAAAGGCATAGTGCCCGTTCTCGTCTGTCTCAAAGCGTCCCCGCAAGTTGTAATCCGGCTGATCGGGGTCAAGGTTTTCATAGATACCGTTTGGCGCGTCTTCCCAAACGTCCATCGTCACACCGGCGACACCTTTGCCATCCTCATCACGGATATACCCCTCGAAATAGGCGGTCTCCTCATTGTCATAATGCTTGAGAATGATGGAGGCGGCCTTTGGCAGGACAGGCGGGTTCTCACGGTAGAACGGGCCAAGGACGGTGGACTCGCTCTCGGTGCCAGTAACGGGGTTAGAGAGCATATCGACCAGAACTTCGACGCCCAGAATATCACCCAACAGGATAAATTCCTGACGGTTCTCGTCACAGGTCTGGCCCGCACGCTTGAGGTATTCGCAGCCTTCAAGGAATTCGCCGTGCTGCAGGTTCACGTCTTTGCAGAAGCCATGCAAATGCGTGATCAGGGATGCCATGATTTCGCGCTGTCGGTCGGTAATGTCGCCTGATTTGCCAAGACTGGCAATCACAACGTCGGTGATGTTCTCAAGGTTTACAATGCCCATGGGTTTCTCCTCCAAATCGGCGATAAAATCTGTGGTCTTTGGCGCGCTTTTGGCGCTCTTTGGTGGCTCATCTTCCTTGAAGGAGGTGGCTCGACCAATGCCGCGGGTGGTATCGGGTGATACCTAACCCATGATTGCCAATGCAGTGCGCCACGGTGCAATTTCAGGGCATGACCCTATGCCAAAACCGGTACGGCAAACTGGCCGCACGAGATGGCACTTGCGACCAGGACATATTCTAAAGGAGATGATGGTGATCGAGGTATTCCGAAACATTCAGGCACAGCTCAATGAGACGCCGCATCTTTTGCGTCTGGGTCGCCTGTTTTCCGAAACTGTCCTGATCGAGGTTGGCCAAGATCAAATTTATCTCACGTTCGAGAGGGGCCAACTTGTCGAGGTCATTCCCGGCCCGAGCCGCAAAACACCGTGGCGCTTTGCCTTTAGAACGGACGCAGAGGCGCTTGAGAAATTTTGGCAGCCCGTGCCTGAGGCGAAATTTCACGACATCTTCGGTCTTGTCACAATAGGTCGGGGCAAGATTGACGGAGACATCCTGTGTCTGGTCAAAAACTTGCGGTTTTTCAAAGAAGTCATGGCGCTTGCCCGCCCAGCCCGTGAGGTCGCAGCATGAGCATTGAATCCATCACCGGACGTTATGTCACGATTACTGTCGAGGGTGCGCCGCGCCGCATCTACTTTGAGGAAGCAGGGCAGGGACGTGCCGTTGTTTGCCTGCACACGGCTGGTGCAGATACCCGCCAGTGGCGCCACCTTATGAACGACGCAGAGATCACCGCAAACAACCGCCTGATCGCTTTTGACATGCCATGGCACGGAAAATCCTTCCCGCCTGAAGGGTTCGAAACACAAGAATATATGCTGACGACTGAGGCTTATATGGAAACGATCCTTGCGCTGATTGACGCGCTTGACCTCGACCGTCCTGTATTGTCCGGTTGCTCCATGGGCGGTCGTATTGGCCTGCAACTGGCTGCACTGCGTCCAGAGAAATTCAGTGGATTCATTGCTATTGAGGCTTCTGACTTTCAGCCTGCTTGGTATGATATTGATTGGTTCGACCGCCCTGATGCGCATGGCGGCGAGATGGGTGCCGCGTTGGTGTCTGCCAACATCTCCCCCTACGCGCCAAAAGCGGAGCGCGAGAATACCCTTTGGATGTTCAAGCAATCCGGACCTGGCATTTTTCGCGGCGACCTCAGCTTTTACACCCGTGACGACAGCCTGATCTCACGTTTGGGGGATATCGACACGGCTCAAACACCCGTCCACATTATCGTTGGTGCCTATGACCTTACCTGTACGCCTCAGGACGCCAAACGCACGGCTGACGCAATCGCTGGCGCTACACTCGCCGTGATGGACGAGCTTGGGCACTTCCCAATGAGCGAGCATCCTGTGGGGTTCCGTCCCTTCTTTGTCGACGCGCTGTCCAAGATGCCTTCTCAGGGCTGAGCGCAGAACTCTCCCATACGCATCCCACGATGCGGTAAAGGACCTTAGACGTATGACAAACCCTTGTATCATTTGCGTAGCAATCACGGGATCTCTGCCCACGAAAGAGAATAATCCTGCGGTTCCGATAACTGTTGCCGAACAGATTGAAAGTACGCATCAGGCATTCGAGGCAGGCGCGAGCATCGCACATTGCCACGTGCGCGATGATGCGGGCAAACCAACGTCCGATCCTGAGCGGTTTGCCGCGCTGAAGGAGGGGCTGGAAAAACATTGTCCGGGAATGATTGTGCAGCTCTCGACGGGTGGTCGCTCTGGTGCAGGGCGTGATCGCGGTGGGATGCTGCCGCTGTCGCCTGACATGGCGTCTTTGTCGGTGGGATCAAACAACTTCCCCACACGGGTCTATGAGAACAGCCCCGACCTCGTTGATTGGTTGGCCTCGGAAATGCGCACCCACCACGTTAAGCCCGAAATCGAAGCCTTTGATCTGGGTCACATCGTACAGGCCACACGAATGGCGGCGGATGGTCGCCTTCATGGGCCGCTCTATGTGCAGTTTGTGATGGGTGTGAAAAACTCGATGCCAGCGGATGAGCCAATTTTCGACTTCTACATCGAGACACTCAAACGCTTAGCACCTGATGCGCAGTGGTGTGCAGCAGGCATAGGACAGTCCCAACTGACCATTAACGAGTGGTCGATTTCCAAGGGTGGCCATACGCGCACTGGTCTTGAGGACAACGTTCGTCTGGACCGCGATACTCTTGCCCCGTCGAATGCGGCATTGGTTCAACGTGCTGTCGATCTGTGTGAGAAGTATGAACGTCCTGTCGCCACATGGCGTCAAGCGCGTGACATCCTTGGGTTGCGGACAGTTGCGGTATGATCCTCGTTACCGCTTGCAAGCTGAACGCCGAGAAACGCATGCTGCGCGCTGCGGCAGAGGCTAAATTTGTCTGAGGCTGGAATCCCCCGTCGCCCGATATGGCAGGACATTTCGTCCACAGCGGTCGGAGCTGGTTTTCTGACTGTTATGGTGTCCTATTCAGGGCCGCTTTTGGTGTACCTGAGTGCCTCTAAGGCGATGGAAATTTCCACAAGCATGTTTGTCTCGTGGGTATTCGCAATTTCAATCGGTGCAGGGCTTTCAAGCATTTTTCTAAGTCTCTGGCTCAGGGTTCCGATCTCAATGGCATGGTCAGCGCCTGGCACGGTCCTGTTGATCTCAATCGGGACAAGCATGTCGATTGCCGAAATCATCACAGCATATCTTGTTGTTGCGGTCAGCCTTATCTTTATTGGCTTATCAGGGGTGTTTGAAAAACTGGTGCGGCTTCTGCCTCCCGCTGTGACCAACGGAATGATGGCTGGCATTTTATTCGGTTTCGGACTGCGCGCTGCTCAGGGTTTTACAACTGATCCGGTCATCGTCGGAATTCTCATCGCAGCGTTTGTTGTTCTCACCGTACTGGTCCCGCGCTATGCAGTTTTATGTCTGCTTGGCATCGCGGTTGTGTTGACCGCTCTGTTTTACGACACCCCGATTGGTGATGTCGGTCTGAAGGTCGCAACGCCAATACTCTGGATCCCTGAACTTTCGGTCACGGCAATCGCTACCTTGGCGGTGCCTTTGCTTATCACGACACTTAGCGGGCAATATTTGCCCGGTGTTGCGATCCTGCGCGCAAATGGCTTTGCCGTATCGACACGACCCATCTTGGTGGTGGGTGGCATTGCCTCTGTCGGTGCTGCGTTTTTTGGTGGCATATCCATTGCATTGGCGTCAATCACAGCTGCGTTTTGTGCAAGCCCTGATAGCCATGAAAACCCTGACCGTCGCTACATCGCGGGCGTGGTGAGTGGATGCTTTTATTGTCTGGGAGGGATATTCGCAGGCTCGATTGTTGATTTTCTGATCCTACTGCCCACGGCTATTATTGCCTTGCTGGCAGGGCTTGCTTTGCTCCCTGCGATCCAGAAGTTCATGACCGATATGCTGGCTGGTGATGATGTGCAGGCTGGTCTGCTTACATTTCTTTTTACCACATCTGGCATGACGATGTTCGGGGTCGGGTCGGCATTCTGGGGTGTGCTGATCGGGCTGTTGGCGGCGTTTATCATGCGCAGCGTCAAGAATTTACGCTGAACAGCTCAGCCTTAGAACAGTCCAAAATATTCCGCCTGCTCCCATTCCGAGACGGCCAAATTGTATCGATCCCATTCGGCGCGGCGGATGGTAGTGATGTAATCGACAAATTCATCCCCCAGCTGTTCGCGGTAGAATGTTGAGCCTTCCATCAGGCGAATAGCGTCGAGCAGGTTCGCGGGCAGGCGAGTGGGACCGTCGTCATAAGGGGTCTCGACAGGGTCTGGGGCTTTTGCACCAGTTGCAATGCCGTTCAGACCAGACAGGATCTGGCTGGTGAAGAAGTAATATGGGTTGGCCGCAGTTTCGGCCACGCGGTTCTCTATGCGCGAGGCGGAATCACCCGCAGCCAAGAGGCCACGGACCATCGCTCCCCGATTGTCGCGGCCCCATTGGATGCGGTCAGGGGCAAGTTGGTGTGGGCGGTAGCGTTTGTAGCCGTTGATGGTCGGCGTGGTCAGCAGGCAGCTCTCGGCGGCGTGTTTCAACAGCCCCGCGATCCAGCTGCTCGCTGCATCGCTGAGCGTGCCATCCTCGGCAGACATCATTACGTTTTGGCCTGTTGTGCGGTCCACCAATGATTGATGCAGGTGCCACCCGCTGGCGGCGGCATTCTCTACGCTTGGGCGGGACATAAAGGTGGCGTGCAAGCCGCGCGCGGTGCAAACTTCCTTCACCATCGCGCGGAACATCATCATATTGTCGGCATGGTTCAGCGGGTCGCTTGGATCAAACGTGAACTCGAACTGGCTTGGCCCCATCTCGACTTCCATGGAGCGGATCGGCAGGTTCATCGCCTGACAGTGGCGGCGCAAGACGTCCATGATCGGCTCAAGCTCGGCGTAACGGGTTTCGGTCAGGAACTGATACCCTTGGGCCAGATTGCGGGTCTGCACAGGCTGGCCGGGCATGGTAGCATCGGCATGGTCCAGCTTGGCGTCGATACGCTCGAACACATGAAACTCAACTTCTAACCCAACAACCAGATCAAGGTTGTGAGCGGCGAGTCTTTCCACTGCGGCCTTGAGCATATCGCGGGGTGAGAAGGGGATCACGCCACCCGACTTGAACCTTGGGTCACAGAATATCCATGCGGAGTGGGGCGACCATGGTAGAACGCGGAATGTAGCAGGGTCTGGCAGCATCAAAATATCACCTGCGCCGCCCATACCGCCCGCGACATCTGCATCAACCGACCAGACAGGAAAGACGGTGCGGTGTGACGTGTCTTTGAGCAGAAGCGTAGAGGGAGCGGCAAGGCCACTGGTAAAAAGAGAGGGCAGCGCGCTGGCCACGATGGTTTTACCCCGCAGCACGCCGTGCTGATCTGCAAAAAGGACACGCACTGTCTCAAGGGCGCTCTCGTCCACACGCGCAAGTAAAGCAGCCGCTGCATCAATCGTAGCGGCATCCAGCAGCCCCGCACGCGCCAAAGCACCCGCCTTAATTTGCGTTTTGAAATCAGTCATCTGCGTGGCACCTTTTAAACCTTTGCGTCCCAATCGGTGCAGCCTGTGCGGCGCGCCGTATCACTTGCTTCAAACGCTTCACGCCAAGCACTCTTGTCCCCGATCGTATCATTCGAGATCGGACCATAGATCGTTTTGACATCGACACCAGAGATCATGGGCATCGCGTCTTTTGTACCATCCTTGAGGCTGGCAATCGCGGCGCGCATCATGCGGCGGTATTTGATGATTGCCACATCGGTTTTACCCAGATGTTCCTTGGTCCGGTCAAAGATCGCACCGGGGCTTTCCACCGCCCACTGGTCATGCACGTTGATATCAAGGCCCATGCCTGTGTAGGTCTCGCGTTGCTGTTCCTCAGGGTCAAAGCCATAATTGTTGGCCTTATTTTTTAGTGGCGCATAGTCGGGTAGGCGGTGCTCCTTAAGCCGCTGTGCACGCATCTTTTCCTTGTCGACGGGTTTGTCGAAGCTGGTGAACATCGAATACCAATAGCAGGTCTCGTCATCGACAGGCACATGCCATTGCGTGATGATCATCTCGCGGCTCATCGGAATTGAAATCGCCTCGGGGAAAATCTGGTTGGTGATGCGGACATGGGTTTTGTCATTATCCAGATGACGTAGGGCGATCAGGCGCATGCCGTACTCAGTCTCCTCCACCGTGATCTCGGGGCGGGGATAGTCGCGCAGCAGTTTGGTCATAGGAATGTCGGTATCCGCAGCTTTGTCGCGGAACTGCTTGCCATAGCTGTCGGCGGGGTCTTCGTCCTCCAAGAAGCGGTGCAGGAAAGAGGCGTGGGCCGGATCAATGCCCACTTCCATGGCCTGCAGCCAGTTGCACTGCCAAAGGCCTTTGAACGCAAAGACATGGCTTTCAGGCGCGCGAAAGCAGTCAAAATTTGGAAATTCAGGCGGGTCACCCGGACCCATGTAGGCAAAGATAATGCCATTCTTCTCGATCACAGGATAAGAGGTATTCTGGATCTTCTCGTGCATGCGCGAACCTTCAGGCTCGCCCGGTTGCTCGACACATTGGCCGTCGCGGTTAAAGTGCCAGCCATGAAAGGGACAGCGCAGTCCGTTATCCTCAAGACGGCCGTAGCACAGATCAGCGCCGCGGTGCGGGCAGGCACGCCCGATCAGGCCAAGCTCCCCATCGCTGTCGCGAAACAGCACCAAGTCTTCACCGAGAAGCTTGACTGGAACCACAGGGCGGTTGCCCGCTAGCTCGTCACTCAGCGCCGCGGGTTGCCAGTAGTGCCGCATCACAGCGCCTGCATCCGTGTCAGGTCCAGTGCGCGTCAACTGGTCGTTGAGTTCTTGGCTGATCATCTGGCTCATCTCCTTTGGGTGTCTTGAACTGGCGTTCGTCATCCGATATATGTTCATATAACGCACATTTGTTGATATATATAACACAACAGGCAGGGTGCTATTGTCAAGTATTCCTTGCTACAGCCCGTAGGAGATTGTTTTGCCCCCGAATGAAACGGATAACTGGTACACAGAGCGTGATATTTCAACGACCCTTGTGAAGGGATTGAAGGTGCTGGCGGCCTTTGAGGGTGGGGCTGCCCAGATGACCCTCCCCGAGATCGGCAGTGAGGCAGGATATGATCGCGCGACGGTCCGGCGTCTTGTGATCACTCTTGTTGATGAGGGTCTACTGGTTAAAACAGGCAAATCGTTTTCGCTCACACCCAAGGTTCTGGTGCTCGCGGGCGGGTATTTGCGTGGCCACCGGATTGGCTCAACGGTGCAACCCATCCTCAATAAATACTCTGAAGAAATGGGTAGAGAGATTTCAATGGCGACCCTTTGTGACGGTGCCGCAATCTATCTTGCGCGCTCGAACATCACAGGATCGGCTATCTCATTTGGTTTTACTGTCGGCAGTCCGCTGCCACTCCGGCATACTGCTGTGGGTCGTATGCTGCTGGCGTTAGAAAGCGAAACTGCCGTTCAAGCCTTCGTCGAAACAAGCGATCTTATCAGGTACACTCCCCAGACCAACTTTGACAGTTTGGCGATTCATGAAGAAATCAGGAAGGCGAGGATGCAGGGTTACGTCGTTGTGCATGCAGAATTCGAGGCGGGGGTCTCTGGATTGTCTGTTCCTATCGGCCGCATTGGAACTGCGAAAACCGTCATCGGCGTTTCAGGTCCAACGGCGTCTCTGCAAGATTCGGAAGTATCAACGCGGGCTCTCAGCATCTTGCAGATATGTGCTGCTGAACTTTGTAAGACCTGGGATGAAGGGAATTGAAACGTTGCAGGTGCTACGCCCGCAATATTTTGCTCTATGGCGTATTTGGCATGAAATTGAGAATTGGTTTTTTGCAGAGATGTGGCAATAAGTTCAAAACAGCGAGTTCTGTTGACCCACTATTGAGAGCCAGCCTCAATGGTAAAGTCCTGTTTGTCTGCTTTTGCCCCCAAAGCAGACCTTGTTGGGTTAAAATTGCTGCAGAATGTGCGAAGGTCCGCTTTGGGGACGCTGCACCGCAGCGTCGCGGCCCCCTGCGAATGTCCGGTAAGGGCCGGAATTTCGGAGCAATTTTGTCAGCTCCCCGAAACCGGACATTCCTGCACTCCGCAGCATCGGTCACAATGGGCTCATTTGACACCTTCGCCGCGCACTGCATCTACGACCGCTTTGGCGATCTTGGATCGAATTGCATGATATTTGCAACAGCCTGAGCTGGCCATGAAAACAAGGTAAGTGAGATGGTGCATATATCAGGTGCAAAATTAAGCTGGCCCTAACCGCTAAAGTTACTCGTTCAACGAGCAGATATAGGGCTCGGCTTATGAGCTTGTTAGGGTAGGGGGCTCATTGCCGTATTGCAGAGCAGCGATCGACACCAAGGGCGGAAAGCGGCCCTTCGCTGCAGGGGCGAAACTCGGTTTAAATTCAAGAAGAAGCAGACCTTCAACATTAAAACCTGTACGCGGCGCAGCGAACGGCGGCTCCGAGCCCATAGTGAATTTTTCTGCACCCAGTACCAATGTCCGGTTTCTTTCTTCGGCTTGCTTCATTTGACTGCATAAGGGATGACTGAGCTCTAACAGGCTCCAGAAAGAATGCGCTACATGACCACTTCTCGCTCGGCAAAATCAGTCACCATTGTCGCAATACTAAGTTGTGCTGCGCTCCTATTTGCAGGCAATGGGCTGTTCCAAACCCTGTTACCTATCCGTGCGACACAGGAAGGCTATTCTAGCGCACTGATAGGTTGGCTTGGCACCGCATATTTTGGTGGTTTCACAATCGGATGTTTTCTTGGCCCCAAGATTATCAAGAGTGTAGGTCACGCACGAACCTTTGCCGGTATCACGGCGTTGCTGACAGCGACGTTCCTTGCGTTTCCGTTATTTGTTGACGTTATTTTCTGGGGTGGCCTGCGCGTCCTCAGCGGTGCGTGTTTGGCAATGCTCTATATTGTTGTGGAAAGCTGGCTAAACGACAGCGCAAGCAACGCAAACAGGGGTCGCACACTGTCGATCTACATCATTGTTACCAACATCGTCACAATGGCCGGGCAGCTAATGGTCAATTCCTTTGATACCTTAGATGCGACCTTATTTATCTTGGTCGCCATGTTGATCTGCCTGTCTATTGTTCCGATCAGTTTGACGCCGACACCTGCGCCATCTCCTGTCCCATCGGCGCGGCTTGATCTAAAAGCGCTTTACAGATTGTCACCTGTGGGTGTTATCGGGTGTTTACTTGCCGGTACCGTCGAAGGTGCCTTTTGGTCACTTGGCCCCGTTTTTGCACAGGGACGTGGCATGGAGACGGCTGATATTGCGTTGTTAATGGCCGCGTTTGTACTGGGTGGAACCCTATCACAATGGCCTTTGGGCTGGGCATCCGATCAGATTGACCGACGGGTTGTTATTTCAATAGCGGCATTTGGCACAGTTATAACGGGCCTCGTAATCGGATTGGATGTTGTTCCGTCAGGGCCAATAACTTTTGTTGTTGCAGCTTGCCACGGCGCTTTGATGATACCGATTTACGCTCTGTGCATCTCTCACGCAAATGACGTTGTTCCAAACGAGCGTATGGTGGAGACAAGTGGCGGTTTGTTGTTGTCATTCTCCGTTGGTGCAACTGCAGGTCCGATTACGGCATCCATGTTCATGCACAATAATCAGCCCGGTGGCCTCTTTATCTTCATCGGCTCAATTCTATGCCTGTTGGGCATGTTTGTGATCTATCGGATATTGACAGAAAAAGGCAAAAGACCGCTTGAAAAGACACACTATGCACCGACATCCGCAGCATCGCCCGCGATATTTCCAACCGATCCTGATTTTCAATAGGGGTTAGTATAGCAAACCGCTGGAACCGGCCGTTCGTGTTGGCCCCAGCAATGTCGGCTAAGTCCGCAGAGCCGCCGTTAATTCAATCATCATGCCTGATTTTCTATCTGCGGCGCAGCGAATGGCGGCAGTGAGCCCAGAATGACAGTTATCTGCAGAGCGGCGAACGGCCGCTTTGCAGATTGGATCTCGTAAAACCGTTGGACAATCAAATTGCGATTCCCCGAAACTACGCCAATCGTTTGAGGCGCATTTCATCAAGAATTTTTACAAATTCATCAACACTCAGGTCCTCAGAAATAGCGCGCATGAACAGCGCTTGCTGGGTTTCAGGGGCTAGCCCACCTTTGGGGGGATCGCGGTCCAAATTGGTTGGGAACGCGTATCCTTCCGCTGACTTCATTATCCCAGTGGCTGAGAATAACCTCGTCATTGATTGGTTTTCCCAT
>JAPKAB010000072.1 GCA_028825475.1 Ascidiaceihabitans sp. | reverse complement strand
GCCGCTGCACTTACCGTGCCTAGCTTTGCCACTTGGTATGCTGTTCGAAGCTCAGCCCATTTGTCCATATTACCTATGCCCTTTTTACGCGCACTCTCCGCGGATATACGCACATTGTGCGTATCCATGTTGCAATACATGTAAAAGAGCAACCAAAAATAGGAGTTATAAAAATGACTGAAGCACCAAAATGTGGATGTGGCCGTTCCCCGACAGGCAACTGTATCGGGTGGCATGCTCTCTCTGAGGAAGAGTATCAAGAAAAGAAAACTGCCTATGAAACACGTCAGGCGCAAAGCAACAGGAATGAAAAAATGCCCCCAAACGTTCAAAAATACGGCCTGCTTGTCATCAAGGTGTTGCTCACCTTCGCCTTCCTCGCGGCAGGCTTGGCGAAACTCTCTGGTGCTGAGATGATGGTCCAAACCTTTGAGGCCGTGGGCCTCGGCCAATGGTTTCGATATGTCACAGGGCTGGTTGAAATCGGCGGCGCGGCTTTGCTTTGGCTCCGTGGCCGTCAGGTGTTCGGCGCAGGCCTTCTTCTTTGCACTATGGTCGGCGCAGTTCTGGCTCACCTCTTCATCATTGGTCCATCGGCAGTCCCAGCATTAGTGCTTGGCGTGCTCGCAGCCATCGTCGTTTTCGCGCACCGCGACCAGGTCACCACACGATAACGGACTCAAACCATTAAAGGGGGGACCGGCAAATCGCGCGACCCTCCCGACTTTGAAAGGCGAGATCATGGGAATGCTTCAAGAGGGCCGTTGGGTCGACCAATGGTACAACACCAAAGAAACTGACGGCCGGTTCGTGCGCAAGGCACCGCAGTTCCGCAATTGGATCACTGCTGATGGTGCCCCTGGCCCAAGTGGCGATGGCGGGTTCAAGGCCGAAGCCGGACGCTATCATCTCTATGTTTCGCTGGCTTGTCCTTGGGCGCACAGGGCGCTGATTTTCCGCTCCCTTAAGGGGCTGAAAAGCATGATTTCCGTCTCAGTCGTACATTGGTACATGGCTGATAAGGGGTGGACTTTTCAGCCTGGCGATGGTGCGGTGCCTGATACGGTGAACGGTGCGGACTACCTTCATCAAGTCTACACAGCCGCCAAATCCGACTATTCTGGGCGGGTCACGGTGCCGGTACTCTGGGACAAGAAGACCAAAACCATCGTCTCGAATGAATCTCCCGAGATCATCCGGATGTTCAACTCGGCTTTCGATGGGATCGGGGCAACGCCGGGGGATTATTATCCAGAGCAATTGCGCACAGAGATCGATGCGCTGAACGACCGCATCTACGACGCAGTCAATAACGGCGTCTACAAGGCCGGTTTCGCCACCACTCAGGACGCCTATGAAGAAGCGATCGTTCCGCTCTTTGAAACGCTCGACTGGCTCGAAGAGCGTCTTTCCAAACAACGCTATCTGACCGGCAGCCAGATCACCGAAGCCGACTGGAGGTTATTTACGACGCTGGTCCGATTTGACCCGGTCTATGTCGGTCATTTCAAGTGCAACATCCGCCGGATCGCCGATTACCCGAACCTCTCGGGGTATGTGCGTGACCTTTATCAGCAGCCCGGCGTGGCAGAGACGGTGAACATGGAGCATATCAAAAACCACTATTACGGCAGTCATGAAACCGTGAACCCGTCTCGTGTGGTCCCGATGGGGCCAGTGGTCGCTTATACCGCCTTACACGACCGAGCGAAGTTAGGATAAACGCATGACAAAATCTGTCCCCATTATTGCAGCAATTGCCCCAGCCAAGGTCGACTTGGAAGCAGGCAAAGACTATTTCTGGTGCCAATGCGGTAAATCCAAAGGCCAGCCATTTTGTGATGGCTCCCACGCAGGGAGCGGCATCACGCCCCTGAAGTTTACGGCGGAAAAATCAGGGACAGCCGCATTGTGCCAATGCAAGGCCAGCGCCAATGCGCCGTTTTGTGATGGGACACATGCGTCCTTGGGCGACCTCAAACCGGGAGATGATGCCCCTGGACCCAAGTATGACGTGCCGACGGCATCGCCAACGCCAGAAGAACCAACAGTCGCCCGCATCCATGCACTGGCCAAAGATGGGCTGTCAAAGCTTGGTCATCACGGTGAGATGGGCGCGATGGGTGTTCCGCGTAAGGACTTGCCGCATTGGGACGATATCCAAATCTTGCCCGCGCAGATGGCCCGCAAACCTTTGCTGGACGATCAGCGTGTTACCACATCGGTGACGATTGGACCCCGCGCCTCGAAACCTTTGCAGTTGGACATTCCACTGTTCGTCTCGGACATGAGTTTTGGGGCATTGTCCGAAGAAGCCAAAGTTGCGCTGGCGCGTGGGGCCGAGATGGCAGGAACCGGAATTTGTTCGGGCGAAGGCGGCATGCTGGCTGAAGAGCAGGCTGAGAACGCGCGATATTTCTATGAGCTTGCCTCTGCCCGCTTTGGATGGAGGCCAGAGCTGGTCGATAAAGTTCAGGCATTCCATTTCAAAGGCGGGCAAGGGGCCAAGACTGGCACCGGAGGCCATCTGCCCGGCGACAAGGTGCAGGGCAAAATCGCAGAAGTGCGCGGGTTAGAACCCGGTCAAAGCGCGATCTCACCTGCAACATTCCCTGACTTGCACACACCCGCTGATTTCCAAAAAATTGCTGATGAAGTGCGTGAACGCTCGGGTGGTATTCCCATCGGATTCAAACTGTCGGCCAACCATATTGAAGATGACATCGACTTCGCACTAGAGGCCAGCGCAGACTATATCATCCTTGATGGTCGCGGCGGCGGAACTGGTGCCGCGCCACTCATCTTCCGTGATCATATCTCAGTTCCAACAATCCCTGCTTTGGCCCGTGCCCGTGCGCATCTGGACGCCAAGACAGGCCGTGAAGTGACTTTGGTCATCACAGGCGGCCTGCGTGTGGCAGAAGATTTCGCCAAGGCGATGGCCTTGGGTGCGGACGCTGTTGCGGTGTCGAATTCGGCCATGCAGGCGGTTGGTTGTATCGCTGCGCGGATGTGCAATTCAAACAACTGCCCTGTTGGTATTGCGACCCAAAAACCAGAACTGCGCGCGCGACTGGATGTGCAGGTCGGCGCGCAGAAACTCGCTCGTTATTTTGGTGCGTCGGTGGAACTGATGCAGGTTTTGGCAAGGGCATGTGGGCATAACAGCCTGTCCGACTTCGCCCACCGCGACATCACCACATGGAAGAAAGAGATGGCAGACCTCAGCGACGTGCGGTTTGCCGGGGTTAATCGATAAACGCACGGTTGGTGTGCAATGTTGACAGTTTTAAGCCATCCGACCCCCTCCATCTATGCAGGGAAAGGAAACGATATGTTAAACCAATTTGATATCCGCACGGATGATATGCCGACCGAGATGCAAAGCCTGTTGCGTGCCTACCCGCGCGATACATGGGACGCACATCCCGGTTTCTACGAAAAAACCAAGCATTGGCTTGGCGCGCACCGGATGTTTCGCCAACTGAGTGCCTCGGTGCGCAAAGATACTGAACACTACCTGAACGGTGACACGGACGCTCAAAACTATGCTGGGCGTCTGTCTTATCGCGGCAATGCGCTGGTCGGAAATTTGCATGGGCACCACGGATGGGAGGATCATTCCTACTTTCCGGAATTGTCCGCCGCTGATCCCCGTTTCGATGCTGGTCTGAAAATTCTGGAAAAGGACCATGCGGAATTGGACATCGTCTTGGACAGCTTTACCCGCACGGCCAACAGGGCCATCCAGTTGGTTCAACTTGATAAATCTGCGGCGCGCGAAGACGCTGGTAAACTGCTCGGGGTGGCCGAAACAATCGAGGCGTTCCTTGAGCGTCATTTGAGCGATGAAGAAGAGCTGGCGGTGCCGATTATTCTGCACCACCGTTTGCGCGGATAAGCAGGAGATTGACGTGACCAAAACATCCATTGAAGAAGCCCAAGCAAACGCCGCTGTACGGCGCGCCAAAGGCGAATTCGTGCGCGGCGTCAGCGGGTTTCGATCTGTGTTGGGTGAGGATCCGGATTTTCCGGCCGAGCCCAACCGCTACCACCTGTTCGTCGCGCTGAACTGCCCTTGGTGCCACCGCGTAACCTTGGCGCGCAACGTGCTGGGCTTGCAGGATAGTATCACGATGGATGTCGCTTTCCCCGGTCGCACGGGGCAGGACGACCCGATTGAACCAAACCGCTGGGAGTTCAATCCCGCCCGCATCTCATCCCTGACCGGTACGAAATTGCCCGAATGCACAGGCGAGACGGCAACGGGTCAGAGCTTTCGTCTCGCGCGGCAAATCTACAAAGCTGAGGGGTCTGACGAAGCCTCCGTCCCAATTCTTTATGATAAGAAAACCAAACGGATCGTAACCAACGAAAGCGCTGATATCATTCGGATGCTGAACGCACAGGCCAATGCGCTTGGCAGTTCGATCCCCGACGAAAACAGGCCCGATTTGTACCCTTTGGACGATGAGTATGCCCAGATGCGTCAAGAGATCGATACGTTGAACGAGCAGATTTATGTCGGCATCAACAATGGCGCATACAACGCTGGGTTTTCCTCTGATCAAGCGATCTACGCCGCTGCTTTTACAACTTACTTCGACACACTCGAAAAGCTGGAAACGCTGCTTGCTGCAGATGATCGGCCATTCCTGACGAGCGATGCATTCACCGAGGCCGATCTGCGCCTGTTCCCGACGCTTTACCGGCATGATCCGGTTTACTATGTGCGGATGAAACTGAACGGTGCCAAAATTCTGGACTATCCCCACCTTTGGCGTTGGCTTTGTCGCGTGTATGCGTTGCCTGGTGTGGCAGAAAGTAATTCATTGATTCACTGTCGGCAGGGTTACTTTGGCAGGTCTTGGAACAATGTTGTGCCTTTGGGGCCGCTTCGCCCAATGCCCTATCCAGAAGCATATTTGCACCCCGAACTCGCATCGTAGGGTAGTCAGATTGCAGTAAAGCGGCCGTTGGCTGCAGTGCCTAAAACTGGAAGTCTGGGCTCTCTTTGCCAGATGCTGCGTACTGCGCGAACGTCTGCTTTGCAAATGGTCAGCGATTTTCATTAAGTACGGCACAGCTCTGTTGGAGCGCATTAATCAACACGCGCATACGTTTGTTCAGACGCCTGTTGGCACGATAAACTACTTGGACATTAAATGTTTCGAATTCGAAGCCCGGCAAGACAGGGACAAGATCACCATTGTGAACCGC
>JAPKAB010000009.1 GCA_028825475.1 Ascidiaceihabitans sp. | reverse complement strand
TGGAAAGTTATTGGAGCCAATAATGGGCAGAGCCAATCGTTCGTCGGCTTTGTGGATTAAACGGTCCAAATGGGACCGTAACAAACGCGCAGTTGTGCGAACGTGGCGCAGCCTACTTAGTTTTGAAGTACTTGCCAGACGCGCTGCGCGCGCCCATTGGCGCATGGACCTGCGGTGCATCAAACGGTCTAGTATCGAGATAGGTTTTTCGTTCATGATCTCACTATTGCCTTGTTTCTGTTTTGGAAACAATCGGGGGTGGTAGGATCAGTTAAAAAAACCTGCAAGTGTAGCATGAAGTCCTTTGTCAGGTTCAGCGTCAACCAATGTGGTTTTGACTACAACGTCTTGCGCCACTGTGGCGTCGTGCGATGTCTTGATCATGTTTTGCAACATTTCCGCGCCACGCTCACCTTGTGCCTCACTCTCAAAGGGTGAAAATAGCGCTAGGCTTAAATCGTGACCGTCGATTTTGGTAGCGGTGCGTAGATGCGTTTTGGGAAGGCCAAGTGGTGGAGTTTCAGTTGTCGCGCGTACGACTTCTGGTCCGCTACCGGTCATCGTTTCGATCATGGTTGCGTTGCTCGCGCTCAGTATGTCGCTCAAGCTAACAGCGTTGGCTCTGCTCTTTGCGACGCTAACTGTTAGCAAACCGATGGGCGCATCTAGTGCACCATTTTCGGCTTCCAACAAATCACACCGCGCCATGGCAGCGAATTTTTGCGTCAGGCTGGATGGTTCGATGCAATATCCTGATGGTGGCACAAGGGTGACGGCACCTGAGGCCATCTGTGCTTCGAGCAATGGAACCATAGGTGTCGTTTCTGGCAGCACGTTTTTCGCCTTTTCAAAAAGGTTAAACGACTGCCCTTCTGCGCAAGCTGACAACGTTACACACGTTGTCAGCCCAAGAAAGGTCTTTTTACAGATCCCAGTATTCATGACGCTCATCCTTAGCACCAGGGTGAGTGACTGCGCCTTTATATGCGCCGCCGACCAACTGCGCGTATTTCCAAAGAGCACCTGCGCCGTAGATGGTGTCGCGTGGACCCTTCCAGTTTGCTTTCCGCTCGGCAAGCTCGTCGTCGGTCAACGCAACATCGAGTGTACCTTCAATCGCGTTCAGTGTGATGACATCACCGTCTTTAAGTAATGCAATCGGACCACCGTGCGCAGCTTCTGGGCCAACGTGGCCAACGCAGAAACCGCGTGTCGCACCACTGAAACGACCGTCAGTGATAAGCGCGACTTTCTTGCCCATGCCTTGACCGGACAGTGCTGCAGTTGTTGCCAACATTTCGCGCATGCCAGGGCCACCAGCTGGACCTTCATTACGAATAACGAAGACATCGCCCTCTTCATATGTGCGATTTTGGACTGCTGCAAATGCGTCTTGTTCACATTCGAATACGCGTGCTGGGCCAGTGAACAGCTGATGCTGCGCTTCCATGCCCGCTACTTTAACAATCGCGCCTTCAGGGGCTAGGTTGCCTTTAAGGCCAACAACGCCGCCAGTTTTGGTTAGTGGTGTTTCGACTGAGTAGATGACCTTGCCATCGGCTTGGCGCGTGATTTTGTCCAGCTCTTCACCCATGGAATTGCCAGTGACTGTCATGCAATCTTCGTGAATTAGGCCTGCTTTGCGCAGCTCATTCATTACAACAGGAACGCCGCCAGCTTCGTACATGTCTTTTGCTACGTACTGTCCGCCTGGCTTCAGATCCACGAAGTAAGGTGTGTCGCGGAAGATTTCGCAAACATCATCAAGAAAGAAGTCGATGCCAGCTTCGTGCGCCATTGCTGGCAAGTGCAAACCAGCGTTGGTCGATCCGCCAGTACAGGCAACAATACGGGCCGCGTTTTCGAGTGCTTTACGTGTGACGATGTCACGTGCGCGGATGTTCTTTTCGATCAAGTTCATGACCGCAGCACCAGATGCTTGGGCATATTCATCGCGTGAAGTGTACGGTGCAGGCGCGCCAGACGAGTTTGGCAATGCAAGGCCGATAGCTTCAGACACACAGGCCATCGTGTTGGCTGTGAACTGACCGCCACATGCGCCAGCAGATGGGCATGCTACGCGCTCAAGTACTTCAAGCGCGGCTTCGGTCATTGTGCCATTTTGGAAGTTACCAACCGCTTCGAACATGTCTTGAACAGTCAGGTCACGGTCTGCGAATTCTGCAGGTACGTCAGCGCCTTTGGGCGCTTTACCTGGAAGGATGGAGCCACCATACAGGAAGACGGATGGAACGTTCAAACGCAGCATCGCCATCATCATGCCCGGTAGGGACTTGTCACAACCGGCAAGGCCAACCAAAGCATCATAGCAATGGCCGCGCATTGTAAGTTCAACGGTATCAGCAATCGCTTCGCGCGATGCCAAAGAAGAGCGCATGCCCTCGTGGCCCATCGCGATGCCGTCTGTCACGGTGATTGTGGTAAACTCGCGTGGCGTGCCTTGGGCTCCAGAAACGCCAACTTTAACAGACTGCGCCTGACGGTTTAGGGAGATGTTGCAAGGTGCCGCTTCGTTCCAGCAGGTTGCTACGCCGACCAGAGGCTGGTGAATTTCTTCTTCGGTCATATTCATCGCGTAATAGTAAGAACGGTGCGGCGCGCGCGCTGGTCCTTCGGTAACGTGACGGCTTGGCAGTTTGGATTTGTCGAATTTACCTGCAGACATAGGTTCTCTCCCCTAAAAAGATGTTTGCACTGGCATACCCAAGGGGCAGCTTCGCTGCAAGCGTCAGATCAACTGTTGACCCTCCTTGTGCGGCTCGACTAAATTTTAAAACTAACGCTAAGGATGATTGGCCATGTGGACGTTCGATTACACTGCACACAGGGCTTTTGTTGCGCCAGCGGCGGAAAGATCCCAAATTTGGCGACTTTTTGTAGGTTTAATTCTAATCATCGGTGTCTTTATTGGCGCGGGCTCGTTGATCTATCCGTTCATTTTCGAAGGGTTGTCCCTTCTAAATGTGGACATAGATGTCGCCAATATCCTTTCCCTTTTGTTCAGCTTTGGAGCTGTTACTGGTGGTGTCTTTGCCACCGTCTTTTTTGTGCACCGTTGCCGTCCTGATATTGTGTTTGGGCCTCTTCGAAATGCTATGCGCCATTTTATTTTGGTTTCTCTTGGTATTTGCATTCTTTTGATTGCGCTTGGTGTTTTACCACCTTGGGGCTTTGGTGAACCTTTGATTTCAAATCGGCTATTTTTGCCGTGGTTGCTGGTTTTGCCTGTCGCGTTGTTCAGTATCCTTATCCAGACCAGTGCTGAAGAAATCCTTTTTCGAGGTTATTTGCAGCAACAATTGGGTGTGCGATTTACGTCGCCTTGGATTTGGATGGCGCTGCCATCTGTTCTGTTTGGTTTGGCGCATTTCGACCCTCAAAGCGCAGGCGAGAACGCATGGATCGTTGTTGCATGGGCAACGTTCTTTGGGGTTGCGATGGCTGATCTCACGGCGCGCGCAGGAAATTTGGGCCCAGCGATTGCTGTGCATTTTGTAAACAACATCACAGCTCTTCTAATTATCGCAGTTCCGGGTGAATTTGGTGCCGCGGCACTTTATGTGCTGCCTTTTGATATGACAGATGTCGAAATGATGCGCGCTTGGCTGCCTGTGGATTTTGCCACAACTTTCGTAATGTGGCTGGTTGCGCGACTTATAATAAGGCGTTGATTGCATTTATCGCGCTGTCAGATTATCTGAAGGACAACAGACCCCAAAGGGACCAAAGGTATGAACTGGATTTCCAACTACGTCCGGCCGCGGATTAACTCAATTTTCTCACGTCGCGAAACGCCTGATAACCTTTGGACTAAGTGCAAAGAGTGCGGCACGATGCTGTTTCACCGTGAAGTTTCGGACAACCTGAACGTCTGCACCAGCTGTGGTCATCACATGGCGATAACGCCGAGAGATAGATTTATTGCTTTGTTTGATGGCGGCATTTTTGCTGAAATAGATGTGCCAACTCCGATTGATGATCCACTGACTTTCCGCGACCAGAAAAAGTATCCTGACCGCATGAAAGCGGCCCAAAAGAGTACTGGTGAAAAAGACGCGATGCTTGTCGCTGCTGGTGAAATCGGGCGTACGCCTATTGTTGCTGCCGGGCAGGACTTCTCCTTTATGGGGGGGTCTATGGGCATGTACGTTGGCAACGCTATTATCGCGGCTGCTGAAGCTGCAGTTAAAGCTAAATGCCCGTTGATTTTGTTTTCAGCGGCAGGCGGTGCGCGGATGCAGGAAGGTATTTTGTCCCTAATGCAAATGCCGCGTTCTACTGTAGCAATCCAGATGCTCAAGGAAGCAGGGCTTCCTTATATTGTCGTCCTTACGCACCCAACAACAGGCGGCGTTACTGCTAGTTACGCAATGTTGGGTGATGTGCATATTGCTGAGCCAAATGCGTTGATCTGCTTTGCTGGTCCACGTGTGATCGAGCAAACAATCCGTGAAAAATTGCCAGAGGGGTTCCAACGTGCGGAATATCTGTTGGATCACGGTATGTTGGATCGCGTGACACCCCGCACTGAGATGCGTGGTGAGTTGATCACGATTGTTCGGATGCTGATGGGTATGAGCCCAGAGATCAAAGGTGATTTGCCTGCACCAGAACCAGAAACAGCTGACGCCAAAAAATGAGCGGAACAACATCTGACGCAATTCTTGCGCGTATGATGGCTTTGCACCCAAAGATAATTGATCTGACTTTGGATCGTGTTTGGCGTTTGCTTGAGGCTTTGGGGAACCCCCAAGATGATTTGCCACCTGTGATTCATATCGCCGGAACCAATGGCAAAGGATCGACCCAAGCGATGATCCGTGCCGGACTGGAGGGTGCGGGACAACGTGTTCACGCCTATACTTCCCCGCACCTTGCGCGGTTTCATGAACGTATCCGAGTTGCAGGTTCATTGATCACCGAAGATGCGCTGACGGATATTCTGGACGAGTGTTACGCGGCCAATAACGGTGAGACGATCACGTATTTTGAGATTACGACCTGTGCTGCAATCTTGGCGTTTGCTCGTACTCCTGCAGATTACACTTTGCTTGAGGTTGGCTTGGGTGGTCGCGTTGATGCGACTAATGTTTTTGCCAAACCTGCACTTACAATCATTACACCTGTGTCGTTCGATCACCCGCAGTTTTTGGGAAATACGGTTGCTGAGATCGCGGGTGAAAAGGCCGGTATTTTGAAGCGTGGCGTGCCTGCGATCATAACCCGCCAACCTGACGACGCGATGGAAGTTATCGAGGCCCGCGCCGAACGCTTGGGTGCGCCAATGCTTGTTCAAGGCCAACATTGGGATGCATGGGAAGAACGCGGTCATTTGATTTATCAGGATGAAACAGGTCTATTGGATTTGCTACCCCCTGCATTGATGGGCGCACATCAATTTCAGAATGCTGGGACAGCAATCACTGCGTTGCGCCACTTTGGTTTTGGGGCAGATGCATGCGAAGCGGTTCCTACAAATGTTACGTGGGCTGCACGTATGCAAAAGTTGTCCCATGGTCCATTGATTGATGCGGCACCTGATGCAGAATTCTGGCTGGACGGTGGTCACAACGCTGCATGTGCTGGAACTTTGGCAGAAACGTTGACGCGATTGCCAAAACGCCCAACCCACCTGATTTGTGGGATGCTGAATACTAAAGATATTAGCGGCTATTTGGAACCATTAGTCCCTCATACAGCCAGTCTGATTGCTGTTTCGATTCCTGACGAAGTGAATACGTTGCCTGCTCCTGTGACTGCACAAGCAGCGACAGATGTTGGCATGGACGCGGACGAGGCAGACAGCGTTATGGCCGCGGTTCAGGCGATTTTGGAAAAACAATCTGACGCGCGTATCTTGATTTGTGGGTCGCTGTACCTTGCTGGCGCGATATTGCGCAAGAACGGCTAGCCTTTCCCACCCACCAGACAAATTCATCAGTATGTTGACCCACGAGGCCCGATTCGCGTATATGTAGATAAATGCACTATAAAGTAGGTGGATTAATCTACCTATACGGTTCTTGGGGGAAGCGATATGAAACGGGGCACAGACAATGCGTCCTTGTTTGACGAGTCTTTTGGCTCTGAACAACAAGGATATTCTTCAAATATGAAGCTGATGATGATCGTCGCTGCGTTCCTAATCGTTACAATTGGCCTAATTCTTGTCCAACCTAATGTAGCGCCCAACCAATTGGCTGAAAACGAGCCGACTGAATTGACGAAAACGGCAGATTTGGCCAGCGTACCGTCAGCCAATTATTCTAATTCTGAGGCGGTGGTTACGCGTTCTGAGACGTCTTTGTTGTCTGTTGGTGGGATTCAACGCGCCGAAAATGTGAGTAAGCTCTTACGCCAACCCATTCGTTTGAACGGTGCTACTCGCGATATTCGGGCGTTGTCGCGCGAAGTTTTGGCCAAATTTGGCTATAACGCTTCTGTTGGTGATCGCTTGCATGGCCTTTTGGTACAGGCGTTGGCTGAAGGCCAGTCCGATGCGTATATCGATGCATTGCTGAATACCGCAGTGACGCGTGGTGACTTTAGAGCGCCGGTCGCATTGACGATGTCATCAGGTCGTTTCAATACTGATGTGCTGCTTCAAGAGCTGGTTGTTCAGTTCAACAAATAACCTAGCTGTCAGGTTGTTTGCCCCATCCGTCGCTTTGCATTTCGCGCAGCCGTGATGCCGTTCGTTCAAATTCAAACGTGCCCTCACCTTCTAGATACAACATTTCAGGTGATGCAGCGGCTGAGCAGATCAGACGGACGCGTGCCTCATAAAGGGCATCGATGAGCGTGACAAAGCGTTTGGCTTCGTTAAAGTTATCGCGCGACAAACATGGGATATCATCGATCAAAAGCACTTTGACGGCTTCTGCAACGGCCAAGTAGTCCGCCGGTCCCAACGGTTTACCACACAGCTCAAAAAATCCTGTACGTGCGATTCCATTGCGAAACTGTGGTAGGATGACATCACGACCTTTGACGCGCAGTGTCAGTGGTTCTGACGGGCCACCAGTCAGATCATTCCACACACTGTCCATGGCGGCGTGAGCTTGTGCATTGGACGGCGTGAAATAGACTTGGGACCCTGAAAGACGATCTTGTCGATAATCTGTCGGGCTGACCAATTCCCAAAGGTTCATCTTGTCTTTGATCAGATCAATGAAGGGTAGGAATGCTTCGCGATTTAATCCGTGTTTGTATAGATCATCGGGCAGGCGGTTAGAGGTGGTGATGATAACAACCCCAGCATCAAACAATGCCTCAAACAGGCGGCCAACGATCATAGCATCTGTGATGTCTGTGATCTGCATTTCATCAAAGGCGAGCACTTTTACCTGCGCTATCACTTCGGCCGCGACAGGTGCAATTGGATCGTCGACACCAGTGGCGCGAGCGGCATGCATTGCGGCCTGAATTTCCTGCATGAAGGCATGAAAGTGGACACGTCGCACCGGCACATCACCAAGGTTCTGCGCAAATAAATCCATGAGCATTGATTTGCCGCGCCCAACCCCGCCCCAAAGGTACATACCCATTGGTGGTTTGGGAGCTTTGCGAAACCACCCTGTTTTGACAGGTTGAGATACTTCAGCACGGATACGTTCGAATTCTGGTAAAACGGCTTCTTGTGCTGGATCGGGGTTTAGTGTCCCGTCCGCTATTAGGTCCGCATAAATTTGGGTTAAGGTGGTCATATGAATGACATACATTGGGCGCGGATTTATTGAAAGATCGCTGTTGGTGATGGGTTCATAATAAATGCTGAATTGACCTATGGGTTATTAGGCGTAACGTGGCTTCAAAAAGCGAAAGACGCAGATGCAAAAACAAATATCCATAATGAATCCCGTCTTATTGGTGGGCTGTTTGATCATTATGGTTAGCTTTGCAGTGCGCGCGTCCTTTGGTGTTTTCCAAATTCCAATCGCTGAAGAGTTCAATTGGCTACGTAGTGAATTTTCCTTGGCTATCGCGATTCAAAATTTGGCGTGGGGTATTGGGCAACCGATATTCGGGGCCATTGCGGAAAAGATTGGTGATCGCAAAGCCATCATTATCGGCGCGCTTGTATACGCACTGGGCATGGTGATGTCCGCCAATGGTGTGACGCCGGGTGAGCATCAAGCCTATGCGTGGCTTGTTGGGTTTGGGATTGCAGGTACGGGTTTTGGTGTGATCTTGGCGATTGTTGGCCGTGCGTCTTCGGATGAAAACCGATCGATGTCTTTGGCCATTGCTACTGCAGCCGGCAGTGTTGGACAGGTGTTTGGTGCGCCTTTGGCTGAGTATTTGATGACACTGATGACATGGCAATCGGTTTTCATGGTTTTCGCTGCCGCAATCGTTTCCTTGATACTAGCACTGCCACTGATGCGTGCACCGGTGATGGTAAGCAAAGCGGAATTAGAAGAAAGCCTTGGCAAGATTTTGATCAAAGCGTTCAAGGACCCATCATATACGTTGATCTTTCTAGGGTTCTTTTCTTGTGGCTATCAGTTAGGATTTATCACGGCGCATTTCCCAGCATTTGTGACTGAAATGTGTGGTCCGATCATGGCCGGTGGTGTGCTGCATAGCATGGGTATCACAACGACACCTGCATTGGGTGCAATCGCAATTTCATTGATCGGTGCGGCTAACATTTTTGGTACTTTGGCTGCTGGGTGGGCTGGCAATCGATACTCCAAAAAGCATCTTTTGGCGGGTGTATATCTAGGTCGAACAATCATTGCAGGATTGTTTATCTTGCTTCCTATTACGCCGCTTTCAGTTGTTATTTTTTCAGTGGCGATGGGCTCACTCTGGTTGGCAACGGTGCCGTTAACGTCTGGTTTGGTCGCACACATTTACGGTGTTCGTTATATGGGAACGCTGTATGGCATCGTGTTCTTCAGTCACCAGTTGGGTAGTTTCCTTGGCGTTTGGTTGGGCGGTCGCCTTTACGATATGTACGGCGATTATACGGCTGTTTGGTGGATTGGTGTGGGGGTAGGAGCCTTCAGTGCGATTGTACATCTGCCAATCCGCGAACGCCCACTTGCAGTCGCCGCTTAACTTTGTGCAGGCATAGCATTGCGAATAATTTCTAACACTTGCGTTGCGTGGGTATAGGGCAAGCCATGGCCAGCATCGTCTACGATCACTTGCACTGTCGTTGGTGACCAGCTTCCTAGAGTGTCAGCGGCTGTAAGTGGGATTACTGCATCGTCGCGTCCCCAGATGGCCAGCACCGGAAGACCCGCATGGTGTATCGCGTTGTGTTCCTCTTGCTGGGATTTGCTGAGCAATCCGCGCAAGCTAGACAACACTGCAGGTACAAAACCGCGATGGCGCAACTCGTGTTCTTGTTGATCAGAGATTCTGGGAACATGTGTGGGCAGTTTTCGTTCTGCCTGAATGCCTTTACGCAATCCGTTTGGGTAGAGCGCCAGCATTAGCCAATCACCAATAATTGGTGTACCCACGGTGAACTTCACAAGTTTTCCAGATACAATTTCCATTCCGGCTGGTGCCAATAAGACCAATTGGCCGATACGTTCAGGCTGCGTTGCTGCAAAAGCCGAAGCAATGGCACCCCCCATTGAATAGCCAACAATCGAAATTTTGTCTGTGATGTCTTCGTGCCGTAGAAGGTCATTTAACTGTTGTGTAAAGAAAGCCTGGTTCTGTTTGCCTCGTGGCCTTTCCGAGTACCCGCGACCGTATAAATCATATGTCAAAACACGGCACCCCATCAATGCTAAGCCTTTTGATAAACTGTCCCAAATGATAGATGGAGTTGTTAAGCCGTGAATGCAGACAACGATTGGTCCGCGTTCTGGGCCAAACCATTCGTAATGGGTGATCCCCTGTGACAGCTGCGCGAACTGACCCGAGGCAGTGTCGCGTACAGTCGAATTCATAGAGCTGCGCGTCAGTTCAACCATCAAAGGGATTGCGATAAAGGCACCTAATATCAAGCAGCTCCACATCACTGCTTGGCTCTCCAACGATCCAAAATATATCGGCTGGTCATAAGATCGAGATGCGCACCGCCACCGTTCTTGAACAAAGTAATTTCGTCGTCTGACTGGCGGGTGAAATTTGAAATATTGTAGTAGTCTGCAACGATATCGTTGGCCGATATTGCGCCCGCCTCAATTGGTATTTTAATTTCACCGATGTGCCCGACAGTTGTGTCTAGGCTGTCTACAAAAATGCGTGAGCGCTTTAGTGCTGCATCGTCCACTTCGCGCATGTCTGGACGGTATGCGCCGATAAGGTCGATGTGTTGGCCTGCTTGCAACCACTCGCCTTTGATTAATGGTTTGGTCGACATGGTCGCGGAGGTGACGATGTCTGCGTTGCGCACTGCCTGCTCTAAATCGGTGGCAACAGAAAGTGTGGGGTGTTCGACTGCCATCAACTCAGCGTTTTTTGTTGTGCGGTTCCAGACTGTGAACTGGGCGTTTGGAAAGGCCGCGCTGTATGCGTCATGCAGTGAGCGGCCTACCGTGCCTGCGCCTACAATCAAAATGTTACGACTGCCAGGACGCGCGAGGCGGCGTGCCGCCGTTATGCTGTCACCAGCTGTTTTCCATTTGGTTACGAGATGAAAATCAACGATGGCTTCCAAAGTACCGTCGGTATCAGAGTACAAATTCACGCCGCCGTTGACCACCGGTTTAGATGCAGATGGATTGTTTGGAAAAATCGTTGCGGTCTTAACGGCGATGCCTAGTCCATCGATCCAAGCCGAGCGGCTTAGTAAAGTGTCTGAGCCACGATACAAGAATGTGTCTCCAATTTCTGCTTTGGGTCGGTTGTGCCCTGCAGCTAACGCATCGGTTAAGCCAATCCAGCCAAGGAGCGCTTCTCCCTCTTCAAATGGTATAAACGGAACAGCGGTCATTTTGCTTCGGCTTCGGTCAATAGCCCTTCAGCCACAAGGCGATTTGCCCAACCCTGAGGGTGTTCAAACAAATGCGTTTTCCAACCGCGTGCATCGGCGGCGACGATGTTGTCGGTGCGATCATCCGCAAAGATCAATTCGTCGCCAGACAAACCAGAACCATCTTCGAGCATTTGGTAAATCAATGCGGCTGGTTTGATGACACCCATATGACCAGAGATAAAATCACGGTCAAATTTCCGCATGAACGGGTATGTCTTTGCCGCCAGATCGTAAGTCTGAATACCAAAGTTCGTTAGAGAGAAAACTGAAATGCCTTTGGCCTGCAATGCATACATCAGCCGTTCTGAATGCGGGATTAAAGGGGCTGCCATTTCAATCCAACGGTCGTGCCAGATTTGTAATTCATTAGCCCAGTCGGGGTTGTCTATTGCTGTTTGCTCTAGCGTCTCTTTGAACGGTGCCCCTGCATCAATCCGGTCGTTCATTCCGTGTAAATCAACAGCGGCAAAAAAACCGCGACGGCGTTCTTCGCCAATAACGCTGTCAAAAAACTGTTCGGGTTGCCAGCCAATGAATACATTCCCAATGTCAAAAACGACGGCTTTGATTGTCATGGAGGTCTTCCTATTGTTGTTTCGCAGCAGCCCGCAGTTCGCGTTCAAGTGCTTCTAAAAACCGGGATCGGTCCGTCTTTGAAAATGCTTTGCCGCCGCCTTGGCGAAATGGATCTGCTGCGCGTAGGTCAGCCATTAAGTCACGTGTCGCAAGGATGTTGCCAATGTTGGCTTGGGTCAATGCCTCGCCGTTGTGTTTAAGAACACGGGCACCAGCCTCAACACATTTTGCGGCCAATGGAATGTCGCCTGTGACAACGACATCGCCTGGCCCACAACGATCTGCGATCCACATATCCGCAATGTCAGGACCATCGGCGACAATTACTGTTTCGACCAATGGATTGGCCGAAGGGCGTAAGCCGCCGTTTGAAACTACGAACATCTTACATGCGTGACGCGTTGCTACCCTTTCGGCTTCGGCCTTTACAGGGCAAGCATCCGCGTCAATGTAGAGACTCATTTTTTAGATTTCTTCTTTGGAGTCTTGAACTCTTCTGGAATCGGCATGCGGTTAAATGCATCGAGACCGGCAATTTTATAAGCCTCTGCTAAAGTTGGATAGTTGAACGTATTTTGAACGAAGTAGTCAACAGTTCCTTTAAGGTTCAAAACAGCCTGCGCAATGTGGATCAGCTCAGTTGCGCCCTCACCAACGATTTGTACACCTAGGACGCGACGGGTTTTGAGGGAAACCAGCATCTTCAGCATCCCGTGTTCAAGACCCATGATGTGCCCACGTGATGTTTCGCGAAAACGTGCTTCGCCGATTTCGTATGGAATCTCGCGTTCTTGCATCTCTTCTTCGGACATGCCGCAGGTAGAGATTTCTGGAACAGAATAAATACCGTAAGGAAACCATGCGCTTTCGCCCAAAGTTGGTGTGTCCAGCGCATGACACGCAGCAACGCGACCTTGCTGGCCTGAGGTAGAGGCAAGCGACGGGTGGCCGATTACGTCACCAGCGGCATAGATATGTGAGATTTTGGTTTGATAGGTTTTGCGGTCAACTTCGATACGGCCGCGGTGGTCTGTTTCTAAACCCGCAGCCTCTGGTTTCAATTTGTCAGTTGCACCCATACGACCCGCAGCAAACAGAAGCATTTCACCGCGAATATGACGGCCATTTTCAAGCGTTACTTCGACGTGATCGCCTGCGTCCTCAACTTTTTCGATTGCAGAGCCAAGGCGCAAATCTACACCGTTCTCTTTGATCTGATGTGTGAAGTCTTGTATGATCGCTTTGTCGATGAAATCAAGGAAGGTGTCACGTGGCTCGATCAGGGTGACATTGATGTCGAGGGCAGCAAACATAGAAGCGTATTCAACACCAATAACACCAGCACCAACAACAATCAGACTGCGGGGAATTTGCGCCATGTCTAAGAACTCGTCGCTGTCCAGAATCGTTGTGCCATTGAACGGGATGTAATCTGGACGGTATGTCTTTGTGCCCGTTGAGATTAAGAATTTGTCGGCAGTCAGCGTTGTGCTTTCACCAGCTTCGGTCTCGACCTCGATCGTGTTCGCATCAATGAAGTGTGCTGCGCCGTGTAATGTCTCAACGTGGTTACGATTGAACTGGTGCTCTAGAACATCGACTTCGTGATCGAGGGTCATGTGCAAGCGCCCCTTTAGATCTTCGGCTTTGATCTCTTGCTTTACGCGGTACGAGCGGCCGTAAAAGCTGCGCTCGCGCCATCCTGAAAGGTTCAATACCGTTTCGCGCAGGGTCTTCGATGGGATGGTGCCAGTGTGCACTGAAACGCCGCCAACGCGGTCTTTGCGATCGATCACTAAAACGCGACGTTTTAGTTTGCCAGCTTGGATTGCGGCAGAACGGCCAGATGGGCCGGAACCGATGATGATAAGGTCATAATGGCTCATGGTTTAATCCGTATATAGGGCGTCAGCATGGAAGGCGACGTGGTCTTCCATGAACGTTGAAACAAAGAAGTAGCTGTGGTCGTAGCCAGGTTGTAGGCGCACTGTCGCTTCTTGGCGGCGTTTGGCGATTGCAGCGGAAAGCGCTTCGGGTTTCAGCAGATCAATGAACTGATCCGAAGTGCCTGTGTCGATCAGGACGGGTCCATCAAAGCCGACTTTTTCCATCATGAGGCTCGCGTCATGTGCGGCCCATGTGGTTTCGTCTGTGCCAAGATATGCGGTCAGTTGCTTGCGTCCCCAATCAGCGGTGGTTGGGCTGCAAATTGGTGCAAAGGCTGAAACTGAGCGGTAGCGGCCCGGCAAACTCATCGCCATGGTCAATGCGCCGTGCCCACCCATCGAGTGACCGGTGATCGATTGACGGTCCGTGTCGATGCTGAAGTTTTCTGCGATCAGTGCGGGTAATTCTTCGGTGATGTAGTCCCACATTTGAAAGTTTGGTTTCCAAGGGTCTTGGGTTGCGTTGACGTAGAAACCTGCGCCTTGCCCTAGGTCATACTTTTCGTCATCCGCCACACCTTCGCCTCGAGGGGAAGTGTCTGGGAAGATCAATGCGATTCCATGTTCTGCTGCCCAAACCTGCGCGCCAGCTTTGGACATCGCGTTTTCGTGAGTACAGGTCAGACCTGAAAGATACCAAAGTACTGGAACGGGCCCGTCTTTCGCTTCGGCAGGCAGGAATACTGCAAATGTCATGTCGCATGCGCATGATTTTGAAGTATGATTGTAAATCCCTTGCGTGCCACCAAAGCATGTATTCTCTGATACGGTCTTCATCATTCTCTCCTTACGGCTGTTGCTAACATCGCTAGCGGTTGGGGACGGTTTGGTAAAGTGCAGGTCTCTTAGGAGAGCGGATAAATGGATGATTCCTGTTAGGGGTCCATTACCCAACCAATTACTAAGCTAACCGTTACAAGACTAATGGCTGTTGAAAGTAGAATCGCGGCCGATGCCCTTTGTGGTGCGACACGATAGTGCTGTGCCAACATGTATACATTGCCGGCTACCGGTAGGGATGCCGCGGCAATCAAGACTCCGGCACTATAGCGATCGACTGAGAAGAGAAAGATCGCGCCAAACGCAACAAAGGCAGGGTGCAGAACCAATTTGCAAAAGGTTAGCCAACCGGCAACCACAACGCGCTCTGCTGACTTTGTGGCAAGGGACGCACCTATTGCGAATAAAGCACCTGGTGTCGCGGCACCTCCAAGGATTGCTAGGAATTCATTGACTGGGACAGGGATATATAAGTCGAAGCCTGAGCATAAAAGACCCAGCGTCATTGCCACAATCATTGGGTTCTTAACCAAACCTAAGCCAACGGTTCTAAAAATACGGCCTGATATTTGGCCGTCCTGCGATCCTGTGACTAGGATCACGATAAGCGAAGAAAAAACGATCAGGTCAACGCCTAGCATCATCATGATTGGGCCAATGGCCGCTTCACCTAGAATTAAAGTCAGCATTGGCAGGCCAAGGAAGCCAATATTACCAATCACGGCACATTGTGCCTCAATGGCGTTGGTGGCGACATCTAAACCTCTAATAAAACCAACAATTGTAGCGATGCCATAGACGAAAGCGGTGCCCCAAAGATATGCTGCAATTAACCGAGAGTCCCATATTTCGGACAACTCAAGGTTCGCCGCAAAACGGAAGATCATTGCAGAAAGCGCAAAGAAGAACACAAACTTCGTTAAGTACTTTGTTGCGTCTTCGTTGAAGAAACGCGTGCGTCCAGCGCCATAGCCTATGGCAATGATTGTAAAGAATGGCAACGTTTTCAAAAAGATCGCTAGCATGCATTCAGGTTACGCTGTCTAGGTGCCTGCTGGCAATATTGGGCACCTTATTTTGAGAGTTTAGGTTTTTGGACGGTTATCCAAAATTCGAACTGCTTTGCCCTCTGAGCGTGCGACACCACCGGCATCTAAAACGTTAATCTTAACACTGATGCCAATGGACTGCTTGATAGCAGATGCCAATGCGCGACCTGCATTCTCGCGATCTTCTTGTCCCATGTTTGTATGCGCAGCTTCAGTGACTACACGCATTTGGTCCATCCGACCGGGTTTATTGAGTTCGATCTGAAAGTGAGGGGCAAGGCCAGGAATCGACATCAAGGCTTCTTCAATTTGAGTTGGGAAGACATTCACGCCGCGCAGGATGATCATATCATCGGAACGGCCAGTCACTTTCTCCATTCGGCGCATGCTGCGTGCAGTTCCTGCGAGCAACCGGGTTAAGTCGCGTGTCCGGTAACGAATGATTGGGAATGCTTCTTTGGTCAATGAGGTAAAAACTAGCTCACCCTGCTCGCCGTCTTCGACAAGTTCACCTGTCTCAGGATTGATAATCTCAGGATAAAAGTGATCTTCCCAAATGTGTAATCCGTCTTTGGTTTCGACGCATTCGTTCGCGACGCCGGGGCCCATGATTTCGCTTAATCCATAGATGTCGACTGCGTGCATATCAAAGGCCTGTTCGATCTCGTGGCGCATCGCGTTGGTCCATGGTTCGGCACCAAAGATGCCAACATCCAAAGAGCAATCGCGTGGATCCAAACCTTGGGCTGCGAATTCATCTAAAATAGAAAGGGCGTAGGACGGAGTGACTGTTATTCCATTTGGCTTGAAATCATTTATCAAGCGCACTTGGCGTGGAGTCATACCACCTGAAATTGGGACAGTGCTGAGGCCAAGGGCGTCAGCGCCTAAGTGGATACCTAAGCCGCCAGTAAACAATCCATAACCATATGCGTTATGGAGCATATCACCAGATTTCAGGCCTGACGCACGCAATGAACGCGCAACGACTGAGCCCCAAACATCAAGGTCATTTTGTGTGTAACCAACAACCGTTGGCTGGCCTGTTGTGCCCGATGAGGCGTGGATGCGTGCAACTTGTTCGCGTGGTACTGCAAACATTCCGAAAGGGTAATTGGCACGTAGATCTTGTTTTACGGTGAACGGAAATTTTGTAAGATCACTTAGCGATTTTAGATCGTCAGGATGCACACCTGCATCATCAAATGATGTTTTGTAAAAAGGCACGTTTTCATAAGCATGGCGCAGCGACCATTTTAAGCGCGTGAGCTGAAGTGCCTCGATCTCGTCACGGCTGGCGATTTCAATGGGATCAAGTGACGATTTGGCAGGTGTTAGGTCTTTCATCAAATATCTCCGTTGCTATCTGCGGGTTCGGGGAAATGTTGCCCCTTTATTGTGCGCGAAAGGCCGTGAAATAGCGCAACCATACGGCCTGCTTCGCCCGTAACGACAACATCGTATGTGCCTGAACGACCTGTTTTTGATGTTTCAGTTGCAGTGGCGATTAGGCGTTCACCAAGTTTGCCTGCTTGAATGTAGGTTATTTGGTTTTGCTGAGCGACTGTAAGTTGGTTGTAAGTGTTACAGGCAAAAGCAAAGGCACTGTCGGCAAGTGTGAAGATATATCCTCCATGACAAATTCCGTGACCGTTTAGCATATTTGGTTGGACATCCATCGACATGGTCGCGGTACCAACATCTACATGTTCAATTGCCATCTTTAACCCTTGGGTGGTGGCATCTTGTGCATACATCAGTTCTGCACATTTCTTGGCGCGGTCTTGTGGGGTCAATGTCTGCTCCTGCAGGTCATGTTTCCGTTTGGAATAGCTTGCGCGGAATTTGTAACATATTCAAGTGTGGATAATTGAACGCGGCGATTCCCTTGATTCGAACGGGAAATGGCGCAATTGTAGTTTATGGTTACACCGAACTCCTCTCCGCATCTGCGAGAAACTCCTCCTCCGCAGGTTTCGTTTCACCGTACTGAGCTTGCTCCGATCCTATCCTTGTATGGGCGGATGGTGGCTGCGGGTGAGTGGCGGGACTATGGTATTTCTTCATTGCGCGAAGTTGCCGTGTTTTCGATCTTTCGGCGTACCGCTGAGAATCCTATGTACCGGATCGAGAAGCGGCCAAAGCTTCGCGACAAACAAGGGATGTTCGCAGTCATCGGAATGGATGGTCAGGTTCTGCGTCGCGGCCAAGATCTGAAGACAGTTCTGCGTGTGTTAGAGCGTAAGCTGATCCGCTCAGTTGACTGAAAATAGCCGTTTGTGTGCGGTGATGTCACCGTCTCCTTGGTCTTTGATCCGTTTGATTGCAGCATCAAGTGGTTCGCAAACGCACGCCATATGAAACGCATTTGCATGGATTAAGGTGTCAGCATCTACTGCAAGTGCAATGTGCCCTTTCCAAAATATAAAGTCGCCGGATTCCATGCGAGAATTGGGTGATACGGTTTTTCCTAATTGTTCTGCTTGCTGATCACTGTCCCCAGGGCAGGGGATGCCGCTTGCCGTAAGTGCGGCTTGTACCAAGCCAGAACAATCAATGCCGGTGTTAGAGTTGCCGCCCCATAGATAGGGGGTGCCCAAAAATAGCTTAGCGGTTTCAATATATGCCGTATCTCTGTCTTCGACTTTGCAAAGATGTTGTTTTGGAATGTAACCGTATTCTGTCTTTGCAAACTTCTCGGTCTCTTTTGTTACCCTTACCAAAGAACCATGGCTTAAAGAGATGCGATCAGCCGATTTCATATTGGCTTCGCCGTAGGTATGGCTTGCCAACGCGCTAATACGGTGTGTTGTAGGATGATCGGCGCATAAGTGACTACTGTCTATAAAACCTACGTAGTTATCTTTGTCTGTAACAACGTAGGAATGCCCATCGGCATTCCCTAAGACGGTGACCCTCTCGCCAAGCAACACTTGCCTATCGCGTTTGTGTCCAGCTTGCCTATTCAGATCAGAAACGGGCACAGAAACCCTCGCCGGGGTTCGTTCGAAAATAATATTTGGGTCTGGCATGGAACGTGGATCAGTCATCGTCAAAGTGCAGTTTTGAGCATTTCAAACAATGCACGAGTTGCCTGACCAACGCCGCCTTTTGCACGTGCTGGCGCAGCGTTGGGCTGCCAGCCGTAGATGTCAAAATGCATGTAACGAGGTGTTTCGGTCACAAAACGGCGAAGGAACAGCGCTGCGGTTATGCATCCGGCAAACCCTCCCTTTGGTGCATTGTCGAGGTCGGCAATGCCAGGTTCAATCATTGCTTCATATGGTTCATGGAACGGTAAGCGCCAAACAGGGTCGGCATGAGTTTTTGCTGCGGCTTCAAGGGCGTTCGCCAGTTTTGGATCATCTGTAAAGTATGGTGCGAGATCGGGGCCAACCGCAACGCGGGCCGCGCCAGTGAGTGTAGCCATTGAGATTATAAGATCCGGCTTTTCCTCATCAGCAAGTGCCAAAGCATCAGCCAAGACTAACCTACCCTCAGCATCGGTGTTGTTGATTTCAACACTTAAACCTTTGCGTGAAATGAGAATGTCTTGGGGACGGAAGGCATTTGCAGAGATGGAGTTTTCAACTGCGGGAATAAGTACGCGCAATTGGATCTTTTGTTCTGTGGCCATGATCATGCGTGCCAGACCCAGTACCGCGGCAGACCCGCCCATGTCTTTCTTCATCAAGCCCATTGATCCTCCGGGTTTGATATTTAGTCCTCCAGTGTCGAAACAGACGCCCTTTCCAACCAAGGTTAGCGTTGGTCCATCATCACCCCATCGCATATCGATTAATCGGGGCGCACGATCGGCTGCGCGACCAACGGTATGGATCATCGGGAAGTTTCTGGTCAAAAGGTCTTCGCCAACCGTTACTTCAATCGCCGCACCGAATTCTTGCGCCAATGAACGTGCAGCTTTTTCCAGCTGCGGTGGTCCCATGTCAGATGCAGGGGTGTTGATCAGATCGCGTGTCAAAGCTTCGCTTTGTGCCAATGCTATTATCTCATGGGCATCCACACCTGCAGGGGCAATCAGCCGTGCTTTCATTGCTGAGGCGGATTTGTAGCGATCGAACCGATAAGAATTCAATAACCACCCCAATGCTTCTTGAGGCAACTCAGCCTCAAGGATACCGGACGCGATATGGTATGCGCCCTCAGGCAGCTTTCCTGCGGCACCAGCCAAATGAAAGCGACTGCGTTTGCGTGCTTTGGCATTGCCGTAACCTGCAAGAGCCATCAACGGACTGCCATCTGGTGATGGAACAACCAAAGCTTGATGCAAGCCACCGCTAAATGCATTTGAAGCGATCCATGTCTGCGTCATTGGCGTTTGCTTTGCCGTCCAGTTCTCGAGATCGTCCTGGTCAATTACATGAATTGGAATTGAATTGGTTGTTGCAGCAGCGAATTGAACAGACATTGGTCACCTTTCAAAGGTCAATTTTGAAACCAGCCTAACGCCTGTAATATCCGCTGCAAGCAGGTTCAGATGTTGATGTCTTGCAAATCCCAAATAACAGCTAAAGAATCTTCACCAATTCGTAAGAGTCTCGCCACCGTTGCAGCAAGTGCGATGGTGTCCGCGCGATCAATGCAAATAGTGACATGTCCCGCAACTGAAGACACTGCAGGCATGCCAATTTGGTCTGCAATCGCAACCAATGACTTGGCCGATTTGTGCAGATCACCCCATGCCTTGTCGCGGTAAAGTTTGTCGCAATGAGTTAAGCGTAGTGCCAACTCTTCCATCGCGCGGCAAACAATGTCCTCTGCGTTTGATTGTCCCAGGTGCGTATACAACTCGTTCAATCGATCATGATCAACGTTAGCCGCCTCTTTTGGTTTCATCTGAGTTACGTGCTTCATTCCACTCACCTTTGATCTAGCCCCCACGGCTAATTCACTGATGCGCTCAGACCCTTCCCAAATGGTTATGATGGAACACTTTTTTCTCTCGAATTCGTCACGAATACAGGCTATTTACGGTGAAAGTTCTTTTGAAGTTGGGAAAAGAAAATGGATCAAGCGAAACCATTGCCGTCATATCTGTTACAGCGTTACCATGGTTGGAAGGCGACAACCTATTCTGAGAACCAAGCATGGTATCGCCGTCTAGCGTCCGAGGGTCAGCGCCCCCGCGCAATGGTGATCTCGTGCTGTGACAGTCGTGTTCATGTGACGTCTATTTTCGGTGCGGATCAGGGAGAGTTCTTTATCCACCGCAATATCGCAAATTTGGTCCCACCTTTTAAGCCAGATGGCGATTATCATGGGACCAGCGCTGCAATCGAATATGCTGTAACTGCGTTGAATGTGGCCCATTTGATTGTTCTTGGGCATTCAAATTGTGGTGGTGTTCAGGGCTGTATCGACATGTGCAAAGGCAATGCGCCCGAGCTGGAAGAAAAGGCAAGTTTTGTGGGTCGTTGGATGGATATTCTGCGCCCTAAATACGGACTGGTTGCGGATGAAACTGATCCAGAAGAACAAGCGCGCCAGTTGGAAAAACACTCTGTTGTAACATCCTTAGAAAATCTAATGACTTTCCCGTTCATCAAAGAACGCGTCGATCAAGGCGTTTTATCGATGCATGGACTTTGGACAGATATCGGCGAAGGTGGATTAGAATCTTACAACCCTACCGCCAAAGAATTTCAGGCAGTTTAGAAAATAAGCCCCACTCTCTATGTGGGGCTTGCGTTCAACTCAACGAAGGACCATTCCTTCAGGCCATGTGATTTTTGTCTTTAGGTTCACCGATTGTGTGGTGCCTGACTTGATATCCAAATCCCAATGCAACACGCCGCGCATATCTTCATAATCGGTTGTGGTTGGACGAGGGGCCGCTGACCAATCGATGATCAGATCCTCTTGTTCTGCGTAAGGTACGCGATCTAACAAGGTGACGTTCCAATCTTCCCCAGTCAAATTTTCCACATCAATGCGCACAGTTTCTGTGTTTTCGTTAGAACGTGTGATGATTCCGCGGTCGCTTTCGTTTCGATCCAATGTGGTACGCGTCAAGCGCAAGCCATGGATTGGGCCAAACCCCAATTCTGTTTCCGCTCCGGGTACGATTTGGTTCACGTATGAATCAGCAATCAATCGACCATCGACATATAAGCTCGCTTCAGCTGGTAAAATGCGTTCGCTGCTAGAGTTGGTAAATGTTACCATGCGGTAAGCGGTTGGGTTGTTAAGTGGCACGGCGCGGGCTTCGATTTCTGCATTAAAATCTAACGCACCCAATGTGACACGGGTGAAATCGCCACTGCTGTCTAGGGACATGGCGTATTCAAAATTGTATTGTGCGGCTATTCCTGAAAGATCAGCAACACCACCAGAGGCTTCTTCTATTATAGCAGGCGCTTCGAGGACCATATCAGTTTCTGCGTATGAAGACTGAACTCGTGAGTTCAATTGGCGTTTCACCATCAAATCTGGATCTGAAATGCGCATAGGCTGTGGGAAGATACGCGAAGGTTCTGGGCGTTCTTTTAATCCGACTGTAGAAAGAGTCAGGTTGACGTCATTCCATCGCTCACCAGATTGTTGAAGCAGCAAGGCACCACGTTCTACGACAAGCTTGGGATCATCTCCGGTAGTGAGGCGCATATCATAAACAGGGCGCCATGCTGCGTCACGTACAAGGTATTTGATGGAAATATCGCTATTCGTGGCGGCAGGGACTGAGACGGTTAGTGTAAGTTGCGCGAATCTATCCGTTGGCGGCAATAGGGCGTTGAGCATGCGTTGTGCCATTGCTACGCTGTCCTGAAGGTTGGGCAGGTTTTCTCTTAGGTTGCGAACCGCATTTTCAGCGTTTTGAATTGTAACATTGGCACTTAGGGTTTCGTCGGAAATCATTCGCGACAGATCACGCAAGGTGTCGATACCGTCTGGCAAAGTATCGCTATCGGACAATGATTTTAAGAACTCAAGTTGAGCATTGGCGGCGGTGATTGCCAACTGTTTTTTGGAAATTTCATCCTCTAATTCTGTAACAGCATCTTGTATGGTTTCTACGGCTGCTTTTGCGACGGCGTATTCTTCGGTCTCAGGTTCAAGTTGTGCGACTGAGTTGTTGTTTTGCCACTTCTCAGAGATCAATGTGGCTCCAGAAAGGGTGACCGTCGGAGTGTCGGTTCCGCCATTGTTAGGCCGCATATCTGGAATTGCGATCTCATGTATACCAGCGGGCAGGTCAATCTGACCCATGCGTGTCACTTCGGCCCCTTGCGTGAAAACGGTGACATCTGTTGGCGCGATCCGCGCCACGATTGTGTCTGCGAAAACGAAAGACGGAGATACAGCCAATAAAAGTGCAGCAAAACGCATAATGGTAAAAACCTTTGTTCATCAATGGGAGCACGATCTGTGCTATCGTACCCAAGCGAAAAGGTGACCAAAAGAAAAGGGGTACCGCGAGGCACCCCTTTAAATCGTCTATTTTCGGCGGAAGTTAGCCTTTTTTCAAAACACGCGTGCCCAACGTCTCTGCAATCTGAACTGCGTTCAATGCAGCGCCTTTGCGCAAGTTGTCCGAAACGCACCATAGATTTAGGCCATTATCGATTGTGCTGTCCTGACGGATGCGGCTGATGAATGTTGCGTAATCGCCAACGCATTCAACTGGTGTGACATAGCCACCGTCTTCACGTTTATCGATCACCATGACGCCTGGTGCTTCGCGCAAGATGTCGCGTGCTTCGTCTTCGTCAAGGAACTCTTCGAATTCGATGTTGATCGCTTCGGAGTGGCCAACGAACACAGGCACACGCACACAGGTCGCTGTGACTTTGATACTTTTGTCGATGATCTTTTTGGTTTCCACAACCATCTTCCACTCTTCTTTAGTGGTCCCGTCTTCCATGAAGACGTCGATGTGAGGGATCACGTTGAACGCGATTTGTTTTGTGAACTGACGCGCTGGTTTGTCATCTACTGGGTTGTAGATCGACTTTGTTTGATCCCACAGCTCATCAATGCCGCCTTTGCCCGAGCCGGAAACGGACTGGTAAGTGGATACAACAACGCGTTTGATTTTTGCGCGGTCATGTAGAGGCTTCAGCGCTACAACCATCTGTGCGGTCGAACAGTTGGGGTTCGCGATGATGTTCTTCTTGTAATAGTCTAGAACGGCTTCGGGGTTCACTTCTGGCACGACCAATGGAACGTCCGGATCGTAGCGATAAAGCGAAGAGTTATCGATAACGACACAACCAGCCGCAGCTGCAATCGGCGCGTATTTTTTAGTCGCGTCGGAACCGATTGCAAACAATGCAATGTCCCAGCCCGTGAAATCAAAAGTATCTAGGTCCTTCGTCTTAAGTGTCTTATCACCAAACGAAACTTCCGTTCCCAATGAATTGCGTGACGCAAGCACGGCAAGTTCATCAACTGGGAACTGACGTTCGTCCAGAATGTTTAGCATTTCGCGGCCCACATTTCCTGTGGCCCCCACTACGACAAGGCGGTAACCCATCTTTTGATCTCCAATATGTGTGATGATGGTCTGCGCCCTCTACACCCGAATCTGCTTGGGGGGAAGGGGGCGACGTTCATTGCAGTAACGAGGCGTCGATTTATCCTAGTCAGTGTTGTCTTGTGAGAACAGGTAGAGCGATAGACCTGTGATCAACATCACCGCAAACAATAGGAATACGGCGGCAAATGGTGCGGCTGCATCGGTGCCCTGATATGAATCGTGCAATGGTCGTGCGACCATTTGGGCAAGACCCACGCCACCAATGCTGAACATGTTCAACAAGGTCACGCCGCGTCCCGTCAGGTGCGCAGGAAAGAAACCTTTGCCGTGGGCAATAACAACTGGGAAAGTTGCACCAAAGAAGCCAACGCCGCACAGCATAATAATTGTCACGAGGTATGAAGATGCACCAAAGGCATAGAGCCCGAGTAAGCAGCTCAAGGTAAGGATATTGCCGCCAAATACGACCCACTTACGTGTCCCGAACCAACGATCAAGCGGACCATACAGAAAGACCCCACCGATCATTGCGATGCCCATTATCAATGCCGCAGTCCCGATTTCGCTGCTCGACAGCCCATGAACCTCATTAAGGTATGGTCCCATCCATGCACCGCGAATTGCAGCTGCAGGTACATAACCTACGATTGCTATCGGTGCGATCAGCCATATTGCTGGGATGCGCAATACATCTAATAGTGATCCTTTGGTTTCGCTCACGGCTTTTTCAGGATCTTTAACGGTGAGTTGAACGCCAACCGCAATGATTGCGCAAAGGACGGCAAGGCACACCATGGTGGCTCTCCAGCCAATCATCGTTTCAGCGAATGCCATTGGGTATGAGGCGAGCAGGTTACCGAAAGTGCCGACTCCAATCATTGATGCTGCAAGCGTCGCGAACTGGATTGGAGGAAATTCACGTGCGAAGATATAATAAGCTGCCATCAGTACAGGGGCACAGCCTGCGCCGATCAGCATCATCGCGATATTAATATGAAACGCAGAAGTCGCGACCGCGAATAGCAAGGACCCACCAGTACCACCAACAAGAAGCAAAACTGAGGCTGTTCGTTTTGGGCCTAATGTATCTAGGGACCAGCCCACAGGAATTTGCATTGCGGCAAAGCTGATGAACCAAAGCCCACTTGCAGTGGCCAGTGCCTCTGCACCAATCCCAAGCTCGGTTTCCAGCGGAACACTGATGACAGCCAAGAAGGCGCGAAAGAATTGGCTAAGGACATAGGCCAGAGCCAATAGAAGCAATCCAAGATACATGGTTTAGGTCTTTCTAAATGCGCATGGGCTATTTGGGAAATAGAGGCAGTTAAGTGAGCCGAATTTCAAAGGTTAGATTTCCACTTGGTTGAAAGGGCGCATGAGTGATTGGTTAGCGTGACGATGTCGATGCCAACTGCTACAAACTTCGCACCAGCTGCCAGCGACTTTTGGGTCATCCCATCATCTAGACTTAGAATTCCAGGTGCTTTGCCGCTTGCTGCAATTTTTCCCAAAGAGGACATGATAACTGATTGCATGTCAGGGTGCATCATATCGCTCATGTGGCCAAGATCTGCAGACAGGTCTGCGGGTCCGATAAACACACCATCGATACCATCAACTTCAAGGATCTCATCCAAAGCTTCAAGTCCTGCACGGTTTTCAACCTGGATCAAAAGACAGATTTCGGCATCTGCTGTTTTGCCGTAGTCGGGGATGGTTCCGAAACCAGCTGCACGTGTGGTGACATAGCCGACTCCACGAACTCCTTCAGGAGGATAGCGGCATGCGCGGACAAGTTCGCGAGCTTGTTCTGCACTTTCCACCATTGGAACCAAAAGTGTTTGCGCCCCAAGGTCTAGAACCTGTTTGATAATCCATGTTTCGCCAATTGGAACCCGTATGACGGGTGATGTTGGGCTGGCATCCAGCGATATCAGTTGATCGCGTAACGAGCGAAGATCATTGGGCGCATGTTCTGCATCAATTAATAGCCAGTCAAAACCCGTCGATCCCATTGCTTCAGTTGAATAACTATTGGCAAGGCTAAGCCAACACCCAATTAGTGTCTCACCATTTGCGAGGGCGTGTTTGAACGTATTTTTAGGTGCTGGCATGGTTGCTGTCCTTCACAGACTTGATTTAAGACACCCTAAGCCTGTGAAGTTTGGTTTGACCAGCGATTTAGCGGACTTTTATGACGTCCTTGCCCACTGCAAGCATGTAGCCACGGCGGGCGATGTTTTTGACCAACAGTTCGCTGACCATCTGATTGCCTAATGTATCGCGCAAACGCTTGATTCTTGTGGCACCTGCAGCTTCTTCGCAGTCAGATGCGGGGCGACCTGAAATGATGCCTTCAATTTCTGAGCCTGACAGAACATCGTCGTCCATGCGTGCCTCAGCCAATAGAGACATTGTTTCCATGGCAGCATCGGTCAGTTTGAAACCCATGTCGTTGAGATAAACGGTATTTTCTTCGCGGCTGATTAGCAGTGAGTTTACCTCGATACCGGCTCGTTCAATTTGTGCCATCCGACGGTTCAGGATAACCAGCATGACAAGGAAAACGAGTGACGCGATCAAGAGTGCTGTTGCGAAGATAAGCAGCACAAAGATTATGCTCCGGTAGCTGGACAAAACGTCAGAAAAGGCTGTGCCCGATTGGGCAATTATTTCTAACAGCTTGATCTCTGATTGACCGGTCAGACCGTCATTGGATGTAAAGATGTCTTCGACACGTTTGTTGAAAGCATTGGCATCAGGCAAATTGTAAAAAAGCAAAATCGCAGCAAGTATCAAAATGATTACAATCGCTGCAAGCCCGAAACCAACCAGTCTAGTACCGGTGTTGCGTGCTTCAGAAGCGGAGGTAATAGGGTCCTGCACTCTGTTTCCTTTCTGCGAGGCCATTTGCCCCGAATGTGGAGAGTAAAGAGAGTAAGGTCCAGCCCTCTGCTTGGAGGAGTGACGCTGCTTCGGATTTTGCGGATTCTGCATCGCAAGGGCCATCGATCTCGATGACGCCATAATGTAGGCGCAAAGGGTTATTTTGCTTTGCCTTGTAATCGGCATAGCAGTTTTCGGCAAAGGCAGGAGCTGCAAAAAGCAAGCTTGCTGCTGTGCAAAGTGAGACGAATGTATGTTTCATATTTCAGATCATGAGTAAGTTGGCTTTGATATTCAATAACAATGCAGGGTGTTGGTATCCGATATTCAATAACATTGCGGTGTTATTGCCTGTCTGAATGGGTCGACTCCAAATTGGTTGCATCACCGCCGCATACCTTCAGCGGCAATATTGTATCCATAGAAAGGGTCGTTCACATGCACCGCAAATTTATAGCAACTGTTGTTGCCACTTCGATTTTACTTACTGGTTTTGCAGCAGCGCCTGCACGAGCTAATCAAGAGGACGTTGGTCGTGCACTGGCTGCGCTACTTGGCATCGCAATAGTTGGTGCCGTAATTCATGATTCCAACAAGAATAATAAAACTAAAGCTCTGGTTTATTCGCAGCCTAAGAAGAATGTGCAGAAAAAGCAGCTTCAGAAAAAGAAGAAGCATGTTCAGGCGCGCCCCTTGCCGCGCAGTGTTTCACAACACCTATTGCCAAGCAAATGTTTGCGCAGCTTTGAGACACGTCGTGGAACTGCACGAATCTTTGGCCAACGTTGCCTTGAGCGCAACTATGGTTTCACTCATCGTTTGCCACAACATTGCGAGCGTCGTGTAAGAACAGATCGTGGGTCACGCTTTGGTTTTGGTGCCCGTTGCTTGCGCAAGCAGGGTTACAAGTTAGCCCGCCGCTAAAGGTTGGGTTAATCTAGCACAACATTGTTGTTGCTGATGTGGGGAGGGTGTTCGGGCACCTTCCCCTTTTTCGTGGTCTCTGGCAAAAGAACGGAGCTTTGCTGTAATATGAAGTTTGAAATTTCTTTTGGAATTTGAGCCTTCGGCGAGAGTTTATTTTGTAAGATGAAGAGGGGGGAGCTGTTGCCAGATTTCATGTTTGAGACTGAACTAGGGTGTCGGGTTGCTGGGGTGGATGAAGTTGGGCGTGGCCCACTTGCTGGACCAGTGACTGCAGCAGCTGTTGTATTGGACCCCAAATGTATTCCTGACGGATTGAACGATTCAAAAAAGCTGACTGCTAAGAGGCGTTTGGAATTGTACTGGCAGCTGTTGGATTGTGCGGATGTGTCGATTGCGCATGCTTCCGTCGCTGAAATTGATGAAATCAATATTTTGCGTGCCTCGCACTTAGCGATGGAGCGCGCAATTGCCGGTCTGCAGGTTCTGCCTGAACATGTTTTGATTGATGGTAACATGATCCCGCGTGGGTTGCGGCTTCCTGCAACGACTTTGGTCAAAGGTGACAGTCGATCGGTTTCGATTTCTGCGGCCTCAATTGTGGCCAAAGTTTGTCGAGATTGTGTCCTAGTGGATTTAGCGCAACAGCACCCCGGTTATGGATGGGAAACCAACATGGGTTATGGGTCAAAAAAGCACATGGAGGCGCTACGGAGTTTGGGAGCAACCCCACACCATAGACGTTCGTTCAAACCGGTACACAATATGTTGTATCAAGAGAAAATAGTAACCAATTGATTCAATAAAGAAATTGACCTCGAATCGCCTTTGACTCAGATTGGAGACAACAAACGAGCTCAATAATGAGCCGAGCAGAGGCAGAAAATCATGACCAAAGTTAAGAGTGCGGTGGCACCTGTGAAGACGGCTATGCCGCTTCCATTGAACGAAATTATTGCTGGCGATTGCATCGATGTGATGAACAGTCTGCCCGCTGAATCTATTGATCTGATCTTTGCAGATCCGCCCTATAATTTGCAGCTCAAAGGTGACTTGCATCGTCCCGATAATTCCAAAGTGGATGCGGTTGATGATCACTGGGACCAATTCAGCAGCTTTCGTGCTTATGATGAATTCACGACTGCATGGCTTAAGGCCGCACGTCGCCTTCTGAAACCAAATGGTGCGATTTGGGTCATTGGCAGCTACCATAATATTTTCCGTGTTGGAGCGTCGTTGCAGAACGAAGGTTTCTGGATTTTGAATGACGTTGTTTGGCGCAAGTCAAACCCGATGCCTAATTTCCGTGGCAAGCGGTTTACTAACGCCCACGAGACAATGATCTGGGCCGGCAAGAGCGAAGCCAGCAAATACACATTCAACTACGATGCTTTAAAAGCCCTGAATGAAGGCATTCAAATGCGCAGCGATTGGGTTCTTCCAATCTGCACTGGTCACGAACGTCTGAAAGACGAAGCTGGCGATAAAGCACATCCGACACAAAAACCGGAAAGCTTGCTGCACCGCATCTTGGTTGGTTCAACCAATCCGGGTGATGTGATCCTTGACCCGTTCTTTGGCACAGGTACCACTGGTGCTGTTGCTAAGATGCTGGGCCGTGATTTCATCGGTATCGAGCGTGAAGAAGCATACCGTAAAGTTGCGACGAAACGCATCGCGAATGCACGTAAATTTGACCGCGAAGCATTGCAGGTCAGCGCTTCTAAACGTGCAGAACCACGTGTTCCGTTCGGCCAGTTGGTTGAACGTGGTATGCTGCGTCCAGGCGAAGAACTTTATTCGATGAACAAGCGTCACAAAGCCAAGGTACGTGCAGACGGCACCCTGATTGGTGATGATATCAAAGGATCAATCCACCAAGTGGGTGCTCATCTTGAAGGCGCGCCAAGCTGCAACGGCTGGACTTACTGGTGCTTTAAGAAAGATGGGAAAAAAGTTCCTATCGATCTGTTGCGTCAACAAGTTCGCGCTGAGATGCACGACTGATCTGACACCCACACCACAGTTTTACGAACACCGCTGGTGCCGGTGGCCTTTACCCAAGGCCGCATATAATGGCACTCACCTTTACCCCGCCCTTGTGGCGGGGTTTTTTTATGTGAACCGGTAAAATTGCTTAGCGCGGCATGGGGTTTTTTGCCGTGTTATAAGCAGACCAATCTGTGATTTCAGGATAATACATCTCACGCCATTTGCGTACGCGTGGGTTCATTATCTGGCGGAACATTGGTGGGCACATCGCGGCCATCGTCATTATGGGATAACCATATGGCAATTGAGGCGCGTCAGCTTCTGTGTAGGTCTGCAACACTGGAAAACGGCGGTCAGGTTTGTAGTGGTGGTCTGAATGGCGCTGCAAATTTATCAACAACCAGTTGGATGCTTTGTGTGCTGCGTTCCACGAATGGCGTGGTTGTACATGCTCATACTTGCCTTCACCCAAGTGTTTGCGGGTCAGGCCGTAGTGTTCAATGAAATTGACCAACTCTAGCTGCCAAATGGCAATACCTGCTTGAAGGAGGAACAGTCCAACACCGGCCCACCCACCCAGAACTAAGGCAAGAAACAAGAAGCCACCTTGGAGCGCTGCATATTTCCAGAACGGGTTCCCGCGGTCGGTCGCAGGCAAATCTTTGCGTGCAAGCATTGCTGCTTCTGCACCAAGTGCCGAGATAAAGGAATTGCGCAAGACACGAGGAAAATAGCGATAAAAATGTTCGCCCATCAGCGCAGTAACAGGGTCACGCGGTGTTGCGACGTAACGGTGATGAACCAACATGTGCTCAGAGCGGAAATGAGAATACATGACCATGCCTAATAAAAAATCCGCCATGTGGCGTTCAAGTTTATTTTTTTGATGCATCAGTTCGTGGCTGTAATTGATCCCAATGGTTCCCGTGATAACGCCAACGCCGAAAAACAAACCGACCTTTTCCCATGTGGTGAGATGCGCTGCACCAGTGACATAGGCGATTAGCGCAAAAACAGTGATGAATTGCACAGGAGCCCAAATCATTGTGATGAAGCGATACCAGTATAAATCATCTTCCGTTGCATCCAAATCTGCGTTCTTCACGTCTAGACCTAAGGCGACGTCGATCGCTGAAAAAAGGTACCACGTTAAAAGCGGCAGCAGAAAAACAGTCCATCCGCCGTAAAGTGCACCAATCCATGCAAAAGGGATTAGCACCAATGACAACCAGAAAGGGAGGGCGTTTTGAACTTTCGCCAGATCTGCAGCGGTAATAGTCATGGTAAATCCTTTGGATGGTTTGACGTATTTTGGCGCGGCTACGGTTGCTTTATTTTTGAATAAGGTCAAATGCCTTGCGCATCACTGTCGGTAAGTCGGAAGGGCGAAAATCGTTGTGCCCTAAGAATAAGAGTTGTTCATCATCTTCTACTGTCGCGGTCATGACTGTTAGTAACAGGTGAAAGTGGGTAAATGTATGACGCACTTCGCTTTCTTCGGTCTTCCAGTCGGCAGGTGTTGGTGGTGTACCTATTGGTCGCGGTGTTGTGACATCAATCCAATCAGACCCAGGCCAGCCTAGCATACCCCCTAACAAACCCTTGTCAGGCCTGCGTTCAAGCAACCATGCACCGTCCGTCCTGCGGCCTAAATAGACAGTTCCGTGGCGTATTGGTTTTGGCCTTTTAGGGGTCTTTTTGGGTAAGTCTGGTGCGGTTCCAGCTTTGCGTGCTTTACATGGCTCATGCCAGGGGCAAATGCCGCACGCGGGTGACTTGGGGGTGCAAATTGTTGCGCCCAAATCCATAACCGCTTGGGCGTAGTCACCTGTGCGTTGGTTAGGTGTTAAGTGTTCGGCTTTGGCTGTTAATTCCAATTTTGAGGCGGGTAAAGGTGCGTGAATATCGTATAGGCGCGACATCACTCGTTCTACGTTGCCGTCTACAACAACACGACGTAAATCGAAGGCGATCGAGGAAATCGCGGCTGCGGTATATGGTCCGATACCTGGAAGCGTTAGGAGAGTCGCGTGATCGTCAGGAAAGACCCCCGAATGTTCATCAGTGATGACGCGAGCGCATTTCAGTAGATTTCGTGCACGGGCATAATAGCCCAAGCCAGCCCACTCTCCCATCACGTCGCCATCGTCAGCGGCAGCAAGGCTCGCAACTGTAGGCCACCGGGTTGTGAACCTGTTAAAGTAATCTTTGACGGCTGCGACTGTTGTTTGTTGTAACATCACCTCTGATAACCAAATCCGGTAAGGATCAGGCTTTACGCCAGCTTTTTTTTCGGCAGGTGGCGTACGCCAAGGCATTGGGCGTGCGTGTACATCGTACCATTCAAGCAAATTTGAACTGAGATCACGCAATCTTTATACTCCGCATTGTCTTGTTTCGCTGGTCTGGGCGGGGTGATCCGCTATTATGGGTTTCGATAGTGAGGAACATAGCTTTGGTTCAGCGACGCACCAGCACAAAAGGATTTAAACGCACAGCAACGTTGTTGGGTAACCGAATTCGCACGGCCAGCGAAAGCCGTGGTTTTGCGCAAAGCCGTTTGCTGACCAATTGGGCAGAGATTGCTGGACCTGATATTTCCTCAATCGCGAGACCTGTCGAAGTTAGCTACGCGCGTGGCGGAATGGGCGCGACACTAACATTGTTAACAACGGGTGCCCAAGCGCCTATGTTGGAAATGCAAAAGGAACAAATTCGGGCCAAAGTAAATTCTGTGTATGGCTACAACGCCATTGCTCGCGTGCGGATCACGCAAACTGCGACCACTGGTTTTGCAGAAGGTCAGGTTGATTTTACTCATCGGCCCAAATCAGTAAGTGAAATGGTTCCCGATGCAGGAATTGTGAAGCGAGCAGCAGAGACAACCCAAGCCGTCGGGGATGAAGGGCTGAGAGCAGCCCTTGAGCGACTTGGCACAAATGTAATGAAACAAAAAAACACCCAGACCTAAGGATTACGATATGAAACGCATTCTTCCAATGATTGTTGCCGCGCTTGTCGGCGTTGGCGCGTACTTTATTTTTGTACACGAACCCTCAAGCACCGCATCTCAATCTGCGGAATTGACAACACCGGCAGAAGCTGTCGCAACTGAAGTTGCAGACAATGCTGATGGTGACGCCGAAGTCGATACATCAACTATTCCTGACATGATGATTGGTAACCCAGATGCCAAAGTTACTGTGATTGAATATGCATCATACACATGCCCGCACTGTGCATCCTTTCATGCGGGTACATTTAAGGACCTAAAGAAAAACTATATCGATACAGATAAGATCAACTTTGTCTTCCGTGAAGTCTATTTTGATCGTTACGGTTTGTGGGCTTCGATGATCGCGCGCTGTGCGGGTCCTGAGAAATTCTTCGGTCTAACTGACTTGATGTTCCAATCCCAATCTTCGTGGACACGTGCAGGTGAGCCAGCGGCAATTATCGACGAATTGCGCAAGCTTGGTCGTTTGGCTGGTATTGATGGAGAGACGCTTGAAGTCTGCTTGAATGACAATGACAAAGCGAAAACCCTGATCGCTTGGTACCAAGAAAAAGCAGGCGCGGATAACATCGATAGCACCCCAAGTTTTATCATCAATGGTAAGAAGCACACGAACATGAGCTTTGCTGAGATGTCAGAAATTATCGACGCTGAGCTAGAGTAAACTTTTCAAAACAATGGCTGGCGTGACGTTTGACTTGCCAGCCATTTTCTAATTCTAGCGCGGTGGCTATTTAGCCAACGGCAGTCTCTTTAGTGCTGATTGCAGGGCACAATCATCTTCAAATTTCAAACGAACGGGCAAGGTAATGACCTTCATGCGAAATGCTGGTGGTAAACGTACGGCGTCCTTTTCCGTGGTCACTAATTGTGCGCTTTTCGCACGTGCATCTGCTTCGAAACGGGCAAGTAAGTTGGTGGACAGTTTTTGATGATCATCCAATGGTTCTGTGTGAACGACTTCCGCTCCTAATCCGCGCAAGGTCGCAAAGAACTTTTCTGGATGCCCAATTCCGGCAAAGGCAAACGCCCGGGTATCAGCCCAGTCCATCCCAGTCATCAGCGGCTCTAAAGCTGCTGAAATGTGTGGTACTTGAAGATTTGGTAGTGAAGATGCAAAGGTTTCCTGCGTCGATGGAATTCCAATGGACAGCAATAAATCTGCGCGCAACAATCCTTCAGTTAAGGGTTCGCGAAGTGGGCCCGCGGGCAAGCATTGACCATTCCCAAACCCATGTTGGGCATCAACGACCACAATAGATAGATCCTTATGAAGCGCAGGGTTTTGGTGCCCATCGTCAAGAACGATGACAGTGGCACCTGCGTCTTGCGCGGCTTTGCCACCCAGTGCGCGATCTTTTGAAACCCAAACTTCAGCGAAAGCGGCAAGCAGCAAAGGTTCATCACCCACATGATCAGCATTGTGAATTGCAGGGTCCACACGAACAGGACCCTCCAACGTGCCGCCATATCCGCGGCTCACGATATGAGGCGTGTGATATAGATCACGCAAACGTTCGGTCACCGCAATAACTGTTGGGGTTTTACCTGTGCCACCAGCGTTGATGTTACCGATGCAAACAACCGGGATCTTTAGCTTTAAGGGCGATCCATTGGCCAGCCGTCGCGCGGTCGCTGCAGCGTAAATATGTCCTAAGGGCGCAAGTATTATAGCCTGCCAACTTGATGGTTGGTCCCAGAACTTTGGTGCACGCATCAATTGGTTCCTTCTTCGACAGCATCAAGGGCCGTTGTAACCAGTTCAGTAATTCGGTCAGTCACATCAGCGCCCTGTGATACAACATCCCACCCTGACATCGCCATAGAGGCAGCGTGATCAGGTGAAATTAGCTGAGCGACAGCTACACCTAGCGCGCCAGTGTCATTGACAATACGCGCAGCGCCTGCAGCCGCAAGTCGTGTGTAACTGGGCATGTGATTGCGAACATTTGGACCGTATAGGATCGCAGTTCCCAAACCCGCGGCCTGCAGCGGGTCAAGTCCATGCTGGCCAGATGCTAGAGAACTTCCAAGAAATGAGAGTGGTGCAAGTCGGTACCAAAGCCCCAGTTCGTCTTGTGCGCTCGCAAGTAGGACCTGGCAATTGTCGTCTGGCATTTCGCCGTCGTCCCAACGCGAGTTGCGCAGACCATCTTCTTTCATTTGTTCCTCACAGGCTGAAGCTTGCTCTTCGCTGGCAGGGTTCAAAACCAACAACAGACGATGTGAGAGGCGAAGGGCGTGGCGGTGCGCAGCTAATACAGTTTGGACTTCATTTGGTTGAACAGCAGCAGCAAACCAAATGGGTCGTCCCCCCAATATGGCTGAGAAGTCATCGAAATCACTTTGTGCAAAGGGCAGAGATACGCTACCGGCCATAATTGGGCCGCTAAGCTCTAAAGGCGTACCGCTGCGTACTAACTTTGTGAGGCGAGCTTGAGATGCTTTTGAACGAACAAGAACACTGTCAAAACAAACCATCACGTCACGTGCAACCTCTGGCAACCAGCGATCTCGGCGGTTTTCAAACCCAGTTTGATCGGCATCAGCCATGATAAGCTGTATGCCTTTTACATGAGTTGCCATTATTAAATTCGGTTGTAGTGCACCCCAAAGCCATAGGCTGACCGTTGGATGCCAGTGTTCGAGGAATGCCGCAATATCATGGGGGTGTTCACTGGGTGCCACATCAATGATGATTTCTGGTGTTGGGGACTTGATCGTGTCTTTCGTAGTTATCAGAATGCTCAAACCATCGCGATGAGCGCATAGCCATTTTGCAAGATCAAGTATTGCCAGTGCGTTCCCAGATTCTGGTGCATTCAACCAAAGGACTTCGCCAACGGGGCGATCTTGAGTGGGCGTGTATTTTGTTGGAAGGTTGCGCCGCACAAGGGCACGGTAGGCTGACAATTCAAGGGATTTAGGCATGGTGAAGCTCCAATTCCCTTTTACCTACATTTCAGTGCTGTAAGTGCCTGTGCGTGGACATCCGCACCACCTGCGATAACGCCGTTTAATAGCGAGTCAGGCTGGTTGAAGACCAATGGGTTGCCTGTCTGATCAGTGATTTTACCACCAGCTTCGCTTACAATTAGCGCACCTGCAGCAATGTCCCATTCCCAACTTGGACGGAAAGTGAACATGGCGTCGAACTTGCCTTCAGCAACAAGCGCTAAGCGGTAGGCAAGTGAGGGGCGATGATTTCGATTGAAATCAGGCACACCGTTTGGCCAAAAACGCGGTTCAACATTTACTTTGGTTGATAAAATCGATGAGCCAGTCAGTTCCGCTTGATCTGAAACCTGAATGGGTGCGCCATTAAGTTGGGCACCTTTACCTAAGGCGGCAGTGTACATCTTGTTAAGCATCGGCAAGTATACGACAGCGGCCGTTATTAAGCCGCGATCGGCCACAGCAAATGAGTGTGCCCATGTGTTGGCACCTTCTGCATAGCTGCGCGTCCCGTCGATCGGATCAAGGATGAATACCTTGTTTTGGGAAAGACGTTCAATTGTGTCATCGGTTTCTTCAGACAGCCAGCCATAGTCTGGACGAGCTGGGCGAAGTGTTGCGGACAGCATATCATTTACAGCTAAGTCAGCTTCGGTCACTGGGCCTGCCCCATCGGGTTTGTCCCACTTCTTAGCGGTTTTGCCAGAATAGCTGGTGGCAATGCGCCCGGATATTAAGGCGGCATCGATCAGCAGTTTTAGGTCATTCGCCGGCAAGGGTCATTCCCTCAACCAACAATGATGGGACGACACGACTTAGGTGGGTGCGGGCATCATTTGCAGGCACAATACCCATCAACATCTGACGCAGGTTACCAGCGATAGTGCATTCGTTTACCGCATATTGAACTTCGCCGTTTTCCACCCACAATCCTGCGGCACCGCGTGAATAATCACCAGTGTTTGGATTGATGGTTGAACCGATCATTGAGGTCACTAACAGGCCGGTCCCCATGTCACGAATTAGGTCGCTTTTGGATGCAGTGCCTTGCGTTAACGCGGTGTTCCAAATGCTAGGTGAGGGGCCGGATGCGGTACCACGTGCGGCATTACCAGTAGATGCCATGCCCAATTTGCGCGCATTCGCCAAATCCAATGTCCAACCCGTCAAAATACCATCTTCGATGATAGCACGTTTTGTGGTTGGTAAACCTTCAGCATCAAATGGGCGGGATGCACCTGTACGTGGGCGATGTGGATCCTCAAGAACGGATAGGTGTGCAGGTAAAACCTGTTCACCCAATGAGTCACGCAACCATGATGCGCCTCGGCCAACGGAGGCACCATTTACTGCGGCGAGAAGATGACCGATCAAAGTCGATGAAACACGCTCGTCGAACAATACGGGGTACGATCCGGTTGGTGGTTTGCGTGCGTCCATGCGGGCAAGGGCGCGTTCTGCAGCTTCACGCCCGATTTCGCCAGCATCGCGCAGATCAGCCTGAAAGATGCGGCTGTCACCTGCGTAATCGCGCTCCATTCCAGTACCTGTGCCAGCAATCGCAACACAGCTTAGGGCGCGATCAGTCCGTGCATATCCGCCCGAAAACCCGTTACTTGCGGCTAGATGAATCTGTCGTGCGCCATAAGCTGCGCTGGCAGATTGAACTTGGGTGATGCCATGAACGTCCATTGCAGCAGCTTCTGCTTCAGCGGCGTCTTGTTGCAAAGTATCGGGTGCAGGTTCTGACGTGGCATCGTGCAATTCCAGCGCATCAATGTCCCAATCGGCAATCAACTGAGATGGATCGGCTAGGCCAGCATAGGGATCATCAGGTGCCTCTTGCGCCATAGCCACAGCGCGCTGCGCCATTTCATCAATGGTGCGTGTTGACGTGTCGGATGCAGAAACATTTGCAATCTTTTGACCAACAAAGACGCGAAGGCCAATATCGATCCCTTCAGAGCGTTCAGCATGTTCCAATGCACCCGCACGCACGTCAATCGAGACTGATGTGCCTTGAACTGCCATTGCATCAGCGGCGTCGGCCCCTGCACGTTTGGCGGCAGATAAAAGTGATTGTGTCAGCGCGTCGAGGGGCTGCGGCATTTGGCGTCTCCCTTGGAAGTTGGTTATGAGGTACCCTTGCTGCGGACGTGGCGCAAGGGTTGGCCAAAAAAAGGGCCGCGCGAATTGCACGGCCCTTTCCGAAAAAAATCGTTGACCTATTGGATGCGCTGACCGTTGGCTAAGATATGACCTGCGTCGTTAATCTCAATCTTAGAAGTGACGGTGTCTGGTTCTGTTCCAGCACGGGCGAATAGGCCCATCATCATGCGGGCACCCATCGCTTGTTGCTCTGGGAGTATGCCCACGTTGACCAAGTTATCCAGCAGACCATTGCCACCAACCAGTTTCAGGTCAATGCCCCCTGTTGGACGCGGCATGCCATCAAAGCTTACCAAATCGGTGTTGTCGAATGTGAAGTCACCTGCAGCTGTGAGGCGAGCCCCGACGGCATCAACGACAAGTGAATTCAGCGATAGGGCATTCAGTTCACCAGGTGCGGCACCACTACTTTCCAATGCGGCGGCTTGATCTGGGTCGAAGAAATCAAATAAGACTTTTGCCTTACCGGACAGATCAACCGCGAACGTTGCTGGGTTGCGTGGTAAGTTTGCGGCTGGATCAAACATGCTCCACAGCATATCTGAAACCGTGAAATCACCCATAGTGAATCCAAATGCGAAATCCTGTTCTTCGTCGGATTTACGAAGTGGCATCGCGAGGTTGAATTTAGACTCGGCCATGATGAGTGTTATTGGTAATGGAACATCAGGTACTAACGCATTTACAGCCAGATTTTTTTGACCAACGTTATAGCTCATACCATTGGAGCCCATTTCAAACGCAACCTCACCACCAGTGGAAGACGTGGTTGCAGTGCCTGCGCCATCAGGCCCATCAAATGCGATGTCCATGTTGCCAGCTTGGTAAGTTAACGCACCTTTTACAGCCAAACCTGCATCCAGCATTGCGACGACGTCTTGTGCCTTTATGCCAGTGTTTGGAATTGTGCCTGTGCTGTCAGAAACCAGATCATTTATGGCTCCCCCAATCTTGAGTTTGCCACCCGACTCAGGATCAAAGAATGCAGCGTTATACTTAATTGCGCCTATGGTAGCGGCCTGTGAGTATGCCCGTAATTCTGACGTTGAGATTGTAGAATTACCGTTCACGTTCATCAGGCTAACCCGTGCTTTAGCAAGGTCAACTCCGATTACCTCCTCATCAACAGTTAGATGGTCCAACGTCATGTCCAGCTCTTTGGCGGAATATGTATAGTTGAAGTTGTCGGGATCGCCGGTCACGATCATATCCAAACCGTCTTGGCTATATCCGATAGATGCGCTGACCGCTTCTCCGGTTTCTAGGGTCAGATCAAGATCGATAATTGTCTTTTTAGGAATAGTTACGCGAACGCTTTCGTCACTTTGTTCTGTGAATTGAATTTCAGGTAGTGCGGCCACCATGTTGTCATCACCGATAGCGAAATCCATAGCCATTTTAACATCTGTGATTGTCAGTATGTTACCGGACACAGATTCATTTGCAGTGACTTCATAACCCATTGAGGTCATATAGCCTTGCCAGTTCTCCCAAACGTCGGCGTTTGTGACATCAGCAAAGCCGGCAGTTGTACCAAGCAATAGGCTAAGGGCTGAAGTGCAATAAATTTTTGAAAACGTAGACATCAATTAAATTCCTGATCTTTCGGAGAAACGGTTAGGTGGTCCATGGTTTAATAGCTCAGCGTTGGGGTCAAGGGTGCAGGATGCTAGACGCGCAACCTTCCGCCGATTAGCAAATAAGCACAGTCTTTGAATTTTAAAGGGTTTCTAAAATGAACGTAGCAGGAAAAACCGTTGTAATTACAGGTGCAAGCCGTGGAATTGGTGCAGAAGCTGCACGTGTCTTTGCTGCTGCAGGTGCAAATGTTGCGCTGATAGCGCGTAATTCGGATGCGATCGAAAAACTTGCGGCTGAGATCGGCGAGCAAGCCATAGGACTAACCTGTGACGTAGCGAGCTATGCTTCGGTTGAAGGTGCAATCGCAAAGGCCAAAGAAACCTTTGGTAGTGTCGATATCTTGATTAACAACGCAGGTGTAATCGAACCTATCGCCCACCTCGCGAGTGCAAACCCGGATGAATGGGGAACCGTCATTGATATTAATCTGAAGGGCGTGTTCAACGGCATGCGGGCTGTCTTACCGATGATGATCGCCTCAGGTGGCGGCAGTATCCTTACGATCAGTTCAGGTGCAGCCCACGGCCCTGTTGAGGCGTGGAGCCACTATTGTGCTTCCAAAGCTGCGGTGAAAATGCTGACTGAGTGCGTTCACAAAGAAAACGGTGCCGATAGCATCCGTGCCATTGGGCTTTCACCGGGGACGGTTGCGACCCAAATGCAGGTTGAGATCAAGGCGTCTGGGATCAATCCCGTCAGCCAATTGGACTGGGACGTTCATATTCCAGCGGATTGGCCCGCGCGCGCATTGCTTTGGATGTGTGGTTCGGATGCTGATCAATACTGTGGCCAAGAGCTATCTCTGCGAGACGAAGATTTGCGCAAACGGGTTGGCCTGATTTGATTGACCTAGCTAAATCAAACGGCGTTTGGATCATCACGATCAATCGCCCCGAAAAGGCGAATTCTCTGACGCTCGAGATGTTGACTGAATTGGCGCTGATTACTGAAAGCGCAGGGGATGCGAAGGCGGTTATCATCACCGGCGCTGGTAAAGTTTTCAGTGCGGGTGCTGATCTGGATCAAGCGCGTGCTGGTTTGGCGGTGTCAGATATTTGGGAACGTTTGTCCGGAGCCATCGAGAACTTGCCATGCCTAACCATTGCGGCATTAAACGGGACACTTGCGGGTGGCGCGACGGGGATGGCATTGGCTTGCGATATTCGTATTGCCGTCCCAACGGCTAAGTTCTTCTATCCAGTGATGAAGTTGGGCTTTTTGCCACAACCCTCTGACCCCAAACGGATGACCGCTTTGATTGGGCCCGCACGAACCAAATTGATTTTGATGGGTGGTCAAAAAATCACCGCATCTGAGGCGCTTGATTTTGGACTGGTTGACCGGCTGGTTGAACCTGAAGAATTGATGGATTATGCCCACGATCTTTGTCACGACGTTATGAATGCGAGCCCTGAAATAGCCCAAGGAATAAAGGCTATGTGCCGCTAACCCTTGCGCCAAGGCCTCAGGCACTGCATTGACGGCTTTAAATTGGTAAAGGTGAAACCATGTTCGGTATAAATTTAGAAACACAGCCAGAAATTGTCCAAACGGCTGCCGGATATTTGGTCCAAGGTTGGGAACTTGCGGGAAGTTGGTTGCTTAGCCCAGCGGCGTGGTCACAGTTTGGTTTGTTGGTTGTTGCGTACTTGGCTGCGGTCTTGGTTGCGCGCCGCCTTAGTCCGTTTTTGGAAAACCTTCTAAATCCAGGTGACAGCACAAACATTTTTGCGCAACCGCGCCGTTTCGTCATGCAGTTCCTACCACTGCTCTTGCCGTTACTAGCGTACGGATTCACAGGCATTGGAGAGGGGATTGTACGATCCTTGTTCGACAGTGGTGCTGTGATTGCCTTTGGTAAACGGGTTTTCTTGTTCCTAGCGGTGCGGGTATTGGTTCAATCGATCATTACTGATCCGTTCCTCAAAACAATTGGCAAATTCGTATTTATCCCGATTGCTGCACTTTATGCGCTGGGCCTCCTGGATTTGGCGCAAGCACAGCTAACCGCCACCGAAGTTGCCGTAGGTAACATCAAGTTTTCCGTCATGGCATTGGTACGTGGCCTGATTGCTGGTTCTTTGCTGTTTTGGTTGGGCGGATGGTCCAACCAGCAGTCGGCGAGCTTCATCCACAAGCAAGAAGAAATGCGCCCGTCTTTGCGCCAATTGGCAAGCAAGACGGTTGAGTTCATGATCTTCGGCATCGCCTTCTTACTGCTTATGAACATCATGGGCATCAACCTTAGCGCGCTTGCTGTTTTGGGTGGTGCCATTGGTGTTGGTCTGGGTTTTGGCCTGCAAAAGATTGCGTCTAACTTTATCTCTGGTGTGATCCTTTTAGTCGAAGGCCAAGCCACTGTTGGGGACTATGTTGAGATGGATGGTGGAGAAGCTGGTGTGATTGTGCGCATGACTGCACGGGCCGCAATCTTGGAAACCTACGATGGTCGCTGGATCGTTATTCCCAATGAAGATTTCATCACTACACGGGTTGTGAATTACTCAGACAGTGGATCTGCTAATCGATATGAAGCGCCGTTTTCGGTTAGCTACGATACTGACATTAATCTTGTACCTGCTATCGTCGCAGCGGCTGTAGCGAAGCTGCCGGAGGTGCTGGACAAGCCTTATCCGCCTGATTGTGAACTGATGGGTTTTGGTGACAGTGGTATAGATTTCTCACTTGAATTCTGGGTGAACGGAATCGATGACGGACAACATAAATACAAATCAAAAGTGCTATTCGCCATTTGGAATGCACTAAAAGACGCAGGCATCGAGATACCTTATCCGCACCGCGTTGTTGAGATTAAAGGCGATATGAAAGGCCTAAAACTATGACAAAAACTGCAGCCGTTATTGGCGGAGGGCCTGCCGGATTGATGGCTGCCGAAATGTTGGCCAAAGCTGGCGTTTCAGTCACTGTGTATGATGCGAAACCGTCACTTGGGCGCAAGTTCTTGATGGCTGGCAAGTCCGGCTTGAACATCACCAAAGACGAAGGTTTGGAAGCATTGTTAGAGGCTTATGGCGCGCATTCAGAAGAAATGCGCCCGATGGTTTCTATGTTTGATTCCTCCAAAGTTAAGGGCTGGGTTCGTAGTTTGGACCAACCGATTTTTATTGGATCGTCGCGTCGTGTGTTCCCTGAAGCGATGAAAGCATCACCGTTATTGCGTGCATGGTTTGCGCGTTTGGACGAGTTGGGCGTCACCCGTTTAGCACGGTGGAAATTCAAAGATTTTAACGGTGGCGGGCTAGAGTTTGATACACCAGATGGCCCCCAAACGGTTCAAACAGACGTGACTGTTTTGGCGTTGGGTGGTGCCAGTTGGGCCAAGTTGGGGTCTGACGGTGCATGGGCTAAGTTGTTGGCAGATAGAGATATTCCAGTCGTCCCTTTTGGCGCGGTAAACGTTGGATTGCGTGTTAACTGGTCCGAGCATATGGCCAAACATTTTGGGACTCCGATCAAGACGGTCGCTTGGACGGTCAATGGTGAGACATCACGCGGTGAGGCAGTTGTTTCGACCCGCGGTATTGAGGGTGGAGGCGTCTATTCACTGTCTGAGGCCGTGGGCGCAGGTGCTGATCTAACTATGGATCTTTTACCAGATGTGAAATTGGAAGATGTTGCGCATCGACTGTTTAAACCACGTGGTAAAACCAGCCTTTCGAACCACCTACGCAAGGCGTTGCGGATGTCACCGGTTAAGATTGCATTGCTTCAGGAGCTTGGTCGTCCATTGCCTGAAGAGGCTGGAAAGCTTGCACAATTGATCAAAGCACTGCCTGTTCCTGTTGCGGGTTTGAACCCGATGGATGAGGCGATTTCGACCAGTGGTGGCGTTGCTTGGGAATCATTGGATGAGAGCTTGATGATCCGCGATTTACCGGGTGTATTTTGCGCTGGCGAGATGCTGGATTGGGCGGCCCCAACGGGGGGGTATTTGCTGAATGGTTGTCTGGCAACAGGCCGCTGGGCGGGTATCTCGGCCATCCGCTTTTTGGGTGTTACTGAAGCTGAAAAGTAACGTCGGTATCGTGTCGGTAAAACGTCGGTGCGGATTACCGACTGCCCAACATCGCAAGACGAATAAACGCGCGCTCGACCAATGCCATGGCGGGCGCGCTTTGGCCTGCGCTGCGCAGCTTTAGATCGGTGTCTGTCAAAACAGTAAGAGCGGTTTCTAATTTGGCAGGACCCCAACGGCGCGCTTGGCCGATGATGCGATCTTTGTTTGGGCCCCAAACATTTGGACGTCCTGTGGTGTCACATGCCACGCGGTGTAGGGATCTGAAATGGCGCATCGCACCGATGCACAATGACACTGCATTAACGCCTTGGGCTTGAAGCTTGCGCAAAACCGGACCGATCTGATCGGCGCGCGCATCGGCAACGACCATCAAGATGTCATCGATATCCGCTTCGGTTGAGGAGGGTGCACATGCTGCAATGTCTTCCTCAGACAGTGGCGATGAATCGCTGAGTTTATAAAGGGTGATCTTGTCGACAGTCTGGCGGAAATCACCCGGCGACAAGGATTGTGCGAGGTCGTTCAGAACATCCATTACATTGCCCGTTGGCATTGGTAATCCAGCTTCGCGTAGTGCGGTTTCGATCTCTTGACGGGTTGGCGGGTTGTCAAAGATTGCGGCAGCGAAAGCATTCTTATGGCCTTCAAATGCCTTTAATGTTTTGGACGTTTTCTTGAGGTTGCCCGCAGTGACGATGATTTGTGCATCGCCTTCCTGCCATTGGTTCAGCGCGTCAATGATCGTGTCATCCACGAAACTATTGGCATCTTCCACAAAGGCGACGCGCGGGCCGGGAAAAAAACCGATGGCTTTGACGGCGTCTAATAATAGGGCTTTGTCTTTGCGCAATTCACCGGCAGGAATGCGGGTTAGCCGCATTTCTTCTTCGCCTTGGGGGCCAACAAGGGCTGCAATAATATCCTGACGTTTTAAGGCGACGCGCATGGCGTCCGTGCCATAAATCAATAGGCCAGCTTTGCTGGGGTCCGGTTTGGAGAAATAGCCGTTGGCCTGTGCGCCTGTCAGTTTCATGAAGGCAGTTCAGAGGTGGCGATAAGATTGCTAATCAGCAGATCAGCTAAGATGATCATCAGGCGTTCTTGGGCGGCCTCTTTGGCCGCTTGGGCACTGACTGTGGTGCCCGATGCTGAGTATCCCGTGAAACTGTTAACACGGCCGGATGCCGCAATTTGTCCAGTTTGGGTGTCACGTAGGGTGTATTCTACGAGGCCCAGCACATTGTAGCGGTTGATGTTACCAGTTGAGTCAACATTTAAGGCTGTCTCAGACGTAGTTACCGTGACTCCAAGGTTAAACCGTGGATCAGTGGCACGGCCCAAGCGTTTTTCAATTTGCTTGGTTAGTAAGTAGCCTTCGCGATTCTTGGGTTCTTGAACCAAAACGCTGTTAAGTAAGACACTTGCACTGCCATTCGTGCCGTAAACGGGTGTGAATCCGCAGGCCGTCAGGGCCAAGAATGGCAGTATCAAAAGGTATTTAAACAACGACATTTACAATCCGACCCGGGACAACAATGACTTTCTTTGGCGTTCCGCCATCAAGCGCCTTTTGTACAGCTTGCGTTGCCAAGGCCAGTTTTTCAACCTCATCCTTTGGCATGTCGGCGGGAACAGTAATTTCACCGCGCCGCTTGCCATTGATTTGGATTGGCAATGTGACGCTGTCATCCACCAACATTTTCTCATCCGCTTTTGGCCATGGAGCAGTTGTTGCGAGGCCTGTGCCACCTTGATTGGCCCAAATATCTTCAGCCAAGTGTGGCGTCATTGGTGCCATCAATTGCGCCAATACTTTGATCGCTTCGTGTTGCGCCGCGTAGCCTGCTTTGGTTTTTTGCATAACAGCTGTGAAGCCATAAAGTTTTGCAATCGCTGCGTTGAACCCAAAGGATTCAACACCCACGGTGACGTCGTGGATCGCTTTGTGCATGGCGCGCAGAAGATCGTCATCGCCCGTGCCTTTGTTGTCTTTGTCCATCTCTGCGATGCGAGTGGATATATTGTGCACACGGTTCAGGTGTTTGTAAGCAGCTTCTGCGCCAGACGCTGTCCATTCTACATCCCGTTCAGGCGGGGAATCAGACAGAACAAACCAACGCGCGGTGTCTGCGCCGTAGTTAGCGATGATGCCAAGTGGATCGACCACGTTCTTTTTGGATTTGGACATCTTAGCAGAAGGCGTGATTTGAACCTCAGTCCCATCCGTCAATTTGCCGTCTTTCACATCTTCTGGCAAGTGATAGACAGGGCGACCGCGTTCGTCTTTGGTCTCATAGATCTCATGCGTCACCATGCCTTGTGTGAACAAGGCGTTGAATGGCTCAATCGCACCTTCAGGCAAGTGCCCAGTGATCTGCATCGCCCGTGCAAAGAAGCGTGAGTATAGTAGGTGAAGGATCGCGTGTTCGATCCCGCCGATGTATTGATCGACGTTCATCCAGTATTCTGCGTCTTCTTTTACTGTTGGGGTGTCTGCGTGTGGTGATGTGAAACGTGCGAAGTACCATGAGCTGTCCACGAAGGTGTCCATCGTGTCCGTTTCGCGCAGTGCTGCCTTGCCACAGGACGGGCATGGTGTGTTGCGCCACGTTGGGTGGCGGTCCAGCGGATTGCCTGGGATGTCAAAGGTGACATCAAACGGCAGTTCGATTGGCAGGTTTTCTTTCTTCTCAGGTACAACGCCGCAATCATCGCAGTGCACAACTGGGATTGGGCAACCCCAATAGCGTTGACGGGATAGGCCCCAATCGCGCAGGCGATATTTTGTGACGCCTTGGCCAATGCCTTTGGATTCGCAAAAGTCGATGGCTGTTGCGATGGCTTGTTCGCCGGTCTGCCATTGTTCGCCAGCGAAACCGCCGTTGTAGAAAACCTTTTCGGTTTTCATTGGCACGTAGGCTTCAGTTACCTTTGGGTCGGCGTCTTCCGATGGAAGGAAGGTCGAGATGATTGGCAGTTCGTATTTCGTTGCGAATTCGAAATCACGTACGTCGTGCGCAGGGCAGCCAAAGATCGCGCCTGTGCCGTAATCCATCAGGATAAAGTTCGCGATGTAGACGGGTAGGTGGTGATCCGTGTCGAACGGGTGGCGCACAGTGATGCCAGTGTTGAAGCCCATCTTTTCAGCGGTTTCAACTTCGGCAGCCGTTGTGCCACCTTTGCGGCACTCAGCGCAGAATGCGGCAAGCTCTGCATTGTCGGCCTCTAGCGCCTTGGCCAACGGGTGATCAGGAGAGATGCCCACAAAGGACGCGCCGTTCAATGTGTCGGGACGGGTTGTGTAGACTTCGATCCGGTCATGGTCTTTGGGCGCATCCGCCGTTGTGGAGAATGCAAACTGCAAACCACGGGATTCACCGATCCAGTTTTCCTGCATCAGACGTACTTTGGCAGGCCAGTTGTTTAAACCTTCGAGGGCCGCGTTCAATTCGTCCGCATAGTCGGAGATCTTAAAGAACCATTGTGTCAGGTCGCGTTTTTCGACTTCTGCACCAGAACGCCAGCCTTTGCCGTCGATAACCTGTTCGTTGGCCAGAACGGTCATGTCTTCTGGGTCCCAGTTGACTGATGCGTTCTTGCGGTGGATCAGACCTGCCTCAAGGAAATCAAGGAACAAGGCCTGTTGCTGACCATAGTATTCTGGATCACAAGTTGCGAATTCGCGGGACCAGTCGATGGACAGGCCCAGCGGCTTCATCTGTCCACGCATGTCGGCGATATTGTCGTAGGTCCATGTTTTGGGGTGACCGCCAATTGCCATCGCAGCGTTTTCCGCAGGCATGCCGAATGCATCCCAACCCATTGGGTGCAAGACGTTGTGACCGGTGCTGATCTTATACCGCGCGATTACGTCGCCCATGGTGTAGTTGCGCACGTGACCCATGTGGATGCGTCCAGATGGGTATGGAAACATCTCTAGTACATAGTACTTTGGCTTGGTTTCATCGCGGACGGCGGTAAAGACGCCCTCTTTGTCCCATGCTGCTTGCCAGCGGGCTTCGATCTCGGAGGGGGTATATGCGGCCATGTGTATGTCGTGTCCTGTAGAATGTGAAAACGCCGAGCGATTGGCCCGGCGTGAAAATCGTTTCGGGTATTGGTGCGCTTAGAAGCGGCCGTCTTGGATGCGCAGCTGACGCGCGCGCGATAGAATAGCATCTTCAACCGCGCGTGTGGTTGCTGCAGGCGCGGCGCCACCACGAGTTTGCAAGGCGACATTCAATGAACGTGCATCAAGTGCGGGATCATTGATCAGGATTGTTGCGCGGTAAGAACGGCCACCATTCGGCGGTGTGCCGTATCCTGTCACAATTACACCAGTGAATGGATCAACAGTTTGGATTGGCAAGAAGTCGAGCACTTCAACCGCAGCCGCCCAGATGTATTTGTTTACCGCAACTTTGTTGTCGTTGTCTTGTTTGCGAAATGCGTCCCAAATAGTTGAGCGCTCTTCCTCCACGACCGTATTCGCCTGGGCTGATTTGCCGACCGAAATATTGCCAAGGCCAAATTTCTTACCGCCACAGCCACTGACTGCCAAAGCAGCGACCAGAGCTGTCGCGATCTTAATGGATTTTACTGTGTTCATTGCCTGCACTCGCATTGGTTTGGTGGTAATCTAGCGAAGGGCTGGGTGCTGGGCAAGATCAATGTCAGTTGATGAGTATACTATAGTATATAGTGCGCCAGCCGATTGGTTGCTCTGGCAAAAGCAGGGTGTGGCAAAGCTGCATCATTCAAAGGTACATTGATGGGGCAATGTTTGGAAGCCTTGCAAAGATGGCCCTGAAAAGGCGAAACAACGATTGTACCCATTCCAGATTCTCTGGTTCGGGCCTAATTTTTTCAACCCGAGGGAAAACTCATGAAAAATCTTCTTATCGCTACAACAGCTTTGGTTGCTACAGCTGGCGTTGCTGCTGCAGACGTATCACTTTCTGGTGCTGCTAACGTTGGTGTATTGAACAACGGCGATGCTGGTTCTATCACGTTGATGTACAACAACGTAACAGTAACTGCTGCGATGTCTGGCGAAACAGACAGTGGCCTAACATTTGGTGCGTCTTTGTCATTCCGCGCTGGCCATGACGTTGACTTGGACGTAGGCGATCTTGCTGATAACAACCAAGATTATCTTTATGAATTTGAAGATGAACACATGGCTACTAGCTTGGGCAACATCTATGTGTCTGGCGACTTCGGTAAGTTGACATTCGACGCGAACGGCGTTGATAATGCACACAACGATAGCTTCTCACACGACGTGATGTACACAGGTACATTCGGTGCATTGGCTGTAACAGCAACAGCTAACGTTGAAGGTGGTTCCACTTCAGACGGCGGAGATTTCTCCTTGAAAGTAGTTTACTCAGCCGACGGCGTAACAGCTACTGCTGCTACTGATGACGGCGGCGAATACGACGCGACTTTAGCATATGTAGTCAACGACATGCTAACTGCGTCTGTAAACTATGACTCAAACGGTGGCGATACTGGTGCAGAAACAGCAGTTAAAGTTGCTTACGCAAACGACGGTATTACTGCAGCCTTGACTCTTAAAGACGGTGTAGCGGTTAACCAATGGGCATTAGCTCTTGGTTACGCAGCTAACGGCTTTGCAGTAAACGTTGCTGTAGACGATGCAGGCAGCGAAGACTTGTCAGCTTCCTATGACCTAGGTGGCGGCATGTCTATCAATGCAGCGACTAACGAAACTGGCGCATTCTTCGTCGGTTCAAAAATGACATTCTAATCTTTGGATTAGTTTGATTTAGGAAGAGCGCGCCCATAGGGCGCGCTCTTTTCTTTTGTGAGGTGGCTAAGTTTAATGTTTGGCGTGCTTCCCGGTTCTAGAGTGTATCGATATCCATCCACTCTGCGTTAAATCTGGTGTCATTGCTTTATCATCTGTTTGACCACGATTCAGGGTGGTCCAAATGCGGCGAAGCAATTTATACAATCACAATTGTTAAATTTGGAGTTTCCGATGGCATTGGCTGATATTTCTGAACGTATTGCAACCGCTGAACTGGCTGCAGGCCGCGATGCTGGGTCTGTGCAGTTGATTGCTGTCAGCAAGGTCCAACCGAACGAGCGTGTCGCCTCTGTTTTGGAAGAGGGCCATCGCTGTTTCGGCGAAAACAAGGTGCAGGAAGCTGGTGGCAAGTGGCCTGACTTTTGCGAAACCTATGCTGGCGTTGATCTTCATTTGATTGGCCCGCTCCAATCCAACAAAGCGCGCCAAGCGTTTGAGTTATTTCAAAGTATTCACACATTGGATCGCCCCAAGTTGGCGACGACCTTTGCCCGTCTGGCCCAAGAGATGGGGCATTGCCCTGATATGTTTATTCAGGTGAACACCGGTGAAGAGCCCCAGAAAGCAGGCGTGATGCCCCGTGAGGTGGATGCGTTTGTGGCTGAGTGTGCCAGTCTTGATCTGCCTGTGAAGGGGCTGATGTGCATTCCCCCTGTCGAGGAAGAGGCGAGCCTGCATTTTGCGTTGCTGGCTAAGATGGCCAAGCGCAATGGGCTAAGTGGTCTATCCATGGGTATGAGTAGTGATTTTGAGTGGGCGATTTCCTTTGGCGCGACACATATCCGCGTTGGCTCTGCGATCTTTGGGGATCGTGTGCCTAACTAGGCATGGCTATCTGACGATCAGCCGTGTGTCAGGCGTGATACTGCGTGCAATTGCGTGCAGGTGGTCACGCCGAAACGCGATGCACCCTTCTGTTGGATATCCGGGCCGTCTGTACTGGTGGATAAAGATTGCGGACCCTTTGCCAGCTTCGGCATGGGGCAAGTTCCAATCGGTTAAGATCACCAGATCATATAGTGGATCAGACCTGCGCAGCTTTTCGTGGCTGTGCGCATAGGGCCGTTTCACATGGTGATTATAGTGCGCATCATTGGTATCATCTGACCACAGATCGTTAGGCCCTATGGGCGCCGCCCAATGGTTTGGTTTTGGAATTCGATCAGGGCGATATAGCATTCCAACGATCCGGTGAATGCCGCGCGGTGTTGCGCCGTCGCCTTCGCGCTTGTCTGATTTGATACCACCTTTGCCGGTGGTGCAGGGATACCTGCGCCCCAAATACCGGACCCCATAACGGGTCAGAACAAGGTCACTTGGGGTCACAAGAGATGTCCAGATTTTGCAGCTTTGGTGGCTAGATAGGCGGTGTTGTGGGCGTTCTCACCCACCTTCAGTGGGACGCGTTCAGACACGGTGACACCGCTTGCGTTCATCATATCCACTTTATTGGGATTGTTGGTCAGGAGTCTGACCGAGTTGAATCCCATCGATTTGAGGATATCCGCACCAAGGCGGAAATCGCGTTCGTCGTCTTCAAAACCCAGACGGTGATTGGCCTCGACCGTGTCAAAACCTTGATCCTGTAGGGAATAGGCGCGCATCTTGTTGGCTAGGCCAATGCCGCGCCCCTCTTGATTGAGGTAAAGCAGAATGCCTGCACTTTCCGCTCCCATTTGTGCCAGTGCGCCGCGTAGCTGTGGGCCACAATCACACTTGAGGCTGCCCATCAGGTCACCTGTGAAGCAGGCTGAGTGAAGACGTGCCAGAACCGGTTCGCTGCGATCGGGGCGGCCAATTTCGATGGCGTAATGTTCTTCGCCACCATCCTCGGGGCGATAGATATGGAGGCGACCCGCTTCGGACACGTCCATCGGCAGGCGGGCCTGGACCACGGGATGCAGCGGACTGGTGGCCCCAAGATGTTGCCGTGCGAGGTCTAGTGGGACAATTGTTAGGCCGTGTGTTGTCGCGAATTGCGCTGCGTGGTCCAGCATTAGAACAACGGCACTTGGCAGCAAACGGGCGGATTTTATGATCGCTAAGGCAGCGCGATGAGGCGCGGCGTCACCTGTGCGGGCAGACGTAAACGGACCCTTCATCGGGGCGTTCAGGTCATCTGCGGGATCAGCTATGGATTGCACCAAAGCGAGCGTGGCATCCTGGGGCAATATGATTCGCGCCAAATCACCGTCATAGGCGCGCGCCTTTAAGGTTTCAGCGCGGCGCGAAGTGATGGCTAAAACAGGTTCACCGCCCAAAGCTTGTAGGTCGCTCATGCGTGCGGCGCTTAACGTTTCGGTCGCCATAACCAGAACGGAGGTTTCACCAGAAAGCACAACAGGCACGCCCATACGCAGGTCTGCGCGGGCGCGAGCTAACCGCTCGATGATGGTTGGGGCGAACGCCATGTTACAACTTTCTCTCGTGTCACAGGGCATATCTATGTCAAAGTGATCTGAATTGAAACAATTGCCCGTGTTCCCACACGAGGGCGTGAGACTAATGCGGAAAATCTTGCTGTCTGGGCTGAGAAAGCCCATCTAAGATGCAACACAAGGAAAAGTATCGATGGCACAAATGAAAAGAATCCTACTGGTTGATGATGACGAAGACCTACGTGAAGCGTTGGGCGAACAGTTATTGATGACCGAAGATTTCGATGTCTTTGAAGCGGGCAATGGTAGTGATGCTATGGAAAAGGTCAAAAGCGAACTGTACGACTTGATCGTTTTGGACGTTGGACTGCCTGATACAGATGGCCGTGAATTATGCCGTTTGATGCGCAAACAAGGCGTAAAATGCCCTGTTCTGATGTTAACTGGGCATGATGGCGATTCAGATACAATCTTGGGTCTGGATGCGGGTGCGAATGATTACGTGACCAAGCCGTTCAAATTCCCAGTTTTGTTGGCACGTATGCGTGCGCAATTGCGCCAGCACGAGCAATCAGAAGATGCAATTTTCACGCTTGGCCCATATACGTTTAAGCCTGCGATGAAGATGTTAATCACGGAAGACGAACGTAAAATTCGTCTGACCGAGAAAGAAACAAACATCCTGAAGTTTCTATACCGCTCAACAGAAGGTGTGGTTCCGCGCGATATCTTGTTGCATGAAGTGTGGGGCTACAATGCTGGTGTTACGACTCACACGCTTGAGACACATATTTACCGCCTACGCCAAAAGATCGAACCTGATCCCTCTAATGTTCGCCTCTTGGTCACGGAATCTGGCGGCTATCGTTTGATGTCCTAAACAGTTACCGCGGCACGTTCGGGTTAAAACGTGCACCTCCCAAAACTGGGCCGGACCTTTGTGACCGGTCTTTTTGCGTTAAATGGTTAGGCAGATGACGTCAGGTTTCGGATGGTATCCCGTGATGTCTGTCGGCATTGTTGGTTCAAATAATCCAAGGACAGCGTGATGAAAAAAGCGATCTATGAAGAGTTTGGCAACCCAGTCGAAGTGCTCAAAGTGGTGGAAGAACCGCAAGCGGTCTTGAAGGATGGGCAGGCCCGCGTTGATGTGTTGCGTGCGCCGATCAATCCAAGCGATTTGATCCAAATTTCTGGAAACTACGGTGTGCGTCCACCGCTGCCTGCCACTGCAGGGAATGAGGGATTGGGCCGCGTTGTTGAGGTGAATGGTGCAGGTATCGCCGTGGGTCAGTTGGTGCTATTGCCTGCTGGCGTTGGCACGTGGGTTACGGAAATCGTGGCTGACATTCGTCATTTGATCCCGATGCCGGAAGGCGATTTGGATCAATTGTGCATGCTGATGGTCAATCCGGCGACAGCGCAACTTTTGCTGACTGAGTTTGTTGATCTGAAAGCAGGCGATTGGATGATCCAATCTGCTGCAAACTCTGCTGTTGGTGTTTACCTTGTCCAACTGGCCAAAGCGCGCGGCGTAAATGTGGTGAGTGTAGTGCGCCGCGAAAGCGCCGTGGCCGATTTGAAAGCCGTTGGTGCGGATGTTGTGATCATCGATAGCCCTGATTTGGCGAGAGACGTAAAGGCGGCAACTGGTTCCAAGATGAAGCTGGCTGTTGATGCAGTGGCCGGTGAAACCGCGGGGCGTTTGGCGGATACGCTGGAACGTGGCGGGACCTTGGTCAATTATGGTGGGATGTCCAATCAGCCCTCTGCCCTCGGGGCAGGCGCGCTGATTTTTAATGATATCATCGTGCGTGGGTTCTGGTTGGTTTTGTGGTTCGAAAAAGCCACGAAAGAGGAACGTATGGGTGTTTATGCTGCGCTAACGGCGGCGGTTGCGAAGGGCGAACTACATGCCCCTATCGACAAGGTCTTTGCCTTGGATGAAATCGCAGAGGCGGCCCGTTACTCATGGGCTGGTGGACGTAGTGGTAAAGTCCTTATTGCCCCCAACGGCATCTAATTGATTATGGCGTTCAGGTCGTGGGCGGCGTAAGTTGCCCACAATTACAGCCTGAAGGGACGCGATATGTCATTTACCCTAGCCACTTGGAACATCAATTCAGTCCGCCTGCGTGAGCCGATTGTGCTGAAGCTTTTGCAAGAGCAGGGGCCTGATGTGCTGTGCCTACAAGAATGTAAAAGCCCTGTGGATTTGATCCCGATGGAGGGCTTTGCAGAGGCTGGATATCCTTATTTCGTCGCTCGTGGTCAGAAGGGTTATAACGGCGTTATGATCTTGTCCAAGATGCCGATTGAGGAAGTGGCTGCTGAGGATTTCGCATTACTTGGTCATGCGCGTCACATTGCTGGACGTCTTGAAAACGGCGTGACGATCCATAACTTTTACGTCCCTGCGGGGGGTGACAAGCCTGATCGCGAAGTGAACGAAAAGTTTGGTCAAAAGTTGGATTACCTGACTGAGATGCGCGATTGGTTCAAGGCGAACAAGCCTAAGAAGTCTATTCTTGTAGGTGATTTGAACATTGCACCGCTGCCCCACGATGTTTGGGATCACAAAAAGATGCTGAAGATCGTTAGCCACACGCAGGTTGAGGTCGACCACTTTAATGATGTGATGGCTGCGGGTGATTGGATCGATGTGACCCGTCAGGATATTCCGGAAGGGTTGTTGTATAGCTGGTGGTCTTACCGCGCTAAGGATTGGGATGCGGCTGATAAGGGCCGTCGTCTGGATCACGTGTGGGCGACGTCCGACATTTCCGCCTCTGCGCATTCCAGTCGTGTGTTGCGCGATGCACGTGGATGGGAAAAACCCAGCGACCACGCACCAGTTTTTGCAACATTTGATCTTTGAATTTAGGCCGGTCCAACCCATATAGGGTTCAAGCCTAACGACTAGCCCCATAGGGGAAGGAATTTACGATGATTGATTTGGGAATGGCAGCAGCGCCAGCAGCGGATGCTGATCTAATCAAGGACGCAACCGAAGCCACGTTTATGGCGGATGTAATCGAGATGTCGAATACGGTCCCTGTGATCGTCGATTTTTGGGCACCTTGGTGTGGCCCGTGCAAGACCCTTGGTCCGATGCTGGAAGATGCAGTGCGCGCCGTCAAAGGTGCTGTGAAGATGGTTAAAGTGAACGCTGACGAATGTCAGGCCTTGACGAGCCAGTTGCAAATTCAGTCTTTACCAACGGTCTATGCGTTTTTTGAAGGCAAGCCTGTTGATGGTTTTCAAGGTGCAGTACCGCAGTCTGAAATCAATGAGTTTGTGGCGCGTGTTGTCAAAGCAGGTGGTGGCGAAACGCCAGCTGATACTTTGAACGATGCGGTTGAAGTGGCCGAAGATATGTTAACTGATGGCGAAGCAGATGATGCGGCGCAAACGTTTAGCGCGATCTTAGGTGAAGATCCAAACCACGCTGGTGCTTATGGCGGGTTGGTGCGGTCCCACATTGCATTGGGTGATCTGGATCAAGCCGAAGCTGTGCTGAATGGTGCCCCAGCAGAGATTTCTTCCAGCCCAGAGCTTGAAGCGGCTTCAGCCCAATTGGAGCTTGCACGCCAAGCTGCGGATGCAGGCCCTGTGGGCGAGTTGACCGCTGCTGTTGAGGCAGATGAGAACAATCATCAAGCACGCTTTGATCTTGCGCTAGCGTTACATGCTAATGACGATGCTGAGGGTGCAGTTACCCAATTGTTGGAATTGTTCCGCCGTGATCGCGATTGGAACGAGGGCGCGGCTAAGACACAGTTGTTCACAGTGTTTGATGCGCTGAAGGCAAATGACCCGATTGTTTTGAATGGGCGCCGCAAGTTAAGCACATTGATATTTGCCTGATCAGGTTGTCGGGCTAGGTGAGGTGTTATGATAAAAACTTTTGATCTCCCCGACATTATCCCTGTGTTCCCTTTAGCGGGTGCGCTGCTTTTGCCGCGTGCACGTTTGCCGTTGAACCTGTTTGAGCCGCGTTACCTTCAAATGTTTGATGATGCTCTTAAAACGGATGATCGATTGATTGGGATGGTTCAGCCAAACGAGGTTGAGGGCCGTGATGATATGGGTCTGCATTCGATAGGTTGCGTGGGTCGTATTACGCAGTTCTCAGAGACTGAGGGCGGCAGCTATATGATTACGCTTGGGGGCGTGTCGCGCTTTCGGGTGCTCAACGAAGTTGAAGGGTTTACGCCTTATCGCCGCTGCGAAGTCAGCTGGGCAGGGTTTGAGCGCGATCTTGGTGATGTCGAAGACGATCTGGTTTTTGATCGTTCTGCTTTCCTGAAAAAGCTGAACAAGTTCTTTGATGCCAAAGGACTTTCTGCAGATTGGGACACCTTAGATGACGCCGAAGATGAGTTGTTGATCAATTCGCTTTCGATGATGATGGACTTTGACGCCGAAGAAAAACAAGCGTTGCTTGAGGCACCTTGCCTAAGCACACGTCGCGAGACACTTGTGACCCTAATTGAATACACCCTGCGCGGTGGCCTAGACGGAGATATGATGCAGTGAGCACTGAAACCAAAGCCGAGCGTAGCATGTTAGAAGCACTAATTTGCCCGCGTACGCAAACAACATTGCGCTATGATGCTGACGCGCAGGAATTGATTTCAAAAGCTGCAAACCTGGCGTACCCCATCCGCAATGGCATCCCTGTGATGCTGGTGGATGAAGCGCGCAAGTTAGACTAACTAACGCATCAGATCAGGCAGATCGCCACTTAATCCAGCCGCTTCGCGCATAAACCCGCGACGCAAGTTTGGCATTTTATTGATCAAACCCATTCCTAGATCACGGCCCAAACGCAGCAATGGATTGTTGTTTGAAAACAGCTTGTTGAATGTATCCGTTGCCAACGCAAGCGCGGTGTTGTCGAACCGGCGCCATTCTTCGTACCGCTTGAGAACCGCAAGGCTGCCGTAGTCTTCACCACGGTTTTGCGCCTCTGTGATGATTTGAACCAACGCTGCGATGTCGCGCATTCCTGCGTTCAATCCTTGGCCTGCAATCGGGTGCAGACCGTGGGCTGCATCACCCACAAGGGCTGTGCGATCTGTAACCAGTTGCTGTGTCATCGAAAGTGAAAGCGGGTAGGAATAGCGTGTACCAGTGAGCGAAATTTCACCCAAGAAATCGCCAAACCGCGGGCGCAGCATGGTTAGGTAATCTTCGTCATTGAGCGCGTTAAAGGCGGTGGCATTCGCCTCGCTCTCGCTCCAAACGATGGAACTGCGATTGCCAGTCAGGGGCAAGATCGCAAGTGGACCCGTTGGCATGAAGAACTGATGTGCGATGCCGCCGTGTGGTTTTTCATGTTCAATGGCGCAGACCAATGCGGTTTGACCATATCCCCAACCGATGCGTTTGATTTTAGCGCGTGTTGCGGTCCCGCTGCCACGGCCATCGCAGCCGATTAGACTGCGGGAGGTCAATGTTTTTCCGCTTTCAAGAGTGACAGTGACGCCAGCGCCCTCAACGACTTGGTTGGTGACGGTTTGGCCCTCAAGGTGCTTGATCAAGGGATTTTCGGCCATTGCTTCCAACAAGGTGCGGCGCAGGTGCCGATCTTGGACCATGTAGCCCATTGGACCATCCTCAATCTCTGCATGATCGAAGTGCATGAAGAAAGGGGAGGGGCCTTCGCCCGCGCGTCCATCGGTGACTTTGATCTCTAACATCGGCTGGGCATCGTCTCTCAGCGCATCCCAAAGGCCGATGTTCTTTAACAGACGTTCCGAGGTCAGCGCGACGGCGTAGGACCGCCCGTCGAAGGCAGCATTCTTGCGCACCTTAGTTGTCAGCGCGTCAATGACGGTTGTGGTGATCCCTGCGCGTGCAAGAGCGATTGCCAAGATGGGGCCATTCAGCCCGCCACCTACGATGGTTATGTCTGTGTCAAATTTCATAGTTATAGATATGGGGAGCTTACGGGGATTGTCCATGCGTGGTTGCGTCGCTACCCTTCGATTAAATGGTTTGCAGGAGCGGCAATATGAATGACTGGCTAACAATGACAGCGTGCGATTTGGGACGTGGTATTGAGGCAAGGGAGATTGATCCTGTTGCTTTGGCCCAAACCTATTTGGATGCGATCAACGGCCATCAATTTGTGAACCAGATTTATGCGCGGGTTACTTCAGAACGGGCATTGTCAGAGGCGATAGCCGCCGCTGATCGGGCCAAGTCAGGGCATCGTTTGTCCCTACTGGACGGTGTGCCGATCAGTTGGAAAGACTTGTTTGATACAGCAGGTGTTGGGACCGAAGCAGGGTCGAAACTGTTAAGTGGCCGCGTCCCAGACGTGGATGCCGTCGTAATAGCGAATGCCACCGCTATGGGATTGGTTTGTTTGGGTAAAACCCATATGAGCGAATTGGCGTTTTCAGGATTGGGTTATAATCCCTCGACCGAAACGCCTCCTTGTGTGAATGATCTGGACGCTGTTCCCGGTGGGTCCTCATCTGGTGCTGGCGCTTCGGTTGCATTTAATATTGCGGCTGCTGGAATAGGGTCTGACACAGGTGGTTCTGTTCGTATTCCTGCGGCGTGGAATGATCTGGTTGGATTGAAAACCACAGCGGGGCGGTTGTCATTAAAGGGCGTCGTTCCGTTGTCGCTAAAATTTGACACGGTGGGTCCATTAACCCGATCCGTTGAGGATGCGGCGGAGCTGTTTGCAGTGATGGACGGCAGTAAGGCCCCTGATTTGCGCGGCGCTACATTAAAGGGCCGCAAGTTTGCGATTGTGCGCACCACCATGATGGATGATTTGCGTGATGCACCAAAGGCAGCGTTTGAAAGCGCTGTTCAGCGCATGCAAGCCGTCGGTGCGGTGATTGAATATATCGACGTGCCAGCGGTTCAAGAATCTTTGAACCTATCTACGATTTTGATGACCTCGCAGGCCTATGGTCAGTGGAAAGATGTTATCGAAGAGAATCCAGATGTAATGTACCCGGAAATCCTAAAACGGTTCCGTTTGGGTGCAGAGCATAGCGCTGCAGATTATGTGGCTGCGGTGAATAAACTGGAGGAAGTACGGGCTGCATATAATGCTGCAACTGCAGGATATGAGGCTGTACTTGCGCCAACATCAGCAATTATGCCCCCGAATTTGGATCGTTTGAACGCTGAAGAGGACTATTACGTCACCGAAAACCTGCTTTCCCTGCGCAACACACGCGTTGGAAATTTGCTAGGATTGTGTGGTTTGACCCTTCCAACAGGCGTTCCGAGTTGTGGGATCATGTTTATGTGTGGCCCTGATTTAGAAGAGAAATTGTTGCGGATTGGTGCGGCGGCAGAAGCGGCATTGTCCTGATTTCAAAATAGTGATGACTCAAAAGCCACATAACGCTGCCTAGGTCTTTGTTTTTCTGGACGAAAGCCGTTCGGTTGGGTAGTTTGGAAGAAACGGGGCAATAATGATCCCGATCCTGAGGCAGTTTTGATGAAGTTTCCTGAGCGGTTTTCGAACCTTCCGGCTTATGCGTTCCCACGTTTGCGTGCGTTGTTAGACGTACATGATGCGGGCGGCGATGTAGTCCACATGACGATTGGCGAACCCAAGCACGCGTTTCCAGCGTGGGTCACCGACGTGATTTCTGAACATGCCGCTGGGTTTAACCGGTATCCACCAAATGAAGGTGCAATTGAATTGCGCCAAGCATTCTGTGATTGGGCGCAGCGTCGCTACGGTTTAACCCTAGACCCTGAGACAAATGTGATGCCTGTGAATGGCACTCGCGAAGGTTTGTACAACGCCCCGATGGCATTGTGCCCTGAAACCAAGAACGGTCAACGTCCTGTCGTTTTGATGCCGAACCCGTTTTATCAAGTTTACATGCTTGCCAGCATTTCATCGGGTGCAGACCCAATTTTTGTGGATGCCACGGCTGAGACCAATTACCTGCCAGATTATGCAAGCCAACCGGTTGAGATTTTGGATCGCACGGTCGCTGTCTATATCTGCTCCCCCGCCAACCCTCAGGGTGCAGTTGCGGATCGGGCGTATTGGACTGAATTGCTAACATTGGCAGAAAAACACGATTTCCGTATTTTTGCGGATGAATGTTATTCCGAGATTTATAGAGACACGCCACCTATTGGCGCATTGGAAGTGGCAGCAGAGATGGGCGCTGATCCTGAACGGGTCGTTGCGTTCCACTCGCTGTCCAAACGTTCAAACCTACCGGGTTTGCGCTCTGGCTTTGTGACTGGCGGTCCAAAGACGATGGATGAGATCCGTCAATTGCGCACTTATGCCGGCACACCATTGCCACTGCCTTTGCAGATGGCAGCGGCGGCGGTTTGGAGCGACGAAGAGCATGTTGCAGAAAACCGTGCGCTGTATCAAGAAAAGTTTGCGATTGTGGACAGCATCCTTGGTGACGTGCTGGGATACGTCAGCCCAGAGGCTGGGTTCTTTTTGTGGCTGCCAGTTGAAGACGGCGAAGCGGCTGCATTGAAGTTATGGAAAGAGACAGGCGTGCGTGTGCTGCCTGGTGCGTATTTGGCGCAAGACGTTGACGGGGTTAACCCCGGTACAGGATATATTCGGGTTGCTATAGTGGCTCCAAAAGTGGAAATGACACGAGGGATCCAAGCGATCCGTGACTGTCTTTATCCACAATAAAAATTAGGCGAGGTAGTAACATGGCATATCAGACACGCGGGCGCGATCCATTGCTAGACAGCAACATGGCCGAAGCCATCGAGAAACGCGGCAAAGAGCTGATCGGCATTGCGTTGATTATCGTTGGCTTGATGGCTGCGGCGATGATTTTTAGCTATACGCCGGATGATCCAAACTGGATGGTTTCTACTGACGCGCAGGTTCAAAATTGGTTGGGCCGTTCTGGTGCATCTATTGCCGCGCCATTGTTTATGATCGTCGGTTTGGGCGCATGGGCGATTGCTGCAGTTTTGTTGGCATGGGGTGCACGTTTTGCAATGCACTTTGGCCAAGAACGTGCCGTTGGGCGTTTGATCTTTGCACCGATTGCAGTCGCGTTGGTCTCTATTTATGGCGCAACTCTAGAGCCTGGCCAGGTATGGTTGCAAACGCACAGCTTTGGATTGGGCGGATTATTCGGTGATACTGTTATGGGCGCAATCCTGACTGTACTTCCGTTAGGATCGTCGTTTGCAATTAAACTCATGTCTTTGATATTGGGTGTTGGTATCCTTGCGCTTGGTGCATTTGTCTTGGGCTTTACGAAGCCTGAGTTGATGCGCACGGGTCGTTTCCTATTGATCGGTCTGATCATGCTTTATGCTGGCCTCATGACGTTGTTGGGCAAAGGCGCTAATTCTGCCGTTCTTGCTGCACGTGATTTGCAGGCACGCAATGCAGATCGTAAGGAACGCCACCGTGTTGAAGCGGATGAAGCTGCTGCTTATCAAGCTGCTGTTGCCGCTGTACCATCTGCAAGCGCCTACGCTGACCCCTATGTTGGACAGACACCTGACCCGATGTATCAAGAGCCTGCTGCATATGCGGAGCCTGAAGTAAAAACGGGTCTGCTTGCTCGTATGCCATCACTGATCAAACGTGCAGAACCTGTTGTTCAGGAAATGCCTGAATCTGAATTGATTGAGACGTTCACTTACGATAACGATATCGATGCACCTGACGATGATCGTATCAAGGCGAAAATCGCTGGGGTTATTCAATCTCGCGTTCGCTCAAACCCATCTATTCAGATCGATTCTGTTGCGCCGTTGACCAAGGGCCTCGGTCGTGGACCTGATCCGTTGGTTTTGAACACTCAGCCAACACCAGAACAAAATATCTTTGTTGATCAATTTGAATTGCCACCAGAGCCACCAATGACCTCTCCAGATGCGGCGATCTCTTCGCTTCGTGCTGAGCCGCCTTTGGTCGCACCTGTGCCTGTTGCTCCGGTTCCAGTAGCACCAAGAATTGAAACCGCAACACCAACGCAAGCTGCGATCCAGACGCCAACACCACAAGCCGCGCCGCATCCAATGTCGATCCCAGTGGCGGAGCCACGCAAAGTTGTACAGCAACCTATTCGTAAATCTGTTCAACCAAGCGCGCGTGCGAAAGCCGAAGCGCAGCCTAGTTTATCGTTTGAAGACAAACGCCCAGCATTCGAATTGCCGCCGCTTAACTTGTTGGAGAGTGCAGACGATGTTCAACATCAGCATTTGAGTGACGAGGCATTGGAAGAAAATGCACGCATGCTTGAAAACGTGCTGGACGATTACGGCGTCAAAGGTGAAATCGTTTCTGTGCGCCCTGGTCCTGTTGTTACCATGTATGAACTTGAGCCTGCACCGGGTTTAAAAGCCAGCCGAGTCATAGGTTTGGCTGACGATATTGCCCGTTCAATGGCAGCCTTGTCTGCACGTGTTTCAACTGTTCCTGGTCGCTCTGTTATTGGTATCGAGCTGCCGAACGAGCACCGCGAAAAAGTTGTGCTGCGTGAAATTTTGTCGAGCCGCGATTTTGGTGATAGCAACATGCGCCTGCCACTTGCTTTGGGAAAAGACATTGGTGGCGATAGCATGGTAGCGAACCTTGCTAAGATGCCTCACCTTCTTATCGCTGGTACCACGGGTTCCGGTAAATCAGTTGCGATTAACACGATGATCTTGTCATTGCTTTACAAACTGACGCCGCAGGAATGCCGCATGATCATGATTGATCCGAAGATGCTGGAATTGTCGGTTTATGACGGCATCCCGCATCTGCTGTCCCCAGTTGTAACAGACCCTAAAAAGGCTGTGGTGGCTCTAAAATGGACTGTTGGCGAGATGGAAGAGCGCTATCGCAAGATGTCTAAAATGGGCGTTCGTAACATCGAAGGTTATAACGGTCGTGTGCGTGAAGCATTGGCCAAAGGTGAGCTGTTTAGCCGTACCGTTCAAACTGGTTTTGACGAAGATACGGGTGAGCCGATATTCGAGACAGAAGAGACAACACCAGAGGCGCTGCCCTATATCGTCGTGATTGTAGATGAGATGGCCGACCTTATGATGGTGGCTGGTAAAGAAATCGAAGCCTGTATCCAGCGTCTTGCACAGATGGCACGTGCTTCTGGCATTCACTTGATTATGGCGACACAGCGTCCGTCTGTGGATGTTATTACAGGTACGATTAAGGCGAACTTCCCAACGCGGATTTCGTTCCAAGTGACCTCAAAAATCGACAGCCGTACCATCCTTGGTGAAATGGGTGCAGAGCAGCTTTTGGGTATGGGTGACATGTTGTACATGGCTGGCGGTGCAAAGATTACGCGTTGCCACGGCCCGTTTGTAAGCGATGAAGAAGTCGAAGAAATCGTGAACCACCTGAAAGCGTTTGGTGCACCTGACTACATCAACGGTGTTGTCGAAGGGCCGGATGAAGACAAAGAAAACAGTATTGATGCTGTCCTTGGTTTGGGTGGGAATACTGACGGTGAGGACGCGCTTTACGACACCGCTGTTGCCATCGTTGCAAAGGATCGCAAGTGTTCCACCAGCTATATCCAACGCAAACTGGCGATTGGGTATAACAAAGCAGCAAGGCTTGTTGAACAGATGGAAGATCAGGGCCTTGTGTCTGCTGCGAACCATGTTGGTAAACGCGAAATCTTGATCCCTGAACACGGTTAAGGACTAATTATTCGGCCATCAGACATAAATCTGGTGGTCGAAAAGACCGATTGAATTGGCATCGAACGGTGCCTTAACGATGCATAAACTTCCTTGAATGATGTTGATGTGAACATTCATGGAGGAAGATTTTATGACCATTTTAGATACATTTGGCGATTTCACACCGGGTCTTAGCAGCCCAATTTGTGGTGGGTTTGATATCGCCCCTGACGATGTTGTTGATCTTCCAAATGTTACACGCGCCATCGTCCTTGCAAGCGGTGGAGACGTGTCTGTCGTCTTGAAGAATGGTGACGCAATCACATTGCCAGGTCTAACTGCCGGGGTGATTTATCCGGTGCGGGTGTCGCGTGTGTTGGTCACGGGGACAACTGCAACAGGCCTAAAGGGCTTGATCTAATGTTGGGGGCTGGTGTGGGTATACAGCCCCAGTATCGGGGCTCTGGGGTTGAGGTGCTGGGTTTTCCAAGTGGTTTTGCATGGGATCAAATTCGGTTCCCAATGGGTGTGAAACTCAGGGGGACTGATTTCACCTCAACCCTAAGTCCACGCGATTTGGTCGACCCACAGATCTGGACCGGCACTACTGTTCATGTGGATAGCGCTACCGGTGATGATAGCAACAACGGTCTGGGCGCTTATGATGGCGATTTCAGCGCGCCTAAACGCACGATCTACGGTGCATTTGCCACTGGTAACGCGACGGGTGGCGCATACCGTGTGCTGGTTAAGGCGGGCCAATATGAGGAAAGTGCATTTACCCGCAACGGCAAGAATGAACCGAACCAACCAGTCGCGATCGTTGGCTGGGGTGGTGCAGTTCGATATCGGGCGGGTCCCTTTTCAGTAAGCTGGTCAAATGTAGGTGCTACCTATTCAGCGCCTGTAAGTTCAGTGAAGCGTTTGTTTCGAACCGATGTGCTGACGGCTGAGGGGAGCTATAGTGAATTGCCTAAAGCCGAGGATTTGGCGATGTGTCAGGCGATTGTGGATACATGGTTTCTTGATGGCCAGTTGTATCAGATATCGTTGTCTCATCTTTATTCCAAATCGGGTCAGGTGAAAGTGCGGTTGCTGGACGGAGATGCCATTTTTGTTGATCTTGGTTCAGACATTGAGGCGGCCCAAAAGTACTTTCAACAGCAATTGCTTTTGATCGAAACACGGCAACGGTCACGTCAAGCAGCGCTTGAAGCGTTGCAAGCAGAAGTCACGCTGCTAAGGGATCGACAAAGTGACCAACGCGAGAATTTCCTCAAAGCGCAAAGCCTAGGGGCGCACAAGCCTGACTACGTTTATTTGACGGGAGAGGTTGGAGTGCAATCGCGTTTCGCGCTTCCGTTCGCGGAGCAAGCGGTGCTAGCTGACGCGCTGTTTGATGCCGGTGGTATTGCGCCCGGAACGGGGGATGTATCGCAGATCTATGTTCTGCGTGGCCCAACCAAAGATGAAGAATTTAGGGGGATCACGGCGTGGCATCTCGATGCAATCAATGCGATTGATTTGGTTTATGCCGCTGATTTTCAGTTGCGCCCAAAGGATATTATTTTTGTAGCGGAACAACCTGTCACCCGTTGGGATCGGGCGATGTCACAAGCGATTCCGAATTTTTATGGGGCGACCTCTAGTGTCGGAAATTGATGCGATTGCGCGATTTATCGCCTTTGATATCGCATAACATGACCAGACTGCTTATATCTTGCTTCATAACAAGAATAAGCAGGACCACAAAACATGTCATACGTTTTTAAATCATTTATTGCCGCTACATTCATGGGCCTCGCAACTGTTGCCAGCGCAGATAAGTTGTCGTTGAATGAAATCTCGAATTTCTTGAACGACTTGAAAACGGCATCTGGTGATTTCACACAGATTAACGATGATGGTACAACTTCTATAGGTAAAATTTTCATCAAGCGACCAGGTCGCATGCGGTTTGAGTATGACGATGCATTGGTGTTGGCGAGCAGTGGATCCATTAAGATTTACGATAAGAAATCGAACCAGCCACCTGAATCCTATGCCCTAAGACGCACGCCGCTTTCATTGATTTTGGCGCGCAATGTCGACCTTGGTCAGGCGAAAATGGTTGTTGGCCACGACTACGATGGCACAGCCACAATTGTGCGGGCTCAAGATCCAAAGAACCCTGAATACGGTAACATTGAACTGAAGTTCACGAGCAACCCAGTTGAGCTGCGCCAATGGGTGGTGAACGACGCCAATGGCGGCCGTTCGACCGTTGTTTTAGGTGAGTTGATTAAAGGTGGTACACTTGCGAACGGACTGTTCGAAATTGATCCGCAATAAGAGTTTAGGCGCGCCAGCGGCTTCCGCAGTTGGCGAGCTGACTTCTGTACGTGTTTGCGCGTGACGAAACCTCACCCGCGATACGAACCAACCACGCTTTATTTTTGTACGTCCCGCGAGAAAAGCCAGTATGGCCATCGTGGTAGGCAAAGTATTGGTTGCGTGCATCACTCAGGGAAACGCCGTTACGTCTTTTCGTAACGTTCATGTACCAACCCATAAAATCGGAAGCATCTTTGATATTTGTTCTGCGCGCCGAACGGCTTCCTGTGGCGACTTGGTATTCTTTCCATGTCGCATCCAAGGCTTGGGAATACCCAAGAGCACTTGATTGGCGCCCCACAGGTACAACACCAGCCGCATAACGGAAGGGTGGTCGCGCGTTGCTTTTGAATTTGCTCTCTTGATAAATCACAGCCATCAAAACGTGCACGGGGACGTTCCATTTGCGTTCAGCCGCACGAAACGCGCGTAGATACTGTGGGCGTTCTTGGACGATGGAACATGCGTTGTCCAAATTACTTGGTGCGTTCGAAGACCCGCCACCGCCACCTGTGCCGCCGCACGAAGCGACCGCTAGAACTAATATCATCGCGCCGATAGATTTTTTCATATGCCTGCCGTTTTTTATCTTCGTTTTTTGGAACTCTACCTGATTTTTCCAATTTGGGAAATCAGGTTTCTATAACAGCACTGCCAAGATTAGCGGCAAAGCGCCGACAGCCATTAATGTAGATGTCACAACCAATCCGGCAACCGCATCAGAATCGGCACCGTATTTTTCAGCCAATAAATATGAGGTCACTGCGACAGGTGTTGCGATTTGAATGACCAACACACCGAAGGCGATGTGGCTGAGGGCGAAATAGTCTGCAACGACCCAGGCAACGGCTGTGCAAATGATCAGTTTTATCAGTGATAGGAACGCTGCTTTGCCCAGTCCCCGAGGGCTAAGACGGGCGACCGCAACGCCCAATGTGATCAACATGATTGGAATCGCAATTTGACCGATCAAGGACAGCGTGTTGGTCAGGAATAGGGGTGTTTCCCATCCTTGCCATAGGAACAATGCACCTAATAGAGTGGCGGCCACCAACGGTTCACGCACCACTTTCCCCAAAGCACCCTCACCAGAAACCAGCCAGATACCGAAGGTAAAAGACAAGATCGCCATAACGGCGAAAACAACAATTGCGTTGCTTAAGCCTGCTTCGCCAAATGCGAATAGCGCGAGGGGTAGGCCCAAATTTCCGGTGTTCCCGAAGATCAACGGTGCCATGTAGGTGCGCGTGTTGAGGCGGCCAATCTTGCAGCACAGCCATACCACCAGCGTGACGCCAACATAGGCCGCGAAGGATGCAAGCGTCAGTGCGGTTAACGCGCTTGGGTCCATTTCTGCCTGCATTAGGGACACAAAAATCAGGCAGGGCACTGATAGGGTCATCGCCAATTGGGTCACAAATTGAATACGATATTCAAAGCCTAGCTTGACCCAAGTAAAACCAACGGTTGCCAAAAGGAAAACCGGAGCGACGATCTCGAGGACTGTTAAGATAAGGGCCACAGACTGTTTCCTAAAAAAAGGCTTCAAAAATTGGACAAAGGTCCCTTGCAACGTCTACTAACGAGCGATAGGGGCTGCAATGTTATGCTAAGAATTCGTGCAAAATATCATTTGGGACAAGTTGTCCGGCACAAGAAGCATCCCTTTCGGGGTGTGATATTTGACGTCGATCCTCAATTCGCAAATACGGATGATTGGTACGAGGCTATTCCTGAGGAAAGCCGCCCGATCAAAGAACAGCCGTACTACCACCTTTTGGCTGAAAACGACCAAAGCTATTATGTGGCTTACGTGTCGGAACAGAACCTTTTGGCTGATTATTCTGGCGAACCGGTGGATCACCCTGATATTCCCGACTTGTTTGGTCCGTTCCAAGACGGCACATATCCTCTGCATTTCCAAATGAACTAGGGTGTTCGGCGGGCCAATGGCCCACCGTTCGTTTAGTATCCTAATGCACAGCCATCTTTACGCGCATCACTGGCTCCCTCAAGCACGCCATCTTCGCGGATCAAAATCGCTTGGCCCCCGCCGATTGCTGTGTCTGGAACGCTGACGTTGTGGCCTAGGTCAGTTAGCTCTTGGCGCACGGCATCTGAGTAGCCGCGTTCGACCTTCATATTACCTGCATCGCTAAAGGCACGTGGCGCGTCGATTGCGCTTTGTGGATCCATCCCGAAATCGGTTAGATTACTGGCAAAGCGCGCGTGACCATTGGGTTGATATGCCCCCCCCATCACACCAAACGGCATGATCGGTTTGCCGTTCTGGCGGATCATTCCGGGAATGATTGTGTGCATCGGACGTTTACCGCCCTTTAGTTCATTCGCGTGACCTTGTTCCAAGGTAAAACCGGCACCACGGTTTTGCATAAGTATGCCGAACTTCTCAGACCCGATGCCTGATCCGAAGCCGTGGAAGATGGAATAGATCAATGAAACCGCCATACCATCGCGATCTACTACAGTAATATAAATCGTATCCTTATGAACGGATTCGGTTAGCGGTGCGGCAGCTTGCATCGCGCGTTTTAGATCAATCAGCGCTGCCAACTTGGATGCGGTTTCTGCAGACAGCATATGGTCGACGCGCGTGGTGTGTTCTGGATCAGCCAAGAACCGATTGCGTGCGTCATAGGCCAGCTTGGCCGCTTCTGCCTCAACATGGGCACGTTGGGAGCCGAAGGGATCCATCGACGCAATGTCAAAGTGCGACAAGATATTTAGCATCAACAACGCAGTGGCACCTTGGCCGTTTGGTGGGTGCTCAACCACTTCGATGTCTTTGTAATTGCCACCGATAGGCGTTGTTTCATCGCTGGCTGCATTTGCGAAATCTGCGGCAGTGTGGACGCCACCAGCTGCGGTAAGGCTGGACAGCATGTCCTCTGCGATTTCACCTGTGTAAAACGCATCGCGGCCATCTTTGGCGATACGGCGCAGTACCTCTGCTTGACCCGGTGAGCGGAAAATTTGCCCAACTGTTGGCGCTTTGCCATCAAACAAATACTTATCGCGCGCTGAGCCTTGCAAAGTGCCCGCGTCATTGGCCCAGTCAAATGCGACGCGTGGTGCCACCGGAACGCCGGCATCTGCGTAATGAATGGCAGGTGCCAAAATGCGATCAAGGCCCAGTTTACCGACCTGTTCAGAGAGATTGCAAAACGCATCGATTGCGGTTGGAACAGTAACGGCATGGGCGCTGTTCAGAGGTACGGTTGCATGGCCCTCATTGCGCAAGGTTGCGCTGTCCAATGCAGCCGGCGCGCGACCTGATCCGTTGATGGCATGAACTTCATTGCTGCCAGCCGGGGAATATAGGACGAAACAGTCGCCACCGATCCCAGTCATCTGTGGTTCGCAGATGCCCAATAAGACGGCGCCTGCGATTGCGGCGTCCATCGCGTTGCCGCCCGCCTTTAGGATGTTAATTGCTTCTTGTGCGGCAAGGGGGTGCGACGTGGCACACATTCCATTGCTTGCAAAAACAGGGGACCGTCCGGGGAGTTGGAAATCACGCATATCGAAACCTTTGCCAATCATTTGATTAGCAACTTAGCGACGGGGTGGGGGAAGTCCACTAGCAGCGATAAAGGGGGGTTAGTGCCTCGGCGGTGCGAACTGGGTGGGGGCCGTGAATACGCAACGCCGAGGGAAGCTTTATGCAGCTACAAGTAACCGTATGGCGTTGATTCAGGGCACAATTGTGTTTTGGTTATGACCCTTTTAGGGAAAGGTGCATTTTCTCGTCTGTGCGGTTAGGCACTTATTGTCAGGCGAATTGGTAGGTGGAATGATAAGGTGTTGATGTCGCCTGATCGCTTGTAGGTAATGTCTTGCGCAAACATCTTAATCAGAAACCATCCAAACCCACCTTCAGGTAAGTCGACAAACTGGACATCCGTGTTGGGTGCGTTGCCGATAGGCGGTTCGTCGTTTGGCATCGGTAGGCCAGTATCTGTCAGTGCAATGTCCAACCCATTGTCTACCAATGTGCATTGCACGCCAATTGGCCCGGGAGTTTGTGGGTTGGGGTAACCGTGTTCGACAATATTGTTGAGCACCTCGGCCAGTACCATCTTGATGCTGTCAGTATCGTCGGACGCCAAATTCAAAGGGGCCAAGCCGTCTAACAGTTTGCTCAATGCCTTGCGCGCTGCAAACACACCGCTAATCACACTGAACGTCACGCAAAGGGTTGCAGGCTGTGAGGACATCAGAACAATCTCCTAAGTATCAAGTGGGCCGATTGCATAGTTCGTCCAGTGCACCGTCCAAAGTCGCGAACAGGCTGAAAACGGTATCCATTCGGGTCAGACGAAACACTTTATCAACGGTTGGTGTTAGCCCTGCCAACGCCAATGTTCGATCCTGCCCCATATGTTTCATTGAGGCGACAATGGCACCTAGGCCGCTTGAGTCGATGAAATTCACAGCACTTAAATCAAGGACCACAATTTTCGGTCCATCTAGAGTTTCCGTTCGCATCGCATCCTTGAATTCAATTGCAACAGCTGCATCAATGCGGTCATCATTCACAGACACAATTAGAATAGGGTCTTCAGTTTTGGTCGATAATTCCATTCTATACACCTATGATCGCTACGAACGCTGACACAACTAGGCCTAAAGTCTTACCAACTGGTGACGAAGACAAAGAATATTGGAGCACTTATTATGAAAAACGTTGTTATTGCAGGCGCAGCGCGCACGCCAATGGGTGGGTTCCAAGGTGACTTTGCACCAATGACAGCCGCGCAATTGGGTGGTGCTGCTATCAAAGCGGCCCTTGCTGGGGCGCAAACTGATACGGTGGATGAGGTTCTGATGGGCTGTGTTTTGCCAGCGGGGCAGGGTCAAGCACCTGCGCGCCAAGCTGGATTTGAGGGTGGTTTGGGCGAAGAGGTTCCTGCCACTACACTGAACAAGATGTGCGGGTCTGGCATGAAGGCTGCGATGATCGCCTATGACCAGATTGCGTTGGGCAACACGGACGTGATGATCGCGGGCGGCATGGAAAGCATGACAAACGCGCCGTACTTGCTTGAGAAAATGCGCGGCGGTGCGCGACTTGGGCATGGCAGCGTCATCGATCACATGTTCCTTGATGGTTTAGAGGACGCCTATGACAAAGGCCGCCTGATGGGCAGCTTTGCAGAAGATTGCGCCGAAGCTTTCCAATTTACCCGCGAGATCCAAGATGATTATGCGTTGGCGTCCCTATCGCGCGCGATTGAGGCGCAGGGCAATGACGCCTTCGATCAAGAGATAGCACCGGTTGAGATGAAAAGCCGTAAAGGCATGGTGACCATCAGCACAGATGAACAACCTGCCAAAGCGCGCCCGGACAAAATCCCACAGCTTAAACCTGCGTTTCGTGAGGGGGGCACTGTAACGGCTGCCAATTCATCCTCCATTTCTGATGGAGCTGCTGCCTTGGTTCTGGCCGCGCAAGACGTTGCACAAGCCAAAGGTATGACCATTCGTGCGCACATCAAAGGGCACGCCAGCCATGCTCAGGCCCCAGGCCTGTTCACCACGGCCCCAGTACCCGCGGCGCAAAAACTGCTTGAGCAAATTGGATGGTCCAAGGATGACGTGGACCTTTGGGAAGTGAACGAGGCCTTTGCCGTTGTCCCTCTTGCCTTCATGCACGAGATGGGGATCAGCCATGACATCGTCAACGTAAATGGCGGCGCTTGTGCGCTGGGCCATCCTATTGGTGCATCTGGGGCGCGGATCATCGTGACCTTGCTAAACGCGCTGGAAAAATGTGGCCTTAAACGTGGTATCGCAGCGATTTGCATTGGTGGTGGCGAGGGTACTGCCATTGCGATTGAACGCCCTTAACCTGATCCATTTGAAAGTTAGACCATGCAAGTTGATTACAAGTCCCTCAGCCAATCCATCGCGTCTTTGGCTGAGGGCGAAACAGACACCGTTGCGCTGATGGCGACGTTTGCCTGCGAAGTGCACCACAGTGACGACCGTTTTGATTGGACGGGGTTCTATCGTGTGACCGAACCCGAGTTGATGAAAATCGGCCCCTATCAGGGCGGGCACGGTTGTCTGGTGATTCCGTTTTCACGGGGTGTTTGTGGCGCAGCCGCACGCAGCCTTGAGGTTCAGCTGGTGGCAGACGTTGATGCGTTCCCTGGTCATATCGCCTGCGCCAGTTCAACGCGGTCTGAGTTGGTTTTGCCCGTGGTGAATGGAAATGGGGTGTTATTGGGGGTGTTTGACCTTGATAGCGATCAACCTGATGCATTCACCCAAACAGATGCTGATGCGCTGACAGCCATATTGGCGGACACGTTTAGGTTGGCAATTGCACCTTAAATTGGGCTCTTGTGAAGAAAATGCTTGATTTTTCACGCAACTCGGCATCAGCGTGAAATTAAGTTGTATAATTTCACGGGCCTTTCATGCTGCAAACCGACCTTAGTAAACCTGAAACCCTAGGCGCTGACCTTCGGGCCCTGCGTAAATCGCGGGGGCTTACGCTGTCGGACATGGCCGAAAGCTTGGGGCGTTCTGTGGGTTGGTTAAGTCAGGTTGAACGCGATCTGTCCGATCCTTCCATCAGTGACCTGCGCGAAATCGCAGCGCTGTTGGGTGTTCCGATTTCAATGTTATTTCGCCACGCTGCTGCCCCCGCTCATGAGGCGGGTTACGTTGTGCGCCAAGGTTCACGTCGTCCAATGGGATCGCATACCGCTGGCTTGGTCGAAGAACTGTTGTCGCCCGACCTGACGGACGATTTCGAAATGGTGCATTCTACCTTTGAACCCTTTAGCGAAATCGCTGAACCTGTGACACGTCCGACCCAAGAGGTGGGATACCTTATCTCAGGTAAATTGGACCTTGAGATTACGGGCCAAGTTTTCAAGATCAATCCAGGGGACAGCTTTCGCATCAAAGGCGAACCGCACCGCTGGATGAACCCGTATGATACCCCCGCCGTTGCGGTTTGGGTTATCGCCCCTCCGGTGTATTAGATGTCGTTTGAAAGCTGGATCATATTCGCTGTGTTCTGGGGGGTCTTCGTGATCACGCCAGGGCCAAATGCCGTGAACTGCATCAACAACGGTATGAACGTTGGGTTCCGTCGCGGACTTGTTGGCGTCGCAGCAATCCTGACCCAAGCAACGCTGTTTCTAATTCTATCGGCGATGGGGATCACTGCACTGATTGCGGCCTCGCCTGTGGCGTTCAATGTGGCTAAACTGATCGGCGCAGGCTTCTTGATTTTTATCGGGGTGCGCGGCTGGATCAATGCGCGCAATCCCGCACCTGAATTGCCCAAAGGCGCGGGGTCCATCTATAGCAACGCATTGGCGATTGCGGTGATCAATCCCAAATCTGTTGGAGGCTATCTGGCGGCCTTTTCACAGTTTGTTCAACCGGATGTACCGATCTGGGACCAGATGGGGCTGATCATGCCAACCGCACTCACACTGACCGCACTGTCTTACATGGGGTTCACGGCTATCGGTGCCGGCTTAGGACGCGCGGCGATGGGTGTTGTGTTTAACGTTTGGCTGCGCCGCGCCATGGGTGCGTGCTTTGTCATCTATGGCCTGCTCTTGGGCACGGCCAGCGCACCGGGGGAGAGGTTGATGCTGACAGGAAGCTGCAACTGCAAAGGCGTGACCTTTACCGTCAAAGATGGCGGTCAAAGCGTATCAGCCTGTCACTGCACGCAGTGTCGCAAACAGTCAGGCCACCACTGGGCCTCTGGGTATGGCGACATGGAGAGCTTTGATATTACAGGCGACGTGCGTTGGTTCGCCGCCTCTGAAACGGCCAAGCGCGGGTTCTGCCCGACCTGTGGCTGTTTCTTATTTTGGAAAGCGCATGCCGAGGAGGGCATGAGTTTTTCTTTGGGAGTAATCGATGGGCGGCCTACAGGGCTCGAACTTCAAAAACAAATCTTTGTCGCGGACAAAGGTGATTACTATAAAATCGCGGACAACGTGCCGCAAAGGGAGCAATAGACATGAGTGAATTTCCAACAACGGCCCGTGTGGTTGTCATCGGTGGCGGTGTAGTCGGTACATCGACACTCTATCACCTAGCTAAAGCTGGCTACAAAGATTGTGTGCTGGTTGAAAAGAACGAGCTGACCGCCGGTTCCACGTGGCACGCGGCAGGCAATGTTCCTAACTTTGCGGGGTCTTGGGCCGTGATGAACATGCAGCGGTATTCGGCTGCGATGTATCGTTCGTTGGGCGAAGATGTTGGATATCCGATGAACTACCACGTGACTGGCGCGATCCGCTTGGCCCACTCAAAAGAGCGGATGCAAGAATTCGAACGTGTTGCAGGTATGGGCCGTTATCAGGGTCTACAAATGGACATTTGCACGCCCGCGGAATTGAAAGAGCTGAACCCGTTCATGGAAACCCATGATCTGGCGGGTGGTCTTTGGGATCCGTTGGACGGTGATATCGATCCCGCACAGTTGACCCAAGCACTGGCAAAAGGTGCCCGTGACGCAGGTGGCCGTATCGAACGTTTCTGTTCCGTTGTTGGCATTGAACGCGATGGCGACGAGTGGATCGTGAAAACCGAGAAAGGCGACATTCGCTGCGAAAAGGTTGTGAACTGTGGCGGCTATTATGCACAGCGCATTGGTGAGATGTTCAAACCGTGGGGCGGACGCACGGTTCCAATGGTTGTTATGTCCCACCAGTATTTCCTGACAGAACCAATCGCAGAGCTTGAAGCGTGGACCAAAGAAAAGGGCCACAAGATGCCCATGATCCGTGACGTCGATATTTCATACTACCTTCGTCAGGATAAAAATGGCCTGAACCTTGGTCCATATGAACGCAATTGTAAGGCGCACTGGGTCACCCCTCAGGATCCAATGCCAGAAGACTTCAGCTTCCAACTTTACCCCGATGATTTGGACCGTCTTGAGTTCTACATCGAGGACGCGATGGAACGTTTGCCAGCCCTTGGTACGGCTGGCATTGGCCGCAACATCAATGGCCCGATCCCTTATGCGCCCGATGGTCTGCCGATGGTTGGTCCTATGCCGGGTGTTCCCAATGCATTCGAGGCACATTCATTCACCTTCGGCATCGCCCAAGGTGGTGGCGCTGGTAAGGTTATGGCCGAATGGATCATGCACGGCGAAACCGAGCTGGACATGTGGGCGATCGATCCACGCCGTTACACAGATTACGCCGATCACGATTACTGCCTGTCCAAGGCGTTGGAAACTTATGGCCACGAATACGCCATGCACTTCCCACACCACGAATGGCCAGCAGGGCGCGACAAAAAGCTATCGCCAAACCACGCCAAGCTGTTGGCATCGGGCGCACAGATGGGGGCCTATAACGGTTGGGAACGTGCCAACTGGTTCGCCCAAGATGGCGATGACACATCCGAGGCCGCAACCGAAACATGGTCGCGCGAAGGGCCGTGGGTCAAACGGGTTGAGGAGGAAGTCGAGGCCTGCACAAACGCAACAGGTGTCCTCGATATGCCGGGCTTCTCACGCTACACGCTTTCTGGCGCGGGTGCAGCGGAATGGCTACGTGGTCAAATCGCTGGGGCCTTGCCAAAAGCGGGCCGCATGAACCTTGGCTATTTCACAGACAGCCGTGGACGCATCGTGACAGAGGTGACAATCATCCGTTGGGGCGAAGACGACTTCTGGATCATGACAGCAGCCGTGGCACAGTGGCATGACCTTGAGTTCTTGCAATCACGCTTGCCAACCGATGGCTCGCTTACAATGACAGACATCACCAAAGAGTGGTCAACAGCATTGGTCACAGGCGCACAGTCACGCGATCTGTTGTCTGGCATCGTTGAAGGTGCGGACCTGACAAAAGGTTGGCTTACGTTACAAGACGCAACCATCGCTGGCGTGCCGTGTAAACTGATGCGTATCTCGTTTTGTGGTGAATTGGGTTGGGAAGTGCACACGTCCTTTGAGGACAGCAAAGCTGCCTATGAGGCGATCCGCGATGCAGGTGCCAAACCATTCGGCATGTATGCGTTGAACTCAATGCGGATCGAAAAAGGGTACCGCACTTGGAAGGGTGATCTGTCCACAGATTACACATTGCTAGAGGGCGGCATGGAACGCTTTATCCGCTTTGACAAACCCCAAGACTTTATCGGCAAAGCTGCTTTGCTGGCTGAGAAAGAAGCGGGCGTTAAGAAGATGTTTGTGACCATGACTGTAGACGCACCGTTCGCCGATGCACCTTACATGTCGACGATCTGGAATGGTGATGAAGTGGTTGGTGAAACAACATCTGGCGACTGGGGATTCCGTGTGAATAAATCCATCGCGCTGGGCGTTGTTAAGGCGGAACTGGCAGTCCCTGGAACCGAGCTTGAGGTCGAAATCTTTGGTGCCCGTTGCAAGGCTGTTGTACACGCTGACCAACCATTATGGGATCCAGAAAACGATCGCATCCGCGCATGATAAAATGGCTTCAAAGGCAAAGCGCCGCTGTGCGCGGGTGCTTTGCCTTTGGCTACTGTGCGATTTACTATGGATTTCATTTCTTATCTGGCGTCTTTTCTTTGGACACCGTCACAACCGTTCTTGTGACGGTGTTCCCAATTTTATACGGCGCAGCGACGCAGCTGTTGTTTGATCCGCTGCTTACAAAATCACCTCGCCAGACGTTTCGGTTGCTTGCGTTGCCGGTGGTTTTACTCTGTGCCGTCTTACTGTTGATACAGCTTGAAACGCTTATTTGCATTGCTGTCCTGCTGCCAATTTTCATGGCTTTGGGGTGGTGCGGGCAATGGGTTATGCGTGCCGTTTTGCGCAAGGCGTTGGTTGATGCAACAAGCAACACCTTGAACGTTTCGTTGTTGTTGCTGCCAGTTTTTGCGGTGCCGTTGTTTGGTCAGTTTGAGTTCCCGCAGGCGCAAATGCGGGTCATGACCCAGATTGCGGTTGAAGCGCCCCAAGATGTGGTTTGGGCCAACACCATCGAGATTAGCGAGATCCAGCCAGAGGAGCGCGTGTGGACATTCTCCCACAATATCCTTGGTACGCCGCGTCCCATTGATGCGGTTCTGGTGGGTGACGTGCGCAAGCTGCGTTGGACGGGTGGGATCGTGTTCGAAGAACACCTGACAGCAGTAGAATCGAATACATCAATGGCGTGGGATTTTGTCTTTAACGCGCCAGAGACCTTAGTCGCGTTTGACCCCCACATTGCCCCTCAGGGTGGCATTGTGAACATGCAATCGGGGTCATACCACCTTACATCACTGCCAAACGGCGTTACCTTATTGACCTTGGAAACAAACTATTCAATCAGGACGCCAGTGAACACATATCTCGCCATTTGGGGAGAAGTGTTCTTGCAAGATTTCCATCACGCCGTTCTCAGCGTGATCAAAACCCGCAGTGAAAAGGGATAGCGCAGATGATGATTTTAGATGGCGGCATGGGCCAAGAACTTGTGGCACGCGCAGGTAAAGCGACGTCGCTTTGGTCGGTCCAAGCCTTGCTTGATGCGCCCGAAGTGGTACGCCAAGTGCACGACGAATATTTCGCAGCTGGCGCTGATATTGCCACCACCAACAGCTATTCTGTTCTGCCCGACCGCCTAGAGCCACATGGCATGTTGGATCGCCTAGAAGAGCTGGCGCGCCTTGCCTGCCAACTGGCGTCTGATGCGCGTGAGGCGCACGGGTCAGGCATGGTTGCTGGTGGTTTGGGTCCGCAAGGGTTCTCTTATCAACCGGACAAAGCCCCGCCTGCAGAACAGGCGGCAGAAGCCTACGCCAAGCTGGCACAAATTCACGCGCAATACGTCGACGTGCATTTGCTTGAAACGATGTCTTCTCTGGATCAAGCACGCGGCGGCCTGATGGGCGCTGGTGTGACGGGCAAACCTGTTTGGGTTGCATTGTCTGTGCGCGATGACGACGGCACACGTTTGCGGTCTGGCGAATTGCTTTCTGATGTTATGCCATTGTTGGAAGAGTTCAATCCTGCGGCTGTTTTCATCAACTGCTCCAAGCCTGAAGCCGTCGACACAGCGATCCCAATCCTTGCCAAAAGTGGTCGCGTTGTCGGCGCTTATGCGAATGGTTTCACAGGTATCGCTGCGGACTTTAACAAAGTTGGCGCAACCGTTGATATGCTCAGCGCGCGCCGCGATCTTGATCCGAACGCCTATGCCGATTTCGCTGATGGTTGGGCTGCAAACGGCGCGACTATTATCGGCGGTTGCTGCGAAGTTGGACCTGCGCACATTGCAGAACTTTCTCGACGTTTGAAAGCGACCTAAGTCATGATTGTTATCGATCCTTCACATTTTGGCACCCGTGCATCGGGAGAGCCGTGGAGGGTCGACATTATTCTGGCAGAGGGGTTTGTTCTGGTGGAATTGTCAGGCGTGGTCGAAGTGCTGCGCATGGCGAACCGGATCAATCCAACCACATTATTTGATTGGACCTATCGCTCTGTCAAAGGCGGGTATGTGTCTTGTCGTGCGGGCTTGGGGACGCTGAGTGAACCCCTGACAGATCGCCCAACGGCCGACTATGTTTTCGTCATTGGCAACACAGACTCTGATCACCCGGAACTGTCTTTGGGCACAACCATCTCGGCTTACAGCTATCGCAAGGCCAAGGTGATTTTGCTGTCTGAGGCTGCCAGCCGATACATCTCTGAACACCCCAACGGATCTGGGGACCACACGACCCATTGGGAAAACCGCGCAGTCTTGCAGGAACGCGGTGATCCAGGCGGGGAGGGCACCTATGCCTTGGCAGTGGATGATGGGCGCGTTGTGACCTGTGCGGGAATGGGCGCGACCGTCGATTTGACGCTGGGATTGGTGGGCAATCACATGTCTGCGGCGGGTGTTATGACTGTGGCAGATATTTTGTTGCATGAGAAAATTCGCGACTTCAAAACCCTTCAGCCCTTTGGTGGTAAACGCCTAAGTATGACAGGCGATAAAGAGTTGGATCAGTGTATCGAATTGATGCAATCGCATATGGAAGACCCTATGCCGATTGCCGAATTGGTCACGCGCGTGGGCATTTCATCGCGCTCATTAGAACGTCGTTTCCATAGTAAACTGAACACCACGCCCAACACATACTACCGTGAACTGCGCCTAAACTGGGCAAATAACCTGCTGCTGAACACCACGCTATCAGTGCGTGAGGTTGGCATGGCCTGTGGATTCCCCAACGGATTTTCCAGCCTCTACCGCAGCTTTTTTGGGATCACACCCACCGCAATCCGGAAGACTAAGAAAGTATCGGGCCAACGGATTTGATGGATCGAAAGCGTCAGCAATGACGTTTTTGAAGGTCTAGTTTGCGCCATTTTGTGCCAAAGTGAAATCAACTTCGATTCATAAGGCTTGAACCCATGTCTGCACTTCCAAACAAAGCACGCGTTGTCATTATCGGGGGCGGCGTTATCGGCTGTTCCGTTGCCTATCACCTGACCAAATTGGGTTGGGAAGATGTGGTTCTTTTGGAACGCAAACAACTGACATCTGGCACCACGTGGCACGCCGCGGGTCTGATCGCGCAATTACGTGCAACGGCGAACATGACCAAACTGGCGAAATATTCCCAAGAATTGTACGGCGGGCTGGAAGAAGAAACAGGCGTGGCCACTGGTTTCAAACGGGTGGGGTCCATTACCGTTGCCTTGACCGAAGAACGTCGCGAAGAAATCTATCGCCAAGCGGCCATGGCCCGCGCCTTTGGTGTTGAGGTTGAAGAAATCTCAAATGAACGCGTCCAAGAAATGTACCCGCATCTTAACCTTGAGGGTGTTGTGGGGGCTGTCTATTTGCCGCTCGACGGTCAGGGCGATCCAGCCAATATCGCATTGGCATTGGCAAAAGGCGCGCGTCAGCGCGGTGGGCTGATCAAGGAACGTGTTAAAGTGACTGGCATGGTCAAAATTGGCAGCCGCGTCACGGGCGTTGATTGGACGGATGAAGACGGCAATTCAGGCCACATCGAAGCGGACATGGTGGTGAACTGTGGTGGCATGTGGGGGCACGAAGTTGGACGCATGGCTGGCGTGAACGTCCCGTTGCAAGCCTGTGAACACTTCTACATCGTGACCGAAGCGATTGAGGGTCTGACGCAATTGCCAGTGCTGCGCGTCCCTGATGAGCACGCCTATTACAAAGAAGACGCGGGCAAATTCCTGTTGGGTGCGTTTGAACCAGAATCCAAGCCATGGGCTGTGGACGGTATTCCCGACGACTTTGAATTTGATCAGTTGCAAGAAGATTTCGATCACTTTGAACCAATTCTAGAGAAGGCGATCGAACGGATGCCACTGTTGGCAGAGGCGGGTATCCACACCTTCTTTAACGGTCCTGAATCCTTTACCCCAGATGATGCCTATCACCTTGGCCTTGCGCCAGAGATGGACAATTTCTGGGTCGCGGCGGGCTTTAACTCGATCGGTATTCAATCCGCTGGCGGCGCAGGTATGGCGCTGGCGGCATGGATGGATACAGGTGAAAAACCATTCGATCTGGGCGATGTAGACATCAGCCGTATGCAGCCGTTCCAAGGCAATAAACGCTATCTTGAGGCACGCTCAAAAGAGACGCTTGGTCTGCTTTATGCCGATCACTTCCCCTTCCGCCAAAAGGCAACAGCGCGCGGTGTGCGCCGCACGCCGTTCCACCAGCATCTGTTGGAACAGGGTGCCGTCATGGGCGAAATCGCAGGTTGGGAACGCGCCAACTGGTTCGCCAATGAAGGTCAGAAACCAGAATACGAATACTCATGGAAACGCCAAAACTTCTTTGACAACGTGGCTGCCGAACACAACGCAGTGCGCAATAACGTAGGCATGTATGACATGACGTCCTTCGGGAAATTGCGTGTCGAGGGCCGTGATGCGATGGCCTTTATGAACTACATCGGTGGCGGTGATTACGATGTGCCAGTTGGCAAAATTGTCTACACACAGTTCCTGAATTCCAAGGCTGGGATCGAGGCGGATGTGACCGTCACGCGGATCGAAGAGAATTGCTATCTTGTCGTGACACCTGCCGCGACGCGCCTTGCAGACCAGACATGGATGCGCCGAAATCAGGGTGACTTTAACGTGGTGATCACGGACGTCACCGCGGGCGAAGGCGTCTTGGCTGTCATGGGGCCAAACGCGCGCAAACTGCTGCAAGCGGTATCGCCGAATGACTTTAGCAATGCGGTGAACCCATTTGGGACAGCGCAAGAAATCGAGCTGGGCATGGGCCTCGCTCGTGTGCACCGCGTGACTTATGTGGGCGAGTTGGGTTGGGAAATCTATATGCCGTCCGACATGGCGGGCCATATGTTTGAAACGCTACATGAGGCGGGCCAAGACATGGGGCTAAAACTGTGCGGGATGCATATGATGGACACATGCCGGATGGAAAAAGGCTTCCGTCACTTTGGGCATGACATCACATCAGAGGATCACGTTCTGGAAGCGGGCCTTGGCTTTGCTGTTAAAACCGACAAGCCTAACTTTATCGGTCGTGACGCCGTGTTGGCAAAACGCGAAACCGGGCTAGAGCAACGCTTGGTCCAGTTCAAACTGACCGACGCAGAGCCATTGCTGTACCACAACGAACCGATCCTGCGGGATGGTGAAAACGTTGGCTATTTGTCTTCGGGCGGATACGGACACCACGTGGGTGCGGCCATCGGTATGGGCTATGTGCCATGCAAAGGCGAAAGCGTGGCAGAGCTGCTGGCTTCATCATTTGAAATCGATGTGATGGGCACGCGGGTCAAGGCCGAAGCACAGCTAAAACCCTTCTATGATCCCAAATCAGAGCGCGTGAAGGTCTAAGGTTTGATGCGTAAACGGCTTTAACGGCAGTTTGCGCACCGAATCATTCTGCTGAGCATCACAAAGGAAGAGAGTGATGAAACATCCATTTAGCGGATTTGATGCGGACATTTTGTCCGTCTTCGCGTGTTGCTGTCAACCAAATCTCATCGCCCTTTTCAAATCTTGATACGCGACGATAAATAGATTTTTCACAGTTTTCTTCACCGATAGAAGTGCTTCCGATTGCAATCACACTCTCTGATACTTGGCGCAAGTTTAGGTGAATTTGAGCGCCTTTCATCTCGCCGTCAGTCTCGCAAGATCCTGAAAAGATACAGATATATACACCAGTTTCTGGAATCGTAATGGTTTCGCCATTCCACACAGAGGGACCTGGCTGGGCTTTGTGCGACTTTGTACCTGGTTTGTAACTGTCAGGACCAAATTGGATAGGCTTCCCGCATTCAGCGTTTAATGTGTCCGTAATAGACGCATCTAAAACGATGCTGGGAAAACTGCTAATCGATGCAGGGTTTGAGAGTGCCATTTTAAGAATCCAAAGTGATTGTTCAAAAAGTATTAATAAGTAGTCAATTTTATATGGGTTTCACTCAAGTGGGGGAATCCATACCTTTTGTTTCGGCGGGTTTCCGCGACCCCATCATGGCCGACAGAATTTCTCCGTAATTTATAGTTATGGACAGCAGGAGTAGGACTGTTACCCATAGCCAACCCAGCGAACGGAGCATCCTCATGCCAAAGCCATCTACACCTGCAAGTGGTGACACTCTATCTGGCTTCAGCTTTGCCTTTGCGGCTTATTTCTTGTGGGGTTTCCTACCGATCTATCTCAAGCTGTTGTCGCATCTGCCATCCGCCGAAGTGGTTGCGCACCGCGTGATCTGGTCGGTGCCCATCGCAGGGGTTCTGCTAATCGTTTTGGGACGGACCAAGGATGTGCGCAGCGCCATCATGGATCCAAAGATGTTGGGAATGGCCTGTGTTACCGCTGCGCTGATCTCTATCAACTGGGGGATATATGTCTGGGCGATTGCCGCCGACCGTACCCTTGATGCGGCCCTTGGATATTACATAAACCCGCTGTTTAGTGTCGCACTTGGTGCGATTGTCCTGCGTGAAGCGTTAACCCGCGCACAGCTTGTCGCCATCGCTTTGGCCGCAGGTGCTGTTGTCGTTTTGGCGGTTTCAAATGGATCGGTGCCATGGGTGTCTTTGGGGCTGACCGTCTCATGGGGGCTGTATGCCCTTGCCAAAAAGCAGCTGCCGATTGGCCCAAACCAAGGGTTCTTGCTAGAGGTGTTGATCCTGCTGGTACCTGCACTGATCTATGTGACGTGGTTGGGCGTGCAAGGGCAGAACCATTTTGAACTTAGCCCAACGCGCGACACGTTGATGTTGATGGGCTGCGGTATCGTTACGGCTGTGCCGCTACTGCTGTATGCCAACGGGGCAAAGGGACTGCAGCTGACCACCATCGCCATCATGCAATACATCGCACCGACGTTGATCTTCCTTGTTGCTGTCTTTGCCTTCGGTGAGGAATTCGGGCGTGCCCGTATGATCGCCTTTCCGATGATCTGGGCCGCATTGGTGATCTATTCGGTCTCTATGTTTCGCAAGATGCGTCGAGAGGGTTGAAAACCAAACGCACATCTGTGAACTGAGGGCATGCAAACACCCTATACCCCCCCGCACGATCCGCTTGTCATTTTGCACGACGATGCAGATGTCATTGCCGTTGATAAGCCCGCCGGCTTGCTGTCCGTTCCAGGACGGGGCGAGCATTTGGCGGATTGCCTGATCACGCGGGTGCAACAGGTGTTTCCACATGCTTTGTTGGTGCACCGTTTAGATCGCGATACGTCAGGCGTGATGATCTTTGGGCTGAACCCACACGCACAGCGCACGTTGTCGATGCAGTTCCAAGAACGTCAAACCAAGAAGATGTATGTCGCTCGCGTTTGGGGTGTGCCCGAGGAAAAGGCAGGCACCGTCGATCTGCCATTGATCGTCGATTGGCCAAACCGCCCCTTGCAAATGGTCTGTCACGAAACCGGCAAACCCTCTGTCACCGATTGGCGGTTGCTTAAGGATCAGGGTGAAACATCGCGGATCAGATTGATCCCGAAAACGGGCCGAACACACCAATTGCGTTTGCACATGTTGGCACTGGGGCACCCGATTTTAGGCGACCCGTTTTATGGACATGAACAAAGCCAAGCGTTCCCGCGCATGATGTTGCACGCCGAAGAGTTGCGCGTAAAGCATCCTGAAAATGGGCAGTCGTTGCGGGTACGGGCGAAGGCACCGTTTTAGGGGGGATTGAAGGTAACCAAATTCCACTGCCTTCTGCTCACAATAAGAAATTTTCAGATCTTATTCTGGCGTCCGTCCAGAAACGGCCTTCACCTCTAGGAAGTCTTCCAACCCGCAAACGTCGGAGTGGTCAGTAACTGTGCTAGGGGCAGTGCAAGGAAGTTTCAAAGCTATTTCACATAACGCTCGCTGCAAACAAGTTGAGCCGTTTTTAAACTATATATTGTCTTGGTGCAGGTTTCCGTCGGCACCGGCAGACGTCATGTTCTAGATTTTTGGGTTGGAAGATAAATGGAGCTGTCGGACAGGAACTATTAAAGACCAGCATAGGTGTGTTCGTTCTTCAAATACGGACTCGAAGTTAGAATTGGCTTAGCATTCTTCAGGTGCCGGGCAACGGCACGACGTCTTTTGTGTCCCTCCAAAAAGGGACGAGCAGGTGTGTCGCCGTCGGGCCAGTTTCGCGATTTCAGCAGAATGCCTTTAATTTCTTTACTGTTTTCGGGCCCCAACATTTCAAATGCGTCTGGGCCTGGGAATAGGCTTTCTGAAGGAGCGCCCTCTGCCTTCACAATCTCATGTTGATCAAAAAGCAAATGCACATATGTGATCGGTTTCACATCTGATTGCAGTTTGACACCGGGGATCGGCAATAGGAATTTTGCAGCGATCAAGGCCTCCTCAGAACCAATCATGTTTTGCGCGATCTTTGAGCGGACCATCATGCGGTGCTGTTGTGACACGCGCAGTTCAGTGCGCGGCAATCCACAGCCCAACGCACCCTTTGCGATACAAACTGGCGCCATTTTACCCATCTGAAGTACGGTCGATTGTCCGATCCAACGTATGGGTTGTGGGCCATGGTCTAACGTTTCTATCAGATCCCCAATTTGCATGTCATTTATTGCACGAAGGCCCGTGGGCGTTTCCAAATTGGTGCCTTCAACAAAACACGCAAAGGATTGGAACGCGTTGTGCCAAAGCCCATTGTAGTTCGTTGATGTTATCGTATCTATGGTGGCTGATTGAATTTCTTTTTGGGCGGGCCCGCGGATATCGGTGCCGTTGAAATTGGAGTTTGCTAAAAACAAATCCCCGTTTGCAGTCTGGAACATCACGACACTGTCGTAGGAGGCCGTGGTATTATCTTGGTAGGTGACAGTGATATTCACAACGGCCAAAGAGTCGAGCTGAGAGGGGCCACGCGCAGTCTGTGTTGTGTCTGTTGTCGACATATTATTGGTGTCGATTGAGCCATTATTGTTTCGATCATCAAAATTTATGGTTTCCCGCGAATCGTTGAGCGGGTTAGCAGCGCTTCCAAATGTCTGTTGATAGACGCCAGTGTCCTCAACGGGCATGCTGCTTTCGTTTGAGTCCGCATCGGAAAAGTTGCCTAAAAATATGACTTCTTTGGTTACAATTGCCATTGAACAGTTCCTTCAACGGTCTGATCCAAGTTGTATCACATCCAGAAATTACAATTTCTACTAAGTCCGTTCTACTCTAATTTCCTTGCACTCCTGCTCTGACGCAATGGTATCTTTGGGGGTATCTTTTGCGCGCAGTTCTTAGGTCAGTTTAGGCCCAGCTTGGTTGCCCAAAGGTGAAGGTTTGATTGCTTCGATAAAAGTTGATCTACAAATACAAAAAGGGCCACCAAAATTGGCAGCCCTTTCGTCTTAATTCCTTTGGCGCAGTGCTTACTCGGGCGTCCAGCCAGAAACGGCCTTCACCTCTAGGAAGTCTTCCAACCCCCAAACACCACCTTCACGTCCGTTGCCAGACTGCTTCATGCCGCCAAACGGGGAACCTGCCGCGCGGGATGTGCCATTCATTTCGACCATGCCAGACCGCAGTTGCGTGGCCAGACGATTGGCGCGCGCCATGTCTTGGGTTTGGACGTAGTTGGTCAAACCGTATGGCGTGTCGTTGGCGATCTCGACAGCTTCTTCTTCTGTCTCAAATGGGATGATCGCCAGAACAGGGCCAAAGATTTCCTGTTGCGCAATGGCCATCTGATTGTTCACGTCCGCAAAGACCGTTGGTTTCACATAGAACCCACGGTTCAGCCCCTCAGGACGCCCCGGACCACCAGCAACCAGCTTGGCACCCTCTGCGATACCAACCTCGATCATCCCTTGGATTTTGTTCCACTGGACTTCGTTCACAACAGGACCAATGTGGCGACCTTCCTCTGATGCAGGGCCTACAGTGATCTTGTCAGCGATTGCTGCAGCCTCAGCCACAACTTGATCGTAGATGCCCTTCTGGACCAGCATACGGCTTGGTGCATTGCAGGACTGACCTGTGTTCTGCATCATATGCATCACGCCACGCTTCACGGCCTTTTCGTCTGCATCGTCAAAGATCAGGTTGGCACCCTTGCCGCCCAGCTCAAGATGCACACGTTTCAGCGTGTCGGCGGCGTTCTTGGAAATCAACGTGCCTGCACGGGTCGAACCGGTGAAGCTGACCATGTCCACATCCTTGTGACCGGATAGGGTTGAGCCAACGCCAACACCATCACCGTTCAGCATGTTGAACACACCTTTGGGGAAGCCGGCCTCTTCCATCATCTCGGCAAAGACCATCGCGTTGATTGGGCTTTCCTCGGATGGCTTAAGCACCATAGTGCAACCCGCGATGGCGGCCGCGCCAACTTTTAGGGTCACTTGGTTCATCGGCCAGTTCCACGGGGTGATCAACGCGGCCACACCAACGGGTTCATAGATGATCCGATCATTGGGCGCGTGCGATCCCAACGGGCGGCTGAATTCAAAACCTTTAGCGGCGCGAATGAAGTTCTTGAGGTGGTAAGACCCTGCGCCAACTTGGCTGGAACGAGACATCGAAATAGGAGCACCCATTTCGGCGCTCATCGCCACGGCCAAATCCTCGGCGCGGGACTCGTAAACTTCGATCAGCTTAGAAACATAAGCGATACGTTCCTCAACTGGGGTGGCCATCCATGCTGGCAACGCAGCCTTCGCCGCAGCAACGGCGGCGTTGGTGTCTGCCTCAGAACCTAGCGTGATAACAGCTGTTGGTTCTTCTGTGGATGGATCGATGACGTGATGGTCCGTGCCGCCTTGGCTTTTGACCCACTCACCGTTGATAAAAAAATCGCGTTTCTCCAGCATGGCATTTCTCCTGATAACATGCAGCGGCCCTAACTTTGGGCCTCCAATTGAAAACACTGTGTCACCACATTAAATCAGTATCAAGGACGGGGGTGTATCCATACATTGCACAGGCTATGATGGACCCCGACGCTGGACCAAATAAGGAGTACCACCATGAGCCTACGTATCAATGACACGATCCCGAATATGACTGTGGAAACAGACCACGGCACGATCCAATTGCACGACTGGATTGGCGATTCTTGGGCGATCTTGTTCTCACACCCAAAGGACTTCACTCCTGTCTGCACAACTGAATTTGGCGCGGTTGCACAGCTTGCTGATGAATGGGCTGCACGCGGCACCAAAGTGATTGGTGTTTCAGTCGACGGCGTCGAGGACCACAAAAAGTGGAAAGCCGACATTGAAAAAGTTGCGGGTGCCAAAGCGGGCTTCCCAATCATTGCGGACACTGGGCTAGAAGTTTCCAAAGCCTTCGATATGCTACCTGCTGAGGCATACATGCCAGACGGACGCACACCGGCGCACAGCGCGACAGTACGTTCCGTGTTTATCATTGGCCCAGACAAACAACTGAAGCTGTCCATGACTTACCCAATGACTGTGGGCCGCAACTTTGCCGAAGTTCTGCGCGCACTAGACGGTTTGCAAATGTCTGCCAAAGGTGTGGCAACACCAGCAAACTGGGTTCCGGGCGAAGATGTGATCATCCCACCAACCGTCAGCAACGAAGATGCGCTGGCAAAATTTGGTGAGTTCGAAACGATCCTCCCATACTTGCGCAAAACAAAAGCACCTAGCTAAGGCTGCAAATACTACGGCTCATCTGGGCTGTGGCACTTGTGTCCAAAAGAAATCGTTAGACAAACAAAAAGCCCCAGTGTTTCCACTGGGGCTTTTCTATTTCTATCGTCTTAGAAAGACTGGCTTCGGATTTACTCCTCAGCTGCTTCTTTCTTTTCTTCAACGATTTCTTCGCCAGTTGTTTGGTCAACAACTTTCATGGAAAGGCGTACCTTGCCACGGTCGTCAAAGCCCAACAATTTAACCTTAACTTCTTGGCCCTCTTTAAGGACGTCAGAAGGGTGGTTCAAACGGCGGTTTTCGATTTGGGAAACGTGGACCAAACCATCGCGTTTGCCAAAGAAGTTCACGAATGCACCAAAGTCTACGATCTTAACGACCGTACCGGTGTAAACCATGCCTTCTTCTGGCTCAGCTACGATTGACCAGATCATTTCGTAGGCTTTCTTAATCGCTTCGCCATTTGGAGATGCGATCTTGATGATGCCTTCGTCGTTGATGTCGACTTTTGCGCCAGACACTTCAACGATTTCACGGATCACTTTACCACCGGAACCGATCACTTCACGGATTTTGTCCGTTGGGATCTGCATGGTTTCGATACGTGGTGCGTGCTCTGAGAATTCAGCCGCGCCAGTAAGTGATTTGTTCATTTCACCAAGGATGTGCAAACGGCCAGTACGTGCCTGTTCGAGTGCTTTTTCCATGATCTCTGGCGTAATGCCGGCGATCTTGATGTCCATTTGTAAAGACGTGATACCGTTTTCTGTACCAGCTACTTTAAAGTCCATGTCGCCCAAGTGATCTTCGTCACCCAAGATGTCAGACAGAATGGCGTATTCGCCGTTGTCTTCCATGATCAGACCCATCGCAACACCAGCAACCGCAGACTTCAACGGAAC
>JAPKAB010000043.1 GCA_028825475.1 Ascidiaceihabitans sp. | reverse complement strand
GTGATTGAGTGCCCCTCTTGCTGATGGCAGGGCGGAGTGCTGATTTGTGTTGTGGGAAACTATGGGCTGAGTGGTGGGGTTTTGGCGCATTGTACGAATCAAGATCCAAATATTTGCTAAATCCGGCTGCTATTTATTGTGTTGAGGTGTTGTGATTTGAGAACGTATGTAGAACATGTATTTGCGTGTCAGATTTTTTGAATTTATTTGGGATTTTATGGGCCGAGAATTTTAAATCAGGCTCTACACTATATATTGTGTATTGTTTGTGAAAATCTTCATAAATTGGCTAGATAATGTTTTACAGATTTGCGCTGATGGAAGTTTTTTGTCAAATTTCTACTGTTTCGCTGATTTTGGCCCAAGAAAAACCATTGCCACCCATGAATTCCCATAATATCCATAGTACATCAGATGAGAACGAGCCAAGGGGCACCAAACGACCCCGCAATAATAAAAAACTCTAGCAGGTTTCATACAGGCACCTCGATTTCATCAGACGACAGATCCGGCGCGTGAGCGAGCAGACATCCCCCCAGGTGGCGCGCGCAGCTGGACATACCCGCCAAGCGGGACGAAGGCGGAGAATTGATCAGTGGCAGCTCGATCAATTCTCCGTTTTCATTTCAAAAACTGGGGAAGAATTTAGCGCAATCCGCGCACAGATATAGGGACGGGGCCAACAGTGGCACGTAGGTTCAGAGGCGAAAGCGACCATAAGGTCGATACGAAGGGGCGGGTGTCGATACCAGCCTCTTTTCGTCGTGTCATCGAAGCGTGTGATCCTGAATGGACCGAAGGTTTGGCCCCCCGTATTATCATCGTTTATGGCGGCGCAACGCGCGACTATCTCGAGGGTTTCACGATTGAGGCCATGGATGAAGTCGACGATAAGATCGCTGCCTTTCCACGTGGTTCCGCTAAACGTAAGGCGATGGAGCGTTTGTATTCAGCCCAATCTGTTGAGGTGATTGTGGATGACACAGGTCGCATCGTTTTGCCTGCGAAGCTTCGTGAAAAGATCAGCCTTGATGGGCTGGCTAAGTTTGTTTCGTCAGGTGATACTTTTGAAGTGTGGAAGCCTGAGGTGTATGACGCCAGTATCGCAGCATTGGATGATGATGGGTTTGACCCCGATCTTGATCCTTCCGTCTATTTAGACGGAGATCACGTCTAAATGTCGGCTGGGGGGCCACATATTCCGGTTCTGATCAATTCGATCTTGAAAGCCTGTGGTCCGATTGAGGGGCGTTGGCTTGATGGTACGTTTGGCGCGGGTGGGTACACAAAGCAATTGTTGGATGCGGGTGCAGATCACGTCATGGGCGTTGATCGCGATCCCTTAGCGTTTGAATTGGCCGACCCTTGGCTTGGTGATTACGGGGATCGCATTACCCTGCAACAGGGTGTTTTTTCACGCATGGACGAATATGCGCAGGACTTGGACGGTGTTGTCCTTGATCTAGGCGTTAGCTCTATGCAGCTTGATCTGGCTGAGCGTGGATTTTCATTCATGCGCGACGGACCGTTGGACATGCGTATGTCCCAAGATGGTCCTTCAGCCGCTGATATCGTGAACACTGCCGAAGAAGGGATGCTTGCAAACATCCTGTTTCACTACGGCGAAGAACGCGCCAGCCGTCGCATTGCGACTGCGATTTTGCGCGAACGTGAGATGGAGCCAATCACAACGACACTTCGTTTGGCGGGTATTATCGAAGGTTGTTTGCCGCGCTCAAAACCCGGTCAATCGCACCCTGCAACGCGTAGCTTTCAGGCGATCCGCATTGCAGTTAACGATGAATATGGCGAACTTTTCCGTGGCTTGATGGCTGCAGAACGTGCTTTGAAACCAGGTGGTCAATTGGCTGTGGTGACGTTCCATTCGGTGGAGGATCGCATGGTTAAGCGGTTCCTGACGGCTAGATCGGGCGCTGGAGGCAATGCAAATCGTTATGCGCCAGAACTGAATGTTGTGCCCGCACAATTTACTGTTCGCTCACGCAAGGCCATCGGACCAGATGAACAAGAATTACAAGATAACCCACGTTCGCGCTCTGCGAAACTAAGGGTTGCGGTGCGCACAGACGCACCAGCAGGTGAGGTGGATGCTAAGTCGATCGGTATGCCGACGACTGGAAAGCATAAGTAAGGGTGAGTTTGAATGCGTACGGTTTTGTACATTCTAACAGTTATGGCAGTGATCGCGCTGGCATTTTGGAGTTACCAAGAGAATTATGAAACGCGCAAAGCGTTGAATAACGCTGATAGTGCGCGCCGTGATATCCAGCAAGCACACGCACGATTGGGCGTTCTGCGTGCTGAGTGGGCATATTTGAACCGTCCATCGCGCCTTTTGGACCTTGCCGAATTTAACTTTGACCGCCTTGGCCTGTTGCCGATGGCACCTGAGCAATTTGGTAATATCGACCAGATTGCATATCCATCAGAGCCGTTGCTGCCGATCCTAAACCCTGTTGATGTTTCAAACACGGGTGATCAGCCATGATCCGCATTCCGCTACGCCCACTGGCCCGCATTCTTGATGCCCGTCAAAAGGGCGAAAATCCTGATGCGATTGAACGTGAAAACAAACGTCTGCGTCACGAAGATATGCAAGCAATGTCACGCGCCCGTGCTGAGGGCCGTTTGCTGGTTCTAGGCCTATTCTTTTTCTGCGCATTTGCTGTTGTTGGCGCACGTATGGGTGGCTTGGCCACATCTGATCCCGTCGAGCCGCGCTCAGCCGCGTATGGTTCAACGATTAGTGCCGCACGTGCTGACATTGTAGACCGCAATGGTAACCTGCTTGCGACCAACTTTGATACGCACGCGCTGTATGCCCAGCCACTTCACATGATTGACCCGCAGGGGGCTGCGGATGGTCTGGTTAAGATTTTCCCTGACCTTGATCACGCACGTTTAATCAAAGATTTCACCGGTGAGCGAAAGTTCTTGTGGATTCGGAAGAAAATCAGCCCAGAGCAAATGCAAGCCGTTCATGAGATCGGAGACCCAGGTCTGTTGTTCGCACCGCGCGAAATGCGTTTATATCCAAATGGTTCGTTGGCGGCGCATATCATGGGTGGTGCATCCTTCGGTAAAGAGGGCGTTGCAGCAGCCGAAGTAATTGGCGTTGCAGGCGTTGAAAAGTACTTCGATGATTATCTGCGTGACCCAGCAAACGGGGCAACCCCGCTAGAGCTGTCGATCGATTTGACGGTTCAGGCTGCGTCAGAACGTATTTTATACGGTGGCATGAAGTTGATGAACGCCAAAGGCGCGACATCTGTTTTGATGGACGTGCATACTGGCGAAGTTATTTCGGTTGTTTCACTGCCTGATTTTGATCCCAATGATCGCCCCCGGCCAGCAACCACTGGTGATCAATCTGATAGCCCTTTGTTCAACCGCTCCGTTCAGGGCGTGTATGAGTTGGGTTCTGTGTTTAAGATTTTCACAGCGGCGCAAGCTGTTGATCTGGGTCTTGTGAACCCATCGACCATCATCGACACCAAAGGTCCGATGCGCGTCGGTGGTTTTAACATCGGTGAATTCCGCAACAAGAACTACGGTAAATTGAGTGTTTCAGACATCATTGTTCAATCATCCAACCGTGGCACAGGGCGCATGGCTTTGGAAATTGGATCTAAACGCCAAAAATCATTTCTTGACGCAATGGGCTTCTTTGAGCCTACACCGTTTGAGATTGTAGAAGCGGCAGGCGGGCGTCCGTTGTTGCCCAAACGGTGGACTGATTTGAGCAGTGTTACCATTTCTTATGGTCACGGTCTTTCATCCTCACCGATGCATTTGGCAGCGGGATATTCTGCGATAGCCAATGGCGGTCGTGCTGTCACACCTACGTTGTTGAAAAAAACAAGCGTCCCAAAAGGTCCACGGATCATGAGCGAAGAAGCCGCACGTGCGGCCCGTGGCATGCTGCGCAAGGTAGTTAGTAAAGGCACAGCAAGCTTTGGAGAGGTTGAGGGGTACGCTGTTGGTGGTAAGACAGGGACTGCTGACAAACCAAAACCCACAGGTGGTTACTATGACGATAAGGTCATCGCGACCTTTGCCAGCATGTTCCCAGCGCACGATCCAAAATATGTTTTGATCGTAACCTTGGACGAACCAGTTGAAACGTCTGGCGATAAACCTCGCCGTACTGCGGGTTGGACGGCTGTTCCTGTTGCGGCAGAAATGATCCGTCGCATCGCACCTTTACTTGGAATGCGACCAACCGTTGAACCTCAAACTTTGGCTGATATAACGCTAACCAGCAGCAACTAAGCCACAAAGGCAACGCACATGGTTAAATCGCTCAGCGCACTAGGTCTTATGGCAACAAACGGCGCGAATCCTGAACTGAGCGGCATTGCCGTGGACAGCCGTGAAGTTCGCAAAGGTTTCCTTTTCGCAGCGATGCCGGGTGTTAAGGTTCACGGTGCTAGCTTTGTTAAAACAGCCTTAGAACTTGGGGCGGTTGCGATCCTAACAGATGCAGAGGGCGCAGAACTTTCCTCAGAAGAAATTAGTGAATTTGGCGCTGCGGTCGTAATCAGCGACAAGCCGCGCGAGGCCTTGAGTCGCACAGCAGCGTTGTGGTTTGGCGCGCAGCCACGGGTGATGACGGCGGTCACCGGAACGAACGGTAAAACTTCGGTCAGTACATTCGTGCGCCAAATTTGGGCCGAACTAGAATTGGCTGCGGTCAACTTGGGCACTACTGGGGTTGAGGGCGCGTGGACTGCACCTTTGGCGCATACCACCCCTGAACCCATCACACTTCATCGAACCTTGGCTGAGGCAGAGGCCAATGGCATCACCCACGCCGCGATGGAGGCTTCGAGCCACGGGTTGGATCAATGCCGCCTTGATGGTGTGGTGCTTAAAACTGCGGGCTTTACGAACTTCACCCAAGACCACTTAGACTATCACGAAACATTCGATGCGTATTTTGATGCGAAAGCCAGATTGTTTACCGAGGTTTTGGCCCCTGATGGTTGGGCCGTCGTAAATAGTGATGACGCACGTGGTGCTGATGTTGTTGCTTTGGCTGCATCACGTGGCCAATCTGTGATGACTGTCGGACATGGCGCTGATGCCAACTTACGTCTGAGTGCACAGCGTTTCGACGCAACGGGCCAAGACTTACGTTTCGAATTTGATGGCAAAACATATCAGACGCGTTTGAACCTTATTGGCGGCTTTCAGGCAGACAACGTAATGTTGGCGGCAGGTATGGTGATAGCTAGTGGTGAAGAACCTGGACATGTCTTTGATACACTAGCACACCTGACTACCGTTCGTGGCCGTATGGAATTGGCTGCGGCCCGTGACAATGGTGCCGCTGTTTTTGTTGATTACGCCCATACGCCTGATGCTGTTGAGACTGCGTTGAAAGCGATGCGCCCGCATGTGATGGGCCGATTGATTGTGATCGTTGGTGCTGGTGGTGATCGTGATACGGGCAAACGCCCGTTGATGGGTAAAGCTGCGTTTGAAAATGCTGACATGGTTTTTGTCACGGATGACAATCCACGCTCAGAAGACCCCGCAATTATTCGCGCGGCTGTCATGGCGGGCTGTGAGCAAGCAACCGAAGTTGGTGATCGTGCGGAAGCAATCTTGCGGGCCGTTGACGCATTGGGGTCTGGGGATGCTTTGCTTATTGCGGGAAAAGGGCACGAAACCGGGCAAACCGTCGGAGATGACGTTCTGCCGTTTGATGATGTGGAGCAGGCCAGTATGGCCGTTGCAGCACTAGAAGGACGATTGGCATGAGCAATCTATGGACCTCGAAAGAGGCAGCTGAAGCAACCGGCGGTAAAGTCACAACCGCATGGGTTGCAAATGGCGTTTCGATTGACACACGCACCATTCAAAAGGGTGACTTGTTTGTAGCACTAAGTGCCGCACGCGATGGCCATGAATTTGTGGCGCAGGCGCTGGAAAAGGGTGCAAGCGCAGCCTTAGTTTCGCGCATCCCTGATGGGATGGATGAGAGCGCACCGCTGATCATTGTTAAGGATGTTCTGGATGGCCTTGAGGCATTGGGCCGAGCGGCACGTAACCGCACTAATGCGCGCATTGTCGCAGTAACAGGCAGTGTTGGGAAAACATCAACCAAGGAAATGCTTCGTGCGATGCTGGGGGATCAAGGCAAAACCCACGCATCTGTTGCAAGCTACAATAACCACTGGGGTGTGCCACTGACATTGGCGCGGATGCCGGCCGATACGCAATACGGTGTTATCGAAATTGGTATGAATCACCCAGGCGAAATCGCGCCTTTGTCTAAAATGGCCCGCCCACATGTGACTTTGATCACGACGGTCGCTGCAGCCCACCTTGAAGCATTTGAGAATATTGAAGGGATCGCCGTCGAAAAGGCGTCTGTCATGGAAGGGCTGGAATACGGTGGTACCTCTGTCATGAACAATGACATTGAGACAGCTGCAATTCTGCAGGCCAAGGCGCATGATATGAAACGCCGCGATGTAGGGTTTGGCGAGCATGGGTTCGATTATGTTCTGAAGGACGTTAAAATTATTGGCGATACCACGATTGTCCAAGCTGAGGCGCATGAGCAGCCATTGCTGTTCAAGATTGCCACTGCTGGTCGCCATTTTGCGATGAATGGTTTGGGTGCATTGGCCGCGTGCGAAGCACTGGGTGCTGATCTTGCGCTTGCCGCTGGATCATTGGGTCGCTGGTCCCCCTTTGAGGGGCGCGGTGCACGTGAAGTCATTGTACTTGATCCTGTGGAAAACCACTTAACGCTTGAATTGATAGATGACAGTTACAATGCAAATCCGACATCGATGGCTGCGTCGTTAGAGGTTCTGGCAGTTGCAAATGTCGAGGATTTTAAAGGCGGTGTCGCAAAGGGGCGGCGCATTGCATATCTGGGCGACATGAAAGAGCTAGGGCCACAAGCCGTAACTTTGCATGCTGATATGGCAGACCTAAACGCAACACGCGCATTAGACGTGGTTCATTGTGTAGGCCCGCTGATGAAAGCAATGTATGATGCGTTGCCTGAAGCGCAAAAAGGGCGTTGGACTGAAACCAGTGCAGAGATGGTGCAGGGTATTCGTCGGGATTTAGACGCGGGTGATGTTGTGCTGGCCAAAGGGTCATTGTCGATGAAATTGGCCCTTGTCGTTGACGCGATCCGTAAAATGGGCCATTCGATTGAACCAACGACTTAACACAAGATAATGATTGAAGGAGAGCTGTATGCTCTATTGGTTGTCTGATTACGAGGCATTTAACCTATTTCGCTACATCACAGTGCGTGCTGGTTGTGCCTTTTTGACAGCGCTTTTCTTTGGCTTCATTTTCGGACGCCCTTTGATCAATGTATTGCGCAAGCGCCAAGGTAAAGGCCAGCCCATCCGTGAAGATGGCCCTGAGGGCCACTTTGCCAAAGCAGGCACGCCGACCATGGGAGGTCTGTTGATTGTAGGCGCATTGCTTACCTCAACTCTGCTTTGGGCGCGCTTGGATAATCCTTTCATTTGGATAATCCTTTTTGTGACAATGTCATTTGCGGCCATCGGTTTCGCTGATGATTACGCCAAGGTATCAAAACAAACGACCGCAGGGGTATCAGGCAAGGTTCGCCTGTTACTAGGCTTTGTGATCGCTGGGATCGCTGCATATTTTGCGACTTTGGCACACCCTGAAGAGCTTCAAAATCAGCTTGCAGTTCCAGTTTTCAAGGACCTTTTGATTAATCTAGGCTTTTTATACATTCCGTTCGCGATGATCGTAATTGTTGGTGCTGCGAATGCAGTTAACCTTACTGATGGTCTGGATGGCCTCGCTATCATGCCTGTTATGATCGCGGCGGGAACGCTTGGTGTGATTGCTTATGCAGTTGGCCGTGTCGATTTCACTGAATATCTGGATGTGCATTACGTTCCAGGCACTGGTGAGATTTTAATTTTTGCGGCTGGTGTGTTTGGTGGCGGGCTAGGCTTCCTTTGGTACAACGCACCACCCGCAGCCGTCTTTATGGGCGATACAGGTTCCCTTGCGCTTGGTGGAGCCCTTGGTGCGATCGCAATTGCGACAAAACACGAATTAGTTTTGGGCATTGTTGGCGGCTTGTTCGTTGTTGAAGCCATGAGCGTGATCATCCAAGTTTTGTATTTCAAAAAGACTGGCAAGCGGGTTTTCTTGATGGCCCCAATCCATCACCATTATGAGAAAAAGGGTTGGTCAGAACCGCAAATCGTAATCCGGTTTTGGATCGTATCGTTGATACTAGCACTAATCGGTTTGGCGACACTCAAAGTCAGATAGGCATGTCGCCTTTCTGCTTAACTTACATTTAGGGGTTTGGGGGCTTAGCCGCCATTCGGGTAAATCATGATACCAGTCCAAGGTCTTACGGGTAAAAAAGTAGCTGTTCTTGGCTTGGGTCGCTCCGGCCTCTCTGCTGCGCGAGCTTTGCGCGAGGGCGGGGCAACAGCAATCTGCTGGGATGACAATGATGCAGCCCGTGAAGTTGCGTTAGACGAGGGATTTGAATGCGTTGATCTGAAAAAGGCTGGCAGTTTTGACGATGTTGCACGCCTTATCGTTAGCCCCGGTATTCCACATTTGTATCCTACGCCAAATCCAGTTGTGGCTGCGGCTCTCAAAGCGGGCGTACCTGTCGATAACGACATTGGGTTGTTTTTCCAATCTTTTGCGACACCAGAATGGAACAACTTTGAAAATATGCCGCGCGTAATCGCGGTGACTGGATCAAACGGCAAATCCACGACGTCTGCCCTGATCCACCACATTCTAAGTCATGCTAATCGTCCTGCACAGCTTGCAGGTAATATTGGTCGCGGTGTCTTGGACATTGATCCTGCGATCGACGGCGAAGTTGTGGTGTTGGAGCTGTCGAGCTATCAAACTGATCTTGCCCGCAGCTTAACTCCTGATGTTGCAGTCTTTACCAATCTTAGTCCTGACCATCTTGATCGCCATGCCGGTATGGGTGGCTATTTCGCCGCCAAACGCCGGTTGTTTGCAGAAGGTGGTCCTGACCGCGCTGTCATTGGTGTAGATGAGGCTGAGGGCATGTTCCTTGCTGGTCAGTTGAGCGAAGGCGCTGCGGATGACCGTGTGATCCGCGTGTCAGTTGAGGAAAAGCTAACAGGCCCCGGTTGGCAAGTGTTTGCGCGTAAGGGATTCCTTAGCGAGTACCGTAAGGGCCGTCAGGCCGGATCGATTGATTTGCGAAGCGTTGCTGGATTGCCGGGCGAGCATAATCACCAAAATGCCTGCGCTGCTTATGCTGCGTGTCGTTCTCTTGGGATCGCACCGAAAGTTATTGAGGCCGCATTCCATTCCTTTGGTGGCTTGCCGCACCGTAGTCAGACAATCGCAGATGTTGGTGGTGTTCGTTATGTAAACGATAGCAAAGCAACCAACGTTGATAGTGCCGCAAAAGCGTTACACGCCTTCAAGCGCATTCGCTGGATCTGTGGTGGTTTGCAAAAAGAGGGTGGTGTTGAAGAACTTAATGCTGCCTCTTCAGACGTTATCAAAGCATATGTTATTGGGCGCGAAGCGGCGCAGTTTGCTATGCAGCTGACCGCTGAAACGCAGGTGTGCACAACAATGGCTGAGGCAGTCGCCGCGGCGATGGCAGACGCACAGGATGGCGAAGTGGTTCTTTTAGCGCCGGCAACGGCCAGCTTTGACCAATACGACAGCTTTGAACGCCGTGGCGATGATTTTATTGCTGAGGTCGAAAAGCGCTTAGACGGGTCTTAGTCTGCGGCAATCGCGCGAGCTGCTGCTATGCCTGATGACCATGCCCATTGGAAATTGTAGCCGCCCAGCCATCCAGTGACGTCGACCGCCTCTCCAATGAAGTATAGGGAAGGCAGGGACTTTGCCGCCATAGTTTTTGATGACAGTTCGTCTGTGTCTACACCGCCCAATGTAACTTCGGCTGTGCGGTAACCTTCGGTACCGGAAGGTGCCATCTTCCAATTTTGCAATTCGTCGATGATTTCGCCCAAACGCTTATCTGATTGATCGGCAAGGTTGCCAGTGAGATCCATCTGCGTTGCAAGGTGATCGACAAGGCGGGTGGGCAATAGCTTTGCTAACTCTGTTGTGAGGTTCTTGCGCCCTTGTTCTTGTCGTTTGTCACGCAGTGCATCCATCAACGTATTATAAGGATCAATGTTGACTGAGATGTCTTGGCCTTCAGCCCAATAACTTGAAGCTTGTAAAACAACAGGACCAGAAAGACCACGGTGGGTGAAGAGCAACGCCTCGTCAAAGCTTGTGCCGTTTGCAGACACGCGGGCAGGTGTCGCAACACCGGCAAGTGGTGTGAAGCGGTCTTCGGGGAATGTGAACGGAACCAGTGCGGGGCGTGTTTCAGTGAGGCTTAGGTCAAACTGGCGTGCGATGTCATAGGCGAATCCGGTCGCGCCCATTTTTGGTATAGATTTGCCACCCGTGGCGACGACAAGATTTTTGGCCGTGATTGGTTTTGAGCCATTTTGGCCAGTCAAAACGGCGGAATATCCACTTTCAGTTTTGGTCAGGTTTTCAACAGATGTCTGAAGGTGCAATTCGACACCTGCATCCTGCATCAGTGTGCGTAACATGGCCACAATCTCTTTCGCAGACACATCGCAAAAAAGTTGTCCCAGCGTTTTTTCGTGCCATTTTATCCCGTGCTGATCCACCAGTTCGACAAAATCCCACTGAGTATAACGGGCCAATGCAGATTTCGCGAAATGTGGATTTTGGGACAAGAACGCATGTGGCGCGCAATGCATGTTGGTAAAGTTGCAGCGCCCACCACCAGAGATGCGTATCTTTTCACCCGGTGCCTTGGCGTGGTCCACGATTACGACCCGTCCGCCAGCATTTGCAGCGCACATCATTCCAGCGGCACCAGCGCCAATTATCAGTGTATCAATTTGCATGTCTCAGCCATTGCCTGACTGAGCCCACACCGTCAAGCGTGACTGTGTGATTGGATGAAAACGCACTAGCCCGCAGAGAAAAACCACGCTATAGTTGCCATAGATCCCGAAAAGGGACGTTTTGAGGCAGTGTAAAGGCGATTACCATGACAGAAATGGTCTATGGTGCAGTACCGGTTCAGCGTGGCGAACCGATCCTTCCCAAATGGTGGCGGACGATTGATAGATGGACTTTGTCCTGTGTTTTGATCCTGTTCGCAGTTGGTTTATTGTTGGGTCTGGCATCTTCGCCGCCTTTGGCTGCTAAAAACGGATTTTCTTCATTCCATTATGTCCAACGCCAAGCCCTCTTTGGCAGTATTGCGCTGGTAGTGATGTTGTTGACGTCGATGATGACACCAATTTTGGTGCGTCGATTAGCTGTCCTTGGCTTTGTTTGTGCATTTGTAGCACTTGCGATGCTCCCATTCTTTGGGACAGATTTTGGGAAAGGCGCTGTGCGTTGGTATAGCTTGGGCTTTGCATCCCTTCAGCCATCTGAATTTTTGAAACCAGGGTTCGTGGTTGCAGCTGCTTGGATGATGGCGGCTAATCAGGAACTGAACGGTCCTCCAGGTCGCGCATGGTCGTTTGCGCTTTGCATTGCGATTGTTCTGATGCTGGCGATGCAACCTGATTTTGGTCAAGCTTGCCTGGTTCTGTTCGGTTGGGGGGTCATGTATTTCGTAGCAGGTGCACCAATGATCTTGTTGGTAGCAATGGCTGGTTTTGTCGTAATGGGTGGCGTTATCGCGTACTCAAGCTCTGAGCACTTTGCACGACGTATTGATGGCTTCCTAAGTACTGCGGATATCGATCCGACCACGCAGATGGGCTACGCAACCAACGCCATTCGCGAAGGTGGTTTGTTTGGTGTTGGCGTGGGTGAGGGGCAGGTTAAGTGGTCGCTTCCTGATGCGCATACCGATTTCATTATCGCGGTTGCCGCTGAGGAATATGGCCTGATCATGGTTCTATGTGTTATTCTGCTCTATTGTGGTGTTGTCGTACGTTCCTTGTTGCGCTTGGTGCGTGAACGCGATCCGTTTATTCGCCTTGCTGGCACTGGGCTAGCCTGCATGTTTGGTGTTCAGGCGATGATTAACATGGGGGTTGCTGTGCGCTTGCTTCCAGCTAAGGGCATGACATTGCCGTTTGTAAGCTACGGTGGGTCTTCTGTGATTGCTTCGGGCATCGCCCTAGGTATGTTGTTGGCCTTCACTCGCACAAGGCCACAGGGCGAGATTAGCGAATTGCTAGGCCGAGGGCGTATACGATGAACTCACCGCTATTGTTAATTGCGGCGGGTGGTACTGGGGGGCATATGTTCCCAGCCCAAGCATTGGCCGAAGAGATGTTGAAAAAAGGGTGGCGCGTAAAGCTATCCACTGATGCTCGCGGCGCACGCTATACTGGCGGCTTCCCTCATACGACTGAGATCGAGCAGATCAGCAGCGCGACTTTTGCGCGCGGTGGCATTTTGGCCAAGGCGCTGGTTCCGTTTCGCATTGCTGGCGGCGTTATTGGTGCGGTCTATAAAATGTTGCGTGATCGGCCTGATGTCGTAATCGGCTTTGGCGGTTATCCAACTATTCCTGCGATGGCTGCTGCTACCTTATTGCGTTTGCCACGTATGATCCATGAACAGAACGGTGTCCTAGGACGTGTGAACACCTTGTTTGCGCCGCGCGTTGATGCAGTGGCCTGCGGCACTTGGCCGACCGATTTGGCCGCGGGCATTGAAGGCGTCCATGTTGGGAATCCTGTAAGGGGCAGCATTCTTGATCGTGCGGGCGCAGGGTATATCCAGCCTGGAGATTATCCGATGGATCTTTTGGTTATCGGTGGAAGCCAGGGTGCGCGGATTTTTAGCGACATTATTCCACCTGCAATTGCACAGCTTCCTATGGATATTTTGCGCAATTTGCGTGTAAGCCACCAAGCGCGCGGCGAAGACGAAGACCGCGTTCGGGACTACTATGCCTCTGAAGGTGTAAATGCTGAAGTCGCCTCATTTTTTCAGGATGTGCCCCGACGCATGTCTGAAGCACAACTTGTTATCAGTCGTGCGGGCGCGTCATCTGTTGCGGACATTAGTGTAATTGGTCGGCCGTCGATTTTGGTGCCCTTCGCTGCAGCTACAGGCGATCACCAGACAGCCAACGCGCGCGGATTAGTTGATGGCGGCGCTGCCGTCTTGATTCCAGAAGTTGAGCTGACCATTGGCACTCTCAGCGAACAAATTATTGCCATTCTCAGCGATCCAGCTGCGGCAGGGAAAATGTCAAATGCTGCATTGTCTGCAGGTAAACCCGAAGCAACACAAACGCTGGTCGACATGGTCGAAGCACTAGCGAGTAAATAAAGGAGCATGCGCATGAACGCGGCCACCAAACTTCCCGGCGATGTAGGACCAATCCATTTTGTAGGTATCGGCGGTATCGGCATGTCAGGCATTGCCGAAGTCCTTCTTAACCACGGCTATGTGGTGCAAGGCTCGGACCTGAAGAAGACCAAGATCACGGATCGCTTACATGAAAAAGGGGCTTTGATCTTTGAAGGCCAACGCGCTGAAAACATCGATGATGCAGCCGTAATTGTGATCTCGTCAGCGATTAAACCGGGGAACCCAGAGTTAGACGCAGCACGCGCACGTGGTTTGCCGATTGTGCGCCGCGCTGAAATGCTGGCTGAGCTGATGCGGTTGAAATCAAACATTGCAGTCGCAGGAACGCATGGCAAAACAACGACGACCACAATGATGGCTGAGTTGATGGTTGCCGGTAAATTCGACCCCACGGTTGTGAACGGTGGGATTATCCATGCTTACGGTTCCAACGCGCGCGTTGGTTTAGGCGAATGGATGGTTGTGGAGGCCGACGAAAGCGACGGAACCTTTAACCGCTTGCCAGCCACAATTGCGATCGTGACCAATATTGACCCAGAACACATGGAGCACTGGGGTGACTTTGACACTCTACGCAAAGGGTTCTTGGACTTTGTTTCAAACATACCGTTCTACGGATTAGCCGTTTGCTGCACCGACCATCCAGAGGTTCAGGCCTTGGTAGGCAAAATCACCGACCGTCGTGTTGTCACATATGGTTTTAATGCCCAAGCCGACGTGCGTGCTGTAAACTTGACCTACAAAGGTGGAGTCGCACATTTCGACATCGCCTTGCAGGGCGAGGGGACAGTCATCGAAGGTTGCACGTTGCCTATGCCGGGTGATCACAACGTTTCAAACGCTTTGTCCGCCGTCGCGGTTTCGCGGCACTTGGGCATGAGCGGAGATGAAATTCGCGATGCTTTGGCGAAATTTGGGGGCGTGAATCGCCGCTTTACCAAAGTGGGCGTAGTGGATGGTGTAACAATCATCGACGATTATGGGCACCACCCAGTTGAGATTGCCGCAGTCTTGAAGGCTGCGCGCCAATCATGTGAAGGTCGCGTCATTGCTGTTCACCAACCCCACCGCTTTACCCGTCTATCGCACCATTTCGAAGAGTTTTGTGCCTGCTTCAATGATGCAGACGTCGTTGGCATTGCAGATATTTTTTCTGCAGGTGAGGAACCTATCGAGGGTGCTTCGCGCGATGATCTGGTCGCGGGTCTTATCCGCCATGGCCACCGTCAAGCCTCTGCTGTTGGAAATGAGGCCGATTTGGCCCGTTTGGTGCGCGAGCATGCAAAGCCAGGGGATATGGTTGTATGTCTTGGTGCCGGTACGATTTCAGCTTGGGCCAATGCGCTACCTGCACAGTTAGCGGGTATGCCATGACGCTTCTTTGGGCCTGCATTATATGGGTCTTTTCCTCCGTCGCGTGTGCCATGTTGCCAATGCGTCTTCAATACATTCCTGCTGTGATCCTGCTGATCGCCGCCCCAATCCTGATTGTATGGATTGGCATTCAATTAAATATTTGGGTGTCTATTGTAGCCGTGTTCGCCTTTGGGTCGATGTTTCGCAATCCATTGCGCTACCTTTGGGCAAAACTGCGCGGCCAAAACCCAAAACTCCCGTCGGAGTTATCTGAATGACAGTCTCTTTGATCCTAGCGTGCCTTTGGGCAATGGTTGCAAATGTTTTGGCAATGACACCAAGTAAGGACTATCACTGGCGTAACGCCTACATTCTTATTGGTCTGGGCATTCCGCTTCTTGGTTTTGTTACCTGGGAAAACGGCCCATGGATCGGCCTGATTGTTATGGTCGCGGCCATGAGTGTCTTGCGTTGGCCGGTCGTTTATTTAACCCGCTGGGTAAAGTTAAAGCTAAAAGGTACCTCGGTATGAGCGTCTTGATTCTTGTTTCACCGCTTGCGGCGTCGGCGATGGTCAGTCTTTGGCTAGGCTTCAAGATGCGAATGATATTATTTGGGGCATGGCTATCGGCATGTATGGCATTGTTGGTTTTACTGTTACGTAGTGCGTTTGAAGAAGTCGCTCTAACTCAACCAGGATTGTACATGTTGGGCATTTTCGCAGTTTTCCATATCGCATCATTTGCCCTCGGCCTGTTGGTCGTACGTGCCCGTAATGCAAGGAATGAGGCATGATTGATCTGCCTGAAGTGCGTGGCCGTCTTACGCCAGCTCGTATTTTGTCAGACCTAACATGGCTTCGTGTCGGTGGTCCTGCCGATTGCTTGTTTCAGCCTGCAGATGTTGAGGACCTGTCGCAGTTCCTGAATGCGCTTGATCCAAATGTTCATATTTTCCCTATGGGTGTTGGTAGCAATTTAATTGTGCGTGATGGGGGTATTCGAGCCATTGTTGTTCGGATGGGCCGTGGGTTCAATGGTATTGAAGTCACAGGCAACCGCGTCACGGTAGGTGCCGCAGCATTGGATTCTCATGTTGCACGCAAAGCTGCGGACGCGGGTGTCGACCTTACGTTCTTGCGCACTATCCCTGGTAGCATTGGTGGTGCCGTCCGTATGAATGCTGGGTGCTATGGCAGCTACACAGCAGATGTGTTCGTTAAGGCGACCGCCGTTCTGCGCAGTGGTGAGATTGTAACTCTCAATGCAGCTGATTTGAATTTCCAGTATCGCCAAACGAATTTACCTGAAGGCGCGGTGCTTGTCAGCGTTGTATTGGAGGGTTCATCAGGTGATCCTGCAGAGTTGCACGCACGTATGGAGGATCAGTTGGCCAAGCGCGATGCGTCTCAACCGACCAAGGACCGCAGCGCAGGCAGCACCTTTCGCAATCCCGCTGGCTTTTCCAGCACAGGGCAGGCGGATGACGTCCATGATTTGAAGGCGTGGAAGGTTATCGATGATGCTGGCATGCGTGGTGCAACGCGAGGCGGGGCACAAATGAGCGAAATGCACTCTAACTTTATGATCAATACCGGAGGGGCCACAGCGTCTGATTTGGAAGGATTAGGTGAAGAAGTGCGAAAAAAGGTTTACGATTCCAGTGGTATCACGCTAGAATGGGAAATTATGCGGGTAGGTGAGCCAAAACCCACCTAATTGGGTAAATACCCGCAACAGAATGAAGCTGAAAACGGCAATAATAACAATAAGAACCATAAAATTGGTTCAGGACAAAGAGGCACTCTGGTGGGTCAGTCGAGCAGGACGCCCCGTACAGTTGCAGTATTAATGGGTGGCCCCTCCGCAGAACGCGAGGTGTCACTGTCCAGTGGACAAGCATGTGCTGCCGCGTTGCGGGAAGAAGGATTTGAAGTGATCGAGGTCGATGCAGGCCCCGATCTTTCTACCGTTTTAACAGATATCAAGCCTGATGCCGTTCTTAACTGCCTTCATGGCCGTTGGGGTGAAGATGGTTGCGTTCAGGGCATTCTTGAATGGCTTGGTATTCCTTACTCTCACTCGGGTGTTTTGGCGTCCGCTCTTGCGATGGACAAACAGCGTAGCAAAGAAGTCTTTGCCGCTGCAGGTTTGCCAATCGTCAAAAGCATTATTGCCAAATCAGATGATGTGCGCGCAGCACACGTGATGAAGCCACCGTACGTGGTGAAGCCAAATAATGAGGGCTCCAGTGTTGGGGTCTATTTGGTCGATGAAGAAAACAACGGTCCACCGCAGCTGGACAATGACATGCCTGATGAAGTGATGGTTGAAGCCTTTGCACCGGGTCGTGAACTGACAACCAGCGTGATGGATGGCCGTGCGTTGACCGTGACGGACATCCTGACAACCGGTTGGTATGATTACGACGCGAAATACAAAGAGGGCGGTTCAACACATATTGTCCCAGCCGATGTACCATCTGAGATTTTTCAACTGTGTCTAGACTACGCTTTGCGTGCCCATGCGGCACTTGGCTGTAATGGGATCAGCCGTACGGATTTCCGTTGGGACGAAAGCAAAGGCGTTGAAGGTTTGATCCTGCTGGAAACCAACACGCAACCGGGCATGACGCCAACCTCGCTGACACCGGAACAAGCACAAGCCGTTGGTATTAGTTTCGGCCAGTTGTGCCACTGGATGGTAGAGGACGCGTCATGCAACCGTTAAGCCATTCCCGACAAACATCACGCCTTGATCCAGCGCCATCACGTTGGTCGTGGCGTTTGCAGCGACTGATGTTGACGCCTGTGTTCCGTTTCGGTTTGCGCATCGGGCTTCCATTTGTTTTGACCTTTGGGATTGGCCTTAGCTATCTATCTAACCCTGTTCGCCAATCTGCAATATCTGATGCGATTGCTAACACGCGCTCAAGCATCCAAGAACGACCAGAGTTCATGGTCAGCTTGATGGCGATTGATGGTGCTGGTACGGATTTGGCAGAAGATATTCGCAGAAACCTTCCGATTGACTTTCCAGTAAGCTCATTCGATTTGGATCTGGAAGCGATGCGTGAAGCGGTCATGCTGCTGTCGCCAATTGCCGAGGCGTCTTTGCGCATTCGCCCGGGAGGAGTTTTACAGGTTGATGTTGTTCCACGGGTACCTGTTGCAGTTTGGCGCAGCCATACATCTCTTTCTTTGCTAGACGCTGATGGCGCACATGTTTCTCACATTTCGTTCCGCAGTGATCGCGCAGAATTGCCGTTGATTGCGGGCGAGGGGGCAAATGAACATGTGGATGAGGCAATGGAATTGATCCGAACTGCACAGCCTTTGGGTAAGCGACTGCGCGGAGTCGTACGGATGGGCGCACGTCGATGGGATGTTGTCCTAGATCGTGATCAACGCATTCTTTTACCAACAACTGGGGCCGTGACGGCATTGGAACACGTGATTGCCCTTGAAGGCGCACAGGATGTTCTAAGCCGTGATGTGGCTCGCATAGATATGCGCCTTGGTGGGCGCCCAACAATAAAAATGAACAATGACGCTACACAAGAATTGTGGCGCATCAGGCAGCTTCCGGAAAGTGGACA
>JAPKAB010000008.1 GCA_028825475.1 Ascidiaceihabitans sp. | reverse complement strand
GATGGAACAATCGCCCTAGGCGACAGCGTGCAGGTACTATGATGCAAATGCAATTTAACATCGCCGAAGAGCCAGAGGCCCTAAGCAAAGAAAAAGGTCGTCTGCTGTTCGCGGGCGAGACCGACTTTGTAAAAGGTGTCGTCGCAATGGACGGGATGCCCGATGCCGATCGTATGGAGGTTTGCTTTGCAGGCCGTTCCAACGTTGGCAAATCAACTTTGATCAATGCGCTAACCGGTCGCAAAGGATTGGCGCGTGCGTCAAACACCCCGGGCCGTACGCAAGAGATCAACTATTTCACCGCTGGTGATGAACATTATCTCGTCGACCTTCCAGGTTATGGCTATGCAAATGCACCTTTACCGGTTGTCGAAAAGTGGCAGCGTTTGCTCAAGCAATACCTGTCTGGTCGTCAAACTTTGCGCCGCGCATTTGTATTGATTGATGCCCGCCACGGTGTCAAAAAAGTCGATGAAGAAATCATGTCTTTGCTAGATAGCTCTGCTGTGATTTTCCAAGCTGTCCTAACCAAAGCCGACAAGGTGAAGGAAAAGGAACGCTTCGAGGTTATCGAGCAAGTGAAAAGCAAGCTGGCTGCCCACCCTGCTGCCTATCCAGAGCTGGTTATTACCTCTTCGGAAAAAGGTTGGGGCATCGAAACGTTGCGCGCTATCATCGCAACCCTCGAATAGTTAATCGAACGGAAACGGGATGAAGACGCAAGACATGGATCGCAATTGGATTGAAACCGCCGAAACTCTCAGCAGCGCCTTGCCCTACATGCAGCGCTATTCTGGTGCGACGGTCGTTATCAAACTGGGCGGTCACGCGATGGGCAGCGATGAAGCCATGGCGAGCTTCGCACGCGATGTTGTTTTGATGCAGCAAGTGGGTGCAAACCCCGTCATCGTTCATGGTGGTGGTCCAATGATCAACGCCATGCTTGAGCGTCTAGATATCCAATCTGAGTTCGTGAACGGCAAACGCGTAACTGATGCAGCAACCATGGAAGTGGTTGAGATGGTTCTAAGTGGCTTGGTCAACAAACGTATTGTTCAGGCCATTGGGGCCCAAGGTGGTCGCGCTGTTGGTCTATCCGGTAAAGACGCCCAGTTGGTCACTTGTACCCAAACAAATCCTGAGTTGGGATTTGTAGGCACGCCATCTGTGGTGGATGCCTCAATTCTGGAAGACCTGTTTAGCAGCAACATTATTCCCGTCATTGCGCCACTAGGTGCTGGCGAAAATGGTGAAACATTCAACATCAACGGCGATACAGCTGCTGGTGCTATTGCGGGAGCACTAAAGGCTGATCGCCTTCTGCTGCTAACGGATGTTGCTGGCGTTAAAAATGCTGACGGCGAAGTGCTGACTGAAATGACTGCGGCCCAAATTCGTGAACTGACTGCGGATGGAACGATTGCTGGAGGCATGATCCCCAAGACGGAAACCGCATTGGATGCCATCAACGAGGGCGTTCGCGCTGTTGTTATCCTTGACGGTCGTGCGCGCAACGCTTGTTTACTTGAGCTGTTTACTGACCACGGCGCAGGCAGCTTGATCCGCGACTAACGCAACTGTGTCCATGTGCCGCTTGGCACATGGTTCCAAACGCCATAGTTTGCAACACATGGAAAATGAATCATTTATTCGGCTGGGTGTATTCTTAGGTCTGTTCGCATTACTTGCGTTGATAGAAACCCTCGCCCCCCGCCGTGTGCGCACCCAAACCCGTAAAGCCCGCTGGGTCACGAACTGGGGCTTCACTGTCGTCAACACCATTGCTTTGAATGCGATGGCCTTTGCATTGCCATTACTGGCTGTAGGTGCTGCAATTGATGCGCAAACCCAAGGGTGGGGTTTGTTCAACGCAATCGGTTTGCCGATCTGGCTTGAAGTTGTTCTTGTGATCTTAATCTTAGATTTTTCAATCTGGCTTCAGCATTTGATCACCCACAAGGTTCCCCTACTTTGGCGTTTGCATCAGGTTCACCATGCCGATGTCGACATTGATGTATCTACCGCCATTCGGTTCCACCCAATCGAGATTGCTTTATCAATGCTGTTGAAAATTGGGTTGGTCTATTTTCTAGGTCCTGCCGCCTTTGCTGTCATCTTATTTGAGGTGATCTTGAACGGCACTGCTATGTTTAATCACGCGAACATTCGCTTGCCTTTGGCCATTGATGCAGTTGTGCGACGCGTTTTGGTGACGCCAGACATGCACCGCGTCCATCACTCAACGCATCGGCATGAGCACGACAGTAACTATGGGTTCTCACTGTCGATCTGGGATCAGATGTTCGGCACCTACATCGCCCAGCCATCTGAAGGTCATGATGAAATGGACATTGGGTTACGTTGGCAGGACGCGCGCCCGAGCCGCTTTGGATGGTCACTTAAGCTGCCGTTTACTAACAAATGAATGTAGATATCACTGCGCTGCTCAGCCCAAAAGTTGAACAACACGGATTGTTCGTCATGGGACATGTTGTTGAGGCTGACCACACATTGGCATTGATCGGTGCTGACAGTGGTTTTTGGGATCACTTCAAATGTGATGCTGAATATTCAGACGGCCAACCCAACCCAATTGATCGCTGGTCCAAGCGCATCATCAATCAGATCGCGGCAGACCATGAGGGGGCTGCTGTATTCCCCTCAGACGGCCCCCCTTACGAACCGTTCATCGCGTGGGCCACTCAAAGCGGTCGTTTCTGGCAAAGCCCTACAGGGATGTTGGTACATGATACCGCCGGCTTGATGATTTCAATCCGTGGAGCGATCAAAGTGCCGTTAACCAGCAAGCGGCAGCAAGAGGCGGCAAGCCCCTGTGAGAGCTGCGTAGGGCGGCCCTGTGCCACCGCCTGCCCCGTCTCAGCCCTATCTGCCGACCATTTCTATGATGTCCCCACCTGCAAAACACATTTGGCGACAGAAGCAGGACTAGATTGCATGACAGGTGGTTGTTTGGTCCGCCAGATTTGCCCAATCAGCCAATCGTTCAATAGACCCGCGGAGCAAAGCGCGTTTCACATGAAAGCCTTCATGCCCAAATGAAAAACGGCCACCCGTAGGGGCAGCCGTTTCAATTTCTCAAATGCGTAAAATGCGCTGGAGCTTAGTGACCCAAGATTTGGCTCAGGAACAATTGTGTCCGTGGGCTTTGTGGGTTGTTAAAGAACTCTTCCGGCTCGTTTTGCTCAACGATCTGACCTTCGTCCATAAAAATAACGCGGTTGGCAACCTGACGGGCAAAGCCCATTTCGTGCGTCACGCAAAGCATTGTCATGCCTTCTTCGGCCAGCTCGATCATGGTGTCGAGCACCTCTTTGATCATCTCAGGGTCAAGCGCAGATGTTGGTTCATCGAACAACATGATGCGTGGCTGCATGCAAAGCGAACGGGCAATCGCCACACGCTGTTGTTGGCCACCAGACAACTGACCTGGGAACTTCATCGCTTGATCTGGAATTTTTACCTTTTCAAGGTAATGCATCGCCAGTTCTTCGGCTTCTTTCTTAGGTGTTTTACGCACCCAGATCGGAGCCAAGGTCAGGTTGTCCAAGATGCTCAGATGCGGGAATAGGTTAAAGTGCTGAAAGCACATGCCCACTTCTGAACGGATCTTATCGATGTTCTTAAGGTCGGAAGACAACAATGTGCCATCCACTTCGATAGAACCCTTTTGGTGCTCTTCCAACGCGTTGATACAACGAATCAGCGTGGATTTGCCTGAGCCAGAAGGCCCACAAATCACGATCCGTTCGCCGCGTTGAACGGTAAGGTCGATGTCGCGTAGCACGTGGAATGTGCCGTACCACTTGTTCATGTTTTGGATGCTAATCGCGACTTCGTCGGACACTTGCATTTTTGCTTGTTCAGCCATGTTCCGGCCTCCTTATCGGTGATCTGTCGCAAGACGGCGTTCTAGCCACTGCGAATATTGTGAAATGCCGTAACACACGACAAAGAAAAGAAGCGCTGCAAAGCTGAATAGCTCCCAGTAGACGCCGTTCCAATCCGTTGAGGCCAAGATTGGGCCACGGATCATGCCGACCATATCGAACATCGAAATAACCGATACCAATGTGGTGTCTTTGAACAGTCCCACCGCAATGTTCACGATCCCAGGGATCGAGATCTTAAGCGCTTGTGGCAAGATGATCAGGCGTGTCGCTTGAGCGTAATCAAGGCCCAGTGAATCCGCTGCCTCATATTGCCCCTTTGGCAAAGCCGCCAAACCACCACGGATAACTTCCGCAATATAGGCCGCTGAGAACAACGTGATCATGATCACAACGCGGATGAACAAATCAACACCTGACCCTGGAGGGAAGAAGTAGCCCAACATTACGCTTGCTACGAACAGCAATGTGATCAACGGAACGCCGCGAATGAATTCGATGAAGATCACGCAGACATATTTGATAAGTGGCATCGATGACTGACGACCCAGCGCCAAGGCAATGCCCAAAGGCAATGACAAGGACACACAGGTAACACCCAGCATCATGTTCAGCATGAAACCACCCAAGTCACGGGAGGGTACTGTTTCTAGGTAACCGATGGAAAGGATTGCGCTATCAGAGCCTATGAATTTGGAAAGCGACCAAACCACCGCTGCGGAAACAATACCCACCCCCATGGCCATTGCAAAGCTGGTTTTTTCCAACCGCACAAACACCACATAACCCACGATCAAACCAACAAGTGCAAGGATCGGGTTAAAGATAGGCCCGCCCCAGATCAGCCAGAAAGCGATGAACGGGTATAGCCCTGTAAAGATCAGCAACTTGCGTGGCAGATCAAAGAACAGCACTGGTGCAAAAGCAACAAACAGCATCGCAAACGCTAACGCAGGGCGCCAGTACAGTTCAGATGGGTATTTGAAACCAAACAATAACTGGTTCCACCGCTCAGAAAGAACCGCAAAACAAGCACCTGTTGTTCCATCAAGAATTTCACGACATGCGGCCAATGTTGGCGCATCCCAAATTCCGTTTAGAACCCACGGCATCGTATTCGACAGGATCATAAAGATAGCAACGAATGCCAGAACGGTTAGGATAGAATTCCCAACACCGTCAAACAGGTTGTCTTTAAGCCATTTAACCGGCCCTGCCGCATTAACTGGCGGAGCAGACGCTGGTACGGATTCCGTACGCACAAAGGCGACGGCATTGGCAGATGTATCTGACATGGCTCAGCGCTCCTTCAGTTTGGTAGAGTTATTGTAAAAGTTCGCAACCGCGGAAATGATCAACGAAATCGTTAAGTAGAACAACATTAGCAACACGATACATTCAATCGCGCGACCCGTTTGGTTCAACGTGATGCCGCCCAAGGTTGCTGTTACGTCTGCGTAGCCAACCAAAATCGCCAATGAAGAGTTTTTGGTGATGTTCAGATATTGCGAGATCAACGGTGGAATGATGACGCGCAAAGCTTGTGGTAGAACAACAAGGCTCATGATGCGGTTGGGGCGAATGCCCAATGCGCCAGCAGCTTCGGTTTGTCCTTTAGACACCGCCTGAATACCTGCACGCACGTTTTCTGCGATGAAAGCCCCAGTGTAGATGGACAGGGCAAACCAGATTGCAATCAACGGCGCACCGATCTTGATGCCACCCTTGAAGTTAAAGCCTTTAAGTTCTGGGATTTCAAAGGTCAGACCAGTGATAATGAAGAACGCGATTAGTGGTAGGAACCAAATCGCTAGGTTTGTCACAAGGGTCGCTGGGCGAACGCCTGTTGCTTCTTGGATGCGCGTGGCACGACGCGTTACTGTGCGTGCGCCGAAGAAGGAACCAATGATAATTGCGATAGCAACAAGCCAACCGATACCAGCAGACAAGATACCCATCTCACCGAAAATACGTGAAAACTCTGGCCCCGGGATGTAGACACCGCGATTTGTGAAGGCTGAAATACCCAAGAACATTGCGGCTTCAGCATCCTCACCGCGAAACGCACGTGGTGCCGGCATAACAACTGTCATGATACCGTAGATAATGAGGATCCAGATCAGAACTGGAATGTTACGGAAGATCTCGACGTAGATCGACATCAGCTTGCTGACCAACCAGTTGTTCGACAGGCGCAGAACACCCGCGAACACGCCAAAGATGGTCGCCATGATACAGGCTAAAAACGCAACAAGTAACGTATTAAGAATACCTACGAACGCAGCTTTTAGGTTGGTTGATTGACTGGTGTATTCGATCAATCGCTGGTTAATATCATATCCTGCGGGCGCGCCTAAGAATGAGAAATCAATGTTCAAACCCAACCTTTGAAGGTTGGTGACCACATTGTTGGCAAGATAGAAAATTGCCAATGCCAGCAGTATAGCTGCGATTGCTTGCAAAGTAAGCGACCGGTAGCGGGAATCATTCAACAGCATAGATAGCCGGAACGAACCCTTCGGAGGGTCGGTTATAATTGTCATGGATTGGTTCCCCGTGTTCCAGCCAGTGCTTAATGCGGCGTCTATGCGCCAAAGGCCGAAGATTGGTCGTATATATTTCAGGTATGAAAAAGCGCAAAGGGCGCGGGAAAATCCCGCGCCCTTTGACTAGATTAGCTTAACGGAATGGTGGGCTGTAGATAAGGCCGCCATCTGTCCACTGAGCGTTCAAGCCACGTGCTAGACCGATCGGTGTTGATTCGCCGATGTTCTGTTCGAACACTTCGCCGTAGTTACCAGAAACTGCGATTGCATCTTTTGCCCAAGTTGCGGACAGACCCAACATTTCGCCCAAAGTACCTTCGGTGCCCAACAGACGGTTGATTTCTGGGTTACCACCAGCAGAAGCTGACATTTCTGCGATGTTTGCAGATGTAACACCCAGCTCTTCAGCTGTGATCAAAGCGTTCAAAGTCCAGCGAACGATGTCGCCCCACTCGTTGTCGCCGTGACGTACCAATGGGCCAAGTGGCTCTTTGGAAACGATTTCTGACAACAGAACGTGGTCCTGTGGATTTTCGAATGTCGCACGAGTAGCTGCCAAGCCGGACGCGTCAGTTGTGAACACGTCACATGCGCCTGCTAGGTACTGCTGTTGTGCTTCAGCGTTTGTTTCGATTGGCACTGGCTCATAAGAGATGTTGTTGGCGCGGAAGAAGTCGGCCAAGTTCAGCTCAGTAGTTGTACCGGTTTGGATGCAGACAGTTGCGCCGTCTAGATCTTTAGCAGATGAAACACCCAACTCTTTTGGTGCCATGAAGCCTTGGCCGTCGTAGTAGTTTACGCCAACGAAAGTGAACTTCAGGTCAACATCGCGAGACAATGTCCATGTTGTGTTACGTGCCAACATGTCGATTTCGCCAGAAGCAAGCGCTGTGAAACGTGTCTTGCCAGTTGTTGGAACGAATTCAACAGCATTGCCATCACCAAGAACAGCAGCGGCCACAGCGCGACATACAGCAACGTCAAAGCCTTTCCATTCGCCGTTCGCATCTGGAGCAGCAAAGCCAACCAGACCAGTAGTCACACCACAGTTCAACTTGCCACGTGCTTGCACGTCTTCAAGCGTACCGGCAGCTGCTGCGCCAGCCGCAAGGCTTGCTACAGTCATCGCGCCAAATAATACGGATTTATTCATTTTTACCTCTTCCTGATTTTCCACCACATGTTCGGGTGGTTGTCGATGCATTTCACATCGTAGATGATCTAGCCGAACAAGTTCAGCCAGTGTTGGACAGTTTGCTCGGAATTTTGCTTTGGCGTCAAGGGTCAGTTGGTCCTAAACGGCCCTAAGTTCACAAGTTTGAACGAAAGCGCTAATGCTGCCCTAACGTTAAGCAATTTGTGAAGCGTCAAAAAACCGCTTTGCATGCCAAAACGCTGCCTTTTTCACGTCAGACAACGCCTGAGCTTCTTCATCTGGGCCCCACTGTTCTTCTTGCCAAAGCTCGTCGAGGCGCGATTTATTCCACAATTCATCTACGGGTGCATAGCCGTATGCTGTCGCGAATCCGAGAATCAGTGAACCAGACAAGCTAACAAGATCGTGAAAAGCGGCTAACTCATACGCGGTCAGTGCATGGGTTCTATCACTTAATAGTCTGAGCGTTTTTCCGTCCTGTGGGATGTGCATAATCCCCTGGCGCGTCATTAGTGGGGCGTCCAGTTCCGACGCCGCCCAAGCAAGGACAGGATCCCACTGCTCAGACTGACGTTCAACCAACTCGATCGGGTCAGTCGCACGGTAGCATAGCAAATCGGCGTCACCATAGGCTGCCAGCATGTCAGCGACTTCACCGTGTTGGATCATAACTTTATCGATAGACGCATTGGCGGAACGGGTGAACGGCATCAAGTTCGGGTTCACAACGCCTTCTTGCGCCTCCCATTCTGCAGCAATGGCATCTGCCAATGCTTTGGTGGGAACATTCAGCGGTGCTTTGGCTGGTGTTTTCACACCACGGCCATCCAGTTGAACAGCAAAGCCACCATCGACTTCGGCTACACCAACATTCGTCCAGAACCGTTTTTGCTTCCAGTCACTCATGCGTCTTCACTCCACATCTCAGTCAATGCCGTCTCGACCTGGTCAAACTTATCAACCAACCGCGTCGCGGCCTGTAATTTCTCGGGGGTATGATATCCCCAGTTCACGCCGATCGAACGCATTCCAGCGCTGGCGGCCATATCCATATCAAAACTGGTGTCACCGATCATAATCGCATCCGCCGCGTCAACACCCGCTTCTGCCATCGCCGTATGTAACATGGCGGGATGAGGCTTGGATGGATGGAAATCAGCGACCTGTTGGGTCACGAATAGCCCCTCAAGGCCGTGGCCCTCGATCAACTTATCCAGACCACGTTTGGATTTACCCGTTGCCACGCCCAACAAAACATCAGGCATTGCGTTAAGGCGATGCAAGCATTCAAGCGCGCCTTCATAAAGCGGCGAAGACGCCACTGTCCCAGCAATGCGGCGCTGGGTCATGTAGGCGTCTTTATAAGCTTGGATCAGCTGGGCATGATCCGCCGGCGTCAAATTCGGCGCAAGCTTCGGCATAAGCACATCTAGCGAAAGACCGACTAGACCCAACACATCAGCACGCGCCGGTTCCGGTTGATCCAACCCTGCGAAGGCTGCGTTCATGCAGCTGACAATATCCGCTTGGCTATCCACCAGCGTGCCATCCACATCAAACACAACCAATCGCAAACGGTCACTCATTTAAATGTTCTCAAACGGATCTTCTGATGCCAAATCATTGGTCCAGCCAAAGGTATCCCAGCTGTTTTCCATATGTTCGGGCAATTCAGCCGTCACCTTGATCTCTTTACGTGTGATCGGGTGTTCAAAACGCATGTGACGGGCATGTAGGTGCAACTTCTTAGATATCACGCCACCCAATTGGGCACCCCAACCATCACCCATGTTCTCCTGACCAGAGCCGCCGTATTTACCATCACCGATGATCGGATGCCCTATCTCAGCCATGTGCGCGCGCAACTGGTGCGTACGGCCTGTCAGGGGTTCCATCGCAACCCATGCAGCACGGGATGCCACACGGTACAGCGTTGCATATAGCGTGCTGGCACGTTTCGCGCCAACGGTTTTGTCGACATCACGCGGGTGTACAGCAATCATCTTTTCGCCTTCACCGCTTCCGCCACGGCCACCAGCTTTGACCAAGCCGTACTTCACTTCGCCAACATAAGGCGTTGGAACACCGGCCACCAAAGCCCAGTAGATCTTGCGGGTTTCACGGTGACGCAATGATGCTGTCAAAGACTGAGCCGCAGTGCGGGTACGTGCCAACAAAAGAACACCAGAGGTGTCCTTATCCAAACGGTGTACCAGACGTGGCTTTTCATCCATGTCAAATTTCAATGCTTCGCACATGCCGTCAACGTGACGGGTGTGGCCTGTGCCACCTTGCGTCGCAAGACCTGCAGGTTTGTTGATCGCGATAACGTGGTCATCTTTATAGATCACGCAGGCTTGGATCATCTTGCGGTCTGCATCAGACACGCGGGTCTTGGCCTCTGGGGGCGGTGCTTGATTGTCAGGCAATGGCGGAATCCGCACGGACTGGCCAACTTCGACGCGGGTAACAGGCTTTACGCGCCCACCATCCACACGCAAATCACCCTTGCGGCACATCTTTTGAACCAACCCCTGCGGGATATGGGGAAAGCGCTTCTTGAACCAGCGATCTAGGCGTTGATCGCCTTCGTCTTCGCCAACGATTACGGTTTGAACACGGCTCATGCCGTACCTCCTTTGATGAGCCAAAGGCCCACAAAACATGCGATCAGGGACAATACCACTGACGCCAATACATAAACCCCAGCCGCCCCGATCCGCCCGTCTTGCATCAAGCGCAGGGTATCAAGAGAGAAGGCTGAAAAGGTCGTGAAACCACCCAAGACACCTGTCATCAACAGGGGCATCAGGTAGGGAATTTCTTTCTCCGCGAACCCGGCCCACAACAGGCCAATCGCGAATGAACCGATGATATTGACGGCCAACGTGCCCATGGGAAAGGCAACAGCCAACCCCACAAGGTATCGCAGGCTTGCGCCCACGGCCCCACCAAGGGCCACAAAGATCATCGTTTTCATCATCAGGGGTCTGTCGCGCTTACCGCGCCACTTGTCAACCTTGCGTCACTGTTCGCGCTTGGCCCGCAGCTTTGCGAAATAGTCGACCCGCTTCTTTAACTCGCGCTCGTGGCCACGTTCGACAGGCACATAGAACTCAGGCCGGTTCATCGTGTCAGGGAAGTAGTTCTGCCCAGAAAACCCATCTTCGGCATCATGATCATATGCATAACCCGCACCGTATCCCTGATCTTTCATCAAAGATGTAGCACCGTTTAAGATGTGCTTGGGTGGTGGCTCTGATCCCGTTTGTTTGGCGGCGTTGCGCGCAGCCTTATAAGCCACGTAGGTCGCGTTGGATTTAGGGGCCAATGCCAGATAGGTCACAGCCTGAGCCAAAGCCAATTCCCCTTCTGGGCTGCCAAGACGTTCATAGGTTTCCCAACTCTGCAGGCACACACCTTGGGCCTGCGGATCGGCAAGACCGATGTCCTCAACAGCCATGCGTGTGATGCGGCGCGCCAAGAAACGTGGATCTTCGCCGCCCTCAAGCATACGCGCGAACCAATAAAGCGCCGCATCCGGATCAGAGCCGCGCACCGATTTATGTAGGGCGCTGATCAAGTTGTAATGTGAGTCACCACTTTTGTCGTATTGCGCAGCGCGACGCATCAGCCGTGTAGATAATGTGGCCTTGTCAAACTTTGTGTCTGTTTCCCACGCTGCAACCTGTTCGATCAGATTCAACAACGTCCGCCCATCACCATCGGCCATCTCAAGCAGTGCTTCGCGCGCGGGCTGATCCAAAGGCAGTTGGCATTCTAACTCTTGCTCTGCCCGTTGGGCCAACAGCTCAAGATCGGCACGATCAAGGCGCTCTAACACCAACACTTGAGACCGCGACAGGACCGCTGCGTTTAACTCGAACGATGGGTTTTCCGTCGTTGCACCCACTAAAAGGATCGTGCCGTCTTCCATGTGTGGAAGGAACCCGTCTTGCTGTGCTTTGTTAAAGCGATGGATTTCGTCCACAAACAACAGGGTTCCCTGCCCGTTTTGGCGACGAATCCGTGCGGCCTCAAATATTTTTTTCAGATCAGGAACACCGGTAAAGATTGCCGAGATTTGGACAAAATGCAGATCGGTTTCGTTAGCTAACAAACGCGCAATTGTTGTTTTCCCAACACCCGGAGGACCCCAAAATATGAGGGAGGTTAATGCGCCAGCACCCAACATGACGGTGAGCGGCGCATCTGCGCCCAACACTTGAGATTGACCAATCACCTCGTCCAACGCTTTGGGGCGCAAGCGATCAGCCAAAGGTCGCGGCATGTCGATCGCGGGAGGGGGACCAAATAAATCGGCCATTACAAACGGAACCTAAGTTGAACGCGACTGCCACCGCGTATGATATCAAGACGCACACCACGGTCAGAGTTTGTTAGCCCCTCACGCACATCGCTAGGGATTTCAACGACCTTTGAGTTCACGGCTTCAATGATGTCACCACGGCGTAGCCCAACTTGCACAGCGATTGGGCCCGTGTTTACAACAACAACGCCCGCAGCATTGGCGGACAATCCCATTTCATCGCTAACGGCTGGATTGACCAAGGCCAACTCAAGCCCAGTCAAAATTGCATCGTCACCGAGTACAGTAAAATCGCGTGGCGGATCGTCGGGTGCTGAAATCAACTCAACCGTGACATCAGACGCTTCGCCATTTCGGGTACGAGTTACCACGGCAGTATTGCCAATGCCCCCCACACTCATTCGAAACAACATCTCACCGCCGGAAATTACCGGTTGGCCATCGACGGCTGTAATCACGTCACCAACTTCAAAACCTGCCGCACCAAATGGGCTGGCTGGATGAAGGTCTGTAATGATGATCCCCCCTGATCGATCGAGACCAAAGGAGGCCGCCATATCGTAGTCCAGAACCTGACCAGACACGCCTGCCCAAGCACGGTGAAATCTGTCGCTGCCTGCTTTGGCCTGAGTGACAAACTCCGCAACAAGGTCTGAGGGTATGGCAAACCCAATCCCATTGGACCCACCTGATCTGGTCAAGATAGATGTATTGATGCCTATCAAACGTCCGGCCATATCGATCAACGCACCACCAGAGTTCCCAGGATTGATGGGCGCATCTGTCTGGATGAAATAGCCTGTGCCATTGCCACCAGAACCACCTGAACGCGCTAAGCCAGAGATGATACCGCTGCTGACAGTCTGGCCCACACCAAAGGGATTTCCGATTGCGAGGGTTAACTCACCAACTTGTACATCGTCGCTGGTGCGCAGTGCAAGGCTGGGCAAGTCGCTCGCATCCTCAAGCTGCAGGATTGCAAGATCGCTTGCCTCGTCCCCCAACAAAACACGGGCGGAATATTCACGCCGATCATTAAGGACAACGCGGATGTCAGTTGCCATACCAACCACATGATAGTTGGACACGACAATCCCATCAGGCGATAGGATCACGCCAGATCCCAATGAATTCTGCGCCCGTGGTTCAGGTGCGGCACCCTCAAAGAACCGCTGAAAAAATGGATCGTCCAGATAGCTATTGCCGCGCGCCTCGGTCACGCGTGTCGCATAGATATTCACCACGGCCGGTGCAGCCTGTTTCACCAGCGGCACAAAGCTGAGTTGGATTTCCATTTGTGACTGGGGAACTTTTTGCTCTGCCCACACAGGTGCGGCAAAACCAAGAGCGACGAACAATGCAATAAAGTATTTCATGTTAAATTATATGCGCAGGCCCAGCGGGTCATGCAACCCCTGCCACGAAAGCAGAAATGCAAAAAGCCCCCGCTGAAACAGCGAGGGCTTTGCAAACAACCAAGAAGGTTGCGTAATTCTTATTCCGCGTTTGCTTCTTCAGCTACGCGTGCTTTGTCGCCTGCGCCTTTAGCATCGCGGTCGCGGTCAACAAATTCGATGATCGCCATCGGTGCCATGTCGCCATAACGGAAACCAGCTTTGAGAACACGGACATAACCACCTTGGCGGTCTTTGTAGCGTGGGCCCAAGATGTCAAACAATTTTGAAACATATTGGTCTTGCTTCAGCTTAGAAGCGGCCTGACGACGGGCGTGTAGATCGCCGCGTTTCGCCAATGTAATCATCTTCTCAATGATTGGGCGCAGTTCTTTTGCTTTTGGCAAAGTTGTTTTGATTTGCTCATGTTCGATGAGCGAGCCAGCCATGTTTGAGAACAACGCTTTACGGTGTTCGTGTGTACGGTTCAGGCGGCGGTATCCACGTGCGTGACGCATAGTCTTAATCTCCAAATGTGCTCTCTACGAGCGTTTTTACTTTGTCTGGCCCGCGATGCGTGTCGCTGACTCTCCTTGGGGCAGATGCCCATCGTATGACGCTAAATCGAGTATCGGTATAACATCGGTATCGTGTCGGTATTACGTAGGTGCAAACACTTACACAAGACCGGTTTGGTGTGGCGAGCACATGGCCCGCCACACCGGTATTACTTAAAAGTTGTCTTCAAACTTTTTAGCCAAATCTTCGATGTTGTCCGGTGGCCAGTCCTCTACGTCCATGCCTAGGTGCAGACCCATGCCTGACAACACTTCTTTGATCTCGTTCAAAGATTTGCGGCCAAAGTTTGGAGTGCGCAGCATTTCTGCTTCGGTCTTTTGGATCAAATCGCCGATGTAAACGATGTTGTCGTTCTTCAGGCAGTTTGCTGAACGAACAGACAATTCCAACTCGTCAACTTTCTTAAGAAGCAACGGGTTGAACTCAAGACCATCATCTTCGTCCGCGCGGGACGCTGATTCTGGCTCATCAAAGTTCACAAAGATACCAAGCTGATCCTGCAGGATACGTGCAGCAAATGCTACAGCGTCGTCCGGCGTGATGGAGCCATCTGTTTCGATCTTCATGGTAAGTTTGTCATAATCCAACACTTGACCTTCGCGGGTCGGCTGAACGTCATAAGAAACTTTCTTAACAGGCGAGTAGATCGCATCGATCGGAATAAGACCGATTGGTGCATCTTCTGGCTTGTTTTTGTCGGCAGCGACATAGCCTTTGCCAGTATTCACAGTCAGTTCCATGAATACATCTGCACCATCGTCTAGGTGGCAGATGACGTGATCACGGTTCAGGATTTCGATACCAGCAGATTCGCTGATGTCACCTGCTGTTACAACGCCTGGACCTTTTGCGGAGATAGAAAGACGCTTAGGTCCTTCAACTTCCATACGCAGGGCAACCTGCTTGAGGTTCAAAACGATGTCTGTGACATCTTCACGTACGCCAGCAACGCTGGAGAATTCGTGAAGAACATTGTCGATTTGTACAGATGTGATTGCTGCGCCCTGAAGCGAGCTCATCAATACGCGACGCAGGGCATTGCCCATTGTCAAACCAAAACCACGTTCCAGCGGCTCAGCAACAACTGTTGCTTGGCGCGCAGGATCGTTACCTGGCTTTACTTCCAATTGTTGTGGCTTGATCAACTCAGCCCAATTCTTGTGGATCATACGTCCCTCCATTCTAGCTTTTGCCTCATGTCCCAAAGACAAAAGCGCCCGAGGTTTCAGAAATGCGGATTGGGGCCGCGTAAATCACGCGGCCCCAACCGTACTAAATAGCTTAAACGCGACGACGCTTTGGTGGGCGGCAGCCGTTGTGAGCCATTGGTGTAACGTCACGGATAGATGTGATGTTGAAACCAGCAGCAGCCAAAGCGCGTAGTGCGCTTTCACGACCAGAACCTGGGCCTTGAATTTCGACTTCAAGCGTTTTCACGCCGTGGTCTTGAGCTTTCTTAGCCACATCTTCAGCAGCCATCTGCGCCGCGTATGGCGTAGATTTACGTGAGCCTTTGAAGCCCATCGTGCCGGCAGAAGACCATGCAATTGCGTTGCCTTGAACGTCTGAGATCAAGATTTTTGTGTTGTTGAAAGAAGAGTTAACATGCACCACACCTGCGGCGATATTTTTGCGCTCTTTTTTCTTCGCGCGAATTTTTTCACGTGCCATTAATCAGAGCTCCCTTATTTCTTCTTACCAGCAATGGCCTTTGCAGGGCCTTTGCGAGTACGAGCATTAGTGTGAGTGCGCTGACCACGAACAGGAAGGTTACGACGGTGACGCAAGCCACGGTAGCAACCAAGGTCCATAAGACGCTTGATGTTCATTGTCGTGTCACGACGCAAGTCACCTTCAACAGTGAAGTTTGCGTCGATATGTTCACGAACTTTTAGAACTTCGTCATCAGACAATTCGTTAACGCGACGAGTCGCGTCAATGCCAACAGCTTCGCAGATTGCTTGAGCTGAAGTTGTACCGATACCGGTGATATATGTTAGGGCGATTGGAACCCGCTTTGCAGTCGGGATGTTTACGCCGGCAATACGTGCCACGTGTGCAATTCCTTTTAGTTGCGGGTCCGTAGTTCCGGACCCTTTTTTCACAACAGAAGCCCGATGGTACGAATACCTGCGAACCTTAGCTGATCAGGTGATCCCGTATTTTGGACACAGTCCGCCACACGGTTTGATTCTCGCTAGAGATAGGGCTGATTATTGGCTTTTGTTGTATGCGTCAAGGGCCGTGAGCTAGTTTGATGCGCCTAGTTTATCCGTCAAAAAGCCGCCTATGATTTGTTGTAGTTCGGTATGAACCTCACCCCTGTCACGTGTGCCTTGGTCAGAGCAGATGTTTTCTTCACTGCCCATTGAAATCACTACTTTGCCAAGACGGCTGCATTCCGCCAAAAAGGCGAAGTGATAGGTGTTAGGCACAACCACCCTCTCGCCTTTGACAAGCTGCATTGCCGCCTTATCCCACCGCAAACCTTCAGGTATTGTTTCTGTTTCGCCAAGTTGCACGATCCTGGTGGCAACGGTGACGGCACTTAACCCATCAGCTTTCAATGCTTGAGGCAACGCAGGGTCAATCGAGAGGATCGCCCCAACCCGCGGATCGAGGTTTGAAGACGCATAGCGGGCTTCGTCAATCGTATTCAGATCAAGGCCAGCGGCGTTCATCCATCCGCAATCGATTTTATCAGGAAAGCGATCACAATAATCTATAAATCCTGCTTTTGACACTTCGGCACCGCCAAGCCCTAGGACGCTATAGCCACCAAGTGAGAACCCGACCGCACCAACGCGATCCATGTCGATTGTTACACCAAGGGGTAGGCCTGCTTGAGCAAAATCCAGCAGCGCCTTTAGATCGTCAGGTCGTTCCCAAATACGAATAGTCGCGGATGGCAGGCTATCGCGTGATGTGGTGCCAGGATGATTAACCGCGAGCACAACAAATCCGCGTGTGGCAAGGTCACTTGCTAGCCATCCGATGCCCTTCGCATTCCCGCCCGATCCGTGTGAAAGAAGAACCACTGGTTTCGTTTCTGAATCTGTAGTGCCGTCGCGGTAGGCGTGGAAACCATAGAAAAGAGCGTTTTGCCCAATCAGTTCAGGCACCTGATCGCTGGTCGCCGGATACCACATGAAGACTGAAAGCGGCACATTGCGGTGCGCGACACTCAGCGTGGTTTCATGAAATCCCGCCAAGCGATCAGGGATTGGCCGCTCTGATGTTCCCATCAGCATAGCAGAAACAAAAACTGCAGCGATCAACGCTGCAATTCCCAAAACTATTCTCAAAACCCATTTCATCGTCACACCCCTTGTTCTGAACAATTTGCGCCGCGACAATGGGTGGCCCTAATTAGGTATCCAATACCGCAGCAATATCGCCTTGCACGGCTTCGATATCACCCAAACCGTCAATCCGGTTCAGCATCTCTTTGGCATAGTAATAACCAATGAGCGGTGATGTCTTTTTGTAATATTCCATGAGGCGCGTTTTCAGGCTTTCCTCATTGTCGTCAGCGCGGCGTTGGAATTGCCCTGCTTCACCACAGTTGGAACAGTTACCATCAGCTGGTTCTGGTTTGGTGTTGTCGTTGTAGACCTCACCACAGTTGCCACATGTTGAACGCGCTGTGATGCGTGCAACCAGTGCTGTATCGTCCACTTCCATCTCGATGACCGCATCAAGGCTTTCGCCTTCATTGGTCAACAGCTGGGTCAGTGCATCCGCTTGGGCCAAGGTCCGTGGGAAACCGTCAAAGATAAAGCCGTTGGCCTTAACTGTGTTCAGTTGCTCACGAATCAGTCCAATCACAATTTCATCCGTAACCAAAGCACCGCGGGCCATGACATCGGCAACAACTTTGCCCATCTCAGATCCGCTGTCTTTGGCAGCGCGCAACATATCACCAGTGCTCAGTTGCACCATGCCGCGTGTTTCGACCAGATGACGCGCTTGCGTCCCTTTACCCGCACCTGGCGGTCCAAGCAGGATAATATTCATTTGCGGATCGGGCTCCGTTTTTTGCGTGTTTTACCTTTGCCACGTAGGTTCGATTTTTCAATCAAGCCTTCGTACTGTTGAGCAAGCAGGTGGCTTTGCACTTGTTGAATTGTATCCATAGTCACAGATACAACAATCAAGACCGATGTCCCACCGAAGTAGAACGGGATCGCGAATTGGCCACGTAGAATTTCTGGCAGCACACACACGGCTGCAAGATAAGCTGCACCAAGAACAAGAACGCGGTTCACAACATACTCTAGATATTCAGCAGTCTTCTTACCCGGGCGGATACCTGGAACAAAACCGTTCTGGTTTTTCAGGTTGTCTGCAACATCATCAGGTTTGAACGACACGTTGAATGTGTAAAAGTAAGCAAAGAACACGATCATCGCGATGAAGAACAAGAGGTACAGCGGTTGGCCTGGACCAAAGTTCGCGAGCATCCATGACATCACTGGGCTCGTAGAGTTGCCAGAGAATGTGCTGATGGTCACCGGAAGTAACAACAATGAGCTTGCGAAAATCGCAGGGATAACGCCGGCTGGGTTAACCTTGACTGGCAAGTGGCTCGAGCCGCCATCGTATACCTTCATGCCAACTTGGCGACGTGGATATTGGATGTGGATCTTGCGCAATGCGCGCTCCATGAACACAACGAATGCGATCGTGCCGATAACCATAACAATCACACCGATGATAACACCGGGGCTGATTGCACCAGAACGACCAGAAGCAAAGAACTGTGCCAATGCTGCTGGAACTTCAGCAATAATGCCCACGAAGATGATCAAGGAGATACCGTTGCCGATGCCGCGTGCCGTGATTTGCTCACCCAACCACATCAGGAACATTGTACCGCCGACCAAAGTGATCATGCAGGAGAAGATAAAGTAGGACTGTGTAATGCCGTCTTGAACAAAGTCGCCGCTGAACAAGCCAACCGACAAACCGTAAGCCTGCACAGTGGCCAAAGCGACTGTACCGTAACGGGTGTACTGGTTGATCTTCTTCTGGCCCTGCGCGCCCTCTTTCTTCATCTGCTCAAGGGCTGGAACCATAGAGGTCATCAGCTGAACGATGATCGAGGCCGAGATGTAGGGCATGATCCCTAGGGCAAAGATACCCATACGGCCAAGCGCACCACCAGTGAACATAGAAACCATGCCGCCAATACCTTGACCGGCGCTTTCCATAAACTGGCGAAGGGCGACACCATCAATCCCGGGGACCGGAATAAATGTGCCCAAGCGGTATACGATCAGCAAACCAAGGGTGAACAGGATACGATTGCGCAGGTCCGTTGCTTTACCTAGCGCAGACCAGCTTGTGTTAGCGGCCATATTCTCGACGGCAGATACCATTATTAGGCTCTTTCTTTAACAAAAAACGCCGCCCAGCGGTTTTCCGATGGGCGGCGTTTGGAAAACTCTAAGACTATGTAAGCGGCAAAACTGCTACTCACAAGTGCGAAGGTCTAATTACTCAGCTGCTGCTGGTGCCACTTTAGCTGTGAGGGTCAATTTACCACCAGCTTTTTCGACAGCTTCAACTGCAGACTTGGACGCGCCGTGCACTTCGATGTTCAGCTTAGATGTAACTTCACCCTTAGCAAGAACGCGAATACCGTCCAATACGCGACGAACAGCACCAGATGCGATCAACACATCGTGAGTGATTGCTGCTTTGGCGTCGATTTTGCCTGCGTCTACGAATTTCTGGATAAGACCAAGGTTGATAACCGCATAAGATTTGCGGTTCGGCTTGTTAAAGCCACGCTTTGGTAGACGTTGGTACAAAGGCATTTGACCGCCTTCAAAACCTTTGATCGCTACACCTGAACGTGATTTTTGACCCTTGATACCACGGCCACCCATTTTACCGGTGCCGGAACCTGGACCACGACCAACGCGCTTGCGTGGTTTCGTTGCACCTGGGTTGTCGCGTAGTTCATTTAGTTTAAACATTTTGCTTCTCCTTCGCCGGATGTGCCCCCAGAAGCAAATGGGACAACCACGGCATGATTGGTTTTCGAGTCACCTGAATGATGACCACTTGGGGCGTATAGCCCTCGTACCGAATTGGATCAAGTGGTAGTTGACGTGACGAACACGGTTGCCATGCAGCAAGTTGATGTGATGTGATTTAACGATGTCACAAACAGCCCAACTCCCACCACGTTTGAAGATCATGATGAGCCATCAATCGGTCCCTCCAATGATCTTAGCCTTCATAGCTGGCCTTATATTCGTGATACTCCACGGACCATGGTGGTCGCTCTTTGTGGCTTTGCTGGGTGTCCCACTACAAATGCTCAATGAATACTCTTTGCATAGGCACATCTTTCATTTGCCACCCCCCACGAAACAATGGAAGTTCGACATCCTTTATCAAGCACATTATGGGCATCATGATTTCCCAACGAACATTCCTCTTTTCTTTGCTCCGCCTTGGGTTTCACTACCTATCTTGGTGATTAACTACGGCGCTGTTTGGCTCCTGACGAGCATGGTCCTGCCAGAATATTCAAGCGTTATTCCAACCGCGCTCGGCCTAGTTGGAGGTGTCGGAACTTTCCTCACCTACGAATGGTTTCATATGACTGCTCATCTTCCGGTTAAGAAGACTTGGGTCGAGCGTCATGTAACCGGATTGCACGCACAACATCATTTTCGTGATTTCAAACGTTGGTTTCATGTCTCACCTGGCGGCAATGTCATTGATCGCTTTATGGACACCGCAATTGACCGAAATGAATTAGTGTCACAACAACGCATCGAACTCATTAAGACTCTCGGCCTTAAACCAGACGATCCTCGGTTGATCGCAGCACGTCACAAGTTCGCCGACAAATATCAACTAAGCAAATCTGAAATAATCGCTGCACAGAAATAGAAAACGCCCCGCAGTTTCCTACGAGGCGTTTCTATCTAAGGCGGGGTAAATCCCGCCCTACGCTGAACCGTTAGGCTCAGCCCTTTTCTTCGATGATCTCAACCATGTGTGAGATCGAACGCACCATGCCGCGTACGGAAGGTGTGTCTTCCAATTCGCGTGTTTTGTGCATTTTGTTCAAGCCAAGACCAACCAAAGTTGCGCGCTGCTTTGCAGGGCGACGGATTGGAGAGCCAGTTTGTTTTACAACGATTGTTTTAGCCATGATGCTGGTCCTTATGCTTCTGCTGTTTCAGCAGTTGCTTCTGCAGCCGGCGCGTCATCACGCTTTGGCAGAATGTCAGCTACTTTTTTGCCACGACGTTGAGCAACCGCACGAGGCGAAGACTCTTTGCGTAGACCGTCCATAGTGGCGCGGATCATGTTGTACGGGTTTTGCGACCCGATGGATTTAGACACAACGTCTTTAACACCCAACATTTCGAAAACAGCACGCATCGGACCACCAGCAATAATACCAGTACCTTCAGGTGCGGAACGCATAACAACTTTGCCTGCGCCGTGACGGCCTTCCATGTCGTGGTGCAATGTGCGGCCTTCGCGCAATTGAACACGGATCATTTGGCGTTTTGCTTGCTCTGTGGCTTTGCGAATGGCTTCAGGAACCTCTTTCGCTTTACCTTTACCAAAGCCGACGCGACCTTTTTGGTCACCAACAACTACAAGTGCGGCGAAGCCAAAGCGCTTACCACCTTTAACAGTTTTTGAAACGCGGTTAATCGCGACTAGGCGATCTGTAAATTCCGGTGTTTCTTCACGATCGCGGCGTGGGCCGCGACGGTTTTCACGTTCTGCCATGAGAACATCCTTTAATGAGTGAGCAAGCGCTCGTTAATTTCGATCCAAGTGGACGACTGTCCCCGGATCATCGAGGCGGCCCCTAACGAAAGGAGCCGCCTTCAAGTCGTTTAGATCTTCAAGCCACCTTCACGAGCGGCGTCAGCAACTGCTTTAACCTTACCGTGAAAGAGGAAACCACCACGGTCAAAGTAAGCGGTTTCAACGCCTGCTTTAAGTGCCCGCTCAGCAATCGCTGTACCGACTTTAGCAGCCGCTTCAACGTTGTTTTTGCCAACAACACCCAATGCTTTTTCGTGTGTGGAAGCTGACGCAAGCGTCACGCCATTCACATCGTCGATCAGCTGGGCGCTGATGTTTTTGTTTGAGCGGTGAACGGAGAGACGCAAGCGTCCCGCGTTTACCCGGCGTAGTTTGTTCCGAACGCGCATGCGGCGCTTCAGAAACAGAGTTCTTTTGCTGTTTGCCATCTGTGCGTTCCTTACTTCTTCTTGCCTTCTTTGCGGAAGACGAATTCACCTTTGTAGCGAATACCTTTGCCTTTATAAGGCTCTGGTTTACGCCAAGCGCGAATTTCAGCAGCAACTTGACCAACAGCTTGTTCGTCAATGCCTTCAACCACAATTTGGGTTTGCTTTGGAGATGTGACAGTCACGCCTTCAGGTGCAACATAATCAACATCGTGAGACAGGCCCAAGTTAAGCTTAAGCGTATTGCCAGTCATGGCAGCACGATAACCAACACCTTGGATCTCTAGTTCTTTTTTGAAGCCCTCAGTAACGCCGATAACCAAGTTTGCAATCCGTGTGCGGCTCATGCCCCACTGTTGGCGTGCGCGCTTGGATTTGCCACGTGGAGTGACAGATACGGCGTCGTTTTCGACCGTCAGTGTCACATCATCCGTTGCTGAGAACGTGCGTGTGCCCTTTGGGCCTTTGACTTCGATGGTTTGGCCGGACACAGAGGCTGTTACACCTGCTGGAAGACCGACTGGTTTTTTACCGATACGAGACATATTGTTCTCCTTAGAATACGGTGCAGAGCACTTCGCCGCCAACATTGGCTGCACGTGCTTTTGCGTCCGACATCACACCTTGTGGGGTGGAGACAATCGACACGCCTAGGCCCTGACGGACCACTGGAATGTCATTAACGCCCATGTAAACGCGACGACCAGGTTTTGAAACCCGCTTCAATTCACGAATAACAGGTTCGCCCTCGTAGTACTTCAGGCTGATTTCGATAGCCGGGTGACCATCTTTGCCTGTCGTTGCTTCATAGCCGCGAATGTAGCCTTCATCAGCCAACACGTCCAATACCCAAGCACGCAACTTTGAAGCTGGTGTCTCGACTACGGATTTGCCGCGCAATGAAGAGTTACGAATGCGTGTGAGCATATCTGCGATAGGATCGTTCATATCTAATGCCCTTCCTTACCAGCTCGACTTGACCATGCCAGGGATTTGACCGGCAGAGCCGAGGTCCCGTAGCGCGATCCGCGAAATTTTGAGCTTACGGTAGTAAGCGTGTGGACGACCAGTTAGCTGGCAACGGTTGTGCAAGCGTACTTTGGACGAGTTACGCGGCAATTTGGCCAACTTAAGAGTAGCGCGGAAACGCTCTTCCATAGGTAGGTCTTGATTGCTTACGATTGCTTTCAAGGCGGCACGACGTTCTGCGTACTGCTTTACAAGCTTCTCACGCTTAACTTCGCGTGCGATCATGGATTTTTTAGCCATATCTATTCCCTCCCGCTTACGAGTTGAAAGGCATGTTGAAAGCTTTCAACAATGCTTTTGCTTCGTCATCGGTTTTCGCCGTAGTGGCGATCACAATATCCATACCCCAGTTTTCATCGATTTTATCGAAATCGATTTCTGGGAATACGAGGTGCTCTTTTAGGCCCATGGCGTAGTTGCCACGACCGTCAAAGGATTTGCCAGATACGCCGCGGAAGTCGCGAATACGTGGCATAGCAATTGTGGTCAGACGATCTAGGAATTCGTACATGCGATTGCCGCGCAAGGTAACTTTCGCACCCATTGGCATTTCTTCACGTACACGGAAACCCGCAATGGATTTTTTGGCGATCGTGGTCAAAGCTTTTTGGCCAGCAATCAATGTCAGGTCGCCCTGAGCTGATTTGGCTTTCTTGCTGTCACGCACAGCGGCTGCACCGCAACCGATGTTCAACACGATTTTGTCCAAACGAGGGATCATCATGTCGTTTTTGTAGCCAAATTCTTCTTTCATGGCGGCACGGATTGTGTCGACGTAAGAAGTTTTTAGGCGAGGTGTATAATCAGTCATTAGATCACATCCCCTGTTGTCTTAGCGAAACGTACTTTGTTTTCGCCGTCCATCTTGAAGCCAACACGTGTTGCTTTGCCGTTTGCATCAAGCAACGAAAGGTTGCTGAGCGCGATTGGCATAGCTTTAGGAATGCGGCCACCTTGGGATTCTTGAGTTTGGCGCGTTGCGCGGATCGAAATGTTCAGACCCTCGACAACAGCTTTACCCGCTTTTGGATCAATGGAAGAGATTGTACCCTCTTTGCCTTTGTCCTTACCGGTAAGAAGAGTAACTTTGTCACCCTTTTTCAACTTAGCAGCCATATCAAAGCACCTCCGGAGCAAGGGAAATGATTTTCATGAAGTTTTTCGCGCGCAATTCACGAACAACTGGGCCAAAGATACGTGTACCTACTGGCTCGTTATTGTTGTTCAAAATAACAGCGGCGTTGCCGTCAAAACGAATGGCTGTACCATCATCGCGACGAACTTCTTTCGCCGTGCGAACGACGACGGCCTTACGGACGTCACCCTTCTTAACACGGCCACGTGGAATGGCTTCCTTAACCGAGACAACAATGATGTCGCCTACGGATGCGTATTTACGCTTGGAACCACCCAGAACCTTGATGCACTGAACACGGCGTGCGCCGCTGTTGTCAGCCACCTCAAGATTTGTCTGCATCTGGATCATATGGTTTCTCCCGACCTGTAGGGGGCGATGCGTGCCTGATCCCTAGGGTTTCGATTATACTGTTAGTAGTCGCAGCTTATGCTGTGATTACTTCCCAGCGCTTTGTCTTCGAACGTGGCGCGCATTCGATGATGCGTACGGAATCGCCAACTTTGAAGGATTCGTTCTCATCGTGGGCCCGATACTTCTTGGACCGACGAATTGTTTTCTTCAGAACTGGGTGTGTAAAGCGACGCTCTACGGCAACCGTTACTGTTTGGGCGTTAGCATCAGAAGTCACTGTGCCGGTCAAAATACGTTTAGGCATTGGTGTGCTCCTTATTCAGACGCCGCAGCAGCGGCTTTTTGGTTCAAGATTGTTTTAACGCGTGCAGCGTTGCGACGTGCAACACGGATTTGCGCAGGGTTCTCAAGAGAGCCAGTTGCAGCTTGAAAGCGCAAGTTGAAGCTTTCTTTTTTCATATCAGCAAGCTTTTCGCGAAGCTGATCTGGTGTCAGATCGTGTAGTTCTTGGGCGTTCATCGCCTTTTCCTTTCAACATCACCAGCTGGCCCCATTAGGGTGACCATGATTCTGGTGGAGTCCATAGTAGATGGCTGCGTATAGGAGGGTTTGGAGAGTGTGGCAAGTCCCTTTTGTTTTATAGGGAAAGCAACGGATTTACCAAATTTTCATTATCGGTATCACGTCGGTATTGTGTCGGTATCACGTAAGTGCGAGCGACCGCTAGATGTGTGCGCAAGGACGCCAAAACGCCAGCAGCTCCCCCGAAGACACGGCACATACCGCTGTTAGGAAGATCCCGTTTTAGCGCCACGGTCAAAACGCATCGCAAAGTAGATGATCAAATTTGAGGCGAGGGCCGAAAATAGGAACGTCACCCAGAACCAAATATCGTGATTTTCATGACGAAAGACGGAAAACAAAACCACCAACGCCAACAGATTATAGCCCAACAGAATAAGACGGACTTTTGCGGGGCGAAGGAAAAGGCAAACAAGTGCCAGAAACCCCATCGTCGAAGCGAAAACCCAAAAAAAGAAGCCCCAAATTCCTGTCGACACTCCAGGGCGGTACAGCTTCCCAGACCAGTACACGATGGTCGCAGCAATCCGGACAGTGAGGTACATGGCGACAATCAACAGTATTGAGAGGACGACAAACCTGAGAATGCGGCTGGCAAATAGTGTATGAAATAGTGTCATAGAAAAAGAATGAACCATCGCAGGAAGCGACACAAACAAAAAGCCCCCACCGATCACTCGGCAGGGGCTTTCTAATTTCTAAACCAATGCGCCTAGGCGCGAGGTTTTACCAGTCTTCGCGAACCACGACGCGTGTTTTGATCGGCAACTTCATAGCTGCTAGGCGCAATGCCTCACGTGCGATGACTTCGTCAACGCCGTCTATTTCAAACATCACGCGGCCAGGCTTAACTTTGGCGGCCCAACGGTCGACAGAGCCTTTACCTTTACCCATACGAACTTCGATAGGTTTGGCTGTGATTGGCACGTCTGGGAAAATACGGATCCAGACACGACCCTGACGTTTCATGTGACGTGTCATCGCGCGGCGAGCCGCTTCGATTTGACGTGCAGTGATACGCTCAGGCTCTGTTGCCTTAAGACCGTAAGTCCCAAAGTTCAGATCGGAACCGCCTTTAGCAAGACCCTTAATAGAGCCCTTAAACTGCTTGCGGAATTTGGTACGTTTTGGCTGAAGCATCTGTGCGCCCCCCTATCAACGACGACCGCCGGCACCGCGAGGTGCTGGGCCGTCTTGGAGTTCTTGTGCTTTACGGTCACGCGCTGCTGGATCGTGTTCCATGATCTCGCCTTTGAAGATCCAGGTTTTGATCCCGATGATGCCATAAGCAGTCATCGCTTCAACGTGTGCGTAATCGATGTCGGCACGCAAAGTGTGCAACGGAACGCGACCTTCACGGTACCATTCAGTACGCGCGATTTCTGCGCCGCCCAAACGACCAGCAAGGTTAATACGGATACCTAGGGCACCCATACGCATTGCATTCTGAACCGAACGCTTCATAGCGCGACGGAAAGAAACACGGCGTTCCAATTGCTGTGCGATGGATTCACCAACAAGAGCTGCATCCATTTCTGGCTTGCGGACTTCAACGATGTTGAGGTGCAATTCAGAGGCAGTGAAGTTTGCCAGCTTTTTGCGCAGACCTTCGATGTCCGCACCTTTTTTGCCGATGATCACACCAGGGCGTGCTGTGTGGATCGTAACGCGGCACTTCTTGTGTGGGCGTTCGATGATCACACGGGCGATACCCGCTTGTTTGCACTCAACTTTGATGAATTCGCGCATTTTAAGGTCTTCAAGAAGCAAGTTCCCGAAATCCTTAGTGTCTGCATACCAGCGGCTATCCCAAGTACGGTTAACCTGAAGGCGCATGCCGATTGGATTTACTTTATTACCCATTAGCTTTGCTCCCCTGATGTTGCTTCAACTTGACGAACCAAGATTGTAACCTCTGCGAAAGGCTTGAGGATCTTGCCGAAACGACCACGAGCACGTGGACGACCACGTTTCATTGTCATGTTCTTGCCGACCCAAGCTTCTGCAACGATCAACTCGTCTACATCAAGGTTGTGGTTGTTTTCTGCGTTAGCAATTGCTGATTGCAGGCATTTTTTCACATCACCAGAGATACGCTTTTTAGAGAACGTGAGGTCCGTTAGGGCCTTGTCCACTTTTTTGCCACGGATGAGTTGTGCAACGAGGTTCAGCTTTTGAGGGCTGGTGCGCAACATGCGAGTTTTTGCCATTGCTTCGTTATCAGCAACGCGGCGAGGGTTCTTATCCTTGCTCATTTGCGTTTCGCCTTCTTATCAGCCGCGTGACCGTAATAGGTACGCGTTGGTGAGTACTCACCAAATTTCTGGCCAATCATATCCTCAGTGACGTTCACTGGGATGTGCTTGTGGCCGTTATAAACGCCAAAAGTCAGACCAACAAATTGTGGTAGGATTGTAGAACGACGCGACCAGATCTTGATCACTTCGTGGCGGCCGCTTTCAGCAGTCGCTTCAGCCTTTTTCAACACATATGCGTCGACAAAAGGACCTTTCCAAACGGAACGAGACATAGATTAACGTCCCTTCTTCTTGGCGTGACGCGAGCGAATGATAAGCTTTTGCGACGCTTTGTTTTTGTTGCGAGTACGTGCACCTTTAGTTGGTTTGCCCCATGGGGAAACCGGGTGACGACCACCTGAGGTCCGACCTTCACCACCACCGTGAGGGTGATCGACCGGGTTCATTACGACACCACGTACAGAAGGACGAATGCCCTTGTGACGCATACGGCCCGCTTTACCGAAGTTCTGGTTCGAGTTGTCTGGGTTAGACACGGCACCAACGGTGGCCATGCATTCCTGACGAACAAGACGCAATTCGCCGGAGCTCAGACGGATCTGAGCGTAGCCGCCATCACGGCCTACGAATTGTGCGTATGTACCAGCAGCACGAGCGATTTGACCGCCCTTACCAGGTTTCATTTCGATGTTGTGGATGATCGTGCCGATTGGCATGCCAGAGAACGGCATTGCGTTGCCTGGCTTGATGTCCGCTTTGGCCGCAGAGATGATTTTATCACCAATCGCAAGACGCTGTGGCGCCAATACGTATGCCTGCTCACCGTCGTCGTATTTTACGAGCGCGATAAAGGCTGTGCGGTTAGGGTCATACTCGATGCGTTCGACAGTAGCCGATACATCCATTTTATTACGTCTAAAATCGACGATACGGTAAAGGCGCTTTGCACCCCCGCCTTTGCGACGCATCGTGATTCGTCCGGTGTTGTTCCGTCCGCCTTTTTTGGTCAAACCCTCAGTAAGAGTTTTGACCGGGCGGCCTTTCCAAAGCTCCGAACGGTCGATCAGTACCAACCCGCGTTGGCCTGGCGTAGTCGGTTTATACGACTTAAGTGCCATGTTGATGTCTTCCGTTTTGCTTATCGGGTGCAGTGTGCACCGTCATGGTTATAGGGCCCCGAAGGTCCCAAAATTGATGTTCTTTACGAACAACAGCAAAGCCCCAGACGAATCTGGGGCTGTACCGTTGGCTTCAACTATAAAAGACAGGGGGTCGGGTCAAGTGGTTTGGGTTAGGAATTTTTGATCCCAGTGCAATGCTCGCCAGTTACGGGCCAAACCAGCCCAGTCGCATCAAGCGAACGGACCGAAACCAATCGTTGCCCCATACAGAGTACCAAGCAAAACGATCATTCCGAACAATCTCGACCACGGCACCCGCTCCACTCCAAATAGCCTAAAACCACCCATCACAGGAGGGTGCAGGGGCACCAAACACGGCCACAACACCATCATAAACATGAGATATGCTTCGTCTAAGCTGCCTTTGGGAACGCCAGCCATCATTAGGTAGAAGAGCAACAATAAGACCGGTGTCCTACTAAAGTGCATAACCTTAAACGCGCCCCCACGGCTCAACCATTTCGACCTGTCAAAATTGTCGTTCACCCACACCTTTTTCCCGCGCAGCACACGAAAGTTCCAAAATGTCATCGACGCTCCAAAAAACGCGCCCCCAATAGCGAAAACCAGCAAAATATAGAGTTCATCGGTTATGGGGTCCCAGCACATCAAGATGACTAGAATGGCCCAAAAGGAGCCAAGATTGAAGGCACTCATCCAAAAATGAGGATTTCGAGGTGTTGGATTCAGCGACAACTCATATATTTCGGCCTCGAGGACGTCCTGCATCAACAAGGTCAGGGCTACCGTATACCCAACACGAGCCATGACTAGATTTCCGTCACCTTCAAATATCCCTAAACCGGTTGCTATGAAGAAATATGCGAATACGCCCGCAGCGGCGGCCATCAAAATCGAAAAAGTAGTTGGTTTGGTTCTTCTAAAGTTTTCCACCCGCAAGGCCCCGATACCAGTATCAACCAAAGGTAGCACCCGCCGGCGCTTGGGCGCAAGTGTGTAGGGCGGGATAAGTCCCACCGTTGCGGTGGCGGGGGAACCCCTGCCCTATCCCTTACGCACCTACAAAACAGAAAAACCCCGCCTGCTCTCGCAGGCGGGGTTTTTCCAAATCATGTCAACCAGTCTTACAGACCAGTTGAGACGTCGATTGTGTTACCTTCTTCAAGTGTAACATACGCCTTCTTAACGTCATTCCGACGACCCAGCGCACCGCGGAAACGTTTCACTTTAACTTTAGTGATCGGTGTGTTCACGGCATCCCCCTTACGTCCGGTCCCACCGTCGTAACAGCCAGTACCATTGGTCTGGGTTCGCCATGATCCGCGCGGACAGGCTGTCGTTGAATGCGCGTGTCATAGTCACTGGATCAGAGTGTGGAATGGGTGCCTCGAACTCTACGTGGAATTCGTTTCCGTCTCCTATCCGTATTCCATAGGCGGGGACCAAGGGCACATCGTATTTAAGCGCAAGCTGTGCTGCGGATAGCGATGTGAGTGCGTCGTGGCCTAGGAACGGCAGTCCTGTCCCTTCCGCTTGTTTTTCATCCATCAATATTGAAACGATGCCACCGCTACGGATATGGCGCACAAGGGCTTTGGTCCCTGCCCGTCCCGTTGCCAAAATGGGTTGCCCGCCCGCTTTGATCCCCGCAAGCAGGCGTCGTTCATAATGGCGGTTTTTGTTCGGTCGATAAACTGCGCCGCTTTCTAAACCGTTCATCTTGACCACAGCGCGAATAGCTTCCCATTGGCCAAAGTGCCCAGAAACGATGATCGCACCTTTGCCTGCGGCGCTAGCTTCTTTGATCGCGTCCAAACCTGGACCCGTGGTTTCAAACTTGTGGTGTTGGGTGTGAAATTCAGTGAGGTGGTAAATCTCAAACAGCGTACGTCCCATTTGGCGGCCCATCGACTGGCCCAACTTGGTTCGCGCGCTGCGTTTCATGTCTGGGAACACGCGCTTTGCTTCGCGGTCAAATCGGCGGGTGGCCGGCGGGAACCAACGCACGATCAATCCCAATGTCGTCCCCAACCCGCGAGAGCGCAAATCGAATGCACGCCAGCGCAAAACAGTCAGCGCGGACCACAACGGAAAATAGCGGGCGTGGTGTAGCACTGATTTGAGAGGTTTAAAGAACATAGCACCGTATGATCGCCTTCTGCGGTGATACCAATCGAAAACGTATGAATTTGTGGAAGTGCTTGGTTTTCAGTGCATAATTAACATTTTTGGGTGCCGATCTCGACCACCGATTGTGTTCGATGCAGAGTTCGACATCTCAAAAACAGAAAAACCCCGCCTGCTTACACAGACGGGGTTTCCCCAAATTGTTTTAACTAAGCTTACAGCCCAGTTGAGACGTCGATGGAGTTACCCTCTTCGAGAGTCACATACGCCTTTTTCACGTCTTTCCGACGACCCAGCGCACCGCGGAACCGTTTCACTTTACCTTTAGTGATCGCGGTGTTCACGGCCTTAACCTTTACACCAAAGAGAGCTTCAACAGCCGCTTTGATCATTGGTTTGTTGCTGTCGATTGCCACTTCGAAAACAACAGCGTTTGCTTCAGAAGCACGTGTCGCTTTTTCTGTGATAATCGGTTTACGGATTACGTCGTAATGTTCTGCCTTAGTGCTCATTTCAGTCGAGCCTCCAGTGCTTCGATCCCAGATTTCGTGATGACAAGTGTATCACGCTTTAGGATATCAAATACGTTTGCACCCATTGTCGGTAGGATATCCAAACCTTCAATGTTGCGTGACGCTTTCAAGAAATCTTCGTTCACAGAAGCACCGTCGATGATCAACGCACGTTTCCAACCAAGGTTTTTAACAGCCTTAGCAAGAGCAGATGTTTTGCCATCAGTGTTTACGTCTTCAATGATTACCAATTCGCCGGCTTTGGCTTTGGCGGACAATGCGTGACATAGACCCAATTTACGGAACTTTTTAGTAAGATCGTGGCCGTGCGAACGCACAACTGGACCTTTGTAAACACCACCACCGCGGAAGATCGGAGCAGAACGTGCACCGTGACGAGCGCCGCCGGTACCTTTCTGACGATAGATCTTCTTGGTAGAGTAGTTCACTTCTGAACGTGTCTTAACCTTGTGTGTACCAGCTTGCGCATTGTTGCGCTGCCAGCGAACAACACGGTGCAAGATGTCTGCACGTGGCTCAAGACCAAACAGGGCCTCGTCCAAATCCAGAGTACCAGCAGATGTGCCGTCCAGTTTGATTACGTCAAGTTTCATGCTTCACCACCTTCCGCAGGCGCTTCGGCTGGTGCCGCTGCAGCTGCTGATTTCAAAGCGGCCGGGAAAGGCACGCCATCAGGCAATTTCTTTTTCACAGAATCTTTAACTGTAACCCAACCACCTTTGGAGCCAGGAACGGCGCCTTTGATCATGATCAAGCCACGTTCTGCGTCAGTTTTTACAACTTCAAGATTTTGCGTAGTTACACGAGCTGCGCCCATGTGACCGGCCATTTTCTTGCCTTTGAAAACTTTACCAGGATCTTGACACTGACCAGTGGAACCGTGCGAACGGTGAGACACGGAAACACCGTGCGTCGCGCGCAAGCCACCAAAGTTGTGACGCTTCATGGCACCTTGGAAACCTTTACCAATGGATGTGCCTGATACGTCAACTTTTTGACCGTCAAGGTAATGTTCAGCGGACAGTTCTTCACCGACGCTGATCAAGTTATCTTCGGAAACACGGAATTCGACCAGCTTACGCTTTGGCTCAACCTTTTGTGCAGCGTAGTGGCCGCGCATGGCTTTGCTTACACGTTTCACCTTGGGCGTACCTGCACCAAGTTGAACAGCTGTGTAGCCGTCTTTTTCCATTGTCCGTTGTGTCACAACCTGAAGGCCGTCCAATTGAAGAACAGTAACAGGGATCTGTTTACCATCTTCCATGAACAAGCGGGTCATGCCCAATTTCTTTGCGAGTACTCCAGAGCGCATAATCAATACCCCCCTTAAGACTGCAACTTGATCTCGACGTCCACACCAGCGGCAAGGTCGAGCTTCATCAGCGCGTCTACCGTTTGTGGAGTCGGATCAATGATATCCAGCAAGCGCTTGTGCGTGCGGATTTCAAATTGGTCACGGGATTTTTTGTCAACGTGTGGACCACGTAGAACTGTGAATTTTTCAATCTTATTCGGCAGCGGAATTGGGCCGCGAATAGATGCACCGGTACGTTTAGCGGTGTTTACGATTTCCTGTGTGGACGAATCCAACACGCGGTAATCAAACGCCTTCAAACGGATGCGGATATTTTGGCTTTGTGCCATTTGTCATCATCCCTAACTAGGGCTTAGATCGGAGAGGAGGATGTACGCTCACCGCACACCTTCATCGCGTCTTTGTAAAGAACTGAGAAGGGCGCGCAAAAGCACACCCCAACAGAACTTGGCCGCGTTTAGGTCGAGTCGCGGATGAAAGCAAGTAATTGTTGGGCGAATCCCAAAGAAACCTTAGGCGGCGGGTGGCTTTGCCTTTTGGAGATAGTCATCCATCGCTGGCTTATAGTGCGTCAGCTCGTCTGATACCGCTGCATACTGATGGATGCGCGCCTCATAGGCGACGATAGTTTCAGGCCAAACAACCGGCAGATTGAATGCCGCTTGAAACGCTTTGATCCATGCGAAGGTCACTGCAAACCCACAATCGCACAACCACAGCTTATCCGTTGGTAGGGTTGGATCGCTAATCAAAAGCGCCAAGGCCTCAAGGTGTTTGGAAATAGCAGCACCGCCAGCTTTAACGGCTTCTGCGTCGCGGGTCTCGTAAGCCACTTGGGCATAGAGGGCACGTACTGAGGGCTCTAAACGCGTATCATGGAAACGCCCCTTCTCACGTGCTTTGGCGCGTAGCTGGACTGTGTCAGGCAGCATTGGCGCCTGAGGGAAGGCTTCATTCAGGTATTCAGCAATTGCCTCGGAATCCGACAACATAAATCCATCATGGATCATTGCGGGCAAATTGCCTGATGGCACGATCGCTTTGTATTCTGCTGAACCGTAGCCACCTGGGGGCGGCAGTTCTTCCCACGCGATCGACTTGTGGCGCATCATAACGCGCAGCTTGGCGCAGTAGGTCGCAACGGGAACGGTGTATATAGTCAGCATATCAAACCAGCCTGTCAGAAATGAAAAAGGGCCAGCCGAACAAACGACTGACCCGATAGTAATAGAGTGCGATTATTCAGCCAACAGCTGCCATTTCACGCCCAATTCGTCAAAGAAGCCTTGCTCTTGCTTCAATGTAATCCACGTGTTCACGTAGTTGATCCACACTTGGTCTGCTTGTGGCAACAACATCGCGATTGGTGTTGGTGAACGGCCTTCAGCCACTGGCACGATCATCAGTTGGTCATACTGAGCAACCAATTTGTTTGCTTCGACGTTTGACGTGATGTTTGCGTCTGCACGGCCTGACAACACTTCTTGGAAATCACGTGCTGGTGCTTCGACGATGCGGTGTTTTGCGTCTGGAAAGTACTGCTTCACTTGTGTTTCTTGTGTTGTGCCCAAGGTGGCCGCAACAGAAACGTCTGCTTTGTTCAGATCGTCCCAGCTGTTGAAACGGTCTGCGTTTTTCTTCAGCGTCAATGGCACTGTTGCCAATGAGAAGTAGCTGTCGGAATAACCAGCGGCTTTTGCGCGTGCTGGTGATACAGATGCAGAACCGGTGATGTGGTACTGACCGGATGTTACGCCTGCGACCAGTGTTTTCCAGTCTGTTGGTACGAACTCAACTTCAACGCCCAAATCGGCAGCCAAAGCTGTCATAACGTCGATGTCGTAGCCCTCATATGTGTTTGTCGCGATGTCACGCATGGACATCGGGTTCCAGTCACCCGTTGTTCCAACTTTTAGAACACCACCGGATAGGATTTCGCTTAGCGCGGATTGCGCGTTTGCTTGGACTGAGCTCGCGGCCAAAATGACTGCGGTTGCTGCAATTTTAAATATTTTCATTTGTTTCCCTTTTCAAACGGTGATTGATAGCTAGCTTGCCAGATAGGATTGGAAAGTCCTAGTGCCAAGAAACTATTTTTTGGTGCCAATTCGTTAACGAAACTGTGAACATTAGAAAGTTATCTCGTTTATGACTGATCAACCAAATCTAATCGAGATGCGTGGAGTGTCGAAACACTTTGGCGATTTCCAAGCGTTGAAAGACGTGTCGCTTGATGTGAAGCTGGGCGAACGTGTTGTGATTTGCGGGCCATCTGGGTCTGGAAAGTCCACCCTGATCCGCTGCATCAACCGCCTTGAGGCCCATGAGGCCGGTGAGATCGTTGTTGATGGTGTGACCCTCACCCAAAGCCAAGACAGTCTTGATAAAATTCGCGGCACCGTTGGGATGGTTTTTCAACAGTTCAATCTATTTCCACATTTGACCGTCCTTGAGAACCTGACATTGGGACCACGCCGCGTACTTGGTTTGTCAGAGGACGAGGCCAAGGCACGCGCCATGCTGTATCTTGAGCGCGTCCAAATCCCCGATCAGGCAGATAAGCTGCCACGCCAACTTTCTGGTGGTCAACAACAACGCGTCGCGATTGCCCGCAGCCTGTGCATGGAACCGCGGATCATGTTGTTTGATGAACCCACATCTGCCCTCGATCCCGAAATGATCGCAGAAGTGTTGGACGTAATGACCGAGCTGGCGACCAGCGGAATGACAATGATCGTCGTAACGCACGAAATGGGGTTTGCCCGCCGTGTGGCTGATAAGATGGTGTTCATGGACAAAGGTGAGATCGTCGAAGTCGGCACCGCCGAAGATGTCTTTACAGCACCAAAGTCTGATCGCTTTGCCGCATTCATCAAACAAATTTTGAACCACTAGGAGCAGTTGAAATGAAACGCGTTATTGTCCTTCTGCCCCTTCTTTTGATCCTATCTGGGTGTTCTGGAAACTGGGGGTGGTACGTTGTCGATCCCACTACAACCAATGGTGCCAACAACCTGCGCTTTATGGCAACAGGTGCCTACAACACGATTCTGATGTCCCTAACAGCGATCATCATTTCCGTCATCGTCGGTCTGTTGGTCGCCCTGCCCGGTCTGTCGGAAAAGAAAGCATGGCGTGCGTTTAATCGCACCTATGTTGAAATCGTGCGCGCGGTTCCAATCCTTGTTCTGATCCTGTGGGTTTATTACGGCTTACCCCAGTTGAGCGGTATCACGTTGAACGTCTTCTGGGCTGGCGTCTTTGCCTTGGCCCTGTCCGACAGCGCCTTTCAAGCTGAGATTTTTCGCGCAGGCATTCAGTCGATCAGCAAAGGCCAATACGAGGCCGCGCAGTCTATCTCGCTGAATTACCGCGATACGATGCGCTATGTGATCCTGCCTCAAGCGATCCGTCGCATCCTGCCGGCATTGGGCAATCAATTGGTCTATATGTTGAAGATGTCATCATTGGTGTCAGTCATCGGGATGCAGGAGTTGACCCGCAAGGCGAACGAGTTGGTCGTATCAGAATACCGCCCACTTGAGATCTACACGATTCTTGTGCTGGAATATCTTGTGTTGATTTTGATTGTATCCGCTGGCGTTCGGTGGCTTGAGAGACGCATGAACAGCAGCGAGGCCTAAAAATGGCGCAGGACGACCTAACGACAGGCCCAATGGTCCTGCACTTTAAGAACCTCGCTATACCTGCCGCTTTAGGCATGTTGTTCGCCACGCTCTACAACGTGGTTGATGTATACTATGCAGGTCGCCTTTCGACAGAGGCACAAGCTGGCTTAGCTATTGGTTATCAGGCGTTCTTTATCTTTTTGGCTGTAGGCTTTGGATTGGGATCGGGCCTAAGCGCGCTGGTCAGCAACGCAAAGGGTGCAAAAGATACATCTGGCACACGTAAACTGGCAGCACAGGGCCTTACCTTTGGCGTGATCGTCACTGCAATCTTTATGGTCGTTGCCCTATGGCTTGGCCCTAAGTTGATCGAAATCGTATCTGAGCCCGGTGGCTACCGAGATGCAGGCATTGGTTATTTCCACTGGTTGATTGTGGCCCTGCCCGGTTTCATGCTTGCCTACGGTGGCAACGGAATTTTGCAAGCGCATGGCGACTCCCGTTCATTGCAGCGCGCCTTGATGGGGGCGTTCTTTGCCAACGTCATTTTGAACCCGCTGTTGATGTTTGGCATACCGGGCGTGTGGGGTGGCATGGGGTTCAACGGCATCGCCTTGGCCACCGTCATCAGCCAGACAGGTGTGATGATTTTTATCCTGCGTCAGATTTTCAAACTTGATGTTATGCAGGGCGTTTTGCTCTCTGAATTCAAACCTGACTTGGAGAGTTTTCGGAGCATCCTTGGGCAAATGTTACCTGCCACAATGGCGATGATGGTGATGTTCTTTTCCAGTTTTGTTGTTCAATATGCCCTTAAGGGTTTTGGCGAACCAGCCATTGCCGCCTATGGCGTTGCGCTGCGGATTGAACAAATCTTGTTATTGCCTGTTCTGGGTATGACGGGGGCGTTACTGCCCATCGCGGGGCAGAACTTTGGTGCCAAAGAATTTGACCGCGTGCGCGAAGCGCTGATTTTCTGTTGGAAGCTAGGCTTTGCAATGACCGCCATTGCGGCACCAATATTCTGGTTGGGTGGTTCGATGTTAATGTCGACCTTTACAAAAGATCCCGAAGTGATCGCGATCGGAACCAGCTATCTGCATGTGGATGGTTTTTTGTTCCCAATTTATATGATGCTCTTCTCAATCAATTCACTTCTTCAAGCGTTGAAAAAACCCATCTGGACCCTGTGGCTTAGCATTTATCGCCAAGGCTTCGCTGTTGGTTTCTTTATATGGATTTTCATTGGCATCTTAGATTTCAGTGTTTGGGGCGTTTGGTTGGGTATTGCCGCTGCAGTTTGTACTGGATGGATCGGTGCCATCTTGGTTGCCCGCACGATAGCAAAACAAAACATTGGCGGTTTTCTACGCGCCAACTAAGGCTGGTACGTCAAATTGGCAATTTCTGGCCGATTGGGTAAGCATCACATTGGTTCGCGGTTTGCGGGAACACCCTCAGCGCGATAGGGTCCGCAAAACAATGATAAGAGGTGAGCAGCCCAATGCATATTAACAGACGGACCTTTGCACTTAGCGTTGCGGCGCTGGGATTATCAGGATGCACAAGCGCGGTGGCTTCAGGCCCCGCACGTGCAAAATCTGTGACCTCTGACTTGCGCCCCGTATCCAACGGTGCCTACAACGCATGGGTGCGTAATTTTTATCCACGCGCCAAATCCAAAGGCATTTCCGCCTCCACATTGCGCAAGGCCTTTCGAAACACAGGGTACTTACCCGGTGTGGTAAAACGCGACAGAAACCAAACCGAATTCAAACGCACCCTCGAAGACTATTTATCCATTGCAGCCTCTGACGAACGTGTGAGCAAAGGGCGCGCTGCGTTTGCCAGACACCGCGGAACATTAAATACACTTGAATCCAAATACGGCGTAGACGCAGAAATCATCGCGGCCATCTGGGGATTGGAAAGCTTCTTTGGCGAACGACGCGGCGACGTTTCGGTCATTTCTGCCACGTCGACTTTAGCCTTTGATGGACGGCGTGGGTCGTTCTTTGAAAAACAATTGATCGCAGCCCTTCAGATCATTCAGAGTGGAGACATTCCAGCCTCAAAAATGACCGGCAGTTGGGCTGGCGCAATGGGTCACACCCAATTCATCCCTACATCGTATCAAGCCTTCGCCGTTGATTTCACCGGCGATGGTCGTCGCGATATTTGGTCGGAAGATCCGACAGATGCGCTGGCCTCAACCGCCGCCTACCTTCAGCGCAATGGCTGGGCGCGCGGTGCAAGCTGGGGCGCGGAAACTAGCAGCTCAGACGGCAATGTGATCCAACCCCAAGCTGGTGGCCCAAAGTTTGCTGTGACTGAAAATTTTCGTGCTATCAAGCGCTACAACAACTCAGATGCCTACGCGATTGGTGTGGGGCATCTCGCGGATCGAATTGACGGTGGTGGACCTTTGCGCGCCAGCTTTCCACCCGATAAAAACGGCCTAACCAAAGACAACAGGATCGCTTTGCAAAAACGACTGACCGCCAATGGGTTTGATACCGATGGCGCGGATGGCGTGATTGGTCCAAATTCGGAAAAAGCGATCCGCGCCTATCAGGCCAGTCGCGGTTTGACCGCAACTGGCACACCCTCACCAGAACTGTTGCGCAGCTTGAACTGAAGGCGCATCGTTTCGCGTGATGCGGGCCTTAGCCCCGCACCAACGCCATTGTCGGATCATAGGAACCCATGGGCGACACCGATGCTTTGATCAAATGCCCAAGCACGTCGATTTCGCACGTTGTCCCTACCTGCGCCATGTCCGGATCAACAAAGGCATAGGCCAGGTTTTGCCCAACGCGATAGCCCCATCCACCAGAGGTCACAGTACCAACAACCGCACCCTCAACCATCACCGAAGCCCCGCCATGTGCAGGTGCCACAGTGCTATCAAGCGTCAGGGTAACAAGCTGTTTGCGCGGCCCCTCAGCGTGCTGTTCCATCAAGGCTGCTTTGCCAACGAAATCGGCCTTATCCATCTGCACAAATCGATCCAAACAAGTTTCGAATGGATTGAATTCTGTCAGAATATCAGCCTTCCAATGCAGGTACCCTTTTTCAAGGCGCATGGATTCAACAGCCAACGCCCCGAACAGTTTCAACCCATGTGCATTGCCAGCATCACGCAGCGCAAGGTAGGCGGCATAGAGGGAAGCATTTGGAATATGAATTTCATAGGCCAACTCCCCTGAGAAACTAACGCCCATCACGGTAGCCGGTGAAAATCCGATGAAACATTCACGCACAGACAGCCAAGGAAAACCCTCCTTGGACCAATCATCACGGCTGACGGCACTTAGGACATTACGCGCTTTTGGACCTGCGAGAACAAGGATGGTTTGGTCATTGGTCAGCGATTTGATTTGCACATCTTCATCAGCGCCCAAATTCTTTATCAACCAATCCATGTCATGGGATTCCGATGCAGCCGCTGACCCATACCAGATACGATCAGGTCCACGATCGGATGCGGGAATATTCGCAATCGTTGCCTCGGATTTCAGCATACCGTGTTCGTTCAACAGATAGGCCAAACCAACCTTGCCCGCCTTCTTTGGCAGACGTCCACAAATCATCCGATCAAGGAAGCTTTGTGCATCAGCCCCTGTAATTTCGTAGCGATTAAAACCATTAACCTCGCAAAGGCCAACGGCGTTTTGCACGGCCTCAACCTCGCCTTTGACCACGTCAAAGCTTTCGTCAAAACGGTAGCTGTGGGTGACTTTGAAATCTGGTGTGGGCTTGATGAACTCAACCCGTTCCCAACCATTCACAACAGTAAACTCAGCACCCTCAGCCGCCATGACAGGGGTCAGTGGTGTGGTCTTGGCCATGCGACCAGCAGGGCGATGTTCATTCGGGAAATGGAAGCGGAATTCGTTTTGGTAATCCTCAATCGCTTTCAGCGCGGTGAGTTCAACATTTGTGTGCCCCGCAAAACGGCGCGGATCGATACACCATGTGTCATAGCACGCTTCGCCGTGTACGATCTGTTGGGCCAATAGCCAGCCATGGCCGCCACCCTCGCCCAGGCCTGCACGCAGACCAATGATACAGAACGCATTGCGTTTGCCAGGAATTGGGCCAACCAGCGGTGCACCGTCAATTGTATAGGTGATAGGGCCATTTACGATTGTATGAATACCCACTTCAGTCAGCGCAGGCATGCGGGCAAAGGCCCCTTCCAGCACGTCCGTCACGCGGTCTAAATCATCAGGGCAAAGGGCGTTAACGAAATGTGGATCGATCCCGTCCATGCCCCATGTTTTGCAATCTTGCTCGTAGAACCCGACCAGCAAGCCGTTCTTGTCCTGACGGCAATAGTAGTCACTGATGGGGCAACGCAGCAGCGGCATACGATGACCTGCCTCAGCAATTGCCGGGATGTCTTCGGTCACAAAATACTGGTGCTCCATAGACATGACGGGGTGGTGTACACCCATCATCGCGCCAACCTCATTCACGCGGTAGCCACAGGCGTTCACTACGATTTCGCAGTCGATGTCCCCATGTTCCGTGTGGACCGTCCAGCTGTCGTCTTTGTGTTGGGTCAACCCCGTCACTGGCGTGTTGCGGTACACTTCCGCCCCCGCTTTGCGGGCGCGGCGCGCCAGTGACTGACACAGTTGAGCAGGGTCGATATCACCGTCGCTGCCATCCCAAAGACCACCGATCAGATTATCGGTCGAAATCAATGGATGCCGGCGGGCACATTCGGCGGCATCGATCACTTCAAACTCAACGCCCATGCCACGAGCCATCGAGGCAAAGTGGCGATAGCCCTCCATCTGCTCCTCAGTGTTGGCAAGACGGATGCCCCCGTCCCCATGATTGTAGTTCACCGGATATTCAAGATCAGCAGCCAGATCTTTATAGAGGTTGATCGAGTGCGTCTTAAGGCCAACCATCGTTTGGTTCATGCCAAAATTCGTAACCTGCGCCGCAGAGTGCCATGTTGTGCCTGATGTCAGCTCGTTGCGTTCAACCAATACAACATCTGTCATGCCCTCTTGGGTCAAATGATACAGGGTTGAGCAGCCAGCAATACCGCCACCAATAACAACAACACGTGTCTGCGTTTTCATCTTTGAATTCCTTTCGTTTGTCCCGACTGATCTGAAAACCTAACCTTTCGTCAATCGCAAATTTTTTATTCTCAATTCATCGAAACCAATATTTCGAGTAGGTTAATCTATAAGAAAGCCATTGCTTCATCAATTCAGCTTCTTCCTAGTCTATACTGAAGCGCTGCGCACGTATGAGCCCAAGGGATACTATGTCAAAAACACCGCCAAAGTCCCGACGCTCAGGACGCCAACACCGCTTGGCTCAACGCGCGGCTCCACCAAAGGTCAATCCAGCACCTGCCGGACAAATTGGTGGGCAATATCGCCCCTTAAGTGAAGCTGATTTGAAGGACATTTATCAAACGGCCCTACGCCTCTTGAGTGATCTAGGAATGGGTGAAGTTCCCGATAGACTGCGTGACGATTTGGTTGCGGCGGGGGCGATCGCGACGGACAACGGGCGCGTCAGTTTCCCCAACGCACTGGTCGAAGATGCGATTGCGATGTCCGCTAAAACCTTTGTGCTGCACGGCCGTGACCCTGATCGTTCCATCGAAGTGGGTGGCGACAAAGTCTACTTTGGAACTGGTGGTGCCGCAGTAAACACGCTGGACATGGAGACCGGCCTATACCGCCCATCGACGCTCAAAGACCTGCACGACTTTACCCGCCTTCAAGACACGCTCGACAACGTCGCATGGTTCACTCGCTGCTGTATCGCAACCGACTTACCCGACAATTTCGACCTTGATGTGAACACCGCCTACGCCCTTATGCGCAATACGACGAAACCAGTTGCCACTGCATTCACCATCGCAGAACACGTCGATCCCATCGTCAAAATGCTGGATATCGCGGCGGGTGGTGAGGGTAAATTCGCCAAACGTCCCTTCCTAAAAACCCACATCAGCCCGGTTATATCTCCAATGCGCTTTGGCGAAGATGCCGTCGAAGTGGTCTATGAATGCATCAAACATAACATCCCAATGTCGTGCATCACTGCAGCCCAAGCGGGGGCGACAGCCCCTGCAACAATGGCAGGTTTCCTTGCGCAATCGTTGGCCGAAACACTGGCCAGCCTTGTGATGGTAAATGTCATTTCCCCGGGTTTCCCGATGGTGTTTTCCAACTGGCCCTTGGTCATCGATCTACGCAGCGGGGCATTTGCAGGTGGTGGTGGCGAAACGACATTACTCAATGCCGCCTCTGCCCAGCTTTCAAATTGGCTTGGTCTGCCATCGGGTGTGGCGTGTTCAATGACAGATGCCAAAGCGATCGATGCGCAATACGGCGTTGAAAAAGCGATGACCAGCTTGGCAGCCGCCCTTGCTGGCGGGAACCTGATCTACGAAAGTTCCGGCATGACGGCTGCGCTGCTAGGCGTCAGTTTTGAGGCGTTTATTTTGGACGATGAAATGCACGCCATGACATACCGCACCATGCGCGGTGTTGAAGTATCTGAGGAAAACCTTGGCTTTGATGCCATATGCGCAGCCATCCTTGGAGATGGTCACTTTCTAGGAGCCGATCATACTTACAAAGCGATGGAACGCGATTACCACTACCCCAAGCTGGCGGACCGCGAACAGCCTCGCACATGGGCAGAAAACGGTGCGCTGGATGCTTGGGACCGCGCCAAGACTAGAGCCCAAGAGATATTGGACAGCCATCGCCCTGAATACCTGAATGCTGATCAAGATGCCCAAATTAGAGCTGCATTTAAGATCGTCGACCAGGTCTGATCGTCTCATAGACGACATTGCGAATTGATAATAGTCAAACAACTTTGTAGCACTTGTTCAACGCAGCACGCGAGCGGATGCCCCAGCCCAAAGGACAAGCCCATGACCGATTTCAGTAAAACCCGCGCAATGTTCCACATTCCCGAAGGAATGACATACCTCAATGGCAACTCATTGGGGCCAATGCCGCGCGGCTGTGAGGCTTCAATCGTGAACTTCCTAAATGACGAATGGAAGACCGAGTTGATCAAGGGGTGGAACACCAAGGGGTGGTTCACACAGGTTAACACCATCGGCGACCGCGTGGGCAAATTGATTGGCGCGCCAGAGGGAACAACCGTTTTGGGCGACACATTGTCGATCAAAGTGTTTCAGGCGGTTGCGGCGGGTCTTGCGCTGGTTCCGGATCGTCGTGTGATCCTGTCCGATAACGGAAACTTCCCCACCGATCTGTATATGGTCGAAGGGCTGATGAAGCTAAAGAATGATGGCTACGACTTGCGCACACCTGATCCATTGGACGTTTTGGCGCAGATCGATGAAACAGTTGCCGTGGTCATGCTGACCGAGGTGGATTACCGCACCGGTTACAAACACGACATGGCACAGATCATCGCCAAGGCACATTCTATTGGCGCGGTCGTTGTTTGGGATTTGGCACACTCAGCAGGTGCCGTGCCTGTAGATGTTATCGCAGCAGATGCTGATTTCGCGATTGGTTGTACTTACAAGTTCCTCAACGGTGGTCCCGGTGCCCCCGCATTCATCTATGTCGCTGAACGCCTTCATAACGATGTTGAGCCAGCCCTAGCAGGATGGCACGGCCACGCCGCCCCATTCGCATTTGATCTGTCGTACCGCCCAGCAGAAAACATCGAACGATTGCGTATTGGCACACCCTCCATTGCAGCCTTCAGCCTGCTTTCCGCAGCCCTAGACGTGTGGGACCACGCAGACATGAATGATGTGCGCGCACGCTCGATCGTATTGTCAGAGCTGTTCATCGCAGAGGTCGAAAAGCGTTGCGCAGGCGTGACCCTTGCCAGCCCACGCAATGCGGATCAGCGCGGCAGCCACGTGTCATTTGAATTCGAACATGGGTTTGCATGCATGCAGGCATTGATCGCAGAAAAGGTAATCGGAGACTTCCGCGCGCCCAACATCATGCGCTTTGGCATTGCGCCGCTGTTCAATGACGAAAACGATATCCTGCGCGCTGTTTCAAAACTTGAAGACATCTTGAACAACGAAACGTGGAAAGAAGAGCGTTTTCAGCAGCGTGGTTTGGTCACCTAAGCGACCAAACTATTAGGGTATAAAAATTAAAGGCCTAACAGCGCGCGTGCTTCGAGTGGTGTTGCCACAGGACGTTCATAGCGCGCACACACGTCAGCAGCACGCGCTATCAATGCCGCATTCGACGGCGCAAGCGTTTCGCGATTGAGGCGCACGTTGTCTTCCAAACCAGCGCGCGTATGGCCACCTGCAGCAATTGCCCACTCATTCACAACGATCTGGTTTGGTCCGATCCCTGCAGCGCACCAAGGTGCATTAGGCGCGCGGTCTGCCATCATTTTCACGTAAAAATCAAAGACCGTTTTATCCGCAGGCATCGCGTTTTTAACACCCATCACGAATTGAACGTACAAACGGTTATGGATCAAACCTGCCTGTTCCATCTCAATCGCTTTTAAGATGTGGCTCAGATCAAACGCTTCGATCTCGGGCATAACTTCATACTTCACCATTTCAGACGCCAACCACTCCACCAGCAGAGGTGGGTTTTCATAAACCCGTGATGGGAAGTTGTTTGAGCCAACAGACAAGGATGCCATGTCCGGGCGCAAAGACAACATGCCGCCACGCTCTTGCCCTGCACCGGAACGGCCACCTGTCGAGAACTGGATGATCACGTCAGGACAATGTTTCTTTAACCCCTCCTGCAGCTCTGCAAATTTGTCTGGGTCACTGCTGGGTGTTTCGTCAGCATTACGCACGTGGGCGTGGATAATGCTGGCCCCTGCTTCAACCGCGGCATGACTGCTTTCTACTTGTTCAGAAATGCTGATTGGGACAGCAGGGTTAGCTGCCTTCGTTGGCACCGATCCTGTGATTGCACAGCATAGGATGCAGGGTTTTCCAGCAACTTCAGACATCAAAGAACACCGTTTCGTTTTCACCTTGAAGGTGGATATCCAACTGATATCCGTTTGAACCCTTTTGCGCGATCAACGTCGTGCGACGTGTCGGCTCAATCATAGACAATATTGGATCATCGTCAGCCACGTTGTCTGAGAAGTAAGCCCGCGTATGCAGCCCTACATTGATCCCACGCGCAACAATCCACAATGCAAGATGCGGCGACTGCAAAGTGCCATTTTGATCAATGGCGGCACCGGGCATGACGGTCTCGATCACAAACTCACCTGTTTCAGCATGAGATGGCGCACGGCCAAACCCTTTGCCGTTTGTGTGGAACGTGCCCGCGCCGTCAGGTTGCCAAATCTCAACCAAACCATCCAGAACAGGATCACCCATCCCATCGATAATGCGACCTCGAACAGTGATAGGATCGCCCGTCAAATCGGCTCGCAAACTTGTGCCCAGTTGGCTGTGATAGCCGCGTTCAAGTCCAGCAAACTCAGGGACGCAACCGATGTGAACATATGGGCCCGCAGTTTGGGACGCGCTTTCTGACAGCTTCGCCATCATGTGCCCTCCAGCTGGTTTTCAAACAAAGTCGCACCGCGTCCACGCAACACGATATCAAAGCGGAAGGCCCGAATATCCATCGGCACCGTGGCCTCCATATCCAACCGCGCCGTCAAACGATCAATCGCCGCAGCATCAGGGATCGATTGAGCAATCGGGCAAAGCGCAATATGGGGATCGCCCTCAAAATACATTTGTGTGATCAAGCGTTGGGAAAAAGCCATGCCAAAAACAGAAAAGTGGATATGCGCGGGACGCCAATCATTGCCACCATTGGGCCAAGGATAGGCACCAGGCTGAACCGTGCGGAATGAGTAGCTGCCATCTTCACCGGTGATCACACGACCACAACCACCAAAGTTAGGATCAAGTGGCGCAAGGTAGGCATCCTTCTTGTGGCGATAACGTCCACCTGCATTCGCCTGCCACACCTCGATCAGGGCGTTCGGCACAGGCCGACCATCGGCATCACGCAACACACCGTGTACCATAATGCGTGGGCCAATTGCTGACCCGCCATCAACCGCGTGGTTGATCAAAAGATCATGATCGTTTGGCCCCAGAACATCATGCCCGAATGTTGGACCCGTCGCCTCAGTCATCGTTGTCGCGAAACCAATCGGTTTGTGGATTGGACCACGGCTTAGGCTTGAGCGATAATCAGGCGCAATGCGCGGTGGATGCAGCGAGAAGTCGCGTGGGGCTATATCGGTAAGTTTGCTCATTTCGCAGTTCCTGCTTTGGGCGTTGGAATCTCAACTGGACCGCCCTGTTCTGCCCAAGTTGAAAAACCTTCTTTCAAATGCGCCGCTTTAAATCCCATGTCTTGGAGGGTGGCTGTTGTAATCGCAGAGCGCCAGCCAGATGCGCAATGAAAGACAAAGGTTTTATCTTCACCAAATATCGGTTTGAAATAGGGGCTATCGGGATCCACCCAAAACTCGATCATGCCACGTGGGGCGTGAAAACTGCCTGGAATGTGGCCACGTTGGCGCTCACGAATGTCACGGATATCGACAACGATCACTGACGGGTCATCCAACATTGCAATCAGCTCTGGTGTCTCAATTTCTTTGATACGTCCGCGCGCAGAAGCAACCATATCAGCCGATGAAATTTTCAATTTAGGCATTCATTGGTCTTTCAAAGATTGTATTTTCTAAACGATGGCATGGTGCCAATCAAACGGCAAGTTTCTAACTCGCAGCTTGCAGTATTCCCTCAACATCCAAAAAAGTCTCGACGTGATCGGCTAAGTCGTCCAGCGCCTGTTCGACGCCTGAACTGTAACTGCCCGACGCAGTCACACCCAAACTATTTAGAAATGCACCGCGCCACGCATCATTGCTGAACATCCCATGCAGGTAGCTGCCCATGACACGCCCATCACTGGATTGTGCCCCCTCGGGTTGACCGTCAACATGCGCAAAAGGACGCGCGTTATCAGGACCCACAGTTCGCCCGATGTGGATCTCATATCCCTCAAATGGCAACTCTGTATCAACGTGCACAGCATGAACAGAAGTTAAACGTTTATCGCCCGTCATCTGCGTGACAACATCCAACAGACCAAGGCCAGCGCTGTCACCTAGCGTCCCCTCTATCCCGTCAGGGTCACTGATCATTTGGCCCAGCATTTGGTAACCGCCACAAATACCCAACACACGACCACCGCGCCGATGGTGTGCCGCCAAATCCACATCCCAGCCCTGCGCGCGAAGATAGGCAAGATCGCCACGGGTTGATTTACTGCCCGGCACGATAACCAGATCAGCGTCAGCAGGAAGGACTTCGCCAGCCTTCAACATCACAAGCGATATATTTGGCTCTTGGGCCAATGGGTCCATATCATCAAAGTTCGCAATCCGAGACAGGGTCAAACAAACCACTTTGAATGTGCCGTCCTGCGGACCTGATGAAATATCAAGCGCATCTTCGGCCGGTAGACGCCAAGCATCCTTGAACCACGGCACAACTCCAAAACCACGCCAACCCGTGTGATCGCTAATCATTTCGTATCCGTCATCAAACAGGCTGGGGTCACCGCGAAACTTGTTGATCATGAAACCAACGACACGGCCATTGTCATCCGAATCCATGACCGCTTGTGTGCCGACAACTTGGGCGATCACACCCCCCCGATCGATATCACCACACAAGATCACAGGTACATTCGCCGCTTCAGCAAAACCCATATTGGCAATATCACCTACCCTTAGGTTGATTTCGGCCGGACTGCCCGCGCCTTCGACAATGACCAGATCATATTGAGATTTCAGGCGCTTAAAACTCTCTAAAACCGAGACCATAAGTGTTGGTTTTAACTTCGCATATTCACGCGCTTTGACAGTCGCAATGCGGCGACCCTGAACGACAACTTGGGAGCCAACCTCGGACTCTGGCTTTAATAAAACGGGATTCATATCTGTGTGTGGCAAAATCCCACAAGCCAAAGCCTGCAAGGCCTGTGCACGTCCAATTTCGCCTCCATCCATAGTCACAGCGGCGTTGTTCGACATGTTCTGCGGCTTGAACGACGCAACGGATAAACCACGTCTTTTAGCAGCACGACACAGGCCCGCTACAAGCATCGATTTCCCGACATTTGAGCCAGTACCTTGGATCATTATTGACTTCATTTTATTCCCGTACGTTAGTCATTAGGTCAGCGCTTACCCTTGTATCAGGTTAACGCTCACCCATTTCAACCTGTTTTAGAAAAACAGGTTTTAAGGTAAAAAATACATAAATGTATATGTAAACAAACAAAAATATGTTACCTTACTTATTGATTGCTTAAGTAGGAGTGGAGAATGAACATTAACATATCCAACATTTTCACCAAAGTCGTCACTGCAGCTTTGCTAGGATCAGCGGCGATTTGCGCCGCATCCTTTTTCATCACTGCACTTTCCTCTGTCAGCGCCATATATGGTTACGATCACCACTTCCAAGATCCGACTTGCCTGGTCATCGCTGGCGGCATTGCTGTTGTTACCTCTCTCGTAGCTTCCTTCGCTTGAAGCCAAAACTGACAGCACTAAAATACACCGAATAGTTGGTTACTGTAGCATAGCTTTCGATGCCAGTGAGATCAAACACTGACATCGCTTGGTGCAACCGTTGCGAGGCAATACTTTAAAACTCCACACCCTTTTGTGCCTTGATCCCATCACGGAAAGGATGCTTCACGTTGCCCATTTCCGTGACCATATCCGCGGCTTCGATCAGCTCTTCTTTCGCATTCCGCCCTGTCAAAACAACGTGGGTCATGAATGGCTTTTCAGTCTGCAAGAACTCGACGACTTCATCAATGTCCAAATAGTCATTGCGCAACGCGATATTGATCTCGTCCAGCAGCACGAAATCAATCTTTGGGTCCAGAATCACTTCCTTGGCCTTTTCCCATCCCGCACGCGCCGCTGCAATGTCACGTTCGCGGTCTTGGGTTTCCCATGTGAAGCCTTCACCAGAGACAATAAATTTGCACTCATCCGCAAAGCGTTCCGTTAGGAATGTGCGCTCACCGGTCGCCCAGTTTCCCTTGATGAACTGCACAACAGCACAAGGCATTTCATGAGCGATGCAACGCATTATCATACCGAAACCACTGGATGATTTGCCTTTGCCTGGCCCAGTGTGGACAACGATCAGACCCTTCTCTTCGGTCTTGGTCTCCATCATGCGATCACGGGCCGCTTTGATCTTTTTCATTTTCTCGGTGTGGCGTGTGTTTTCGTCGGTCATGTGAGGCTCCGCAAATGCTTGACAATATATGGGGACGGGCGCAAACCAATCCTTGCTGGTGCCTGTGTTAAATCAGGTGAAAAGGGAATGCGATACGGGAAATGTTTTCCCCGAAACGCAGCCGCCCCCGCGACCGTGACCGGAGAGGTTGCCCAACACCACTGATCGCAAGATCGGGAAGGTCGGGCAGACCGAGAGAGAAATCTCAGATCCGCAAGCCGGGAGACCTGCCAGCATCGACGTTATGTGAACCGGACGGGGTGTTCCGGGCATGCGGGTCCCCAAGCGCGGGGTTTCGGATGGCCCTACTCTTTCCCTCTAAATTTGAGGCCAAAAGAATGACTGATACAAGTATTTTAGAACCCGTTGAATTGCTGGTCTGTACGACTTGCAAGATGGGCCAAGCTATTGAAGACGACGCTCTGCGCCCTGGCAATCTACTACACAAAGCCATGTTAGAACAAGATTTGCCGGAACACGTGACCGTACGTGCCGTTGAATGTTTCACAAACTGCCAAGGTGGCTGCAACATCATGATGCGCGGCGGAAATCGCTATGCTTATGTTTATGGTAACCTAGACCCAGAAACGCAGGTCGAAATCATCACAGATGGCGTTACCCGCTACTACAATGCCGCTGACGGGTTTGTGCCTTGGCGCGAACGCCCTGAACACTTCCGCAAGAACTGCGTTGCCCGAATCCCACCACTTAATTTGCCACAGGATGCTGCCAAATGAGCGATCTAGCCAAACTTCCCGTCACTGTAATCACTGGTTTCTTGGGTGCGGGTAAAACCACCCTCATCCGTCATCTTATTCAAAATCCACAGGGCAAACGTTTGGCCGTGGTCGTCAACGAGTTTGGCGATGTCGGTGTCGACGGTGAAATCCTGAAATCCTGCGCGATCCCCGATTGTCCTGCTGAAAACATCATGGAGCTGTCCAACGGTTGCATTTGCTGCACCGTGGCTGACGATTTCATACCGACGATTGAAGCGTTGATGGCGCTAGAGCCACGCCCCGATCACATCCTGATCGAGACATCAGGCTTGGCCCTGCCAAAGCCATTGTTGAAAGCCTTCGATTGGCCTGACATCCGCTCAAAAATTACTGTCGATGGTGTGATCGCCTTGGCCGATGCCGAAGCAGTTGCCGATGGCCGCTTCGCGCCAAACGTTGCAGCGGTTGACGCCCAGCGCGAGGCAGACGATTCACTGGATCATGAGACGCCATTGTCCGAAGTGTTCGAGGATCAAATCAGCTGCGCTGACATCATTCTGTTGACCAAGACTGATCTTGCTGGTGCCGATGGCATCGCAAAAGCCCGCGCGGTCATCGAAGCTGAATCGCCGCGTCCAATTCCAATCGTTGAAATCTCTGAAGGCGTTGTTGATCCCCGCGTGATCCTTGGTCTAGCGGCAGCCGCCGAAGACGACATGGACGCACGCCCATCACACCACGATGGGCATGATGATCACGAACACGATGATTTTGAATCTATCGTGGTCGACATCCCGGAAATCGCAGATCCTGCAGATTTGGTCGCCCGGATTGAAGCTATGGCCAAGGATCAGAACATCCTACGCGTCAAAGGATATGCCGCGGTCAAAGGCAAACCAATGCGTCTGTTGGTGCAGGCCGTTGGTGCCCGCGTGCGTCAGCAATACGACCAACCATGGGGCACAACAGAGCGCCGCGGCCGTTTGGTTGTAATTGCTGAACATGACCACGTGAACCCAGACGCAATCCGCGCAGCGCTTGTCGACTAAGCTGACATGCACGTCGTCTTTCGCGAAAGCCACGGGTTAGAGGAATCGGAAACCCCATTTGATCTGCAGCAATCGCCTGCGGATCTTGTGGTGTTGTCCTTCTCCGACAGTGACCTTGGTGCCTTCGCGGCTGGCTGGCATCGTGGGGATGGCAAACTGCCAACCCTGCGCCTTGCCAATTTGACAGCTCTAAAACATCCGCTGTCCGTTGATACCTATGTTGAACAAACCCTTAAGGGCGCAAAAGGTATCCTAATCCGTTTGATCGGCGGTTACGCCTACTGGTCATATGGCCTGCAACAAGTTGAAGCCCTTTGTCGCGCAAAGGGCATTGCTTTGGCCGTGCTCCCTGCGGATGGTCGAACAGATACACGGCTTGATGAGGTCTCAACTCTTCCTATCTCAACCCTGCGCCGCCTATCCCACCTGTGTGATCAAGGTGGTGAAGTGGCAGCCCAAGCAGCCCTTGCGCAATTGTCCCTTGCTGCAGGTCTTTATGCTGGTCCAGTACGCGGTGCAAAAGGCGTACCCAGCGTTGGGGCATGGACACCTGAACACGGCGTCACCTGCCCTGTTGCCGCCTTTGCTCCAGACAGCGAAAAACCCCGCGTCCTCATCAGTTTTTATCGCGCCTATCTCACTTCTGCGGATATGGCTCCCATCACAGCCTTGTTCGAAAGCCTTAGGGCAAAGGGTTGCGATGTCGTCGCGCTGTTTGCACCATCTCTAAAGGCACCAGACGCCGCCACTTGGCTGCGCCGACAAACCCTCGCGCTAAAGCCTGATGCGATTATCAACGCCACTTCGTTTTCCGGCAAAGGAGCTGACGGCACCTCTCCTTTAGACGCGGCGGGCGTTCCGGTTTTCCAAGTTGCCCTTTCCACGTCGCGGCGCAAAGCCTGGGATGAAGAAGAACGCGGGCTTTCTCCAACAGACCTCGCCATGCACGTTGTCCTGCCAGAAGTAGACGGCCGCATTTTTTCAGGCGTCACCTCTTTTAAAGAGCCGCGCAAAAAAGACCACGACCTGCAATTTGCTCGCTTTGCCCACCGTGTTGAACCCCCACGGATTGAGGCAATCACGAAACGTGTCATCCGGTGGATTACACTTGGGCAAAACAACAACGCCGATCTGACACCCGCAATCGTCCTCTCCACCTATCCAGGCAAAGACTGGCAAATGGCGCACGCCGTTGGGTTGGACGCTATCGCTTCAACCGATGCCATTCTCGATGACCTAAACGATGCTGGGTGGGCGACCCAAAGTGCTGCGCCACTTGAAGTCAGCCTAGGGACCGAAACCATCGCATGGCCTCTAGCCGATTATCAGGCAGCGCTGCAAACGTTGCCGCAAACATTGCAAGACGAACTATCAAACGCATGGGGCAACCCCTCTGACGATCCGGCGTTTCGCGATGATGCGCTACACTTTTCCGCCACCCGCAGGGGCGCGGCGCTGATCGCGTTGCAGCCAGAACGAGGCGAGCGCGATGTACGTGAGGACGATTACCACGACCTCGCCCGTGTTCCGCGCCATGGCTATGTCGCGTTTTATCTTTGGTTGCGCCATACGATCAAAGCCGATGCGCTGATCCACGTCGGTGCCCACGGCACATTAGAATGGCTGCCTGGCAAATCAGTTGCCCTTTCAGATGAATGCTGGCCCGAAGCCTTGATTGCTGATCTGCCCGTCATCTACCCGTTCATCGTTAATGACCCCGGCGAAGCCGCCCAAGCAAAGCGGCGCATTGGCGCTGTCACCTTGGGGCACATCCCACCGCCGATGAAGGACAGTAAAACCCCTGACCAGTTTTTGCGACTTGAAACCCTGCTAGATGAATTTTCGAACGCTGACGGATTAGACCCCCGCCGCCGCGACCGCTTGCAAGCTGACATTCGTTCAGAGGCCCAAGCCATCGGCGTTGAGGCTGATCTGGGTCTAGACACGGCCACTTCTACCGCAGAGGCGTTAACGCGCATCGATCGCTTTGTCTGTGACATCAAAGAAAGCCAATTTGGTGACGGCCTGCATATCTATGGCCGCGCACCCGTTGTCTTTGGCACCTTCGATGCCACGCCCTCTGCAAAAGGCGAACAAACCGGACTGATTGATGCGCTTGCTGGCAAACGGATAGATGCGGGACCATCTGGATCACCTTACCGTGGACGCACCGATGTGTTGCCAACAGGTCGCAATTTATTCACAACTGATCCACGATCAGTCCCCACGCGTTCTGCATATGCCCAAGGCGTCGAACTGGCCGAAGAGCTGGTGCGCCGTCACCTGCAAGAAGAAGGCGATTGGCCCAAAGGATTGATCGTCGACCTGTGGGGATCCGCCACCATGCGTACCGCTGGCGAAGAATTTGCGATGGCGTTACATCTACTAGGTGTGAAACCCGTTTGGGATGAAGGATCGGAACGGGTTTCTGGAATCGAAATTATACCGATCACTGAACTGGAACGCCCACGCCTTGATGTCACCCTGCGCGTTTCTGGCCTGTTTCGCGATGTGTTCCCAACCCTCTCAGCCTTATTTTCCCAAGCCATCCGCGCCCTGTCCAAACGTGACGAAGCCGCCGACTGGAACCCATATGCTGGCAAAGACGCCGAAGACCGCGTATTTGGCCCGGCCCCTGCCAGCTACGGCCTTGGCATGGGTGCATTGGTGGAAACCTATGACGAGGAAAGCCGCGCTGCTGCAGGCGCTGCATGGCTAAAGGCCAGCTCATATGCACTGGACGGTCAAGACATCACACTGAACGCAGAGGGCATCAAAGCCCGCGTTGCGGCAGCTGACAGCTTTGTTCATCCACAGGACCTGCCTGAAACTGATCTGTTACTTGCCGTCGATTACGCCACTCACGAGGCGGGCTTTGCGGCTGCAAAGGCCGCAACGGGTGGTGGCGACATCAAGCTTTATCACCTCGACAACACCGTTGCAGGCAAACCCCGCGCACGCACCTTGTCCGAGGAAATCGCCCGCGTTGTCCACGCCCGCGCAGCCAATTCCGACTGGATTGCCGGCATGCAACGTCACGGTTTTCGCGGCGCTGCCGAAATCGCAGCAACCTTGGATCACATGGCTGCATTCGCACATCTGGCTCAAGTGGTCCCGGCGCATCTATTTGATCTTTATTATGACGCCACCCTTGGCGAAGACAGCGTTGTTTCATTCCTAGAGGATGCAAACCCCGAAGCCCTTGCAGCCATGCGTGATCGTTTCAACGCGCTACATGACGCTGGCTTATGGAACACGCAGCGCAATTCGATTGCCGCTGAATTAGAACGGTTGTCGTGAGTGGTCCCGAAGTAAAAGGCTGGTGCCCCGGTGCCTTGCGCCCCATGCAATCTGGTGACGGGTTGATCATGCGGGTGCGGCCACGCTTGGGGCAACTTTCCAATACACAGGCGCTTGGGCTTTGCGACGTATCTGCGACCTTTGGCAACGGTATTATCGACCTCACCAATCGCGCTAACCTGCAGCTGCGCGGGATCAAACCACACAATCATCAAGCGGTTCTTGATGCATTGCTTGCGCTCGACCTGCTTGATGAAACCCCTGAAATCGAGGCGCGGCGCAACATCATCTGTGCGCCCCTGCGATCGACTGATGGTCTGACGGCACGCCTTGCACTTGAGCTCACAGAACGCCTCGCTGAACTTCCAGAGCTACCCGGTAAATTCGGCTTTGCTATTGATGCCGATGGCCCACCCCAACTTAGCGATGCGCCCGCCGATATTCGGATCGAAACAGGCCCCTGTGGATTGATCGTTCGCGTCGATGGTTCACCCCTTGGCGTGGCTGTCACTGCAGACACCGCAATTAACGAACTAATAAGCATCGCACGTTGGTTCGCACAAACCCGCGACAACGATATACGGCGCATGGCCGCACATCTTGGGTCAGTGCCTTTGCCCCTTCGTTTCGCGCGCGAAACCTCTCATAAGCCTGCTGCACAACTTGTGCCCGCACAGCAGCCCCAAGGGCGCGTTTTCGGTGCACCATTTGGCAGCCTACCCGCCACAGAATTACGCGCGTTATTGGCTTCAAACCCAACGTCAACACTGACGCTCACGCATTCACGCATGTTTCTTTTGAGTGGCCAGATAGACGCCGCAGAAACCAATTTTATCACCATACCAGACGCACCTGAGCTTGGCGTGGACGCTTGCCCCGGCGCACCTGCTTGCACGGCCACCCAACAAAGCACCCGCGCCATTGCACGCGTCCTCACGCCACACCTTAATGGCCGATCATTGCATGTTTCTGGCTGTTCCAAAGGTTGTGCGCGACCGCGCAATGCGGATGTCGTGCTTGTAGGGCAAAATGACGGCTTTGACCTTGTTTTGAACGGGGTTTCGTGGGATGTCCCAGTGCTGCAAGGGATCAAACCCGACTCTGTTATAAACGCCGTGATCAACGAATTAGGACGCCACTGATGCCATACACCTATGAGACCGATGGCGCGACCATCTACAAAGGCAGCTTTGCCACCATCAGGGCAGAAGCCGATTTAGCCCGTTTTGACGACAATCACGAAAGCATCGCAGTACGCATGATCCATGCTGCAGGCATGGTTGATCTCGCACAACATGTGCACTTTTCAGATACCTTCGGCACTGCTGCACGTGCTGCATTGCAAAGCGGTGCGCCAATTCTGTGCGACGCCTACATGGTGTCCGAAGGCGTTACGCGCAAGCGTCTACCTGCAGACAATGAAGTGATCTGTACCCTGCGTGATCCACGGGTTCCTGACATGGCCAAAGAGATGTCCAATACGCGCTCCGCTGCAGCACTTGAGTTGTGGCGTCCACACCTTGAGGGCGCATTGGTCGCTATCGGCAATGCACCAACTGCGTTGTTCCATTTGTTGAACATGTTAGAAGACCCCGACTGCCCACGCCCCGCCGCTATCATTGGGTGTCCTGTTGGTTTCATCGGTGCCGCAGAAAGCAAAGAAGCGTTGAGCGAAGCAAACCCATTGCCATGGGCCATTGTTGAAGGCCGCCTGGGCGGGTCCGCAATCACAGTTGCCGCGATCAATGCAATTGCGAGCCGTGCAGAATGAGTGCTGGCACAATATACGGCGTTGGCCTTGGACCAGGTGATCCTGATCTATTAAGCGTGAAATCGGACCGCTTAGTGCGCAACGCGAAACATGTCGCGTTCTTCCGCAAGGTGGGACGCAAAGGGCAATCCCGACAGATAGCAGAGCCAATGTTGCCCGAAGGCGTCATCGAATTCGCGATGGAATACCCAGTCACCACTGAAATTCCGCTAAGTGATCCGCGTTACAACGAAATCCTTTCTGCGTTCTACGAAGATTGCGCGGCACACCTGCGTGCCCTCGCCCAATCTGGCGAAGACGTTGTTGTCTTGTGCGAAGGTGATCCGTTTTTCTACGGTTCGTTCATGCACATGTATGAACGCCTGAAAAATGACGTGCCTGTTGATGTCGTCCCGGCGATCACTGGTATGTCGGGCGCGTGGACGGCAACGGGTCATCCAATCACTTGGGGCGATGATGTTTTGACCGTTCTGATGGGCACCCTGCCCGAAGACGAATTGTCCCGCCGCATGGCAGACACTGACGCATTGGTCGTGATGAAAATTGGACGCAACATCGAGAAAGTCCGCAGTGCACTGCGCACTGCTGGAAAATTCGATGACGCGTGGATTGTTGAGTTCGCAACGATGCAAAACCAAACCGTCAGCAAGCTAAGCGAAGCGGGTGAAAAAGTGACGCCTTACTTCTCAATCATCGTGGTTCACGGTCAAGGTCGCCGTCCATGAGCGGTAGCGTTGTCATAGCTGGTATTGGACCAGGCGATGATGATCTTGTCACGCCACAGGTCACTGACGCCTTGGCCAAAGCGACGGACATCGTTGGCTACTTTCCCTATGTGGATCGCATTGCGCCGCGCGACGGTTTGACGCGCCACGGCAGCGACAACCGAGTTGAGATTGACCGCTCCCAACATGCACTGGAAATGGCGCTAGAGGGGAAACATGTCGTCGTCGTTTCATCCGGTGACCCCGGTGTGTTTGCAATGGCTGCCGCTGTTTTTGAAGCGCTTGAAAACGGGCCAAAGGATTGGCTGAATATTAATATCAGCGTTCTGCCTGGCATCACTGCAATGTTGGCTGCATCTGCACGTGCCGGTGCGCCACTTGGTCACGATTTCTGCGCCATCAATCTAAGTGACAATCTTAAACCATGGTCCATTATCGAAAAACGGCTGCGCCTAGCGGCCGAAGCCGATTTCGCCATGGCCTTTTATAACCCACGCAGCAAATCACGACCCGAAGGGTTTGAGCGCACGCTTGAAATCCTCAAAGATGCCTGCGGCGATGATCGTCCCGTTATCTTCGCGCGTAACGTGTCGCGCCCTGATGAAACGATCAAGATTGTACCACTGTCACAAACCACGCCAGACATGGCAGACATGCGCACAATGGTTTTGGTGGGCTCCAGCCAAACGCGCGTTATCGAGCGCGAGATTGGCCCGATTGTTTACACACCAAGATCGCTTGCCAAATGAGCCATCCAGTCCAAAACCTCTTGTGCCGTTCCCACTTCTGGGCGCGCGGGGATGTGCGGACGGTCGATCATAATTATCGGAACATTCAAGGCGCGAGCCGCGTCAATCTTAGCACGCGCCCCATTGCCCCCGGCATTTTTAGCAACAACCAATTCGATCTTATGGTCCCGCATCAAGGCCGTGTCGTTCTCGACGCTAAAAGGTCCTTGATCAACGATGATACTACGGTTTGGCAATGGCACTTCGCCACTTGGGGCATCCACAAGGCGCAACAGGTATTGATGCTGCGGGCACGGCGCGAAGGCATCCAAGTGCATGCGGCCAATTGCCAACATCACGTTTTGCGCAGGTCCGCCGAGCGCGGCAACAGCACCATCAATATCAGCAACACGTCGCCACTGGTCGCCCGTTTGCGCAACCCATTTCGGCCGCGTCAAAGCCAGCAGTTGCGCATTCGTTTTCGCACATGCGGCAACCGCGTTCATACTCATTTGGGCAGCGAACGGATGGGTCGCATCGACCACATGCGTGATAGCGTTTTCAACAATGTATTTGGCCAATCCCTCAACACCACCAAAACCACCAATGCGGGTGGGCAAAGGTTGGCGTTTGGGGCGTGCAACACGACCCGCGTAGGAAAACGTAGCGTTCATGCCAGCGTCATGCAGAACATGGGCCAAACCCGTGGCCTCTGTGGTGCCGCCAAGGATAAGCAGGTGATCTGTCATGTCTAATGTTCCTTGGTTGACCATATTGGGCTTGGGCGAAGATGGACCAAATGCTATGACGCCTGCAAGCCTCAAGGCGCTTCAAAGTGCTGAATTCGTTATGGGGGCCGCACGCCACTTGTCACTGCTGCCTGTGGTTGATGCAGAGTTGATAACTTGGCCCGTTCCCTTTGCCGATGGTATTGCACAGCTTTTGGAGTTGCGAGGCAAACGCGTTGTCGCCTTGGCCTCTGGCGATCCGTTTTGGTTTGGTGCAGGCAGCGTTTTCGCCCGCCACTTACAACCGGATGAATGGACTTCAATCGCAGGACCCGCAACCTTTTCACTGGCCGCGGCTCAGATGGGTTGGCCGTTGGAAAACACGCTTTGTCTTGGACTTCACGCAGCACCATTGTCGCGTCTGCGCGCACATCTTTCCACAGGTCAGCGGTGCATTGCGCTTTTACGCGATGGCGCGGCTGTGCAGGAGTTAAGCAGTTACATTTCAGACAACGGTTTTGGCGACAGTGACCTGACAGTTCTGGAAGCCCTTGGTGGTCCACGCCAGCGCGTCACCGCGTTTGATCAACTCAGTGAGGCGGTTCCGCATCCAGTTTGTGTAGCGATTGATATCAAGGGCAGTGGACCTGCTATCAGCAAAGCATCAGGCAAAGACGATGCACTATTTGCCAATGATGGGCAGCTCACCAAACGTCCTATTCGCGCCCTTACTTTATCTGCTCTTGCGCCAAAATTTGGTGAACACCTTTGGGACCTTGGCACAGGTTCTGGATCAATCGCAATTGAATGGTTGTTAAGTCATCCATCTGTCACCGCCACTGCAGTAGAAACAAACTCTGAACGTGCCGCACGCGCTGCGCATAATGCTATGACGCTGGGTGTGGAGCGTTTGGACGTTATCACCGCCAAATCAATAGATGTGTTAGACGATCTGCCCGCACCAGAAGTTGTGTTTGTTGGCGGTGGCCTAACTCAAGAGTTGCTAGATGCGCTTTGGAATATCATGCCTGTAGGCTGCCGTTTCGTAACCAATGCCGTGACCCTTGAATCTGAGGTAATTGTTGCACAAGCGCATGCCGCCAAAGGCGGTGAGTTGATGCGCATCGAAATCGCCAACTCCAAACCTCTTGGTACAAAACGTGGTTGGTCTAGCGCCTATCCCATTGTCCAGTGGAGCGTGATACGATGATAGTTGCAGGATTTGGGTTTCGCAGCAGTGCGACCGTCGACAGCTTAACCTCTGCCCTCAGCGAAGCGGGCGTTAACGCGGTAGATGCTATTGCGACGGCCGAAGACAAATCAAAAACCACAGTATTCATTAATTTTGCCGAAACAATTGGCGCACAGATCGTTTCAATTGACGCATCTGCGCTAACCCAAAGCGAAACCCATACCCAATCACAAGCCAGCCAAACCCACCGTGACACGGGTAGCGTGGCAGAAGCAGCTGCCCTCGCCGCTTTGGGTGAAGACGCCAAGTTGCTGGCACCCCGTTCCATTTCTAATGACCGCATGGCAACCTGTGCCATCGCCCAAGGACCCAAATCATGACTGTACACTTCATTGGCGCAGGCCCCGGTGCCGCCGATCTTTTGACCCTGCGTGGCCGCGACATCATCGCGGCATGCCCTGTCTGCCTATACGCAGGATCACTGGTTCCACAGGAAATTTTGGGCCACTGCCCTGCCGACGCTGAGATCATTAATACCGCAGCGATGGACCTTGATACCATCATCGCCACCATCAAAACAGCAACTGAGGCGGGCAAAGACGTGGCGCGTCTACACTCAGGCGACTTGTCTGTGTGGTCTGCAATGGGTGAACAAATGCGCCGTCTGCGCGCTGAAAGTATTTCGGTCAGCGTAACACCAGGCGTTCCATCTTTTGCTGCTGCTGCCGCTGCACTGGGCACTGAACTGACATTGCCCGGGTTGGCACAATCGGTTGTGTTAACACGCACACCTGGCCGCGCGTCCTCAATGCCAGAGGGTGAAAGCCTAAAGAATTTCGCAGCCACCGGCGCGACGCTCGCGATCCACCTGTCTATCCAGAACCTTGATACCGTCGTTGCTGATCTTACCCCGTCTTATGGTGATGACTGCCCTGTTGCGGTTGTGTACCGCGCTTCATGGCCAGACGAACAAATCATCCGCGCAACCTTGTCCACCATCGCAGCAACCGTCACACCAGAAATCGCACGTACCGCGTTGATCCTTGTTGGTCCGGCGTTGGCTGGCGAAGGGTTCGACGAAAGCTGTCTTTACGCGACTGACTATGACCGCCGTTATCGCCCTCAAACCGCTGACAGCCCTTGGGCCAGCTGGAGTCATGACGATGAATAATATGCCCAAAGGCCTACTCATTTCCGCCCCTAGTTCGGGCACCGGCAAAACAACCGTCATGTTGGGATTGCTGCGTGCTTTGGCAGAGGACGGCTTGAACGTTCAGCCCTTCAAAAGTGGTCCCGATTATATTGACCCTGCGTTTCACCGCGCAGCGGCTGGCCGGCCCTCATTCAACTTTGATACATGGGCGATGAACCCGTCACTGTTGGGCGCGATTTCAGCGCAAGCTGAAGGATCGGATATCGTGATCGCTGAGGGGTCCATGGGCCTGTATGATGGCGTTGCGAAACCGGGTGCAACAGGGCACGGAACCAGCGCAGAGACTGCGGCAAAAATGGGCTGGGGCGTGATCCTTGTGATTGATGTCAGCGGTCAAGCTCAGTCTGCTGCGGCAACAGCTTTGGGCTTTGCCAAGTACAATCCCGATCTCAATTTCGCAGGTGTGATCCTGAACCGTGTGGCGTCACCACGCCACGAACGCCTGACCCGATTGGGCATGGAGAAACACGGCATTAAGGTGCTAGGGAGCTTGCCCCGCCGCGGCGATCTTGCCTTGCCTGAACGCCACCTTGGACTAATCCAAGCGGTAGAACATCCCGACCTTGAAGCGGCGATTTCTGGGTATGCCAACTTCCTGCGCGAGAACGTGGATTTAGAGGCGGTCAAAGCCGCAGCAACAGGTGGCGCCCCATTGCCAGCAGGCCAACTGCCTAAACCACCTGCGCAACGGATCGCGTTGGCTCAGGACGCTGCATTCTCATTCACCTACCCGCACCTAGTCGCTGGATGGCGGGCGCATGGGGCAGAGATCATTCCGTTCTCACCACTTGCCGATGAAGTACCGGACACAAACGCCGATTTGGTTTGGTTGCCCGGTGGATACCCCGAATTACACGCAGGTCCGTTGGCCGCCGCGTCTAACTTTCGCAAAGCGATGATCGAGCACGCCAAAACACGACCTGTGCACGGGGAGTGTGGCGGCTACATGGCGTTGGGTAAAACCTTGGTCGACAAGGAAGGGAACAGCCACGAAATGTTAGGCCTTCTTGGCCTTGTCACTAGCTATGAAAAGCGCAAGTTCCACCTTGGCTACCGCAAAGCGCATTTGATTGCACCTATGCCGGGGTTTGCCACGGGTGAAGCATTGCGTGGCCATGAGTTCCATTACTCCACCATTCTAGAGGAACCTGATGCACCGCTGGCCGAAGTCTTGGACGCAGAAGGCAACCCGGTTCCAGAAACTGGATCAATCAATGGCAATGTCACAGGCACCTTCTTTCACCTGATTGCAGAGGCCAGCTAGATGACCGGTTTTGTAAGCTTCGTCGGCTCTGGACCTGGCGATCCTGAATTGCTCACTTTGAAAGCGGTGGACCGTTTAAAGACAGCGGATGCTGTTTTGTTTGATGACCTGTCATCCGGTCCTATTCTGTCACATGCTGGCAAGGGTGCCGATTTAGTCGGCGTTGGGAAACGCGCAGGTCGCGCCTCCCCTAAGCAAAGCCATGTCAGTCAATTGTTGGTTGAGTATGCGCAAACAGGCGCACGTGTTGTACGTCTTAAAAGTGGCGATGGCGGAATGTTTGGGCGCCTTGAGGAAGAGATTGTCGCGCTGCGCGAAGCGGGCATTCCCTACGAAATCATCCCCGGAATTCCATCAGCCTGCGCTGCTGCGGCCGCGGCAGGCATTCCCCTAACCCGACGAATGACGGCACGCCGCGTGCAGTTCGTGACTGGGCATGATGTGGATGGCACTTTGCCTAATGATGCGAACCTTGTGGCACTTGCCGATCCTATGGCAACAACCGTGGTGTTCATGGGTAAACGGACGTTTCCGGCCTTGCTTGAAAAATTGATCGCGCATGGTTTGCCACGTGACACACCCGCCCTTTTGGCCGAAGCGGTCAGCACACCGGAACAGTCGTTAAAGCGCACAACGGTTTCGGAATTGGCCAAGGAACTTCAGGCAGAGTTTTCACCGAACCCTGCCCTGATCCTATATGGTCCTTTGGCGACAGATTACGACGATGGATAGCCTAACGCTCATCGGCATCGGGACCGGCAATCCTGACCACCTTACATTTGAAGGCGCACGCGCAATCCAAGAGGCGACAACGATTCTGATCCCCCGCAAGGGCGGTGAAAAATCCGACCTTGCTGATCTGCGCCGTCAGATTGTTGAGAAGGTTGTGGTGGGCGATGGCCCACAAATTATCGAATTTGATCTGCCCGTACGTAAATCTGATGGTGACTATTTAGAAAACGTTGATCTGTGGCACGATGCAATCGCGGATACGTGGATCAAGGCCGCAGGTAATACTGAACGCGCGGCGTTGTTGATCTGGGGCGACCCATCGCTTTATGACAGTTCGCTGCGTATTGCCTCGCGTCTCAAACCCTATCCAAAGGTACGCGTCGTTGCGGGGATCACAACGCTTCAAGTTTTGACTGCAGCCCACGCAATCCCTGTGAATGAAATAGGGGCACCCTTTGTGGTGACCACGGGGCGACAGTTACGCGACAATGGTTGGCCCAAAGGTGCTGACAGCGCCATTTTTATGCTCGATGGCAACTGTGCATTTCAAACGCTGAATGGTGCAGATTTTGACATCTGGTGGGGCGCTTATCTGGGGATGGAGAATCAAATCATCCGCTCTGGCCCGCTTGATCTTGTCAAAGACGAGATCATTTCGGCCCGTGCAAAAGGACGCGCCGCACATGGATGGATCATGGATGCATACTTATTACGTCGTAAACGGCCAGAATAGCCTTCGGCATTAAGTTGTCCCTTGTGCGACTCACGGATGGGGTTGTAGACGTAAAGGGCTTGGTGTTCGTCGGTTTTGTCGATGAACGAAGAGGGAATTGGGTTAGGTTTAAGTCAACCAAATCCCAGGCCGCCCCCGCGACTGTATGCGAAGAGCGGGTTTCGAATTTGCCACTCACCCTATTTGGTGGGGAAGGTCGAAGCCACGTGATGAAACGCAAGCCAGGAGACCTGCCGGGCTGAAACGTAATTAAATCTGTCGGGTGTGACAGTAAGGAGAAGACCAATGAAGACGACTGCAGCAACTATGACCGTAGAAGATCACGCATCAGCCAGCCGTACAGGTTTGGCGTCTGCATTTTTCGCATTGATCCTTGGCGTAGGCATCATTGCCGTCACTGGCCACGTTCAAGCAGCAGCATTGCACGATGCGGCACACGACGTGCGTCACGCAACTGGCTTCCCCTGCCACTAAAATGTTTGCACGCATTGTAACCAGCGCATTGTTCGCTGGCGCTACGGCTGGGTTGTTGATCGCCCTGTTGCAGTATGCGTTCGTGCAACCTGTGTTATTGCACGCTGAACTTTATGAAACTGGCACCTTGGTGCATTTTAATGCCGCTCCGGTTTCCGCAATTCAAGACGTGAGTGGGTTTGATCCCATGCGTGACCTCCTGTCTGTTCTGTTCACCATGCTCACCTACTGCGGCTATGCGATGATCCTTGTAGCGCTTATGGGCGTTGCAGAAGAACGCGGTGCCGACATCACACTGCGCAATGGCATGATCTGGGGTCTTATGGGCTTCATCGCAGCGCACCTTGCACCAGCCTTTTCATTGCCTCCTGAAGTACCGGGTGTTGCTGCAGCCGATGTGTTGCTGCGCCAGTACTGGTGGTTTGCGACTGTTGCGACAGCTGCAATCGCGATGTGGTTGATCGCCTTCCACTTCACGATGGTTGGCGTTGGCGCTGCAATTGTGCTTCTGCTGCTGCCCCACATCATTGGTGCACCACAACCAGCTGAGTTCACAGGCCCCGTTCCAACGGAAATCGGTGCGTTGTTTGCATCCCGTGCACTGAGTGTCGGATTGGCTGCTTGGATCATCCTCGGTGCATTTTGCGCATATTTTTGGACCAAGGAAGGCGAAGCGGCTTAACCACCGCTTCCCACCTTCTCAAACAGGAAAAACGACATGGATCGTAGACTTTCAATGCTCCTGATCGGTTTGGTCTTTGGTGGCGGCATCGGGTTCACAATTGCGGCTGGTAATGGTGTTACGTTTGACGGCCACGATCACGCGACTGGACACAGTGGTGGTGGCCACGATCATTCAGGAATCACATCAATCGACCTACCTGCAAGTGATACAGCCCCAACACTTGCCGCGCAGATATTCAAAGATCCGGCGACGGGCTGGAACCTCAAGATTGAGAAAACCAACTTTACCTTCGCCCCTCAAAACGCGAGCACGATTGATGTAACAGGCGAGGGCCATGCGCATCTCTATGTGAACGGTGATAAGATGGCGCGCCTCTATGCGGATTGGTTCCACATAGATCACTTGCCCGAAGGTGATGTGCTGATCGAAGTCGCGCTGAACTCAAACGACCACAGCCAGGTTAGCGTTGATGGTGTCCCATTGCGGGTCGGTGTTCAGGTCACAAACACAACAAATTAATCCATCGTTGGGATGCGTGCGCGCAAGCGATTGCGCAGCTCTCCCAATGGGCGGGCATCTTCGATCCAGCCCTTGTTTAGTTCAAGAAACATCTGACACAGCTTAACGATTTCGGCTTCAGACGCTTTGATATCCAACCCATCAAATACGTAAGTGCCGCGCCCTTCGCCCTGAAGCGAGATATTGACGGCACGGACGCATCCACCAAGGCATGGCGTGGCCTCAACTTCAATCTGATCACTTAGCCCAGCAAGCTTGATCGCACCGCGCAATGTTGAGCAGTCTTGGCGTGCGGTGACATCACTCTCGCGTTCGCATGTGGCGCAAACCAATAAGCGGTTCGCTGGTTTTTGTGTCATAGCCCATCCTTCGTCATATTACGTTGGAGGCTATGGTAATTGAAATATCAGGGCAATTTCAAAGCATGCATCCAGACCCGTCACGTAAAGACCGGCTTAAGCCCGTGATTGGGCGTACCTCGCGCAGCCATATAGCGCCGCATTATCTTCAGTTATCACGTACAGTGGCACCTGGCCAAAGCGACCAGAGAAAGTTTCATCTTTGCCAGCTTCGGCAGCGATCGCTTTGGCTGCAGTTTCCGAATCCATAATGGCGCGTGCCACGCTGCCATTAAAATACAGACCGGCAAAAGGCATATATTGGAATGCCATTTGCCCACAGAACAAGCCCAAGGCCTTCGCGAAAAGAGCAACTGTCTGAGCACCCTCTTCATATGTTGGTGCCGTGATTTGTGCCGGATCCGTTTCTTTGAATCCAAGTGCAACATGCAACGCAGCGAGCCCGTCACCTGAAAACAGCGCTTCAACTTTGTGGAAGCTGCTGGCCTTGTCGCCAACCGCGTCGCGCAAAACATCCATAACGCTGCTTGGTAGGCTCGCATGACCCAACTCGGCTTCAATCACGTGGCCCTCGTGGCACATGCTTACGTTAAACCCAGTGGCGATGCCCGCAACAAGAGCTTGATCGCCATGCGGTTCACCACCGCTGATTTGGTTCACAACATGGTCAGGTAGCACGTCTAATGCATAACCAAGCGCGACCAAATCGTTCAAAAGATATGCTCGATCAAGGCCCAAAGATTGCGCCAATACGTCTGTGTCAAACTCCCAATCGCCGTTAGTCAGTTCACCATTTCCAGCTGAAACAGGCCCAGCAATCGCAATACAAATTGAACTTGGCTTTGGCCCGACCAAAGCTGTAAAATACTCTTGGACTGCCTCAACAAAGCAATCCACATCCGCATTCGAGTACCTGATAAAACTCTCTTCTATAACGCCATTAGCATCAGCCAAAGCAAATCTTGTATTTGTTCCGCCAACGTCAGCTACGAGTGTTAGGTCGTTTGTCATTAGGCTTCTTTTTGATGAGGGTGTTTACCAAGAATAATCATGCTCAATAGATCATCGTCGGTGACAGAGTCCACATCAACCGTCCCAACCAATTTACCATTTTTCATGACTGAGGCACGATCGCACAAGGTCATCACATCGTGGATGTCGTGACTGATAAGAAAAATCCCAATACCTTCGGCTTTTAGTTTTTGAATCAGTTCGGAAACCATCTGAGTTTCATGTGGTCCAAGGGCTGCCGTTGGTTCGTCCATGATCAGGATTTGCGCATTGAAATATACAGCGCGAGCAATGGCAACTGATTGGCGTTGCCCACCAGAAAGCGCCGACACTGGGTCGTTGAACTTTTGGAAATTTGGGTTGAGCCGCGCCATGATTTCGCGTGCTTCTGCTTCCATCGCATCATCATCGACCAAACCAAATGGCGTCACCAATTCGCGCCCCAAGAACAGGTTGCTGGCAGTGTCCAAGTTATCGGCCAAAGCCAACGTCTGATAGATTGTTTCGATATTATAGCTACGTGCATCACGTGGGTTTCTGATCTCAGCTTTTTCGCCGTTGATCAGTATTTCGCCCGAGTCCATTGCATAGGCACCCGATAGGATTTTGATCAGCGTAGATTTACCCGCACCATTGTGCCCAAGCAAGCCCACTACTTCGCCAGGATGCAGTTCAACGCTGACGTGATCCACGGCATGAACGCCGCCAAAAGATATACAGATGTCGCGCATTTCGACGAGGGGTGTGTTTGTATTACTCATAACTTTTGTCCTCACTTCGCGCTTTTGCGGTAAAGATTGTCGAGATAGACGGCAAAGACCAAGACAGCGCCGACAACGATTTGTTGGATGGCAGCATCAAATCCAATCAGCACCATCCCGGTTTGTAACGACTGCATCACCAAGGCTCCCAGAACCGCACCATAAATTGTGCCGATACCACCTGCTAAAGACGTGCCGCCAATAACGGCCGCTGCGATCACATACAGCTCATCCAATGTACCCAGTGCGTTTGTTGCAGACCCCAAACGGGCCGAAGCAACAACAGCGGACAAGCCTGTGAGAAACCCCATCAATGCAAAGATTTTAACAGTCATCCATTTGGTGTTGATACCCGACAATGTTGCCGCCTCTGGGTTGCCCCCAATTGCGTAGACATAGCGACCAAAGCGTGTGCGCTGCATTAGTATTGTCATGCAAATAACCACGACAACTAAGATCAAAACTGGGATCGCAAAACCGTGGCTGATGAACAGGCCTTCAGCAGGGACTTCGATGCCCGTTTCCGCGACATAGCGTTTCACGATGCCCTTGGGCCAAGGATATGAATTTACCAACAAGACAGAACCGATAACCGCAGCGCAGCTGATACCACCAATGAAATAATCAGCCCAAACTGGGCGCATGACAAAACCAAAGCGTGTGCGTTGTTTGCGACTGTTCAAAACCATCACCACAACTGCGATGCAGCCCAATGCACCAACGATCCAGCTGCCCACTTCGCCAACGGCACCGTAGGGTCCGCCGCCCAGCAATTTGAATGTTTGATCGACGGGGGAAATTGTTTCACCGCTTGTGATTAGGAAGGCAACGCCGCGCCATACCAGCAAACCACCAAGGGTCACGATAAAGGCAGGGATGGCACGGTATGCTATTAGCCAGCCGTGGATTGCGCCAACAAAGGTACCTGCAATCATGCCAACAACAACGGCGATGATCCAGATCATTGGATGCCCAACCCCCATTAACGGCGGCAAAACGTAAACTTGGGTCACCCCCATGACAACTGCACAAAAACCCAAGACAGAGCCAACAGACAGGTCAATGTGGCGAGTAACTATAACCAGAACCATGCCACAGGCCATAATTCCGATCGAAGATGTTTGAACCGAAAGATTCCAAAGGTTGCGCGGAGTTAGGAACGCACCGAAACCGTTAAATACTGCACCGTAAACATGGAAGCCGATCCAGATCAGTGCAAGTGCACCCAACATCCCAAGCAGTCTCGTGTCGAGTTCAGTCGCCTTTAGAAAGCGAGCCAATGGACCACCTTTATCTTGGGGCGGTAGGCCATGCGGTGGCGCGGTTTTGGTTTCAGTTGTGTTGCTCATGTCGATATCCAATGTACGGTCACGCTCATCTTACACCACAAAAGTGCAGCGACGAAGGGCGGCGTCAGAATGTTAGAGAATTGGGTAAGACACCGGCGGCAAATGTGCCGCCGGTGTCGGTAGGATTAGTTACAGCCAGCAACGCCATCCATGGCGCCTGCGCATACTTTGTCCTTAGCAATGTGACCTGCGTCGATCACTGCGCTGATATTGTCTTTTGTGACAGGTGTCGGATCAAGGAAGATTGCGTTCATTTCAACGCCCTTGGAACCACCGGACCACTTAACTGCGCCCTCGATGTCTGAAAGTGCAGCACCGCCAGCCAAAGCAACCGCAATACGACCAGCTGCTCCACCTAGATCGCCAGCGTTTTTCCAAACTGAAACAGTTTGTGTACCACGTGCAACACGGTTCAACGCTGCGTGATCGCCATCTTGACCACCCACTGGAACTGCTAGACCCTGTGCTTCAAGTGCAGCGATTGCACCGCCAGCCATACCGTCGTTTTCCGCCAATACAGCGTCAACTTCGTTATTTGCAGATGTTAGGATTTGCTCCATGTTCTTCTGAGCGTTGTCTGGCTTCCAACCATCAGTGAATGCTTCACCAACAATTGTGATAGTTCCAGCAGCAACATCATCACCGATGACTTCCATCATACCCTCAAGAAGGAACAATGCGTTTGGATCACCTTTGTCGCCCTTGATGATCGCGTAGTTACCAGTTGGTTGAATAGCTTTAACTGACTCTGCGATGATACGGCCAACGCCTTTGTTGTCGAACGTAAGGTAGAACGTGCGATCGTCTTCGATCAAACGGTCATAGCCAACAACTGGAATACCTTCAGCTTCGGCTTGATCAACAGCTGGACCGATCGCGTCTTTGTCCATTGCTAGAATGATCAACGCATCCGCACCTTGTGCGATCAATGCTTCGACGTCAGTCAACTGCTTAGAAGCAGATGCTTGTGCGTCAGCAGAGATATATTTCGCGCCAGCAGCTTCCAAAGCAGCTTTGATCGCCGCTTCATCAGTTTTCCAGCGCTCTTCCTGAAAGTTTGACCAGCTTACGCCGACGATTACATCGTCAGCCAATGCCGCTGTGCCCATGACAACACCGGTCATGACTGCGGCTGCAGTTTTAAATAGTTTCATGTGTTCCTCCCAAAACGAACAGAACCCTCCGCCGGAATCGCCCGGCGGTTGGGGATGAAGCAATGTAGGCCACTTTAAATTCGAATTGCAAATTAAATTAGACATCTTCGATTAAAAAAGTCATCCTTTATGTCTGGGCCTCATATTCTTATAAGGTTTTTGAAGGAGAGCAACTTATGGCTTTTGGACATCAACGTGAGCAAGGACGGCATATTTTGCTGCGTGAGATCGAGCGTCGCGGCCCAATTCCACGTATCGATCTTTCTCAAAATACGGGAATCAGCCGCGCGACTGTGACCACTGTAACCGCCGAATTGCTGCGTGATGGCCTGATCGAAGAGATACCACGTGACTCTGAGTCCGCGACTGACATGAAACGCGGCCGCCCTCGCGTAGACCTCAAGATCGCAAGCGGTGCTCATTTGGTCGCGGGCATCAAGGTATCAGGTCATTCAATATCTTTGATGCTTGTTGATTTCGAAGGGACACAAATTGCAGAGCTTGAAGTACCATTCCTTGACGGCCCTACATCCTGTGTAAGATTGACGGAACAAATCGCTCATGCACTGGACGACCTCACTGCACTCGTCGGCAAAGCTGTTCACGATCTTTCAGGAATTGGTGTTGGACTCGCGGGTGTCGTCGATGCAGCCAACGGAACCGTCTATTGGTCACCATCTTTAAAAGAGCGCAACATCAATTTACGCGATAAATTGAACCTAGAACTGGGTGTTCCAACTTTTTTAGACAATGACGCCAACTTGGTCGCGATGGCAGAAAAGACATTTGGCTTGGGCCGTGACCACTCTGACTTCATCGTGGTTACCATCGAAAGTGGTGTAGGTATGGGCCTTGTGATCAATGGTCAAATTTACCGCGGCACGCGTGGATGTGGTGCCGAATTTGGTCACACAAAAGTGCAGCTTGAGGGCGCATTGTGTCGTTGTGGCCAGCGCGGATGCCTTGAGGCATATGTAGCTGATTATGCCTTGGTTCGTGAAGCAGCCAGTATCGGTTTCTTGGATTTAGACCAACCGATCGAGAACCGTGTCAGCCGTCTGTTGACCGCTGCCAAAGACGGGGACCCGACAGCTAAGACCATTGTGGATCGTGCGGGTCGTATGTTTGCCCTTGGTCTTGCGAATTTAGTGAACGTATTTGATCCACAGCTAATCATCTTAGCAGGTGAACAGATGCAATTTGATCACCTTTACGCCAAAGACGTTATTGAGGACATGCGCAAGTCCATCGTTCAAATTGATAAGCCTCCACCAGACGTGGTGATCCACAAGTGGGACAACTTAATGTGGGCGCGTGGCGCTGCCGCTTACGCATTAGATTTTGTATTTGATATGGCAGCAAAGGAAGTACGCGAAGATGTGGATTAAAACTGCCTCAATTATAACGCTCATCGCTGGCCCTGCTTTCGCAGCTCCGACATTTGAGGTCCAATCCGTTCCACAGCACGCATACACAGGTGGATGGGAACATTATGTCGGCGGTGGCCTTGCTGTTTTTGATTGCGACAATGATGATCGCCTTGATCTTGTTGCTGCAGGCGGCGAAAGCCCCCCTGCCCTTTGGCGTAACATCAGTGCCGATGGTGGGATGGTTCGATTTGAGCCAAAACCATTACCCGAGCTAACCGCGACGACAGGCGTATACCCCATTGATATCGACAATGACCGCGCACTGGATCTGGTTGTGCTACGCGTCGGTCCAGACATGATTTTACGTGGTGACGGCAACTGTACCTTTACTCCGATGGAACTTGAGGGCGTCACCTTTGAAGACAAATGGAGCACGGCGTTTTCCGCAACCTGGGAGGGCAACAACACGCTGCCAACCCTTGCATTTGGGCATTATGTGGATCGAACGGATCCCGACGGCCCATTTGAGGCCTGTGACACCAACCTGCTGTTACGTCCAAACGGCGAAACCTATTCAGCCAAAACCTTAGCCCCAGGTTATTGCCCACTGTCCATGTTGTTTTCAGACTGGTCACGTGATGGCGTGGCTGAGCTACGGGTTAGCAATGACCGCCATTACTATGTAAATAATGGTTCTGAACAACTGTGGGATATGACAGAAACACCACGCCTTTACGGAGAAGACGACGGATGGATCGACCATAAAGTTTGGGGTATGGGCATCGCCAGCCGCGATATCGACCGCAACGGTTTGATTGATGTATTCCTATCCTCAATGGGGGATCAACGTCTTCAAGAATGGACAGGCAAAGACGCCGAATTCAAAGACGTTTCCTTCAAACGTGGGGCCACTGCACACAAACCTTATACCGGTGGTGATGGACGTCCGTCGACAGGTTGGCATATCAGCCTTGGCGATGTTCAGAACGATGGTATGGATGATGTATTCATCGCAAAAGGCAATGTGCAACAGATGCCGGGCATGGCAATTGAAGACCCAAATAACCTGTTGGTTCAGAACGAAGATGCGACCTTTAGCGAAGCGGGTTTAGAGGCTGGAATCGCCAGTCTTCACCGTTCGCGTGGTGCCGCGTTAGCAGATTTTAACGCCGACGGACTGCTTGATTTGGCCGTGGTCAATCGTGTTGCCCCGCTTGAAGTATACCGCAACACAACCCAAGGCGCAGGCAACTGGCTTTCCATCGAACCTCGTCAACAAGGGGCCAACACCCGCGCGATTGGCGGCTGGATTGAGTTGATGGATGATTATGGTTTGCAACTACGCGAGATCACCTTGGGCGGCGGCCATGCTGGCGGACTACTTGGCCCCCAACACTTTGGTTTGGATCAAGCCGAAGGCGTATCATTCCGTATCATTTGGCCTGATGGCGCGCATAGCGAATGGGCCAAGGCAAAACCGAACCAACGTTTACAGGTGATACGTTCAGGCGATGCCTTGGATATCTTCCCTTATTGATCAAGCGGCAGACCACTCGGAACAGACGAAGGAATTCCCAGTGCCCCTTTTAGGCTTTGGGGGTCAGTAAGTGCGTTCAAGAAAGCAATAATTTCCGCGATCTCTTTTTCGTTCAAATCAATCGATTCCAGTGCATTTGCCGCAGCGATTTTTGCAACCTCATCAGGATCACGCATGACCGCAAAATCACCCTCGCCCATCGCTACAGGCAATACAGCTGCGCTTTCTAGATAGGCATTAAGTGATGCAATCGGATCAAGGTGATGACGCACAACACCTTCTAACGTTCCATAAGCACCGCTATGACCATAGGGGCTGGTGTGCGCGACATTGCGCAACGATGGTGTTCTAAAGGCATATGCATCCGCAGGGTCGCCGGTCACACGCATGCGTCCTTCATCCCGTTGATGACGTTCAAATCCAGCGGCCTTGCCAGGTCCAATCTGCGGCATGGCAATGGCATGAAAATCATGATCCGTTTGGAACAGGCCACTGTGGCAAGAGGCGCATCCCGCCTCGCCGTAAAACAATTGTTTGCCAGCCTCGGCCATCGCCTCAAGCGGCTGTTCAAATCGCAAATGCAAATCAAACGGGCTGTTCGTTGCGCGCCATTCGAAGTCGACAAAGGCCGCGATCGCGTCTGAGATATCGGTAAAGTGGATCGGATCATCAGCCCCAATAATCGGATCAAAACGCGCGCGGTATTCTGGAATGTCTTCGACGCGTTTTGCCAAAATGTCCCATGCCCCACCTGGGCCTGTCAGCACACCTTGGCGCACTGCTTTGGACACATCGTTTTCGGAAAAATGCCCTGCCATTTCAGCTGCAGACAATACAGGAAACATAGTTTGGGCAGACAGCAACGTCGCAAAGCCACTTTCCATTTCGCCACCCAAAGGCGTGCGAATACCGGAGGCGCGGGTCTTATCAACCTCAAGACGTCCATCATGAAAGAAGCTAACAAATTCAGCGGCACCCAAATTAAACAACGCAGGTGCATTGCGCGGAATGCGTTTCTCTGGCGGGTTCGCAGCATCAATCACACGTTCCGTGCCAAGACCAACACCACCATCACCAATACCAAGGGATAGCCCATCAGCAGTGTTAAACCTTGGGTGATGGCAGGTCGCACATGAAACCGATTTATTACCTGAAAGGATTGGATCAAAAAACAGCAGTTGCCCCAACGCAATTTTTGGCGGATTGATCTCAGGAAAATCGACATCAACAGATGGCAGAGGATTGGCAAGTCCAGTGCTGGTTGTTAGCGCAAGGATTGCACCAACGCATACACCTGATAATTTTGCTTGAGCCAAATTCATCTAAAATTCCATTCTTACTGTATCGTTTTCCACGCAGGGAAATTGTCGTGAAATTGATCGTAACGCAATCGGTAAGAATCCACCATCGCAGCATTGGGAACAATCGTTTTGGCAAGAGGTGGCTTCGTCATTACATCCTCAACGGCAGCCCCCGTCACCCCACAGATGGCCAACCTTGCCGCGCCAAGCGCCGCACCAAAGTCACCTTTTTCAGGCAACTCAATTTTTAGGTTCAATACTGTCGCCAACATTTCAACCCAATAGGATGAACGCGCACCGCCTCCAATTGCCAATATGGTATCAAGGTTAGCACCCGTCAGGCGCAACGCCTCAAGACTGTCACGCAGCGCAAAACTCACCCCTTGGACTACCGCTTGGGTCATCTCGGCACGGTCCGTAGCAACGTCCAATCCAACGAAACCCGCACGCACTGCGCTGTCATTATGCGGTGTTCTTTCACCTGAAAGGTAGGGATAGAATTGCACGGTCGTTGGGGCACGCAGGGTGTCGCCCAACTCTGCAGTAAGGTCGGCAGGACTTTGACCGGTAATGCGACTAAGCCAATTAAGGCTGTCAGTCGCTGCCAAAACAACACCCATCTGATACCACTGATCCGGAACCGCATGGCAAAACGTATGCACGGCACTGTCAGCCATCGGGGAAAAACCATCACGCCCCGCCAACAAAACACCCGAAGTCCCCAATGACACAAATCCTGTGCCTTCAGACATCGCGCCGACGCCACATGCGGCAACCGCGTTGTCCCCGCCGCCCGCTACAACTTGCACACCGCGTGGCAGACCGTATTCCTCGGCGATCGCTTGACGCAATTCACCAACCACTTGTGAACCCTCAAAGAGTTTTGGCATCTGTGATCGTGTTAGACCTGTTGCCGCAAGTAAATCATTGGACCAATCACGCGCACCAACATCAAGCCAAGAAGTTCCTGCACTGTCAGACATATCCGCAGAATAGATCCCAGTAAGCCAAAAGCCCATGTAATCTTTGGGAAGCAAGACCATTGCAGTTTTAGCGAAAATTTCAGGCTCATGTTTAGCCACCCAATTTATCTTTGGCGCAGTAAAACCGGGGAAAACAATATTGCCTGTCAGGGCGCGAAACATTGGCATCGCATCAAGTGCGGCTGCCTCTAGATGGCTGCGCGTATCATTCCATAAGATGCAAGGGCGCAGCACCGTTCCTTTCTGATCCAACAACGTGGCACCATGCATATGCCCCGAAATGCCGATGCCACGCACCGCCCCAAATGCTTTGGGGTGGGTATCGCGCAGGCGCGCCATTACCGCTTTGCACGCCATGGTCCAATCGCTAGGATCTTGCTCCGACCAACCAACAGTGGGGTGTGCCACATCATAGCTTGAATCTGCCTCGCCCACCGCACGACCTGCCTCATCTACCAACAAGGCCCTTAAACCCGACGTCCCCAAATCCAATCCGATGAACATATGCTTCCCTCTCCACAATCAAATCAACTTTGACCTCCATTTAATTCAGAAGTCAAAATAAAAAGAACCCGATGCCGTGTCTGGCGTTTGACATTGATTTACGGCACTCTGCATCAAACAAAATTCAAAGGTATTTTCAATGTCACGTACAGCGTTGGTCACAGGCTCAGCAGGGTTCATCGGTTACTTCACATCTCAAGCACTCCTTGCACAAGGCTGGAACGTAATCGGGCTAGATGCCATGACAGATTACTACGACGTTGAACTGAAAAAACGTCGCCACGAGATGCTATCAGAGTCTAAAAACTTCACGGTAGTGACTGAGCGTTTGGAAACGCCTGGGCTTCTCCGCAACCTCTTTGAACAGCACAAATTTGACGCGGTGATTCACCTCGCGGCCCAAGCCGGTGTGCGCTATTCTATTGATGCCCCGCGTAGCTATGTTGAATCCAACCTCGTCGGTACATTTGAACTCCTAGAAGCAGCCCGCGCTTTTCCACCAGCACACATGCTTTTGGCCTCAACCTCCAGCGTGTACGGCGCAAACACGCAAATGCCATACACCGAAAACGATAAGGTCGACACGCAGATGTCGTTCTATGCAGCCACCAAAAAGGCAACCGAGGTGATGGCACATTCCTATGCCCATCTTTATCATCTACCAATTACGATGTTCCGCTTTTTCACGGTCTACGGCCCTTGGGGACGTCCCGACATGGCGCACTTCAAATTCACAAAGGCCATCATCGAAGGCGACCCTATAGAAATTTACAACCACGGCAAAATGAAGCGCGACTTCACCTACATTGATGATTTGGTCCGCGGGATCGTTGCGATAATCGATGCAGTTCCACCGATGCCAGACACAGGGGCGACACCAATCGAAAACGATAGCCTCTCGCCTGTCGCACCGCACCGCGCCGTCAACATCGGCACCGGATCACCCGTCCAGCTTCTAGATTTTGTACAAGCGATCGAAACCGCAATCGGGATCGACGCGCAAAAAATATTTATGGACATTCAACCCGGCGACGTTCCAGGCACTTGGGCCGAAGCGGGCTTACTCAAGTCCCTAACAGGCGAGGTACCCATCACTCCAATCGAGACTGGAATCCAAGCCTTCGTCGACTGGTACCGCAAATACTATAAGGTATAGCGAACAAGGGCCTCTCCCTTCATCTTACCTAATAAACTCCCGCCGGAGGCGCCCCACGCCAACCACAAAAAACAGCCACAGATATCAACACAAGAAGGCTCGCTATGACATTTAATCGCTCCCTCAAAATAGCCCCGTCTATCCTCGCCGCTGACTTCGCCAATTTTGGTGCTGAATGCGAAGCGATCGAAACCCAAGGGGCCGATTGGGTCCACGTCGATGTTATGGACGGTCATTTCGTGCCCAACATCACATTTGGCCCAGCGACCTGTGCCGCTATTCGGCCCCACATTAAAGGCGTCATGGATGTCCATTTGATGATCTCGCCCGTCGACAGTTACATTGAAGCCTTTGCTGAGTCAGGTGCAGACGTCATCACAGCGCACGTAGAGGCAACACCGCACATTCACCGAACTATGCAAGCCATCCGCGCAAGTGGTACAAAGGCTGGAATCGCCCTTAATCCCGCAACACCCGCTTCTTCGATCGAATACCTTTTAGACATGGTCGATCTGGTCTGTGTGATGACAGTGAACCCTGGGTTTGGTGGTCAAAAATTCATCCACTCTCAAATTGAAAAAGTGCGCCAAATCCGTTCCATGATCGGCGATCGCCCGATCCACATTGAAATCGATGGTGGCGTTGATCCGACAACCGCACCTTTGGTTGCGAATGCAGGCGCGGATGTTCTCGTTGCTGGCTCTGCAGTGTTTCGAGGTGGCTCTGTCAGCAACCCTGCGCCATACGGCGAAAACATCCGCAATATCCGCGCGGCCGCTGTCTCGATAGAAGTTTAAGTTTAGGGCGGGGTTATCCCGCCCAAACGCTCAGTTCAACAGATCAGAAAATGTAACCAGCAACTTATGCTTTAGAATTTTGCCCGTAGGTGCGGCAGGCAATGCTTCAACCAAGATAAACTGTTTGGGGCGTTTATATGCCGTCAAACGTTGCGCAACAAAGCCTTGTAACTCCTGAACCGAAATACCTTTCAGGTCGGCTACCTGCACAAAGGCAAGCACCTCCTCGTCGCCATCTTTGGGCCGCCCAATTACAACAGCCTGAACGACCAGAGGATGATCGTTCAACGCAGCCTCCACCTCAGGCGGATAGACATTAAAACCACCGTGAATAATCAGTTCTTTGGAACGCCCCAAGATGTGCAGCAAACCTTGTTCGTCGATCTGCCCCAAATCCCCTGTGTGCATCCACCCATCAGCGTCTAACACTTTGGCTGTCTCTTCAGGGTTCCTGTAGTACCCTTTCATCACATGTGGCCCACGCGACAACACCTCCCCCATGTTGGCATTCCCGCCCTCTACGATGTGATCAATCGCGATTTCAATACCGGGTAGCGCAGGTCCAACAGACGTATCAACCGCGCCAATGTCATTGCGCGTCGCCGAGACACCAGCCGTGGTTTCCGTCATGCCATATCCGTTCTGAAGGGCAACGCCGTAAAATGCTTCAGCCTCGCGCTTCCACGTCGGATCAAGGGGGGCAGCTCCCGAAGAGACATAGCGCAACGTCTTTGATCCAAGGGCCTTCAAGCCTTGTTCCTTTGTGTACTGCATCAATAACGCGTGCATCTGCGGGACGCCTGAAAACAAAGTCACTCCGGCGCGCAATGCTGCATAAACTTTGGCAACCTCAAATCGCGGGGCAAGCAACACAGGGGCACCAGCATAGACAGCCGCAACAACAACGGAGCAAAGGCCAAAAACATGCGTCGTTGGCAAAACGCCATAAACAACATCGGCATGCGTCATGTCGCGCAAATTGGCCGAAGTAAGCCCGCCAAATCGAACGTTTCCATGGGTTAGCATGACACCTTTGGGATCACCCGTTGTACCCGTCGTATACAGTAAAACAGCAACATCATCCGCCATGTCAGATGGCCCACCAATCGATGCCGCGACATGCATTGAACCATAGCTGCCTGTGACCTCCACCCCATTCAACCGCACCGCATGGTGCTGAGCATCAGTTGAAACACTGGTCGTCATGATAACAATGGATGGTTCACAATGCCCGATAACACGCGTGACTTCGGCCTCAGTCTGGCGCGCATTCACAGGAACGACACAGGCCCCTATTTTCCAAGCGGCGAATAGAACGGCAACGGCCGCCACACAATTCTCAGACAGCAGTAGAACACGATCGCCGGACTGCACGCCGTTGGCTACAAGAATTTCTGTGACTTCTTCACATGCTGCGCCTAACGCGTCATAGTTTAGGGTGATGCCCGTGCTGTCAGACATAGCTGGTGCATCCGCGCGTGTAGCGATTTGATGGGCCAGATAGTCATAGACGCTTTGGGTCATCCGCCATACTCGGGTTTGCGTTTTTCAAGGAAGGCCGCGATCCCCTCAGCAGCTTCATTTTCGCCAACTGCAAACGCCATAGCATCGCGTTCCAAGTCAAGCTGTGCTGCTTCTGAGTGGCCATAAGCCGTTGCGACCATCGACCGAATGCGACCTTGGGCGTCACGCGGGCCTACGGCAACCGCATCCGCCCACACATGCGCCTCAGCTATAACTTGCTCACCATCTACGACCGCGTTTACTGCACCCAACGCCAGCATACGCTCTGCCACCACAGGACGGCCAAGAACGCACATCTCCATAGCCAAAGGTCGAGGGATCATACGAGCAAGCGAGGCAGTTAACCCACCATCCGGAACCAATCCAGCTTTGACATAGGCGGCGGTGAATTTCGCACCTGCCTCCACCACAATAAAATCGCAAGCCAAGGCGATAGATGCCCCAGCCCCAGCAGCGCCACCTTTAACAGCCGCAATCACAGGGACAGGACAGGCACGAATTGCGCGGATTACATCATGCAACAGCTCTACTTTTTCGCGACGCTCTGGTTCTGGCAACCCGCGGCGTTCGATCAATGCGTTCAGATCACCACCGGCGCAAAAGAACCCACCTTGGGAAGTGATTATAATCGCGCGAATGCGGCGATCTTTTGCCCCCTCAACCGCATCCAAAATAGTCTGGTAAAATTCTGGAGTAAGTGCACCACGCTTTTCAGCATTGCCGTTCCAAACAATCAGGCGGTCCTTTGCGTCTTCAACGTATGCGCTCATTCGTGTTTCTCCATTCACATATCGGAAGGGTACGCTCTCCCCTTCTCAGGGTTGTGTGAGCGCCATGAACTTCTCCAAGTGGTAATCCGTATCTCCAAACCGATGGTCTGCCATCGTGATCCGTTTAGCAATATGTGCCAACTCGTATTCTTGGGTCATCGCGATGCCGCCATGCATCTGAATTGACTCCTCAGCTATTAGTCGCCCAGCACGTCCCATGAGATTCTTTGCCGCGTGGATATTGATGTCGCGGGTGCGCTCATCGCTTTCGAAATAACCCGCTGCCCGAATAACTGCGGAACGCGCCTGTTCCATTTCAATCAACATGTCAGACATGCGATGGGCCAATGCCTGAAAGGTCGCAATAGGGCGTCCAAATTGCTGTCTGGTCACAAGATACTCTTGGGTCAGTTCAGTTGCCGTGGTCATCGCGCCTAAGGTTTCTGCACACTGCGCCACCGTCGCAATGGCATAAGCGTCTTTCAACAAGGCAAAACCTTTGCCCTCTTCGCCAATCAAAGAACCTTCAACGCCGTCCAGTGTAACCTCTGCGGCATGGCCGCCAGCGATCAAAGCGTAATCTTGTATCGTTAATCCGGCAGCATCCTTTTCAACAAAGTAAAGTGAAATACCGTCTTCATCTGAGATCTCGCCACTGGTGCGGGCTGATACAATCAAAACATCCGAAGCCAGCGCGTTTACAACCACGGCTTTGCGTCCGTTCAGGATGCCATTCACCGAAGTTGTTCGCACATAATTCAAGTCATACCGGCTGGTTGGTTCGCCGTGGGCCAAAGCCAACTGAAGGTCCCCCCCGATAAGGTCTGCGACACGGTCCAATTCACAAGCCGCAGCCAGAACGCGACCTGATAATAGCGCACTGTCCAGAAACGGGCTAACGATATTTGCGCGGCCCAACTCTTCGAAAATCAACGCGATATCTGCGCCGGTCCCGCCAAAGCCACCTTGTTCTTCAGTGAAAAACGCCCCGATTACTCCCATCTCCGCCATCGCATGCCAGAGGTCCGATGTTACGCCAGTCTCTGAGCTCAGAGCCTCATTTCGCGTTTTCGAGTTGCAGGAGTATTTCAAAAACCGCCGAAGCGAGTCCTGAAGCATTTGGTGTTCGTCAGTCAGATCAAAATTCATAGATCAGCCCCCCATCTTTACTTTGGCGATGATCCCGCGCTGAATTTCATTTGAGCCGCCAAATATCGAGATTTTGCGATTATTGAAGTACTGTGCGGCAACGGGGCCAGCATCATGTGGATCTGGTAATGGTTCATTGCTGCCCTCCACCGCTTCAGAAACGAATGGCAAAGCGTATGGACCAACAGCACGCCTCGCTAGATCGTTAATCTCTTGACGGATAATGGTGCCTTTAACCTTCAACATCGATGCCTCGACACCCGGTGCACCACCTGCCGCAGCTTGTGAAACGATCCGCAAATTTGTAGTGCTCATCGCCATCAAATCGATTTCAACCTGCGCGACGCGTGCTGCAAAGAGCGAGTTCTGTATAAGCGACTTGCCACCCGACATCTCTGCCTTTGCAATACGTTTGACCGCAGCCAATCCAGCTGTAGAAAATCCAACACCCGCGATATTGGTGCGTTCATGGGTCAATAAATATTTGGCATAGGTCCAGCCACTGTTCTCTTCGCCGACAAGGTTCTCAACAGGGACTTTAACATCCGTGAACCACACCTCGTTTACCTCAGCAGAACCATCCAACAAGATGATCGGGCGCACTTCGATTCCGGGTGTATTCATGTCGATCAGAAGAAACGAAATTCCCGCCTGCTGTTTGACCGTGCTGTCGGTGCGTACAAGGCAGAATATCATATTGGCGTGCTGGCCGAAGGTGGTCCACGTTTTTTGACCATTCACGACGTAATGATCACCCTCACGCACGGCCTTTGTTTTTAACGAGGCAAGATCAGACCCAGCACCCGGTTCAGAATAGCCCTGACACCACCAATCCTCGCCCGAAAGAATGCGAGGCAACCAATGATCTTTTTGCTGTTGGTTGCCAAATTTTTGCAAGACAGGTGCAAGCATAGAAAGACCAAATGGCACAACACGCGGCGCATGCGCGCTGGCGCATTCATCGTCAAAGATATGGCGCTGAACAGCGTTCCATTCTGAACCACCGTATTCTTTGGGCCAATTGGGTGCAAGCCACCCTTGGGCATTCAATATCGCGTGCCAACCTTCCATATCTTCCTTAGTTAGATCACCACCAAGGCGCACCTTTTCGGATAACTCCTTTGTTAGTTTAGTAGCCAAGAACGCGCGGACCTCATCGCGAAATGCTAGATCATCTTTGGAATAGTTCAGGTCCATGGAAGGTTCCCTTTCGCTTGAGCCATTCAGCTCTCTTTGTTCAAACTGTCAAAACTCTTGCTCGTCGCTACTAGTTCCTTAAGTAACGGCGCCACCTCCCAAAAATTAGAATCATTTTTGGCATATGTCGCAATGTCTTCCAGAAGATCCGGCAATCCAACGATATCAGCCCACTTCAGCGGACCGCCCCAATAGCGTGGGAAACCGTATCCAAACAACAGCGTCATATCCACATCTAGCGGGCGTCGCGCGATACCTTCACCCACAACCTTCGCGGCCTCATTCACCATTGAAGCCATGTAACGGCGTATGATTTGCTCTGCAGTAAATGTACGCTGAACAGTCCCCACAGCTGTTCTATCTGCAGCGATAAGGCTCATCACCTCCGGGTTAGGAACCCGTGCTTTGGCACCTGCAGCATAATCGTAATAACCTGTACCAGTCTTCTGCCCAAAGTTACCCGCTTCACACATCTTGTCCGCATAGGTACTGACGCCCTCAATCCCCGCCTCAACCCGTTTGCGTTTACGCACAGCCCAACCGATATCCAACCCAGCCAAATCAGCCACAGCAAACGGCCCCATCGCAAATCCAAAGCCTTCAAGCGCAGCGTCAATGTCATAGGGAGACGCACCTTCCATCACCATTTGATCGGCAGCATCGCGATATGTGGCAAGGATCCGGTTGCCGATAAAGCCATCGCAAACACCGGCACGCACGCTGATCTTTTTCATGCGTTTGCCTAGTTCAAACCCCGTTGCTACAACGTCGATTGCAGTCTTTTCGGCTACAACCACCTCAAGTAGTTTCATCACATGGGCGGGTGAAAAGAAGTGCAGACCAATCACATCTTGGGGCCGCGAGGTGACAGCCGCAATCTCATCTACATTTAGGTAGGACGTGTTGGAGGCAAGAATCGCACCCTGCTTACAAACTCTGTCCAATTGGGTGAAAACTATTTTCTTAACGGCCATGTCTTCAAACACCGCTTCTATGACAAGGTCCGCATCTGACAAACCAGAATAGTCGTTCGTAACGGTCAGCGTTTCGTTCAAAATTGTCTCGTGTTGTTCGGCTGTGATCTTGCCACGCTTCAACGCACCAGCAAGATTGCCTGCAATACGCCCATGGGCGGCCTCACAAGCGGCAGGTGTCATTTCGATCAATGTCACCTGCAAGCCAGACAACAAAGCAGACGTTGCAATCCCAGCACCCATAGTGCCGCCGCCGATCACACCGATATGATCCAGCGGACGAGGTTTAACACCTTTCAGCTCGGGCAAGCTGCCAACAGCGCGTTCAGAAAAGAACGAATGGATCATGCCTTTGCTTTGATCAGACTTCAAAAGATCTGTGAAAATTTGACGCTCAGCGTCCAGCCCCTCAGAAAATGGCATTTCAACGCCAGCTTGGACTGCACGAACGCATTGCGCAGGTGAGATTTGTCCGCGCCCACGTGCAAGGATCGCGTCATAGGCTGCGTCCCAATCAATGGCTTCAGGAACCGCGATTTCACTAACAGGACGGCGGGGTGCGTCTTTGGCCAACAGATCGGTGACATATGCCAAACCGTTCTCCAACGGATCACCGTCTTGCACCAAATCGATAACACCCATTTTGGCGGCTTCAGCAGCACCAATTTGACGGCCCGTGGTCATAATATCCAGCGCCGCATCCACACCTGTCACACGTGGAAGGCGTTGCGTGCCACCGGCACCTGGTATCAGCCCTAGGTTAACCTCTGGCAGGCCAATGCGCGCTGAAGGCACCGCGATACGGTAATGGCAGCCCAATGCGACCTCAAGCCCACCCCCCAAAGAAACACCATGCATTGATGCGACGACGATCAATGGCGATGCCTCAATCCGATTGATGACATCAGGCAATGCTGGGGCCATCGGCGGTTTGCCAAATTCCGTGATATCCGCACCTGCGATAAAGGCGCGGCCTTCGCCCACAATCATCACCGCGCGCACACCAATGTCTGCCTCAGCCTGTTCCATGCGATCCATGAATCCTTGGCGCACTGCGTGACTCAACGCATTCACCGGCGGGTTTTGAATCGTGAGAACGGCGATGTCACCGTGACGCGAATAGGCTATCTTGTCAGACATTATAGTGGCTCCAGATCAGAAAATAAGAAGCACAACAATACCTTAACACTCGGTAGAATGGCCCCAACTTGTACAGCTTCAGACTAGCGGCCAAAATCGCTTTGCCGCAAGCGGAACCTCTTACGCTAGAACTTTGCGCCGCAGCGTAACAACGAAAAAGGCAGGATGCCAAAACATCCTGCCTTTTCTATTTTCAACATTCAAAGTCGCGTAAGGGCTAGCCCCAGCAACCTTTGCTTTTACGTGCGACGAGGAGCTTGACCGCCACCCTTACCAGTATCACCGGCAGCACGACGTGCTTTGTTCTTTTTGCTGTTTGGTTTTCCAACAGCAGGTGCACCACCTGGGCCAGTTTTAGGCTTACCACCAAACTTACCCTTGGGCTTACCAGCGTATGGTTTGCCGTCTGGCTTACCGCGTGGCTTGTACTCAGCTACGGCACCATCATCACGGGCACGATCCATTGTGGAACGGGGTTTTTCAAAACGCTTGGACGCAGGGTGCGCACCAGCAGGTTTGCCACCCTTGCTTTCCGGTTTCGGCTTACGCGCTTTTGGCGCTGGTGCGTCATCCCACTCAACCGGCTGGCTAGCAGGCTTCGGGGCCGCTGCAGGTTTATAATCGTCTTGAGGCTTAGGCGCGTATTCGGCCTTGGGCTTACTATCATAATCCTGCTTTGGCTTTTTGTCATAGCTTGGCTTATCACCGCGCGGACCATCAGATTTACCGTAAGATTTACCTGATGGTTTTCCACCTGGCTTGCCGCCAAATGCTGGACGCGGGCTGCTTGCTGCAGCTGGTGGTTTTGCCAACTCAGTCAGAACCAAACCACCTTCGACAGTCATGGAACTGCCCAAAGCTGCTTTGAAACCAGCGACGCTGCCTTCTTGCATCTCAACAAACGTCTCGTCGTTTTGAATGCGGATCGCACCGATATCATCTTTGGTGATGCCACCGCCGTTACAAAGGATCGGCAACAAACGACCAACAACGATACCTTGGTTACGGCCAGTGTTCACAGAGAACCACTTGCTTGGACCAAACGGTGCGCGTGCTTTAGGCGGCTTGTTGTCACCCGCTTTTGACAACTCTTCAGGGGCAGATACGCGCGCTGCGTACAGGCGCATGTAAGCTGCAGCCATTTGTTCAGTGCTGAAGTTTTCGACCAGTTTTGCGACCATGTCAGTTTCGTTTTCAGCAATTGGCTCATGCCACATAGGGTCAGCCAAAAGACGTTCTTGATCTTTCGCACGAACATCATCAGCAGATGGCGCGCTGATCCAGTTTGCACTGACCTTTGCGCTTTGCAAAATGCGTTCTGCTTTGCGACGTACCTTAGCGGTGACAATCAACGTGCTGACGCCCTTGCGTCCCGCGCGGCCTGTACGGCCAGAACGGTGCAACATGGTTTCATGGTTGTTCGGAAGCTCAGCGTGCACAACCAGGTCAAGACCTGGAAGATCGATCCCGCGCGCGGCAACGTCGGTCGCTACGCAAACGCGAGCACGTCCGTCGCGCATAGCTTGCAAGGCGTGAGTACGTTCAGCCTGTGACAACTCACCAGACAGGGCCACAACAGGGAAGCCACGGTTAGATAGGCGGGTCGTGACGCGGTTCACCATCGCGCGAGTGTTACAGAACACGATCGCGTTTGGCGCGTCATAAAAACGTAGGATATTGATGATGGCGTTTTCGCCGTCATGGTTGGCAACAGACATTGCGTTATATTCAATATCAGCGTGCTGCTTATCTGCAGATTTTGTCTCAAGGCGAATTGCATCGCGCTGATAGCTTTTGGCCAATGTAGCAATGGCTTTTGGTACGGTCGCCGAGAACATCAATGTACGACGGTCTTCAGGTGACTCACCCAAAATAAATTCAAGGTCTTCACGAAAGCCAAGATCAAGCATCTCATCAGCTTCATCCATTACCACGCCGCGAAGCTGTGACAGGTCAATGCTTTTACGCATGATGTGGTCGCGCAAACGACCTGGGGTCGCCACAACAATGTGGGCACCACGGGCCAGCGTGCGACGCTCGTCGCGCATGTCCATACCGCCAACACAAGACGCCATAACGACGCCAGCTTCTGCGTACAGCCACTCTAGCTCTCGCTTTACTTGCAATGCCAATTCGCGGGTCGGGGCAATGACCAAAGCCAAAGGAGATACAGCGCGATCAAAGGCTTCTGCGTCGCCAAGCAACGTGTCGCCAAGCGCAAGGCCGAAACCTACCGTCTTACCGGAACCGGTTTGGGCCGAAACCAACAGATCGGATTCACCAAGTTTGGGATCCATACATGCGGTTTGAACGGGTGTTAGGGTTTCATATCCACGTTTGGATAGAGCATCGGCTAGAGCTTGTTTCACGGGCGTCATCTTTTCTGGTAATTGCGCGGGCAAATTACACCGCAAACCGCGCATCTAGGACGTTTAAACCCTTTTGTATAGGGGTTATATTGTCATAGCTGGTATCACAAAAAGCGGGGGGCTCCTAGAAAAACCCGCATTAAACCACTTAAAGCGCGCCAAAAACGGATCACCGCTTTTTGACGAACTCGGTAAGGATAACAATGCGTTGCCCCTCAACGCGGCCCTCAATGTGACCGGCGTTATCGGCAACCAGTGAAATGCGGTGAACGGCGGTGCCGCGCTTGGCAGTGAAGCCACCACCTTTAACCGGTAAATCTTTAATTAAAACAATGGTATCGCCGGCAGTGAGGGGGACGCCGTTGCTGTCTTTGTGGCCCAAATCGGGGGCGACGTTTTCGGCCCACGCCCGGGTTTCGTCGTCCAGATACAGCTGATCGGTCAGATCACGGGCCCAGCCTTCGTCAGACAATTTGGTTAACGTCCGCGCTGCCAAAACCTGAACTTCAGGAACCTCTGACCACATGGTCGTTGCTAAACCACGGAAATGGTTGGGATTTGGCGCGGACAGCTGGGTAACACATTCTTCACAAATCTGAACAGAAGCACCAAAGGGTCCACCCTCAACAGGGGTGTCGATCAGGGCGTCAGTGGCAGCGGCGCAGAGTGGGCAAGTCATGGCAAATCCTTTGGCGGTTCACGGGGTCCATACGCCAAGAATCGGGGCGATGACAGGATATTAAACGCAGCGCACGGTGGGTTAAGCACGCATTGAGCGGGGGAAATTAGGATGAAACTGTACAGAACAACCAGCAAACTGTGCAGTTTAACGCCCCCCAAAACAGCCGAATTTGGCGGGTTTGGGGGCAACTGCACAGAACGGGGCGCAATCTGTACAGTTTGAAACCGACCAGAACAGGAGCACAGCATGCTACCGCAAATTCGTGCAATTTCTTTTACAAATTTTCGAAATAACGCCACGCAGGAGATAAATTACGTCTCTACCCATCAGGCGCATCTGTGGATCATGAAGCACGGCGTGCCCGTCGCCTCTGTCATTTCGATGCGGGACGAGGACGTTTTATCACGCATCCACGGACGTAATATGGGGGAGATGATGGCGCGGATGGAGGTGGATCAGGCGCGTGTAAAAGAGGCGATGATCACCTCAAAGGAATACCTGAAATACGAGGTGGTGGGACAGGAATGGACCTATCCGGTTTTGGGATTGAATGTGGGTTGAGCCCCGTCTTGGAAATGATCCAGTGGATCATTTCAGGGGTGAACGGGCGGAGCCCAGGGTAAGTAACATTGAATGAAACGGTCGCTATGGAGTCCAGCGGCAGAACCAAGGGGTGGAAGCAAAGCGCCCGCCCCGTGGGGGCGGTTCGGGCGCTACCAAACCGGAGGTTTGGTTGGATATTTACTCACATGTAAGAACCCAAAATTTCGATAATTCCATGTTCCGCCTGTGCCCTTAAGGTCGACGATGAGTCAGCAAATTCTACAAAAACTTCTTTTTCATGATCAGACCAGTTAACCTTTGCTTGTTTAACACCCTTGAGGATTTTTAGCTTTTTGACCGCAATTTGTACGTCTCTGAGACGGTTGGCATCAAGTTCACTGGACAAGCGATAACTCATTGATTTGTATGATCTATTAATGAACGAATTTGCACTTACCCATTTATCTTCAAATCCTCGGCCAGTTATGTTATCACGATGGCCCAAGCTATTACTATTTCGCATCGTTCTGATCTCAGCTTTCATCACGGCCAACTCATCCAAAATTAACTCATCAATCGAGGCTTTCTCCACCGGAATATCTGCCACTTTGAATGAACCAAAACTTTTTAGAAAACTATCATCTCCCGAACTAGCCGCCGATTTCGAAATTTTACCTGATAGAACCGTTTGAAACTCCTCCACTTTTGTATAACGAAGGTCACGGGGATAATTAACATGCTCTACTGGTGAGGTATCAAATGAGAACGGAGTGCGATCGTCCTTAATGATTATGGTCGGCTTATCAAAAGCGAGCCTCATACCCAACTCAAACATGACATTTGCATTTCGTCCGCTAATGTCACAAACGATAACTGGACAGTCATACAAATTTTGAACAATTCGCTTTTGTATCACTCCTACGTCATCTGCTTCACTCACTAGAACGCCTTTGAAACCGGCTATTGTTGCCGCCGGTTCAATGAGGGTTTTAACTTCGCGCCAATGACCTTCGTCACATCCATCACAATCCGAGATCGGCATTACAATACCGCATTTTTGTAATTCAGTTTGTTTTCCAGCCAAGATATAGCACCCCATTAATCGTTAAACCAAAACCCACCACACTACTGTGTGGGAACGCGCATTGCTGCGAAATACTCTCATCCAACCGTCTTTCATCCGCGCCGAAAGTAAACAGCGTTAGCTGTCCATTTTCAGTGCGCAAACATTCAATTCCTGACTTCTCAGGGGCATTGGGTATAAGTTCCATCAAGGATTGTAAATCCTAAGCAAATCTCTCCAAATGTTCACCCAAAATCCAAATCTTCTGTTAGGGTCCCCAAATATTCAAAAAGGGATTTGAAAATGAAGAATGTAGTTTGGGCAGCGATGGCGTTTGTCACGCTGATGATGCTGATGGGCGGCGTTATGAAATTGATGGGCAATCCTGCGGCGACAACCAGTTTTGCCACGCTGGGCCTTCCAGCCCTATTCGCAACATTCATTGGCGTTTGTGAAATTGCGGGTGCCTTTGGCATCTGGTTTCGCCGCACCAGCATGTATGCGGCCGGCGGCATCGCGATCATCATGGTCGGCGCTGTTTATTACCACCTGATGCACACCCCAGTTGCGGAGGCCACTCCAGCCTTTGTTGTTCTGTTCTGCTGTGGTTTGATCGTGAACCGTCGCGGCACGGGCATCATTGGCTAAGTGATCCGCTAGGGTCTTAGGATAAATTTAGGCGCGCGATGGGGTGAACCGATTGCGCGCCTTTTTTGTGTGTGGTGTGTGGTGGTAATAACTGCTGTGTGGGACCGCGCATGACTGCGTCATACTCTTGTCCCACCGTCGCATTGAAATGGATTAAGAATCCATTTTCAACGCGCTTATGAAAGCTTCTTGTGGAATATCAACGCGGCCGAATTGGCGCATCTTCTTCTTACCGGCTTTTTGTTTGTCCAACAGTTTGCGCTTACGTGACGCATCCCCGCCGTAACATTTCGCCGTCACATCTTTGCGCATCGCAGACAGTGTTTCGCGCGCAATCACTTTGCCGCCAATCGCCGCTTGGATCGGGATTTTGAACATGTGGCGTGGGATCAGGTCTTTTAGCTTTTCGACCATGGCACGCCCACGCGTTTCGGCGCGATCACGGTGCACCATCATGGACAGCGCATCCACAGGTTCGTCGTTCACCAGCACTGACATTTTCACAAGGTTGTCGGTTTGGTAGCCCGTCATTTGGTAGTCAAAGGATGCGTACCCTTTGGTCACGGATTTCAGACGGTCGTAGAAGTCGAACACCACCTCGTTCAGTGGCAGATCATAGACCGTCATCGCGCGTGAACCCGCATAGGTCAGGTCAATCTGCACGCCGCGCCGCTCTTGGCAGAGCTTGAGCACGTCGCCCAAGTATTCGTCCGGCACAAGGATTGTCGCCTTGATCCGTGGTTCTTCGATGTGATCGACCAGCGTGAGGTCGGGCATGTCTGCGGGGTTGTGCAGTTCGATCATTGAACCGTCGCGTTGGAACACGTTGTAGACCACCGATGGGGCGGTCGTGATCAGGTCGATGTCATACTCGCGTTCGATCCGGTCACGGACCACTTCGAGGTGCAGCAATCCAAGGAAGCCACAGCGGAAGCCAAAGCCCAGCGCCGCGGATGTTTCCATCTCGTAGCTGAAGGAGGCGTCGTTGAGGGCCAGCTTTTCAATCGCGTCGCGCATGTCTTCAAACAGGGCTGTGTCGACGGGGAACAGGCCACAGAACACAACCGGTTGCGCAGGCTTAAAGCCGGGCAGCGCTTCGACGGTTTTATTGCTGTGCGTGATCGTATCCCCAACGCGAGTGTCGCGGACCTGTTTGATGGATGCGGTTAGGAAGCCGATCTCACCTGGGCCCAGCGAGTCAATCATGTCCATCTGCGGGCGGAACACGCCGATGCGATCGACACTGTGGACGGTGCCGTTGGATAGGAATTTGACCTTGTCGCCCTTCTTAAGGCGGCCATCGATGATGCGGACCAAGACGATAACGCCGAGGTAGCTGTCATACCATGAATCCACCAACATCGCTTTGAGGTCTTTGTCCTCGTCGCCAATCGGCGCGGGCAGATCGTGGATGATGGATTCCAATGTCTCGTGGATGCCGACACCGGTCTTGGCGGACACTTGGATCGCGTTCGTCGCTTCGATGCCAATCACGTCTTCGATCTGTTCGGCCACACGGGCGCAATCAGAGGCGGGAAGATCGATCTTGTTAAGGATCGGCACAATCTCGTGATCCGCGTCCAAAGCGTGGTACACGTTGGCCAATGTTTGGGCCTCGACGCCTTGAGAGGAATCAACCACCAGCAAAGAGCCTTCAACCGCACGCATGGAGCGGGAGACCTCATAGGCGAAATCGACGTGGCCGGGGGTGTCGATCAGGTTCAAAACGTAATCTTCGCCATTGTCCGCTTTATAGTCGATGCGGACTGTGTTGGCTTTGATGGTGATGCCACGCTCACGTTCGATGTCCATGGTGTCCAAAAGCTGGGCCTGCATGTCACGATCTTTAACGGTACCGGTCTCTTGAATGAGCCGATCTGCGAGGGTCGATTTCCCATGGTCAATGTGCGCGACGATGGAGAAATTGCGGATATGTGAGAGTGGTGTCATGGTAGGGGTATTAGCGGGTTTTGAGGGTTGGTCAAGGACTGTACGCCCTCGATGGATTGGATTGAATGACTGTATTTTTAAAAGGGCTGAAACTTGGCGGTTTCAAAGGCATTGGCAAAGCGCAAGAAATGGCCCTGTTTGGGCACTTTAATTTCTTCGCAGGCGCAAATAATAGCGGCAAATCGACAGTTTTAGAATTTCTCGACCAATTTGGCGGAGACCTTACTTCGATAGAAACGCGTCCCGTAAACTTGGATAGAGTCGACCGACACATTGGTACAACTGAAACAAATCTACAGATAGCGTTTGGTTTGCCCGCTGAGGACGTCGAACATACGCTCAAAGAGCTAATACACAAAATTAAAGACATCTCAGTTGCTGTAGGTGCAGATACGTTTCTTTCACCTTTTGATTTTAGAAACGGGAAACGAAATATTTGGTTTACGCCTCAACTATTAGGCCAAAACGACTTCCGATTTTTCGTCGACTTCGATGTCCCGGCGCTCGCACAAACTTTGAATCCATCTGTCTGGCAAATGCTTTGGAACCATCTAACTCTACGAAGTGGAGGTGGCCTAGAAAACCACTGGATTCCGGAAATACTAGAGATATTTGACCGCCAATTCACATTTTCATTGCCTGAGATTCATCTTCTTCCATCTATTAGGCAAATCGGGAAATCTGGCCAAGAATTTAAAGGCCTCGGCGGGCAAGGGTTAATCGACAAGTTGCAAACTCTTCAAAATCCGCCTCCATTAGAACAAGAGGCAAAGGCGCAATTCGAAGCTATTAATAAATTGCTACAAACTGTTTTGAACAAGCCGAACGCGCGCCTAGAAATTCCACACACCAAAGAATGTATTATTGTTCACGTCGATAACAAATCGTTGCCACTTGAGTCCTTAGGGACGGGTATTGAAGAAATAATTATGATCGGCGCATATTGCACGATTTATGACAGCTGCATCATGTGCTTAGAAGAGCCAGAACTGCATCTTCACCCAATTTTGCAACGGCAGCTGCTCCAATATCTAGAAGCAGAAACATCCAATCAATACTTCATATCAACCCACTCTGCCGCGTTCATCGATATGGCAGGCGGTCAAGTATTTCACGTAGAGAATGACGGCGCATCGACAACGATTAGAAACGTGACGGAACGGGCTTCACGTAAATTGCTGACTGATAGGTTGGGCTATCGCGCTTCTGACATTGTTCAGGCGAACAGTATTATATGGGTCGAAGGTCCATCAGACCGCGTATACCTGCTTAATTGGTTGCAGCAGGTAGATTCAGAATTGATCGAAGGCATCCACTTCTCAATCATGTTTTATGGTGGCCGATTGTTGTCGCACATAAGTGGTGATGACACATTGGTTGATGATTTTATAAATTTGAAAGCTATGAACCAAAATTCCGCGATTATTTTGGATAGCGATCGCTCAGAAGAAGCCGCAAAGATTGGGGAACATAAAGAGCGTGTTATAGCCGAGTTTTCAGAAGAACGCGGTTTCTCATGGCTTACCTCTGGGCGCGAAATAGAAAACTACCTTGATACTGATTTACTCAAAACCACTATCGAAACCATCCACAGTAGACGCTTTGGTGCCAGCTTGGGTATGGAGCGGTATGACAACAGTTTAAAGTACACCAACGAAGACAAAACCAAAGATTACACTGCGGATAAAATGAAAGTTGCTCAACAAATGTCTGAGTCGGAGTTGAACTTGGACCTTTTGGACTTGCGCGATCAAGTAACCAGATTGGTAACGTTTATAAGAGACGCTAAAACCTAAATGGCGGGGTGAACCCCGCCCTACGGGGGTTGGGTCTTTGTCCGCCCCCTTATCACCTCATCGCGACCCATCGTCATGGGTGATTGAAACAAACCCTAACTCACGTTATTATGGTTGTGAGCAAGGTTCCAACGTGGGACCACAGTATTGGGCATCAAGATGGGGCAAATCCCACAGTGTCCATTTGGTATGAGGCAAAACATGGTACGTATTTTCACAGCATTTTTCATCATGGCGTTTTTGGCGTCTTGTGGCGGGTCCCGTTATTCCAGCAACAATGCATCTGGTGCGCGTGCCTCTGCCTCATCCGCGACCTTATACGCAACAGGCCCTATCGCATCCGCCTGTCGCGCCGCGGGGCGCAAAGAGGCGTCGCGTGCCCGTTGTGGATGCGTTCAAGCGGTCGCCAATCGCAGCCTGTCCTCAAGCGAGCAACAGCGCGGTGTGCCGTTCTTTAGCAACCCGCAACGCGCCCAAGATCTGCGTCAGTCTGACAATGCATCAAACGAGCGGTTCTGGAAAAAGTGGAAAGCCTTTGGCACGCAAGCGGGCCGTATGTGCGCCTAACCCTATTTGGGGATATGCGTCGGGTCGCCCCAGCGTTGTTGCAACCGTTCAATAATCTGATCACGCGCTTGGCGATAGCTGACCAGTTTCGCCTCGCGTGTTTCGCCCAGTCCTGTTGGGTCAAGGATCGGCCAGTATTCCACATCGATGTGATAGAACCGCGTCAGTTCCAGCGCCCGTCGTTGGCTGGCAGGTGACAGTGCCAGCACCAGATCGAATGAGCTAAGGTCTTCGCCCCATTCTTCCATCTCGTCAAAGCTGCGCGAGCGGTGGCGTGACAGTTCCACATTCAGTTCTTGGCACACCGCGATAGAGAACCCGTCGATTTCAAGGTCGTTCTTAACCCCGACCGACTGCACGTAGGTGTCTGTGCCATAGAACTGCTTCATGATCCCTTCCGCCATGGGAGAGCGCACTGCGTTATGATCGCAGCAAAACAGAACCGATTGTGGAAGCTGTTCGCTCATTTAGGCTCCGAAATGTAGGACGCAGATCAGGGTGAACAGACGGCGCGCCGTGTCGGTGTCGATCTCGGCCTTGCCCTCCAGTCGTTCTTGCAGGACGCGGCTGCCCTCGTTGTGGATACCGCGCCGCGCCATGTCGATGGTTTCGATCTGGCTGGGCGGCATGTTCTTGACCGCGTCGAAATAGCTTTCGCAAATCTGGAAGTAGTCTTTGACCACTTGGCGAAATGGCCCCAGTGACAGGTGGAACTCTGCCGCCTTTTCTGCCGCTTGCGTTGTGACATCAAACACCAGACGCTTTTCACGAATGGACAGCCCAACGTGGTACGGCCCTGCGGGCATTTCGCGACCATCGCGCGTTGGCAAGACAAAGGTGTTTTGCTCTAACAGGTCGAACATGGCGACTTTGCGCTCTTGCTCAATCTCCGGCGTGGGAGGGGGCAAGTTCGCGTCGTCTAGAACGATATGGCTGATGCTGGGCATTGGTGTTGGGTCCCGTTGGGTTTCTCACATGCTAGACCAGCCCCAGATCAAGGGCAACATCACTGGATGGGTCTAATCGTTCAGTTTGCGCAAACGTGCCGTGACGGAAAGGCCGTGTGCTTCAAGGCTCTCGGATTTCGCGAGGGCTTCGGCACCCGGGCCAATGGCGCGTAGGCTGGCGGGTGTCATCTGCGCCAATGTGGTCCGTTTCACAAAATCCATGACCGAGAGGCCAGAGGAGAAGCGCGCAGACCGCGCCGTTGGCAACACGTGGTTTGGTCCGCCGATGTAGTCACCAATGGCTTCGGGCGTCCATTGACCCAAGAAGATCGCACCAGCGTGGGTGATGTCCTTGGACAAGGCAACCGGATCAGCGACGCACAGCTCAAGGTGCTCTGGCGCGATGCGATCCGACAGGGCCGCAGCGGTGGCCAGATCGGGCACCGTGATGATGGCCCCAAAGTCACGCCAGCTGGCACCTGCAATCGCGCGGCGCTCAAGGGTTTCAAGACGTTTATCAACGGCATCAGCCACAGCCTGCCCAAAGGCGGCGTCCGTGGTGATCAAAAGCGATTGGGCGCTTTCGTCATGTTCGGCTTGGGACAATAGATCCAGCGCGATCCAATCAGGATCGTTGTTGCCATCTGCAATCACCAAAATCTCGGAGGGGCCAGCGATCATATCAATCCCGACCTTACCAAAGACACGGCGCTTGGCGGCGGCGACGAATGCATTACCCGGGCCAGTGATCTTATCAACAGGGGCGATTGTGTCGGTGCCGTAAGCAAGGGCCGCAATCGCTTGGGCACCACCGATGCGGTAAATCTCATCAACGCCAGCAAGTTTCGCAGCCAACAGAACGGCAGGGTTCAGAATGCCATCGGGGGTTGGCACCGTAATCGCGAGGCGCTGAACACCCGCCACTTTGGCAGGGATCGCGTTCATCAAAACGGAAGACGGATAGCTGGCCAATCCGCCCGGCACATATAGACCAGCGGCAGACACGGGCGTCCAGCGCCAACCAAGGGTCGCGCCCGCCTCGTCCGTCCATTCCGCATCTTCAGGCATTTGGCGGCTGTGGTAGGCGGTGATCCGTTCGGCAGCGAGTTCAAGGGCAGCACGTACATCTGGGGCCACTTGGGATGCGGCCTCTTCGACCTCATCGGCGGTGACGCGCATGGTGTCTGGGGTTAGTTTTATACGGTCGAATTTTTCGGTCAATTCCAGCACGGCTTCGTCCCCGCGCGCGCGCACATCCGCAATGATACCCGCAACAATGGCGTCCACGTCAGGGCTGTCTTCGCGCTTGGCGTTCAGCAACGTGGTAAAGGCAGCTTCAAAGTCAGCAGCTTGTGCATCAAGAAATTGGGGCATCAGGTCTCTCCGATTAACTGATGCTCACTTAGCGCGATGGGGGTTGGGTCTCAAGTGGGGTTGGGGAATTGGGGGCGAATGGCCGCTTCGAGCTGCGGTTTCAAAGGGTCAACGCAACACTTTAGTCTTTTTGGAAAGATGGAGTGTA
>JAPKAB010000042.1 GCA_028825475.1 Ascidiaceihabitans sp. | reverse complement strand
TTTCCAAAAAGACTAAAGTGTTGCGTTGACCCTTTGAAACCGCAGCCCAAAGCTGCCGTTCGCTGCACCGTGTACGAAGGTCCTGTCTGGGCTGTTCACGTCGATCTGTCAGCAGGGGCTTCTGGCAAGATTATGCAGCGTCGCCGCATGTCCGGTTCGAGCCCCGAGTTGTAAAAATTTCAAACCAGCCAGCGCACCAACAGCGGCACGATCAGGCTTGTCAGCAGGGCGTTTAGTGCCATGGCGATGCCGGCATAGGCCCCTGCCACAGGGTTTACCTGAAATGCGCGGGCCGTCCCAATTCCATGTGCGGCAACACCGACGGCAAAACCTCGCGCCCGCCAGTCGGTAATCCGCAGCAAATTCATCAAAGGCGTGACTGTCACAGCCCCAATGATCCCCGTCATAATAACCAATACGGCTGTCAGCGCCGGAATACCTCCAATTGCTTCAGAGATGCCGAGAGCAACGGGCGCGGTAGTGGACTTTGGTGCCAATGAGAGCAGGATCTCCATCGGCAGGCCAAAGGCACGTGCGAGCATAATGGCCGAGCCTGCCGCGACGATTGAGCCTGTAAGCAAAGCCAGTACGATCGGCGCTACTGAGGTTCGGATTGTGCCCCGATTATCCCAAAGCGGCAAAGCCAACGCCACCGTAGCAGGACCTAGAAGGAAGTGGATGAATTGGGCACCCTCGAAATAGGCTGTGTAGTCTGTCTGTGTCATCCAGAGCACTGGTGCAATCAGGAGGACCGACAGAAGCACGGGATTGGCCCAAGGTGGGTTACCCAACTGCCGCGCCACCCCATCTGCGACCAGATAGGCGAGGATCGTTGTGGTGAGCCAAATCAGCGGTGTGGTTGACAGGTAGCTCCAAAGGCTAGCGACGTCGGTCATGGGGCCCAGCGTTCGGTTGCGTGCCGAACGCCAATGAACGTCCCGACGGCCGCCAGCATGGAGAGCACAGTCGAAAGGGTCAGGATAGCTAGCAGCGCAATCCCGTCTGCCGACAAGACCTCAAGGTTACCAATCACTCCGACACCCGCAGGCACGAATAGGAAAGACAGGTTTGCCAAGATGACCGTGGTGGTCGGCCTTAGCCGTTCAGCGAGTGTGGGCATTGCGCCGAGTATCAGTACGAGCAGGGCTAAACCCAGAACCGGGCCGGGCATTAGGAGGCCAAAGCCCCGCACCGTCACTTCGCCCAAAAGCTGGCAGCCCAAGAGCAGTCCGAGTGTATGGAGCATTGATTTTCTCTCCTGAAATTATAATTTAGTCATTCTGACGCCAAACACGTTTCAGAACCAACGGAAAAATTCTACTGTAATGCAGCACGCGACAGACGCGACTGTGCTAGAGCAGTCTGACACCATCAGTCCAACAGTGGCCGCGGCCTCGCACTCTGCGCTGAAATTCATTCTGATTAACTGGTATTGAGAAGCTGCGCTTCGGCATCAGATAGGATGACCAACGTTCGCTACGGGCCGAAAGTTCCTAAAGTAACTCCACCGCCTCACTCAACTGCTCAGAATTTACGTCGATATACCTCTGCGTGGTGGATATATGCGAATGCCCTGCCAACTCTGCCAACAGCCGCACACCCACGCCCTTGTTGGCCAACCTCGTGATGTAGGTGCGTCTTCCCGAATGGCTTGACGCGTCCTTGAGCCCCACTGCTTTGTAAATGTCCAAGAACAGCTGGCACATTGTGTTTGCTGAGAAGTGGCCACCCTTTTGGCTCTCAAACAATGGGTGCAGTGGGTCAGTGATGCGGATGCAAGCACTGTATTCCAGCAGTGCCTTACGAAAGCGTTGGTTGAGATACACTGTGCGTGTCTGCCCGCCTTTGCTCTGTGCCGCTGATAGAATGAACTGGGTGCGAACGTTGCCGTCTTCATCAAACACATTGCCCAGGGTAAGGGCAGCGATCTCCTTGGCGCGAAGTCCTGCGTAGAAGCTGGTGAGGATGATGGTCTCGTCCCGCACTTGATGCCGACGACTACGCGTATACTTTATGACCCTGCGCAGCTGAGCCTCGTTTAGTGTTTGTGCTTGGCGCATTGTGCTATCTCCTCAAAACCTAACGTTATGTTAGCTTTGAGTATAAAGTCTGAGATATTGGTCTTCCTACCGGAAAGACGTCTCGACTGAAGTGCATACTTTACAATGACTTACGCAATAATCTCATACTATGTGCATTCTATGAGGTTTTGGGCTGTGTGATTGCGCTCGTTGGAACGACAGCGCTTATTGAGCCTCCCCCTTTGAAGTGGTCCGACCCTATAGTTAGGAAAACGGAGGACCAGAGATGGCCATTAAGAGACCCAAGCCTGAAGAGATTGTCGTGAAATTACGGCAGGTTGAAGTTCTGATGGGGCAAGGTATGCCCTGGATTGATGCAATTAGACAGATCAGCGTGACTGAACAAACCTATTACCGTTGGAAGAAGAAGTATGGCGGAATGGGCACGGAACAACTCAAGGAACTGAAGCGGCTACAGAAAGAGAACGAGCGTCTGCGTCGTGCGGTTTCTGATCTGACATTGGATAAGTTGATCCTGAAGGAAGCTGCATCGGGAAACTTCTGAGCCCCTCACGTCGGCGGGCCTGCATTGACCATGTTCGTAGTGAGTTCAAGGTTTCTGAACGACGTGTTTGTCGCGTTTTGGGTCAGCACCGATCCACACAACGCCGATTACCACGTGGACGCGCTGACGAAGAACGTTTGGTCGAGGACATGATCGAGCTGACGCGCCAGTACGGTCGATATGGCTACCGTCGGATCGCAGCCTTGTTGAGAGATGCTGGTTGGCAGGTAAATGACAAACGTGTCGAACGGCTTTGGCGACGTGAGGGGCTTAAAATGCCAATGAAACAACCGAAGAAAGGCCGGCTCTGGCTGCATGACGGGTCGTGTGTCCGCCTCCGTCCTGAGTATCGTAACCACGTTTGGTCGTATGACTTCGTACACCACAGAACAGACGACGGCAGAGCCTTTAGGACGCTCAATATCTTGGATGAACACAGCCGGGAATGCCTGGCGATCCGGGTGAAACGGAAATTGAATTCGAACGAGGTGATAGATGCTCTGACTGACCTGTTCATCCTGCGGGGTGTGCCTGCTTATATTAAGTCTGACAATGGCCCAGAGTTTATCGCCGAGGCCGTCAGGAATTGGATCAAGGCGGTTGGGGCAAAAACTGCCTACATCGAACCTGGATCACCCTGGGAGAACGGGTACTGCGAAAGCTTCAATGGGCGAATGAGGGATGAATTGCTGAACGGCGAAATCTTCTATTCCCTGCGTGAAGCCCAAATCATCATTGAAAGATGGAGGAACCATTACAACACCAAACGACCACACAGTGCATTGGGTTACCGCCCACCTGCGCCAGAGGCCATCGTGCCCATGGACCAAAGGCCAATCATGCACTAACTTTCAAATTGGACCATTCAAGTGGGGCTGCTCATCCTTATTGAATAGATTTCAAAACTGCTTGGCGCTGCAACATGAAATTCAAATGGTAAAATTTGCTTTTACATCGTGCTGAAGACCCCCAATAGCTAAACGCCTCATCTTACGCTTCAAAAAAGTCCGGGTTGTTAGTATTAATTAGTGAAACATTTACTGGGTCGAATATACCGCACAATTTACGCTCTGATGAGCATATTTGAGAATGGACATCACATGACATACGCATTGGTACTTCACGGTGGTGCAGGCGCTCGGCTGGGCACTGATTACACCGAGCAAAATCAACACATGCAGCAGTTAACTTCGTCAGGGCAAGAGATGCTCATCGAAGGAGGTTTCGCTTTAGATGTTGTCGCTTGGGTAATTGAGCAAATGGAAGCGTCCGGTCTTTATGTCGCCGGCAAAGGCTCTGCTCCTCATTCCCTTGGTGGATTCGAACTTGATGCATCTATCATGAAAGGTACAGATCGTAGAGCGGGTGCGGTTGCGGCGATTGAAGGTATTGTCAGCCCGATCCAGGCGGCCAAGTCAGTCCTGACTGAAGGGAGACATGTCATGCTGGCGGGCGTGGGTGCGCATCATGCTGCAAAACTTGCGGGTTTGGTGGAGGTCACTGATCCGCAAGCGTATTATTCCGAACATGTCTCACATGGCTCCAAGGAGGACGCAGATCATGGAACGGTTGGTGCTGTTGCGCTGGATATTCATGGCGAGCTGGCTGCGGGAACATCGACGGGTGGGACGTTCAACAAGCTTGTGGGGCGTGTCGGGGATACGCCGATTATTGGCTCCGGCACATGGGCCGACGACACTGTTGCGGTCTCTTGCACAGGTTTGGGTGAGGCGTTTATGCGCGCGAACGCAGCCTATGATGTGTCAGCCCGGATGCGATACGCAAACGTGTCCATTGGCGACGCCTGCCAGCAGGTTCTGGATGTAGTAAAGCGTTTTGAGGGCGACGGCGGGCTGATTGCGGTTGATGCAAAAGGCAATATTTGCATGCCCTATAACAGCGACGGGATGAAGCGCGCCGCTGTGTCTAGCACAATGGATCCTGTTGTGCGTGTTTTTGAACCGGAAGCGTAATCAAGCGGCTTGGTCTGGCAACGGTTCTCCTGCTTGCCAGCCTGTGGCCCTTAGCTTTTCCAACAAAGCCATAATAGCGATGCGATCAGTGTGCACGAGCAGTGCAAGAAAATCACCGGGCCGCGCCCATTCAAGCGCTTTGACAACGGCTTGATATTCTGTATCAATCTCTATGATGTTGTCATCACCTGCACCCAGCCGACGCAGTTCGTTGGACATAACTTTAGTCAATTCCCCAAGCTCGCGACCGCGCAGCAAATCAGGCAATTCAGCGACCACGGTCATATCAGGTTCAATTGTCCACAGTGCTTGGATCATATCGCATGTGTCTTGGTCACTACGATCACCGGCTTGACCTGCGATCACCAACCGACGCTTTGCGTCGAATGATTTGATCGCTGGGGCAAGTGCGCGCACGCCGTGTGGGTTATGCGCAAAATCTATCAGCAGGTTTAACCCGCCAACTTCAAGGTAGTTTCCGCGTCCCGGGTTTTCGTCAGGTGTGTCAGTGAAACTGGCAAGACCTTTAGCCATTGCGGCAATCGGGATAGCGAATGCGTCGGCAAGGCAAATTGCGCCTAACGCATTGTAGACGTTGAATTCTGCAGCGCCACCTAATGCCGGAACAAAGTCGGCAACCGCAAGAACTGAAGTTGTTTTGCCGCCACGCGCCAACATCATTTGACCGTTTGCGACATATGCTGCATGACCGCCGCTCTTGATCCAAACGGATAGGGCCGCGGGGTCCATATTCAAACCGAACCACGCTACTGTGCCGTCAAATTGAGCACTGCGCGCAACCAATTCAGGATCATCCGCGTTCAAAACCAAACGGCCAGTGGGCTTTACGGCATCGCTAAGTTGGAATTTGGCATCGGCCAAAGTTGCTACATCCATGATGCCATATGTGCCCAAATGATCAGCTGCAATGTTGGTGATCAAGCATACATCAGCACTTGGGATGGGCAGGCCACGGCGCATCAAACCACCGCGAGCAGTTTCGATGATTGCTAATTCCACACGTGGATCGCGTACTGCGAGGCGCGCGCCAGCAGGGCCTGAGTAATCACCTTCGTCCAGAATTTCGCCATCAACACGGACCCAATCGCTAGAGGATAGGCCGACGCATTTTTCAGCTGCCGCAACAATCGCCGCTGTTAGGCGAACGGTCGTGGATTTACCGTTCGTGCCAGTGACCATTGCGACAGGAACATCGTGCAATGTGTCCCAATTAACCGCGTCAGGCGCAGGCAAATCGTCGATTTCATAGACCTTCGAGCCACATCCAAGGCCAAGTGAAATCTGATTGTCATGACCAAGGTAAGTGACCCCGCGTTCTTTTGCTTCGACAGCCAAGGCAACCTCTTTGGGCGACAGTTCATCAGAGATCTTAGCACGCAGGTCTGTTGCAACAGCATCTACATCAAACGCTTCATCCGCAAGTTTTGCCAATGTTGCGGCCCAAGAAGTAGCAACCAATTCTTGCGCCGCATAAAGCGCATCCGTAGGCGCGCTAACTTGCAAAGTTGCACCGCCCTCAAACGTGCGCATTGCGATTTTACTATTGTTCCAACCAACTGCATCTAGCAACGCACGCGCCTCTATGCGCCAGAGCGACAGGATCAAAGCCTCGTCAGCGCCATTAAACGTCGCTTCGGCAGCAGCGCCATGATCGCTAAACAGGAAGTTAGCGCCTGTCAGGCGGCGCAGGTTCTTTAGGTCAGGCTCAATCGCCATCTTCCTCCTCCTTATCTTCTAGCCGAACGCCTTTGGAGTCGCGGATCATGCGCATACCACCCAGTGACATGTTTTCGGGTACATCGGGGGCATCTTCGACCGCAGTTGCGCTTGCTAGCGGGTCAACTGGAGCATCGTCCAAAACTGGTTGAACGGGTACTATATTCGGCTTTGGTGCGTCTTCAGAGGCTTCATGCGGGCGATTGAAGTAGATGATTTGCTTCCAAGTGCGCGGGATATTGTCGCCAAACACAAGGACCAAATCGTCCTGCGCACCCATTTTCAAAGTCGCTTCGACAGCTTCGAACTCATCTGGAATGACCTCTATGTTGCTCGCGTCGACACCTTGTTCGATCAACGTTTTACGTAATAGGTCCGGTACCTCGGAAGTGCCGCGCCCGCGTCGACCATCATCTGCGCGACAAATATAGTGATCGAACTTGCCAGCAACAATTGTAGCCGCTGCAACGATATCCTCGTCGCGTCGATCACCTGGCATGGAGAAGCATAGAATGCTGCGTCCTTTGGGTTCTAGCTGGATGCACAGCTTAGTCATCGCTTCAATCGCGGCGGGGTTGTGACCGTAATCAAGAATGACCTTGAACGGATGTTCTTCAAACACGTTTAAACGACCGGGCGCTTGGAAATAGGAGGTCGCGAATGTCCGCAGACCTTGGCGAATATCCTCAAGTGATTTGCCCATGGAGTAACAAATTGCCGCCGCAAACATCGCATTTTGCACGTTGTGCATCGCTTTTCCATCGATTGTCGCGGGTATCAAATGGGTCCACATAAGCTGGATATTTGAAGAATTCTCATAAATCGTGATCATGTGCCCGTTCATGCCTTGCTCAAGTACTATCGCGCGGCCACCAATGCGCACATGTTCTCGTACTAGGGGATGGATAGCGTTCATGGTCACATAACAGATGTGTTTTGCGTCGGTATGATTGGCCATTTTTAGGCAGAGTTCATCGTCTGCGTTCAGAACGGCGGTGTCAGTTGCGACCTCTACAACGATGCGTTTCACACGCGCTAGGTCTTCGACAGTTTCGACGCCTTTCAGACCCAAGTGATCAGCATCAATGTTGAGAACTGCGCCCACGTCGCAACGTTCATACCCCAAGCCGGAGCGCAGCAAACCACCGCGTGCGGTTTCTAGGATCGCTGCGTCAACTGTTGGATCACGCAAGATCATTTGTGCGGCACGCGGACCTGTCAAGTCACCCTTAACCGTCAAATTGCCATCGATATATACGCCGTCTGTTGTGCAAAGGCCGACTGTATCGCCGCTGAGTTTATGAATATGCGCGACCATGCGCGAGACCGTCGTTTTGCCGTTCGTGCCAGTGATCGACGCAACCGGCACACGACTTGGCGTGCCGGCGGGGAAGAGCATTTCCATGACCGCACCAGCAACATCACGTGGTTTACCTTCGCTGGGGGCCACGTGCATGCGAAATCCGGGGGCTGCGTTCACTTCGCAGATGCCCGCATTATTGTCTTTGTAGCTTTGCGAAATGTCCGCTGACAGAAAATCTACGCCGCCAATGTCTAACCCAATGGCTTTGATCGCGCGCTCTGCCATGTTGCGGTTATCAGGGTGAACAATATCGGTTACATCAATCGCTGTGCCCCCAGTTGATAGGTTTGCGGTGGAGCGTAGAAAAACAAGTTCGCTTTTAGGAATAACGCTAGTTTCAGTGTAACCAACTTCAGCCAAATGGTCCTGCGCAGTCTTATCAAGCTCTAGTCGCGTCAACACTTTCTCATGCCCGACGCCGCGACGCGGATCAGAGTTCACAATGTCGACCAATTCCGCGGCGGTATGCTTGCCATCCCCAACAATATGACCGGGAACGCGTTTGGAGACTGCTTCGAGTTTGCCATCAATCACCAGCATTCTGTGATCGAAGCCTTCGATGAAGGTTTCAACAATCACAGTGCGCCCACGTTTGTTATGTTCCAACGCAAAATCGAAGGAGACTGCGACAGCTTGTTCAGTCTTGAGATTGATAGAGATACCGTTGCCGTGGTTGCCATCCAAAGGCTTCAAAACCACTGGAAACCCGATACGACGGGCGGCTTTTTGCGCTTCCTCGACGCTTGTCACTGCAATTTGGCGTGGCACAGGCAGACCCAAGTCGCCCAAGATGCGATTAGTTGCTTTCTTATCAGACGCCAAATCGGTTGCGATGTAGTCTGTCTCAGACGTAATCGTTGCTTGGATACGTTTTTGATATTTGCCGTGGCCAAGTTGGATGAGGCTGTATTCGTTCAATCGCATCCATGGGATATCGCGTTCAATGGCCGCATTTACCAAGGAGGCTGTTGAAGGGCCCAATGCCTTGCGTTGGGAGGACTTGATAAATAGTTCGCGCTCTGTTGTGTAGTCGAAATCAACCACACGCTCATCGTCCTCAACCAGATGATCTGGCAGTAGGTTGTGAATAAAATCAAGCGCAAGCTGACTTGCGTTCAGACCTACTTCTTCTTGCTCATACTGGAAGACCATGTTGTAGATGCCAATCTCACCTGCACCGCGCGTTCGCCCAAATGTAACATTAAGACCAGCCACGTTTTGCAGCTCAATCGACATATGTTCCCAGATGTGAGCCATCCACGTGCCTTCATCCTCGCGAAGGCGGCGCACAAAGCCGCCTGGTTCACGGTAGGAACACCCATGTTCGTTCAAACCTGGCAAAGCATCGAGCATCTGCTCGATAAACTCCTCGCCTATTCTCGCAGAGGGCCATTCCTCAAGCACGCCAATGTCAACGATATGGCGAATGACGGGGAATTTTGCGTAGATATTAGGACCTCGAAAAACAGATGTCTCAAGAATCTTCATATGGGTTCCCCTATGTGAGTGGTGCGGGACGGGTAGTTATGCGTCTCCGCCTGGAAAGGCTTGTCGTGAATTTAGATCATAACGATCCCCTGCGAGCAGGATATGCAGCTTTACGCCGATAAGTCCAACGGGTGCGCCCATGTTTGTGTCAGCCATCGACGAAAACTCAATTCTTGAGGGATCAAGCACAGTTAGACCTCCGCTACCACGAACTTCTATGACGTCGTCAGGGCCGATAAAAGCTGCGGTATCTTCATCAACACCGATACCGGTGGCAAATGGATTGTAGGCAAGTGCGGTCAGCAAACGGCCAACGCGGTCGCGTTCGCGAAAATGTTGATCGACAATCACACGGTTGGTTAAACCCAGCCCTGGAGACAACGATGCCATGCCACGCTTGGGCGTGCCTCCGGACTTGCCAATGGCGATCATATGTTCGCAAACGAAAGCCGCGCCTGCAGATGTGCCTGCAATATGAACGCCGTTCGCATTCGCATGCCGCATCGCTTTTGCCGCTGATGTGCCGCCGATTGTGGTAGCTAAACGAAGTTGGTTGCCACCTGTCATGAATACCCCGGTCGCGGCATTCAGTTGCTCAAGAACTTTGGGGTCTTCGCAATCTGCGCGCGTCTCTATATCGACGATCTCGATATCACTAACACCCAACTCTTTGAATACATCGCGCGTGCGCTGTCCTGCAGTATCAAGCTGTGACGCGGTGGGAATAATCACCATCCGTGCATCCTTGCCACCACTAAGTTCGACAAGTCGTTGCAAAATTGGGGACGAGCGAACTTTCCTATCACCGCCGCCAATTGGAATGATGGATCCACGTTTTTCGTTCTTGGCAGTTCGAGCAGGGGACATAAGCGCGATTCTCTATTGATTTGCAATCAATGATGACTGTTACCAAACGGTTCGAATGTCTAGAGTTTATACTGAACACGGGCGACTATTTGTCGATGATTGAGTGAAGACTGCGCCAGGACTCCCGGTAGATTGAGAGAGTGAATATGGCTCTGATTTTTGATAAGGTACTGAGCTTCTAAATAGATCGACGCGATCTATGTCAGCAGCCGTTCGGCCATCGTGCAGCATCGGTTACTCTGGTCTCAAACCTGTTGTTCGCCGCGATTTGTTCTAATGTCCGCTTGAGATCGTTAAGGCAACTCGGCCTCACCACCTTATTTGATCCAAAGTTTAAACGTTCTTAGCAGATGGCAGCGATTATGCAGACACTGGATCTCTCAGTTTGCGACGTCGACTAGAATATTTCTGGCGTTAAGTGCAGACATGATACCACCAAAAACACTTTTTGCAGTGATGCCCTCCCTAAGAGCTTCATCAATTTGTGTGTTTGAAGATTTAGGATCGCAAATATTGAGCAGTACACGGGAGCCATTTTCTATGTCACATACAATCTGCTTTCCGCCTCCAAGCGTAGTTCGCAGCCCTACAAAATCGTTACTGTATTTTGAGTGATAAACCATTGAGCGATTCCTTTTGATCTGTTTCAAAAGGAGACTTTTTAATAAAATTATCAATTACTTAAATTTCGCATCCTATTAAATGTGATTTTTGTGCAGCAATGGCGTTACTATTATTAGCACATAACACCAGATGTTGTGGTTGTGAGTTTTTTACTGACTTCACAAAATTACTAAAGTAAATCGACCGCTTCACTCAGCTGTTCAGAATTGACGTCAATATATCTCTGGGTCGGTGGGGGCTAAAATCACACTAAACTCGATAAATACAATCAAATCAAGACACTAGTATATTAATGTGGCAGTGCTGTCAGACTAATGATTGCAAGCATCAGATTGATGGGGCAATCGAAATTTATGCGCTCAATAATTGACGCCACTCAGCCAGAGCAGCGGCACGGTTTAGCTTGAAATTGGTGCGTGAATAGAGATGGCGTTCCTGATTGAAATGGTTCTGAATAGACGCGTGGACCGAGACGAATTTCTGTAACGTTGCCGTTCGTCGAAAACTTAGCATCGCCCTCTCTCGTCGCCTGAACGGCAAATGAGAGTTCTCAGCTCTGTTGTTTACCCAGCGGCCGGTTTCCTGCCGATCCACGTTACCGATGACTATCATTGCAACGCCATAGCAGCGTAGTTGGTCCGTCACAACTACTTCTGGCTGACCGTAGCGCTTCATTGTTTTTTTGAGGAATTTCAGTGCTGCCTTGAGGTCTCGGCACTTGGTTACATAACTTTCCAGCACCTCACCTTCGTGATCCACAGCTCGCCAGAGATAGTGGGTTTCTCCGTTGATTTTTACGAACACTTCGTCCAAGTGCTATTCCCAATTCGAATGAGCGCAATGGTGCTGAACCCGTTTTTTTTCGGATCTCCACGGCAAACAACGGACCAAACCTGTTCCACCAAAATCGAACCGTCTCGTGGCTGATCTCGATGCCGGGTTCGTGCAGCAGATCCTCCACATTTCGTAGTGAAAGTGGATAACGCACATACATCATAACCGCCAGGCGGATGATCTGCGGGCTCGTCTTGAAGTACTTGAATATGCCGGGTTTGGTCATGATTGGACGCTACGAAACCACACTGCCCTGCACAAGCCAGTTTACTCTGACACTGCCGCTATTTGGACTCATAGGCGCTGACGGCAGACAGACGGGAGGTAATCTCCAATTTTTCGAGGGACAAGTTTACTTAATTTTACAGTGGGTATTTTATTGAAATAATTGCGCCCTCATTCAAGGGCTTGATATTGAATTCTGCTGATACTGATTTGGCCCGATTAATCATATTTTGTATTCCATTACCCAGTTTATCTTTTTCTGAAAGAGATCGACCCTCGCTGTTTTCTATTTCTATATGGAACATATTAAATTCTGTTGACCAAAAACGTAATGATATTTTTTTTGAATTTGCGCGTGCTGAAGCATTATGAACAGCTTCTTGCATTATCCTGAAAAGTTGCAGATTTGAGATAACGCAGTCAAAATGTTCTGGATGTAATTTAGTCTGATCAAATTCAATCTGGGTACCCGTACAACGCAACGGTTCGCATAAAACTTCATCTATAAAATTTACAAACGCTTTTAAGTTAAAATCAACTTCTTCCTGTTGATGCAAGATAATGCGGATTTCTTGTATAGCACGTACAGACAGTTTTTTAATTTCGGCTGCATCTGATGGGGAGGGCGAATTTGCAAGGATATTTACCATATGCAAGTAGCTCAATAACCCATCATGCAAATCGTTTGCAAAGCTACTAAAAAGATTGTTTTTCTGTTGCATCAATTCCATTGAAATAAGGTGTGCGTTTTTTTTGTCCAGCCGTTTCTGCTGCGCCAATAAAAGGCTTTCCATTATAAAAGCATTGTTTTCAGCCTGATTTTTTAATTCGATTTGAAAGCTGGCAAAGTATATCATGATCGAAACAAAAAATAAAAGTATAGTAATATGCGACAACGGGCCACTAAGCTCAAAATACCCAGTCCAAGCTGCAATATCAGTGGCAAAGGCTATAATTGCTGTCAGGATGGTGGTTGCTAAAAAGTAATCAGCAAATTTCTTTTCCGCCGTCTTGTAGAAGACCGTATAGATTACTCGACTAAACATTAAACCTATAAAAATCGGTATGTTGATTAATAGATGTGTAAAACCAGAGTTTAAAATTCCAAAAGAATTAAGAAATATTAACGCAAATGCAACAAAAGCTAAGCCAATGAACCAAACAATATTCTTGCAAACCTGATCAGCGCTCATGCCTAGGAAAAAAACACTTAATCCACACAAGGGCGCAAGATAAAGTACATAAACAAAATAATCAGACAATGGATTTAACTGCGCAATAACGTTTCCAGTGCTTTGAAGAACTACGAATGTCGATATTATAAGTAATGGCACTGCTTCGAACTTTAAAATCTGCGCACTGAGAAGGATCATGATGGATAAAAGGGTAATTAACTCACTAACGAAAATGCCGAACGGCAATCCTTCATTAACATACCTGTGTTTAAGAATATTAACTGCTAGTTCACCCTCATCAAAGAGATAGGGTGACGTTATCGAGGAGATATTTTTATCTGCACTGTTATATATTAGTTTTATCGAACTAGCAGTTTCCCCTTCTGGTAGCTTTAAATACCAATTGTCTAGGCTCGTTTGTCGGAAAAACCGCTCTGGTGATGTTTGACCTAAAAGTTGATCAACTTTGGAGTAGACCGCAAGAGAACCACTAATATGTTCAAAGTATAAGTAACGTCCAACCTGGTCTCCTGGAATAGATAATTTGAACTCGATTTCTATTGTTTCACCGGGCATATTTAGAGTGGAAAAGGGGATGTTTATTGAACTATTATTCTTATAAATTATTGCGCCTAAAGGTTCTTTTTCGATTTCTGTAAAATTAGCCAAAACAAAGTATGCAAAAAGTATGATTGCAGTAGCAGTTGCCGCTATAATTAAAAAAATTCTCATAGAAGACCTTGGGCTTTAGCCTCAAAAACAGCCTCTGTTCTATTAGCGGCCTGCAGCTTTCTGTAAATATTTCTGACGTGTACGTTTATAGTATGCACCGACAAATCAAAAATATTGGCAATTTCTTTATTTGATAGACCTTTAGCAAGTATTTCCAGAATTTGAGTTTCCCGATTTGTTAAAATTTTCTTGAGATCTAACGTGTTAACATTATCATAAAGTTTATTATTTTCAGGATTATTCAGTTTTTTCACTAGGATGGAAGCAATTTGCATCGATATAGGAGACTCTCCGCGTAAGCTGGACTTGATACCTTCTATTACTTTCATTTCAGGGTCGCTTTTGTAAAGGTACCCTATCGCTCCATTTGATAGGGCTAAGATAACAAGCTTAGCATCCAGTGAAGAGGACACAACGATGGCAATTGCTGGTTCAGGAAGCAACGAATTAACTATTAAGGATTTGATGCCACTTTCACCGTTGAGGTCTAAATCAACTAATAATACGTCTAGATGATTTTTTTGGGAAGCTATTTCAAATTCTTCGTTTGTTTTGAAATAGTAGACTTCAGACACAAAATCCCAGTTTTCTAAGATTGCACCCAAATGTTTTGCCATCAACTTGTTGTCTTCTAGTAATCCTAAAGTAATCATCATCCTACCCATCATAACACTCTAAGTGTATGGGTTAGAATACTTCCGGTTCAAAGGTCAAAATCATCGTTAGCTACCAATATAGCTAGTATTAGTTACATCGTTCTAAAAAATGAAATTTATCTAATCATTGGCTAACTTATTGTGACTATTTAGCTTTTTTGTTCCGTGCGACTATAAATATTCAAATACTTACCTATTGGATATCGCCGACATGCACACATTCAAACCACCCTCATTTAAATATTTTGATTATTTAGGGCATAAAACTTGGAGTTGCTGCTTGTGAACATGATTAAAAAAATAGGTGTTTGCGTTCTAGCTGTTCACTTTGCTGGGCTCTTTTCTCAGAGTGTTTCCGCTGAAATGTCTTACGCCCCCAGGTTACCACAATTTGGTGGCAGTAATTATCAAGCCTTGTCCATCATGCAATTTGAAAAAGGACTCACTGACTCAATTAAGTCTAAAAAGGAGGCCTCGCAGCGTGAGATAGAGCGCGATGCTGAACGGTTGGCAAATATCAGAACTCCGGCCCAGCAACTCGTTTCCTCATTAACTAGCGTTTTGCAAGTTCGTTTGGCGCAAGGTTTTGCAGACCAAATTTTATTTGGAAGCACGGTAGGTGATTTTGACATTGGCAACGTTAACATAGCGTACACGCGCATAGATGGAATGTTAAGCCTCACCATTGCAGAGGAAGGTTTCGAACCCACTCTGATCGAATTGCCGGTGAGTTGATGTTTAAGTTCACAAAATCTTTATTCTTTTTGGGAGCATTGACTGCCTGCACCGCAGGCCATGATCTCAAAGTACAGCCTCCAAGTGTAGAGAACCAGTCTGAATTTAGTGAACTTTCAGACTTAGCCCAACCAATTTCGGACCCACTGATAGTTGGGGTTTATTCTTTCACTGATCAAACTGGCCAGCGGGCTGTCCTGAGCCGTAATACGTCTGAAATGTCGTCTGCGATTCCGCAGGGCCTTAATGCTATCCTCGTTCAGGAGTTGAAACTCGCAGGCAAAGGGGGCTGGTATCGTGTTGTTGAACGTGAAACCATCTCAGATGTACTTAACGAGCGCCGCATTGTGGCTTCAGCTCTCGGTGCAGAAGCCGAACAGCAACTGCCCAATCTCTTGCTTCCTGGTATTATTTTAACAGGCGGGGCCGTGTCATACGACCGCAAAATACACGAAGAATTCAGTGGTTTTGGCATTTCCTCCGTTAATGGAAATACACAAGTTCAGTCTGATCAGGTTGGTGTCGTGCTTCGGGCTGTTTCAGTCCAAACCGGCGAAGTTATTGAAACTGTTTACGCCAGTAAAGAAGTTCTAAGCCAAGTCAACAGTCTATCAGGGTTGAGGGTTTTCAACACGAGTACTTTGGCCTTTGAAGTCGGCAATGCGACCAATGAACCTGTTTCACTTGCAGTAAGGCAGGCAATTGCAAGCGCAATAGTAGAACTCACAAGGCGAGGCATTAAGCGGGAATGGTGGTCAGTTGCGCCTACGTAGCCAATGTCGAACCGTAAAACGAATTCCATGTAATCAGTGGCCAATTACATGGCATATCAATCGGCCAAATCTAATCATCTTGAAAGGATGAACGTATGTCTTTGAAATTTAAACTATTGGCTGCAACAGCCACTCTAGCGCTTTCAGTCTCCTCTGTAAGTGCAAACGAAGTGAATTTTGTACAATCTTCCAATTCAACTGACTCTACTATCGCCTCAATTGTGAAATCTAATATTTTACAGACAGCAGGCTCAGCAAACTTTATTGGTCGGGGGTTCAGCGATAAATTTACGGTAGTTGGTAGCTTGAAAAACTTGATTATTGAGCAAAATGGCACCGGAAACATCGCTAACATGAACGTTTACACAAGTAACGATGGAATTGGTACCATCGATATGGATTTCACTGGCGATAACAACGATTTTGATATGGTATATGGTGCTTCAGGAGATACATCTTTTTCAACCATTGACATTGATGTTGACGTAGACGGGTCGGGCAACACTTTCAAAGAGGTTATTGCTCAAACTGCAACATCTTTTGCTTATAATGCGAAAGTAACTGGCTCAACAAACGCTATCGATACAACTTCTGGCACTAATGTCACTACACTTGATATCGATTATGATATCGTCGGTAGCAACAACTTCCTAACTGTAGATACAGGTGCCTCTGCCGGTGGGCGTGATTTGGATATTGACATTAATGGTAATGGTAATAACTGGACTGTTAACGCTTATTCATCCACTTCATCAACTGTAGACGTAAAACAGACAGCAGGTGAAAATGTCACAGGTATTATTGAACAACTTGGCGTTAGCTCGAATATGAACTTGGATCTTGCTGCTGCTTCAAGTGGAGCGTTTGCTATCTATACAAGTGATAGTTCGACTGGTTCTAGTGCTACGATTAACTTGACTACGTTAGGTAAAGGTGCGTTTGATATTTATCAAACGACTGATAACTCAGTTTACAATGTTTCTATGACTGTTGCTGTAGACGGAGACATCGACGTGAATATGTAATACTCTAGCCAAGCGCAGTATCTACTGCGCTTGGCGCTACAATATTAGAAATATGTACGAAAATGAAAAAATTGTCAAAAATCATTAATGTATCATTATTATACTATGCATTCTTTAGTGCATCGATACTCAATGCGGGTGACTTTTACTTCAGTCAAGAAGAGCAAGTTATTGGGGCTAGCACTGGAGTTTCGTCGCTCACCTTGACGCAAAGTGGAGGAGTATTGGGAAACGCAATTGGTAATTCTGCGGATAGGGCACTGATTGTTGGCTCAATTAAGGTACTGTCCTTATCACAGCTAAGTTCGTCTGATACTGGAGGCTCCAACTCAACCAATTTTGAGTTGCATGGTGCTGACGCGAATACCAACGCTCAACTAATTATTAATGTTGATGGGAGTACCAACAATGTAAGCCTAAATGTTGGTTCGACCGCAGATGTCACAAGATTTATAAATCCGGCGGTTTCAATTAATATTTTGGGTTCTGGAAACTTGCTTCAAGAAGTCATCGAGAATGGTAGCGGACAGTTATCTTATACTGCCGCACTTACAGGAAAAGATAACATCATAAGAACTACAACAGGTTCTAATATAGAGAATTTAACCGTCAATTATGACATCACTGGTGACGATAATGAGTTGTCGGTTACAACAGGAAATAATGCGGGAAATAAAGATATAAGTGCAATAATAGTTGGAAGTAATAACAATTGGATGCTTATGGCAAAGTCTACAGTCATGTCGAATATTGACATTAACCAAACCGGAACCGACAGCACCCAAGTTAAAGGTTCAGTAGTTTTGAGCGGAATAAATAACGATTTCACCTTGTCTTTAGACAAAGTATCGCCGGGTAGGTTCTACATGACTGGATATGGCTTTGCCAATGATACCACTTCAAATCTTAACATAACATCTAACGGGGCGGGTTCTTTTTACTTGTTACAGATCACAGACGATGCCGTTGCAAATTTGACTTTGGATGTTGGGGTCAGTGGCTCAGCAACAATAAGGCAATGAAAATAGCAAAACAGGTGACACCGTGAAAAATTTATATGTTTTTCAGAATTTTTCTTTACTGTCTTTGGCAACTTACACTGTGACTTTTCTGACAATATTTAGTGTATCTCCAGTAAGCGCAAATAGCCTCAACTTTAATCAAAGTACGGGGTCTATTTCTTACCTTGAAATTCGGCAGTCAGCATCGGGAACTAGCCATATTCACGGGATTGACGCGAATAATGATCTGGCTTCTGACACTGCTATGGAAATTTCGGGCCCATTTAATAATTTTATTATCAACTCGCAAGAAGCGTCTGGGGAGACACGCGTTGGTGCCGCGATTTCTGTCACACAATCCTCTGACTTTGATTTGGTACTAATTGGGGGTGGCGATCATTCAGTAACATTAGACATAACGGCTGGTGCTTTGTCTTCCAGTGTTCTCCTTGATGGAGTTGGTGCAAAGGTGTTGAGGTCAGTAATTGAATCTGACGCGCGCAGCGCTGTCCATAACATTCAGTTATACGGCGGTCCAATGTCGCTAGGAGTTCAGCAATCAGGCAGTGCTGTGCATGTAAATTTACTTTCACTCGGAACAGGTTCAACAGCGAATATTGTGCAAGGACTTGGTAGTACGCTGAATGTAACAGGTCAGCTTGATAGTGGAGCGCACTTTGAGCTAAACCAAACCGCAACATTTGCAGATTATACTGCTGAAGTTAATTTGGAAGCCGGCTCTTCATTAACGATCAACCAATGGACAGATAATCTAATTCAATCTGATACTGGTGTTTTTAAAATTCACGTTGGAAAAAATTCAACTATGACAGTAACGCGTTAGGCAATCATGAGCCTCCCCCTTTGAAATGGTCCGCCCCTAAAGTTAGTAAACGGAGGACCAAGGATGGTTCTGTCAGACTAATGATTGCAAGCATCAGATTGATGGGGCAATCGAAATTTATGCACTCACTAATTGACGCCACTCAGCCAGAGCAGCGGCACGGTTTAGCTTGAAATTGGTGCGTGAATAGAGATGGCGTTCCTGATTGAAATGGTTCTGAATAGACGCGTGGACCGAGACGAATTTCTGTAACGTTGCCGTTCGTCGAAAACTTAGCATCGCCCTCTCTCGTCGCCTGAACGGTAAATTAGAGTTCTCAGCTCTGTTGTTTACCCAGCGACCTGTTTCTTGCCGGTCAGAATTTCCTATGATCACCATCGCTGCGCGGTAGGAACGTAGTTTGTCAGTCACTATAATTCTAGGCTGGCCACTGCGCTTCATCGATTTTCTTATGAATTTCAACGCAGCCTTGCGATCTCGGCGCTTGCTTACATAACTCTCAAGCACCTCACCTTCGTGATCTACAGCACGCCAAAGGTAGTGCCGTTCGCCGTTGATCTTCACAAAGACTTCATCTAGGTGCCACTGCCAATTAGAATGACTGGGTAATCCCCCCGAAAAATGGTTGTGTTGAAAACTAGAATTTTCTCGGCAGT
>JAPKAB010000007.1 GCA_028825475.1 Ascidiaceihabitans sp. | reverse complement strand
CGCCGTCCAGTATCAGATGTGTGTCATCGCGCAGCTGCCGCATGTCCTGCTCCTCGCAGTAACACTACGGCAGGGCGTACCAACAAGTCTACCAAAGTGTGTGTTTGGGCGTGTAGGACCAAGATCAGCAGCACAATTGCTGTTTCTAACACGCTGATACCTACCGCTGTGTTCAACACAGCGATTAAGCCCTAGAAATAGCGAGCAACACGGAGAAAAGTGTGTTTATGGTGTGTTTTTGATTTTAGCGGTTTTTTGAAATTTAGCACTAGGTTAAGTCATTGTTATTGTTGACTTAAATGGTGCCCGAGGGCGGAATCGAACCACCGACACGAGGATTTTCAATCCACTGCTCTACCCCTGAGCTACTCGGGCACTACTCGCCGTAAACGGCTTGGGTGTGGCGTATCTAGGACCTTGTGGGGCGCGTGTCCATAGCGATTTCACTCAATTCAATGAGGTTTCGCATTTTCTTTTTCAATGGCCTCAAATGCGGCCTCGATATCGTCGGGATCACGCGATGGAATGGCATAAGATCCGTTCACCCAGCGCGCCAAATCAACATCTGCGCAGCGCTTGGAACAGAACGGGCGAAATTCGGTCTCTGTAGGGCGTTCACAGGTAGGGCACTTCATCCAAGCACCTCAGACAGTGGCAACCTCACGCGCTTGCGCTGAAGTTCGTAGTGACCCAGCGGGGTCCAACCAACCAATGCAGTTTCGATCTCATCCGTGCGGAAGGCAGCGCGCAGGGCCACCTCAAAGGCGCGGCGGTCCTTTTTAGGCATCGGAGCAAGGTCTAGGGTGATCTGGCCCGCAAGGCCACGCACACGCAGCGCTTGGGGTAAACGACGCGCACACAGCATGTTGGCCTTGATACCAGCGGCCAAAGACGCGTCGTTGCCTGTGTTCACGTCCACAGCGATCAAGGCGCGTGTGGGTTCGATATACATGCCGCCGGATGCACCAAAGCTTTCAAAGGCGCTTTCTGCGGCTTCTAGTGCATCCAAAACGCCGTGGTCTTCAAAACCACCGGCTTGGGTCACAACTTCGGCTGCTTCCGTCCAATCGCGCCACGCCAATACGTGTGGGCCATCGCCTGCAACCAACATCGCCATCTCATCGCTGTCGTCATTGATCACGTTGTCGGCTAGCTGCGCCATTTCTTCAACATCGTCTGCGATGTCTTCTGGGGATGCCTCTGCACAACATGAGCGGATGATCAGACCCATCTCGCGACCGTCCATCACCTCTTTGGCAATGACCATCAATTCGTCGCGCATGTCATCATCGCGAATGCTGCGGGAAATATTGAGGCCCGGTGCGTCAGGGGTCACAATCGCATAGCGGCTTTTGAACAGAACCTTTTGGGTCACTGGAATCGCTTTGCCCTCTTCGGCGTAGCCCGTCACTTGGACCAACAGCGGCTGGCCTGGCGAAAGCCCCTTAACCTGACGCAAGAATGCAGAGCCATCAGGGGTTTTCAGGAACATGCCGCCCTGCCCTTTGACGGGACGATCTGCAATCGCGCGGTAAATCGTACCTGGGGCTGGTGAGTCACCTGCCACCAAAATATCGCTGAGCTTGCCATCGACCATCAATGCTGCGGCTTCGCGCTCATTGATATGGTCCAGAATGATTGTACGACCCTTCATGAGGACCCCCTATTTGGCCGCATAAAGCGGATAGCCGGCGCCTTTAAGCAGCCCTGCTGTTTCTGAAAGTGGTAGACCAACGATGCCAGTGAACGATCCGCTGATCCACGGTATAAGTGCGCCAGCTGGCCCTTGGATGCCGTAGCCGCCCGCCTTGCCCTTCCAATCGCCAGTGGCGAGGTAGGCATCAAGTTCGGGTTTGGACACCGGCTTCATCTTAACAGTGCTGACAACATCACGTTGCCAGATCTTATCACCGCGTTTCACCCCAACCGAAGTGATCACGCGGTGACGCCGTCCAGATAATAGCTTGATAAATGCCGCCGCCTCATCAGCGTCAGCAGGTTTGCCCAAGATGCGACGACCCACAGCAACGGTGGTGTCGGCACACAGAACAATATCGTCATGCTCTGCCTCCACAGCACCCAGTTTTTCACGGGTAATGCGATTGCAATATGGACGGGGTTGTTCCGCCTTAAGCGGATCTTCGTCGATGTCAGGTGGTCGCACGGCGTCTGGTACAACGCCGATTTGCCCCAACAGCTCTAGCCGTCGGGGGCTACCTGAACCCAGAATAAATGCCATTAGAACACTCCACCCCAAAGGCCCACGCGTGTTCGAAAACCGCTGGCCACGTTTGGGGTGGCAAGCACGCGCTTACTTAAAGCGATAATTAATGCGACCCTTTGATAGGTCGTATGGTGTCATTTCGACTTGGACTTTGTCGCCTGCAAGAACACGAATGCGGTTTTTACGCATTTTGCCTGCCGTATGTGCGATGATCTCATGGCCGTTTTCTAGCTCGACCCGAAATGTCGCATTTGGCAAGAGTTCCTTTACGACGCCGGGAAATTCGAGCAATTCTTCCTTGGCCATGGTCTCTCCTAAATAGACTCGTCACGCGAAGGTGCGGACGCGCCACTAGATGAGGCCTTTTTGTCAGGTTTTCAAGGGTGCAATCACCTCAATGACGTTTTAACCCGCGCTTTAGGTCAGGATAGTCGTGATCGCACTGCTTTAAAGCCCGTTTTGCGTCACGTTATAGGCGCATAAACTCACCACAGATTTCCACATTATCAAAACCAATCATCAATTTCCTTGCCCGATTAAGCACAAATGCTTAACTTTCTTTTCAACACATTCATCAAATACAAATATGCAAGAGGCCCCACATGATCGCAAAAGGTGTGACGCTACGCAGCCTCGAAGTTTTTGAGGCGCTTGCCAGCTGTGGGTCTGTTGCCCAAACAGCCAAGATAACAGGGCTCAGCCAACCCGCCGTCAGCCAACAACTAAGCAAGTTAGAGGCGGCATTGGCCACAAACCTGATTCAGCACAACAAACGCCCTATGCGTCTGACCCAAGCGGGAGAGACCTTTTTAACCCGTGTAAAAAGCGCGCTGGCAGAACTGCGCCTTGCCCATACAGAACTAACTGTCATGGACCTTGCCCACCTGAAGGCGCTTAGCATCGGGTTGATTGATGACTTTGACAACGAGTTGACACCGCGCCTCGCGACCATATTGGCCGACAGCCTAACGGGGTGTAAATTCAAACTGATCACCGCCCCCAGCCATGAAATTTCCAAAGCGATTGAGGAAAAGGAACTGCATATGGCGATCTCTGCCAATGCAGGAACGATGATGGAAGGCGTGCTTGAATACCCGATTGCACGTGACCCCTTTATCCTGGTCGCGCCCAAAGGGGCGTTGGATACAGACGGTGATGTCATGGCACAGCTCAAAGACCTGCCATTCCTGCGCTATGATCAGGATCAACTGATCAGTCGCCAGATCGAGGGACACCTCAAGCGCCAACACCTCGACTTCCCCCAACGTTTTGAACTGGGCAGCCACCTGTCACTGATGGCAATGGTGGCGCGCGGCATCGGGTGGTCTGTGACAACGCCACTGGGCTACATGCGGGCCGAACGGTTCCACGAGCAAGTCATCGCGCGGCCACTGCCCTTTAAACCTTTCTCACGCGAAATCACCCTTTACGCTGGGGCGGATTGGGCAGGCCAAGTGCCAAACGACGTGGCCCAAACCATGCGAAACCTGATCCAACATCACATCATCGATCAGGCGCTGGTTCGACTGCCGTGGTTGGCCGGGGAGTTGCGGATCTTAGAGGGCTAGCCCCTAGATCAGCACTCCATCAAAGAATTGCGCGATCCCTTCAAAGTCGTCCAGTGGCTGAACCTTGGCGATGAATTGATCGGGACGCACAATGATCAAAGCGCCCTTGGCACGGTCAATACCGCGTAGATCAAACAAATTAGGGCCAGTTTTCAAATCAGGACAAAACGCCTTTTCGTAATCCATCAAACCATACCTCCCTTTGCACGGCAAAAGCAGATCGGGCAGCGTATCCAGCATCATATCGTGGTGCGCGGCTTGGAACACCGCCCGCACATCAATAATGCTGTCGATATTGTTGCCTGCGCGCGTGTAACGCACCACAGGGCTGGCTGCGTCATCTGCCAGATAGGCACACAGATCAGCAATATCACCGCCGCTTTGCCCAACATCACCAGCCCCAGCAAAGGCCATCATCCGCCAACGCCCATCAGCCTTCAGCACATGACCCAACTGCATCGGTTTACCATCGCCCAAACGGATCATAGGGGCCGAATGAAACCGCATTCCAACCTTCAATCCAGTGGCCAAGGGTTGATGCTGATCATGGCCCGTAATGGCAGAGCTGTCATAACGCGTCTCAACACCCGCCGTATAACGACCGTGCTTTTTGAAATAGCTTTGGAACTGCGCAGCCTCTTCAGCGTTCTTGGGTTTCGCGCTGAACAAACGGGCCATATCACGATCAAATTCGATCAACTCTTTGGCCTTGGCACAGCGTTCCTCTGAATAGCTGTGCAACAGCGATGGTTTGGCTTGGCCCCGCAAAACCGCCGCCAGCTTCCAACCCAAATTAAACGTATCCGCCATAGATACATTCATGCCCTGACCCGCTTTTGGGCTGTGGGTGTGACAGGCATCACCAGCAATAAACACATGGGGATCACGCACGCTGCGCTGTTCGTCAGGCACATCATCAAAAGCGTCACACACACGTTGCCCGATCTCATAGGCCGACCACCATGCCACCTCTTTCACATCCAATGTGTAGGGGGCTAAAATATCACGCGCCTTTGCGATCAACATATCCGATGTCACATTGCGGTCCGCGGCACGCTCATCCCCGTGCAATGCATCCAGCTCGATATACATGCGCACCATATAGCCACCCTCACGCGGGATGATCAGGATGCTGCCGTGGCTCGCAGATTGAATTGCTGCCTTCAGACGGATGTCAGGGAAGTCAGTGACCGCCAAAACATCCATCACGCCCCAAAGCTGACGCGCTGCATCACCCTTCAGCGGATAGCCCAGCGATTTGCGCACAACACTGCGCGCTCCATCACAGCCCACGATATAGCGGGCACGGATGGTTTCCGTCTTACCCTTAGCCTCAAGGCAATTGTAAACTGCAGTCATAGGATAATCGAGATCATCGGTTTGCGTGACGGACACCAGCTCGCGATTGTAATCTGGCACCAAGCGCGTGGGCGCATTGCGCATATTTTCCAGATAAAAGTCATGAACACGTGCCTGACTTAAAATCACATGGGGCATCTCGGACAGATCATCCTCAACATCTTGAATACGGTCTGCGCGGTGCAATCCCGTGCCATCAGGGTTGGGACGCCAAAATCCAACTTCATTTACCCAATAGGATTCTTTCAACACTTTTTCGGCAAAGCCAAAGGCCTCAAACATCTCAATCGAACGACATGCGATTCCGTCAGCCTGCCCCACCTCAAGCGGACCAGATTTGCGTTCCGTGATGCGCGTTGTGATTTCAGAAAATTCCGCCAGTTGCGCCGCCAATGTCAAACCCGCAGGACCACAGCCAACAATCAAAACGTCGACCTGATCAGAAGCTGTATTCGAATTTTCTCTTGAAACTGATGGGTCGCCCGTTTGAAATCCGTCCAAGTGATATTGCATCCAACGCCGCCCCTTAATTCAGTCTGGCCAATCTACGACCCGTTTGTATCGCCCGTCAAAGAAATGATGGGTCGGCTGCACAATAGGTGCAAACCTTACCAGATAGTTACCGTCTATTTTCAAACGTTAACGCGCGCCATTTCTTAACGAAAGATGAATGGGGGTGTGCGCGTGAAACTGTACAGATCAACGCCCAAACTGTGCAGTTTGTTCAAAACCGCCTTAAATCGCGCCTTTGCTGCTGATCTAAATGTACAGATTGCCTTTTGAACTGCACAGTTAGGCATGAAAGCGGCACCGCACGCCCCGTTAACCACCCACCACTTGTCACCATCCAACGCATCTGGAACAAAGATCAAGAAACCAAAGGGCAGCTCAAATGACCAACATCGTGATCCTTACCGGCGCAGGCATTTCAGCCGAAAGCGGCATCAGCACATTTCGTGATGAGGGCGGTCTGTGGGCCAACCACCGCATCGAAGATGTTGCCACCCCCGAAGGGTTTGAACGCGATCCCAAACTGGTTGTGGATTTTTACAACGAACGCCGCGCCCAAGCCGCAACATCCGCCCCAAACCCCGCACACGACGCGCTCGCGCGCCTTGAAGCCGAACATAAGGGCGATCTGCTCTTAGTCACTCAAAACGTTGATGATTTGCACGAACGCGGCGGCAGCAATCACGTGCTTCACATGCACGGTGCGCTAAATTCTGCGCTCTGTGCAAGCTGTGAACACCGCTGGCCTGCGCCCATGAAAATGGCGGTTGGCGATGCCTGCCCGAACTGCGCGGCCCCAATGGCGCGCCCCGACATCGTGTGGTTCGGTGAAATGCCATATCAGATGGACCGGATCGAACGCGCATTGGCCCAAGCGGACCTATTTGTCGCCATTGGCACATCAGGAAACGTCTATCCCGCAGCCGGATTCGTGCAAATGGCAGCCCACTACGGGGCCCATACTATTGAATTGAATTTGGAACCCTCAGCCGTCGTGTCCCAATTCGCAGAAACCCGTTTCGGCAAAGCCGGTGAAACCGTCCCCGCATGGGTTGCTGAGGTTTTAGAAATTTAGTCGAGCGCAAAAGCACGCCCGACTAAATAGTGTTTGTTTAGTTTGACTTGTGGGCGTCGTGGCCGGCGTCCTCTTTGGGTTTACGCGCATTATCGACAGGAATTTCAACAACCATTTCTGCGCCGTTTTCAAACTCAAACGTGACAGAAATCGTCTCGCCGTCCACCAAAGATTGGGTCAATCCCATCATCATAACGTGGTCACCACCGCGCTTCATCATGTGCATTTCACCCGCAGGAATCGTGATGCCACCTTCGATTTGGCTCATCTGCATAACGCCTTCACCGGTGTCGATGTGCGTGTGTAGCTCAACGCGTTTGGCAACGTCTGAACTGACACCCATCAGCGTGATGTCCTGATCGGAATGGTTCATCAGCGTCATGAACGCAGCACCCGTTGGTGCATTCGGGCGCGCCGCACGTGCATAGGGATCTTTAACTATAAGGCCTTCAGCAAAAGCACTGGTGGTCATAAGCAGCGTCGCGGCAAAGCCGGTGATGAAAGTAGATTTGAATGACATGTTTTATGCCCCTTTTGTCGTGTGATCTGAAAATTCGAGGTTTGGATCAGACGACTGCAGGCGGCGCACGTGACCGGTAAGAATGCGCATCAATGTTGCTATGGGCAGCAACGTAAGCCATTGTAATATATGCAGACAGCACAAGAACTACAGGTGAAACAGCCATACCCATTGGTGCGGCATCTATCAAAGTAAGCGTGCAATCAGGACAGAAATGCGGAGCCTGCGTAGGCTGCCCCTGCTCATCCATGTAAACCACAACTGACTGGGTCCCAACACATAGAACCATCTTGCCCGTCGCATCCGCAGCACCACGCGCTGCCGCCATGCTTTGCCCCGTAAGGACCAAAACAACTGCAAGGCATATCGCAATGAAATGTGCGCGGGTTTTCATAGGCGTTGATCTACAGCTTAAGCAAAATCAAAACAACTGCGTCAAAACGAAACAACCCCGCCTGCAAAACAGACGGGGTCAAATCGATCAATCTTCAAAAGCTTAAGCAGCTGCTGCTTGGGCTTTCGAGATTTCTTTTTTTACTTTCAAAGCGCTGTCAGACAACTCGGTGTCCTTTGCTTTCGCCATGAATGCGTCCAAACCACCACGGTGGTCTACGGTGCGCAAAGCAGCCGCAGAGATGCGGAACTTGATGCCACGACCAAGAACTTCGGACTGCAAAGTCACATCGTTCAAGTTCGGCAAGAACCGACGCTTAGTTTTGTTGTTCGCATGGCTGACATTGTTGCCAGACATGGGGCCTTTACCGGTCAATTCGCAACGACGCGACATGGGATCATCCTTTTGCTCAGGTCGTGATCGAGGCGGTCCTCTAACACAACGCCGGATGCAGACTTAGGTCGCACCCATAAATTCGTTCGCTGGCAATAGGAGGAATCGCAGGGCTGGTCAACCCAAATAGCCACTATCTCTCATTCCTTTTGCAGAAAACCCTATGTTCACAACACCAATCTGCAACGAACGGCTATTCATCCCCTCATTCAACACAAATTACCACAAAACCTAGCACGCACACAAACGGCTCACCCACGTTCATCTTACCAAATAAACTCCGGGGGCGTTCGCAGAACGGGGGCTAGCCCCCTCCCCCGTTTTACGATTCGCGCAACACAGACACCATTTGCGCCGCAGCAACCGCGGGGGCTGTCTCGCCTCGCGCAACCTCCCCGCCAAGACGCTTCATTTCATGGGCCACATCACGACGATCCAATTGCGCCAACAACGCCATCCGCACATCTTCCTCAAACCAGTAACGCGCTTGGGTTGATCGGGTTCTATCAAAGAACCCATTGGCACGGCGCCATCCGTCCAACTCAAGCATCGCGGCCCATGCGTCTTCAAACCCGTCTTCTGCCAAGGCCGAAACCGTCAGTGCTTTGGGAAAGCCCTCAGGATCTTGGGGACGTTTGCGCATCAAACGCAGTGCTCCGGAATAATCCGCACGCGTGCGCATCGCGACTGGTTTCAGATCGCCGTCCGCTTTATTGACCAATATGATATCGGCCATTTCCATGATACCGCGCTTTACGCCTTGCAACTCATCCCCACCCGCAGGTGCCAATAACAACATGAACAGATCTGACATCTGGGCCACAACCGTTTCTGATTGCCCAACACCCACAGTTTCAATCAACACCACATCAAAGCCTGCACCTTCACACAAGGCGACCGCCTCACGTGTGCGCCGCGCGACACCCCCCAAATGGGTTTGGCTGGGCGATGGACGGATAAATGCATTGGGATCACGTGCCAAACGGTCCATGCGGGTCTTGTCCCCCAAAATAGACCCACCAGAGCGCGCCGATGAAGGATCAACCGCCAAAACCGCCACACGCAGACCTTGGCCCGTCAGCATCATGCCAAAGCTCTCAATAAAGGTCGACTTCCCAACGCCCGGTGTGCCTGATAACCCTATACGCAACGCTTGACGGTCTTTGGGCATAGCCGCTAAAACTTGGGCTGCTTGGGCACGGTGATCCTCGCGTGAACTCTCCACCAGCGTAATACCACGCGCCAAGGCGCGGCGTTCGCCCGCGGCAATTCGTTTTGCCAGATCATCTAGGTCCATCGTCATCTCACATGTAATTCCCCGCTTTTGTCCTGCAGCGCAGACCAAATGTCTAGCCTCACAGCACTTCTGCTTGGCCTTAGGCACAGATTAACGGATAAGACAGCATGACACTGACACTCCCCATTGATGCGGTTCTGCCCGATGTGATCGACGCCCTGCGCAGTCAGGGCCGTGTTGTGCTGCAGGCCCCACCTGGGGCAGGCAAAACAACACGCGTGCCCCTTGCGATGCTGGATGCCAAACTGACCACTGGCCGCATACTTATGCTCGAACCACGCCGCCTTGCAGCGCGCGCCGCCGCCGAGCGCATGGCGCAGACAATTGGCGAACCTGTTGGGGAAACCGTGGGCTACCGCATTCGCGGCACCTCTAAGGTTGGCAAACAAACACGAATTGAGGTTGTGACCGAAGGCATCCTGACGCGCATGTTGCAGGATCAGCCTGACCTGCCCAATATCGGTGCCGTCATTTTTGATGAATTCCACGAACGCAGCCTCAACGCCGATCTTGGCCTTGCTCTGTGCCTAGAAGTTGCCAGTGCGTTGCGCGATGATCTGTTGCTGGTGGCAATGTCGGCCACGCTAGACGCCGGCCCGATTGCCAAAGTCATGGACGCTCCTATCGTAACCTCGCAAGGTCGCGCATACGACGTAACCCCCCATTGGCTCACCAAGCCGATTGCCAAAACCACCCGTTTTGAACAAGCCGTTGCTGACACCACCCTTCACGCCCTTAGTGAGACAACGGGCAGCGTTCTTGTGTTCCTCCCCGGTGAGGGCGAAATTCGCCGCGTTCACAGCCTGCTTGAAGGCCAAGTCAAAGGTGATTGCACCCTCGCCCCACTTTTTGGCGCTATGGATTTTGCCGCTCAGCGTGAGGCAATCTCCCCTGCCAAACATGGGCGCAAAATTGTGTTGGCGACAGCTATCGCGGAAACCTCCCTGACAATCCCAGATATCAAGGTTGTGGTGGACGGCGGCAAATCCCGCCGCGCCCGATTTGATCCTGCCAGTGGCATGTCCCGCCTGGTCACCGAACGTGTCACACGGGCCGAAGCCACCCAACGCGCAGGACGCGCTGGTCGTGTGCAAGCAGGTGATTGCTACAAGGTATGGACCCGAGGCGAAGATGGCGCATTAGCCGCCTACCCGCCTGCTGAAATTGATGCTGGTGATCTCACAGGGTTTGCACTTGAATTGGCAGTTTGGGGCTCAGGCCCAGAGGCCCTGCAATTTGTCACCCCACCCCACGCGGGTCGTTTGGCAGAGGCGCAAGCCGTCTTGAGGATGCTAGATGCATTGAACCAAGAGGGGCGGATCACGCCCCATGGCCGCGCTTTGGCCAGCTATCCTTTGCATCCCCGCCTTGCCCATATGATTGAAACCGCTGGAAAAGACGCCGCCCAAGTCGCGGCCCTCTTGGCAGAACGCGACCCATTGCGCGGTGTATCGGTTGATCTGAACCTACGTATCCAAGCCATACGTGACCCAAACCGTTTTGGCGGCGCGGTCAATCGTGGCGCCCTTGAACGTATCAAGGTCGAAACCAAACGACTGGCCAAACGTGCCCCCGCTTCAAAACGCGCCTTCTCATTAGGTGAACATGCCGCCCTCGCCTATCCAGATCGTATCGGGTTGCGCCGTGCAGGTGACGCGCCGCGATTCGTCCTGTCAGGGGGCAAAGGTGCGATTATGCCGCCTGAGGATGCGATTGGTGGCAACCGGTTGATTGTGGCAACCGACCTAGACGGCGATCCCCGCGAGGCCCGCATTAGACAAGCCGTCCCGCTGGCAGACAGCGAGTTGCGCAACCTGTTTGAAGACCAGATTGAGTGGCGCAATGTCTGCCTATGGTCGCGCCGCGAGGGTCGCGTTTTGACCCGCCGACAGGAATGTTTTGGCGCGCTCGTTCTAGAAGATCACACATGGTCAGACGCCCCCGACGATGAAATCGCCGTCGCGATGATGGAAGGCATAAGACAGCTTGGCCTAAAGCCATCTAAGTCAGCCAAACGCTTCATTGCCCGCTGCAAATTGATGGATGATTCCAGCTTTCCCTCAGTTGATGAAACGCATCTGCTTGAAACTTTAGAAGATTGGTTACTACCCCACATCAGTGGCGTGCGCAGTACTGCCGATTGGAAGGCGTTCGACATAATCCAAGCGTTGCAAGCGCGCCTTGATTGGGACCAAACCCAAGCGTTGAACCGCGCAGCACCGGGGAAATTTGAAACACCACTGGGGCGCACAATTCCGATCGATTATTCAGGCACGCAGCCCCAAATCGCAATACGGCTGCAAGAGCTGTTTGGGGTGACCGAACATCCCATGATCGGCAAAGAACTTCTGCAAATTACATTGCTGTCCCCTGCGCAAAAGCCGGTTCAGATCACAACAGACTTGCCGCGTTTTTGGGAAACCAGTTACGCGGATGTGCGCAAAGACATGCGTGGGTCATACCCCCGCCATCCATGGCCCGAAGACCCCACAAAAGAAGATCCAACGCTGCGGGCCAAACGGCGCAAGCAATAGCTTAGACAGCGTTCCAATCGCCGTGATGCTTGCCTTCATCATCCATGCGTTCGAACCCATGCGCCCCAAAGAAGTCGCGCTGTGCTTGGATCATGTTCGCAGTGCCACGGCCCCGTGCCATCGTATCGTGCCACGCAAGGGCTGCTGACAATGCAGGAACCGGTTGGCCCGTCAGTGCCGCAACCGCAACAACGCGGCGTAGACCTGAAATGGACACAGCAAGCAGTTCGCTGATGGCTGGCGCAAGGATCAAGTGATCAAACGGTAGCTCTGCGCGGAAGGCCGCAGCAATCTCATCCAACAACGATGAGCGAATAATGCAGCCCGCGCGCCAAATTTCAGCGATCCGCGCCATATCTAGCGCCCAATCAAATTCTTCAGATGCGGACGACAAGATGCGGAAACCCTGCGCGTGACCCAAAATGCGGGCCGCTATCATCGCGTTTTCCATATCTTTTTCAGTTGGCAGTTCGGCAGGTATCGCGCCTTTTTCCAACAATGGATCCGCTGCAACACGCATATCTTTTTCCGAAGACCATCCACGCGCCCCAACAGCAGCTTCAATCGTGCTAGCGGACTGCCCAAGCTTCAGCGCCTCAACCAAAGTCCAACGGCCCGTGCCTTTTTGACCCGCCTTATCAAGGATCACATCAACCATTGGCTGACATGTCTTGCTATCAACGGATTGCAACGCCGCGCCTGAAATCTCAATCAGATATGAGCTAAGTGAGCCTGTCGCCCAGCGCTCGAACATTTGACCAATTTCTGCTGGCTCTTGGCCACCTTGATCGCGCAACAAACCATAGATTTCAGAAATCATCTGCATGTCAGCGTATTCGATGCCGTTGTGCACGGTCTTTACGAAGTGCCCAGCGCCGTCAGGTCCTAGGTGGTCCACACATGGCTCACCCTCAAACTTGGCCGCAATAGCTTCGGCCATCGGCTTAAGTTGTGTCCATGAATGCGCTGTGCCGCCAACCATCATAGATGGACCATGACGTGCACCGTCTTCACCACCAGAAACGCCCATACCGACAAAATGAAGGCCAGTGCCATCCAGCTCAGCAGAACGACGGCGTGTTTCGTTGAAATCAGCATTGCCGCCGTCGATGATGGTGTCACCCTCGCTCAGCAGTGGTTTGATTGTCTCAATCATTGCATCCATCGGTTTGCCCGATGGGATCATGAATAGAATTGTACGGGGTGCTTTGATCGCTTGAACAAAGTCAGCAAGATCAGCGTGACCTGACACCTTGTCCGCAAACTCAGGCGCTTCTTTTAGAAAATCATCAATCCAGCCAGCTTCGCGATTGGTAACAGCGACAGAAAACCCTTTGTCCGCAAAGTTCAGTGCCAGCGCACTGCCCATGGTGCCAAGTCCGTAAACGCCGATATCTGCTACTGCAATCTCGTGTGCCATGTGCTGTCCTTATTGATGTGTTGCTGCCAGATTGCATTTTGCAACTGCCTGCGCAAGTCACCCCGCAAAGGTTACAACCCGGCCGCATTGTAAATCTTGCTAGGTTTAGAACCGCAGCGAACGGGCCTGCCGCTGCGGTTAAAATTTTCTAAACTCGGTCTACTTACCGGCCCAAGCAATACCGCATGATCGCTTTTTGGGCATGAAGCCGGTTTTCAGCTTCGTCAAAAATAACCGAATTAGGACCATCCATAACTTCGCTGGTCACTTCCTCTTCGCGGTGCGCGGGCAAACAATGCATGAACAATGCGTTGTCATTTGCTTTGCTCATCAGCTCTTGGTTCACTTGATAGGGGCGCAGTTGGTTGTGACGACGTTCCTTAGTGGATTGGCTGTCGTGCATGGAAACCCATGTGTCTGCGACAACCAGATCAGCACCTGCAACAGCTTTGTCCGCGTCGCGTTCAATTTGGATCGTACAACCCGCCCTGCGCGCCAAACCAACAAATTCATCTTCTGGGTCCAATTGGGCAGGCCCTGCAAATGTTAGGTCAAACTGGAACTGCGCCGCAGCATGTAGGAATGAGGCACAGACGTTGTTGCCGTCCCCACACCAAACAACCTTTTTGCCTTTGATCGGGCCACGATGTTCCTCATAGGTCATGACATCGGCCATAATCTGGCAAGGGTGTGTGCGATCGGTCAGCCCATTGATCACAGGCACATCCGCGTATTCCGCCATCTCTAGCAGAACCGACTCGTCAAACGTGCGGATCATGATCAAATCAACGTAGCGTGACAAAACACGCGCTGTGTCTGCGATTGTCTCTCCGTGGCCCAATTGCATGTCAGAACCAGACAAAACCATCGTTTCGCCGCCCATCTGGCGCACACCGACATCGAATGAAACACGCGTACGGGTGGATGGTTTTTCAAAGATTAGTGCAACCATATGCCCATCCAGAGGCTTTTCGGCATCTAGCGTGGCACGTGGCAATCCCTTGCGCGCGGACTTCATTGCCAGTGCGTCATCAAGGATGGTCCGCAGCGCGGCTGGGTCTGTTTTATGGATATCTAAAAAGTGGTTCATTATATTACTCTATATTGGTCGACCTTGGAGACGCATTGCCCCGAGCCTTATGAAATTAGGTTTGACGAAATCAGGCCTTCGCAACTGCTTTGGCCGCTTGATCCAAACGGGCGACGGCTTCGCCGATTTCCTCATCAGTGATTGTAAGGGCTGGCAGCAAACGGATCACATTGTCAGCGGCTGGAACAGTCAGGACATCTGCATCATAGCCCGCGTTCACCACATCAATGTTAGTTACTTTACACTTAACACCCATCATCATGCCGGCACCTCGGACGCTTTCAAAGACGTCAGGATTGGATGCAATCAGCCCCTCCAGTTTTTGACGTAGCAAACCCGACTTGCGGTTCACTTCTGCCAAAAATTCAGGCGTGTTGATTTCATCCAAGACAGCACAACCCACCGCACAGCCCAACGGATTACCGCCGTAAGTCGATCCGTGTGTGCCCGCCGTCATGCCAGACGCCGCGTCCTCAGTCGCCAGCACTGCACCAAGGGGGAAACCACCACCAATGCCTTTGGCGACCATCATGATATCTGGTTCAACCCCAGCCCACTCATGCGCAAACAATTTACCCGTACGGCCAACGCCGCATTGGACCTCGTCCAGTATTAACAGAATGCCATGCTCGTCACACAAATCACGCAATCCCTTAAGGCACTGATCTGGCAATGGGCGAATACCACCCTCGCCCTGAACAGGTTCCACCATTATGGCCGCAGTCTTGTTGCTGGCCGCAGCGGTTAGCGCGTCATGATCGCCAAACGTCAGGTGCGTAAAGCCACCCAACAATGGGCCGAACCCTTTGGTCATCTTCTCTGAACCAGCAGCTGCAATACCCGCTGAGGAACGACCGTGGAATGATCCATCAAACGTGATGATCTCAACACGATCCTCTTGGCCTTTGTCGTACCAGTACTTGCGGGCCATCTTAACTGCCAACTCACACGCCTCTGTGCCAGAGTTGGTGAAAAACACGGTGTCGGCGAATGTTGCGTCCACCAACTTATCCGCAAGAATCTGCTGTTGTGGAATATGGTACAGGTTAGAGGTGTGCCAAAGCGCACCTGCCTGATCTGCCAGTGCTTTGACAAGTGCGGGGTGGGCATGGCCCAAAGCGTTGACTGCAATACCAGCACCAAGATCCAAAAAGCGTCGGCCATCTGCTTCAATCAACCAAGAGCCTTCACCTTTGACAAACGTCATAGGAGCACGAGAATAGGTAGGTAGAACAGAAGCGATCATCAGATCATCCTTTGAAAAAAGCCAGCACGACAGAAAAGCGAGTTGTGCATTGAGGATACTGGCAGGTCAACGATTTTGGGAAATTAATGCGCAAAACGCGCGGAACACAGGTTTAGAGGCAACTTACGCTGTAAAGCGCAGTCGTCGCAAAGCTGAGATATGTGTCAGTGTGTTCATAGCCTTAACTTTAGTGCATCGCGCAATGATTGGCCACCCACATATTGCCCGCTTGCATCACTCAATATGCAGGCGCATAGCGGACGTATGTTTCAAGCCCGCACACAAAACCCAGCCTTAGCTGCAATGTTGATATGCATCGCTTCTGCATTCATCGCGGCAACCACCCTATTCGCCAAGGCTTTGGGCTCTGATGCATTTGGACCAGCCCTGCACCCGTTACAGATTTCGCATGGCCGCTACATCTTTGCATTTATTGGACTGCTCTTGGTGGCCGGGGTCATGCGTCCAAAATTTGATGCACCCCATTGGGGTCTGCATATTGTCAGAACCACATTCGGCTGGGCCGGTGTAACTCTGATGTTTGCATCCGTTGCCTACATACCACTGGCAGATGCGACTGCGATCTCCTTCCTGAACCCCGTCTTTGCGATGATGCTTGCCATCCCCCTTTTGGGGGAGCGGGTCGGGCCAATCCGCTGGGGAGCCGCAATAATTGCGCTTGTTGGCGCTGCAATTCTACTGCGTCCGACACCCGCAAGTTTTCAAATCGCAGCACTCTTGCCCCTTGGGGCTGCTGTATTATTAGGATTTGAGCTAATTATTATCAAAAAATTGTCAGGCAAGCAGAACCCGCTGCAAGTTTTACTTACAAACAACATGGTTGGGGTCATCATCTCATCCCTCGCAGTGATCCCATTTTGGATCGCGCCGACACTGGCACAATGGGGGCTTTTGGCGCTGATCGGGATCTTTATGGCCTTAGCACAAACGTGTTTCGTGAATGCGTTGGCCCGTGCAGACGCCAGTTTTGTGGCGCCGTTCAGCTACGGAACGCTGCTGTTCGCAACCCTCTATGACCTTATATTTTATGACATCTTTCCCGATGCAATCACCTGCCTTGGAGCGGGCATTATCATCGCTGGGGCGGTCCTTTTGGCCCTGCGAGAGGCACAACTGCGACGCGCATGACGTATCATGCTTGTCACCGCCAACAGAACCATTAGAATAGCACGCTGAACAACACCCCAAAGCGGCCCCACCGATGGGTCGCTTTTTAGCTTAGGGAAACCCTATGTCCTGGACTGACGACCGCGTTGAAGTACTGAAAAAGATGTGGGGCGAAGGCCAATCGGCCAGCCAGATCGCAAAAGAATTGGGCGGCGTGACCCGCAATGCCGTTATCGGTAAGGTGCATCGCTTGGGCCTATCCAATCGCACGACCACAAGCACCGCAACCAAAGCGGATGCAAAACCAAAAGCAGCCCCAAAGGCACCTGCCAAGCCTAAGGTAGAGATGAGAACGGAACCGGCGATTAAGCCAGTTGATCCGAACTTACCTAAATCTAACTTGCCTGCGCGCAAGATGATCATCCCTGCAGGTCAGCCGCTGCCACCGCAGCCATCTGCAAATGAAATCAGCCCAGAGGCTTTGGCCAAGGTCAATGAAATCGAAAAGAAAGCGAAGAAGCTGACTTTGATGGAATTGACAGAGCGCACGTGCAAATGGCCGGTTGGCGATCCAGCAACCGAAGACTTTTGGTTCTGTGGTCTGACTGTTCAACAGGGCAAACCATATTGCGAAGCCCACGTTGGCGTTGCATTCCAACCAATGAGCGCGCGCCGCGATCGTCGCCGCTAACAATAAGCGTGAATTTGAGGCACCCCGCCTAAATTCAAATCGTTGATCAAGAATTCAAGGCCGCGCAAATTGCGCGGCCTTTTCTTTTGAAATATTTTGCACGCAACTGTCACTTGCTACAGGTTTGCCATCATGCAATTTCTGCTTAACCCAATTGGAGCACTCCCCCATGACCGCCACCATTCGCGCCGCTGATGCCCTTGCCCAACGCCTATATGCCGCGGGCTGTCGCGTAGCTTTTGGTATGCCAGGTGGTGAAGTCCTAACGATCATTGATGCGCTTGAGGCTGCAGGCATTCAGTTCGTCCTAGCCAAACACGAAAATGCAGCAGCATTCATGGCCGAAGGTGCATGGCATCGCACCGGTGCCCCGGGCATTTTAGTGGCCACAGTTGGCCCCGGCGCGTTGAACGGCGTCAATGCAGTGGCCAATGCCCATCAAGATCGCGTGCCTTTGATAGTTATCGCAGGTGCCGTCGATGCGGACGAGGCACAGTCATACACGCACCAAGTGCTAGACCAAACCGCCGTGTTCACGCCCATCACCAAAGCCAGTTTTACCTTCAACGCTGGTGCCGCGCATATCATCGCCGACAAAGCCGTCAGTATAGCACTTGAGGGTCGCCCCGGCCCTGTTCACATCGACCTGCCAATCGCCGTAGCGGTTGCACAGGTTCCAGCCATAGCACCATTCGCGCGCGCACCCGCAGCGCCAGTGATCCCAGCCCAACATGTTTTGGATCAAGCGGCAGACTGGTTAAGCGCAGCCAACCGTCCCGTCATTATCGCAGGTCTGGATGCCGTCAACGAAGATGCCGCCGCTGCATTGACCGAAATGGCAGAACGTTTCGCCATTCCTGTCGTCACCACATATAAAGCAAAGGGATTGCTGCCCGAAGATCACGCGCTTGCCCTTGGTGGCGCGGGCCTGTCCCCATTGGCCGACACCCATCTGTTGCCACTGATCAAAGAAGCGGACCTTATCATCTGTGCCGGCTATGACCCTATTGAGATGCGCCCGGGCTGGCAAAACATCTGGGACGCTTCGCAGGTTAACGTGATCGACATAACTGCGGTTCCAAACCACCACTATATGCACCAAGCGACGCTAAACATTATCGGCAACACGCCCGCGACACTTAACGCCCTAAATGCTGCTGCAACGCCACGCAGTGTTTGGGCGGATGGGCAAATCAAGCAAACGAAATCGGCCCTCGCAGCCGCATTTCCCAAAGACGACGCATGGGGGCCTGCAGCCGTTGTCGATGTCTGCCGCGAAGAACTGCCAAGAGATACGCTTGCCACCCTCGACAGCGGCGCACACCGCATTTTGCTAAGCCAAATGTGGGAATGTTACGCGCCGCGCGGATTGATGCAGTCCTCTGCCCTTTGCACGATGGGCTGTGCCATCCCACTTGCGATTGGTGCGCATTTTATCGAACCGGACCGCACTATGGTTAGCTTTTGTGGTGATGCAGGCTTCTTGATGGTTGCGGGTGAACTGACAACGGCCAAGGAACTGAACCTAAATACGATTTTCGTGGTCTTCGTTGATGCCTCCCTTGCATTGATTGAGTTGAAGCAACGTCAGCGCCAACTGACCAACAATGGCGTCGACTTCGCACAGCACGATTTCGCGGCGATGGGCAAAGCATTTGGTGGGAATGGTCATACTGTCGACTCCCGCGACGAATTGCGGGTTGCGCTGAAGGCTGCGCTGAAGGCACAAGAGTTTACAGTGATTGCAGCTGTTATTGAAAAAGGTGCCTATGATGGCCGGATTTGACGCCTCCTCTGAAACTCCAACTGCGCTTGGCGACATTTTCGTTCTGGACCTAAGCCGCATCCTTGCAGGGCCAACCGCCACGCAATTGTTGGGTGATTTCGGCGCGACGATCATCAAAGTCGAAAACCCAAAAACCGGCGGTGATGATACCCGCGGTTGGGGCCCCAACTTTGCTAAAAACCCTGACGGTACATCCACAGACCTTAGCGCTTATTTCATGGCGGCCAATCGGAACAAACAATCCATCGCGGTCGACATTTCGACCCAAGAAGGACAAGCGATCATCCACCAACTCGCGGCACGCGCAGACATCATTATTGAGAACTATAAGCCCGATGGATTGGTCAAATATGGCCTAGACCACAAATCGCTGATGAAGGCCCATCCAAGCGTGGTTTACTGCTCTATCTCTGGCTTTGGTCAAACGGGCCCAAACCGCGATCAACCCGGTTATGATTTGATGGCCCAAGGGTTCGGTGGCGTTATGTCCCTAACTGGCGACCCCGAAGGTGTCCCAACCAAAGTTGGCGTCGGCATCGCGGATGTGATGTGCGGAATGTACGCAACCATCGGCATTCTTGCAGCCCTGCGCCACCGCGACAAAACGGGCGAAGGACAGCACATCGACCTTAGCCTTGTTGACGCGTCAATGGCGTGGCTCATCAATGAGGGGACCAATTACCTGACATCTGGCAATGCCCCCATTCGGCGTGGAAATGCACACCCTAATATCGTACCGTATGACGCCTTCGCCGCCAGCGATGGCCATATCTTGGTTGCCGTTGGCAACGATTCACAATTCGCTAGGTTCTGTGATGTGATCGGCCGTTCTGATCTGGGGGCTGCGGACAAATACAAAACCAATTCGGGCCGCATCGAACACCGTGAAACACTAACCCCTCAGCTGCGCGAAACACTCGCCACAATGACCAAGGCAGAAATTTTGGAAAAGCTGCAAAGCGTGAAGGTTCCGGTCGGACCAATTCATACCATTGATGAAGCGCTGAATTCGGATCAGGCAACCGCGCGTGGCACCATCGTTGATGTTGCAGCGGACGGCATCGATGGTGGAAATGTCCAGCTATTGGCGAATCCCCTGAAGCTGTCGCGCACGCCAGTTCAATATCGATCGGCCCCACCCCGTTGCGGGCAGGATACCGACAGCATTCTTGAAACACTCAAGACACCTAAATAGCCGAATTAGCAGCCAATTCTGCGTTTCTACGGGCGGTTTCCCGCCGCTTCCGCATGGAATTTGTCATGTACCTCACGAAACGCGCCGCTGAATTCACGGTTGCGTGTGCCAAGCCTGTGAACGCTATCTTGGCCAAATAAATCAGCTAAAAATGGACCAACACTTACCCCGTGAAAAGGTCCACGCCAGATGATGCACGACATTTGTAACAGCCCCGTAAGCCTATCAGAGCAAAGCCAACTAGATGATTGGAACGGCGTCGTGCACGGGTTCTTGTCCCACGGCAAAAAGACACCTGTTCACTTGGGTGCTCTTCTTGAAGCAAACCCAAACTTTGCAATGGGGCACGCCGCACGCGGTCTTTTCATGATCATGATGGGTCGCAAGGAATTGTTGGCCGTTGCGCATGAGGCCGGAAAAATAGCCAATCAAAAGCTGCGTGAACACGGCGGAAATGCACGTGACCGTGGTTGGGTGGATGCGTTGAATTTCTGGCTTGATGGTAAGCCAACAGGCGCAATTGCGGCAATGGAAGCCATTTTGCAGGACGCCCCCCAAGACACACTAAGCGCCAAGGTCAGCCATGGCATTCGCTTTATACTGGGTGACGGGACAGGAATGCGCCGTTCAATCGAACGGGTGTTGAAAGCGCACGATGCTGACCATGCATTGCGCGGTTACGCACTGGGGTGTCATGCTTTCACCCTGGAGGAAACAGGTGACTACGGTGCTGCTGAGCGCACAGGTCTTCAAGCACTAGAATACGCACCAGATGACGCATGGGGCCTACACGCCGTAGCCCACGTTCATGACATGACGGCACAACCAGACACAGGCATCCGCCTAATCGAAAACAACTGCGCCGCTTGGGACCACTGTAACAACTTCAGCTATCACGTTTGGTGGCACAAGGCGCTGTTGCACATGGATCGCGGCGAATTGGATGTGGCGATGGCCCTTTACGACACCCAAGTGCGCGAAGACAAAACCGATGATTACCGCGACATCGCAAACGCCACATCATTGCTTATGCGCCTAGAACTCGAAGGCGTGGACGTCGCAGGCCGTTGGAATGAACTGGCTGATTTTTCGCAAAACCGAACAGATGATGGATGCGTTGTATTCGCAGACCTGCATTACATGTTGGCCTTGGCTGGCGCAGATCGCACAGATGCAAAAGCGGAGATGGCAGCACGCTTTGCACGTGACGCCGCAGAAATCGGCGATATGTCAGTGCGCTACAAAGACCCCGGGCTGGCAGCAATGGATGGGCTCAATGCCTTTTCCGAAGGGCGCTATAACGACGCCTTTAGCAATCTGGCAGCTGCACGCCCCACCATGCAAACAATCGGGGGCAGTCACGCCCAGCGCGATGTTTTTGAGCGCATGACAATCGATGCAGGTATTCGCGCCGGTCGCATGGATCAAGCCGAAGCCATTCTTGCAGAACGACTGTCCCAACGCGCGGGTAATGAGGATCGGTTTACTGCTACAAGATTTGCCAACCTTGCAGATCTGCGCCGAATTCCTGCGCAATAAACAGCATTTTCCTTGACGCTACAGTAGATCACCATAAAGCGACATCATGACATCAACGCCCACAACTGCCCCACGCCCAACGCCCTCAGCGCCACGGGTGCGCGATCTGCGTCTGGATTTTTTCCGCGGAATTGCAATGTTCATCATCCTGATGGCGCATACCCCCGGTAATTTCTTAACCAGTTGGATCCCTGCCCGTTGGGGATTTTCGGATGCGACCGAAATCTTTGTCTTTTGCTCAGGCATGGCAAGCGCGATTGCGTTCGGGCGCGGGTATGACACGGTTGGCTGGCGGTTGGCGACTGCCCGCGTGGGGTTCCGCGTTTGGCAAGTTTACTGGGCCCATGTTGGCCTGTTCTTCGCAACGCTTGCACTGACCGTTGCACTGACCGATTCTGGATTGGGCGTGCGCAACTACTGGGGACAGCTAAACCTGTGGCCCGTCTTTGTTGAAAGTGAGCTGTGGGAAAATCCCAACATTCTGCTTAGCTTTATGACGTTGCGCTATGTGCCGAACTATTTTGACATTCTACCGATGTATATGATCGTGCTGCTTTTGATGCCAATCATCATGGCCTTGGCCAAGGTGAACAAATGGCTGGTGGCCGCATTCATCTTGGGGGTTTGGACACTTGCACAGCGTTCACTGCTTGAACAACTTGGCCTGAGCCAATTCTACATCGGGTTCCCTGCAGAACCTTGGAGCGATAGACCATGGTTCTTCAATCCATTCGGCTGGCAACTAATCTTTTTCACAGGTTTTGCATTTATGCGCGGATGGCTGCCAAAGCCACCTGTGAACAAAGGGCTGATTCTATTCGCAGCCTTCCTTGTTCTCGCCAACATTCCACTTTCGAACATCGGCGTTCGTGAATTTGGTTTTGATTGGGCAAAAGATATCCGTATCCTCATCAAACCACTCATTGATAAATCAAGCTTTGGCGTGTTGCGCTACGTTCACTTCCTCGCCCTTGCCTATCTTTGCTGGGTCGCGGCAGGGGACAAAGGCAACAACCTGCTGCCACGCGGAAAAACCGCACTGGCAAGTGTTTGGGCAAAATGTTTGGCAATCATCCTGAAGGTTGGCCAGCAATCCTTGGCCGTATTCGTCGTCAGCATGTTCACCGCACGCATCATGGGCTTCGTCATGGACATTATCGGTCGTGCTACTGTGACCGTATTGTTGGTCAATCTTGCGGGCGCTGCGATCCTTATGGCAACTGCTTATGGCGCAGGCTGGTTTAAATCGCAGCCATGGAAGGTCGTGAAATAATGCTAAGACGCGAAGCACTTGCATCCATCGCGGCACTTGCCGCCATCCCATCAATGTCTTGGGCAGATGAACCTGGTTTGCAACTTGGCGCAGGTAACGCGTTTGACGCTAGCACCGTCGCAGACCGCGCGCGGGCACTGGCAGCACAACCCTATGCCCCCCGCCCTTTGATCCCAGAGCAATGGCGCAACCTATCCTACGACGAATACCGCATGATCTGGTTCGACGCCCGCAATGCACTTTGGGAAGGATCCGATTCACCACACCGCGTCGACGTTTTCCCACCCGGTCTTTATTTCCCACAGGGGATTGAGACATTCGTTGTCGAAAACAATGCGGCACGCCCGCTGAAATTTGACCTTGGCGTGTTCGACACCACAGACACATTCCCAGATGTCCCGATTGACGACACGCTTGGATATTCGGGCCTGCGCCTACGCGCCGAAACACAAAAGCCAACCATCTTTCAAGAATACGCAGTCTTCCAAGGGGCCAGCTATTTTCGTGGCATTGGGAATGGTCAAAACTATGGCCTCTCCGCACGCGGCTTAGCCATTAAAACAGCTGATCCAATGGGCGAAGAGTTTCCAGACTTTACCGCATTTTGGATGGAGCGCCCTACGGCTGGTGCAAAAAATGTGATTATCCATGCGCTGCTCGACAGTCCCAGCTGCACAGGGGCCTACCGCTTTGACATTGCGCATGGCGACACAACAACGATGCAGGTGCAGGCCGAAATCTTTGCACGCACCGATATGTCCCACATCGGCATTGCACCGCTGACTTCTATGTTCTTGTTCGACGATACAGACCGCCAGCGGTTTGACGATTTCCGCCCAGCTGTACACGACAGCGACGGATTGCTGATCCACAACGGTGCGGGCGAAATCATTTGGCGCCCCCTTGCCAACCCCCTGACCCTTCAAGTCAGCGCATTTGGTGACAACAATCCCAAAGGCTTTGGCCTTTGCCAGCGTTCACGCGACTTTAGCGACTTCAATGACCTCGAAGCGCACTATCACAAACGCCCAACCCTATGGGTCACGCCGGGCGAAGGATGGGGTGCGGGTTCTATTCAGCTTGTCGAAATCCCTGCTGATCTAGAGGTGTACGACAACATCGTTGCCTACTGGCACCCTGCTGCGGATCTACTCGCAGGACAAAGCCACCGCATGACATACCGCTTGGATTGGGGTGACGATCCTGCGCCTAAGAAAGCGATGGCCGTTATTAACACTGCTGCAGGTGGCCGCCCAGAAGGCGGGCGCATCTTTACCATCGATTTTGAACCCGATGATCGGTTGCCAGATGACCTAAACCAACTGACCAAGATCATTCGCACCTCGAACGGTGACGTGTCAGAGGGTGTTATCCAGATGAACCCCGAAACAGGTGGGCCACGCCTTGCCTTCACCTTTTACGCAGGCGAGGCAACATTGGCAGAGTTCCGCGTTCAACTGCGCCTGAACGGCGAAACCCTGTCTGAGGTTTGGCTATACCGTTGGACCGCTGTTTGATGCAAAACAACCAACATACCATCGCAGATATGCCGCCGCTTGCACCATTGGTCATGCCAGAGCAGGATTTCGCGACCAGCCCAAGCACGCGTGAGATCACGCGCGGCGGTCATCCTATCTGGCGGCTAGGCGTCTTCGTACCCGCCCTCATCGGAACCGCTCTTTTGATGTGGGGTTTGCACGGTGTGCTGATGCAGGCGGGAATGACCGTTTTGGAATGGTTCCTATTGTCCCTCATCGGGGTCACTTTCGTTTGGGTCACAATGGCCATCAGCACCGTTGGTGTCGGGCTTGCTGCGCGTTTGCGTAGTGAACGCGACGATGCACCTTGCAGCACGGACCCGCTGACAGTCGCCTTACTTGTCCCGATTTACAACGAGGTTCCCGCTGACGTTTTTGGCAATGCCACCGCAATGTTGGACGATCTAACAACACGCAAAACCGCCCATAACTTCACGCTGTTCATTCTGTCCGACAGCACGGACGACACGACAGCGATGCAAGAATGGCAGGCGTATCAATCCCTCAAAACCCGCGCACCGCAAGGTATCAACATCCACTACCGCCGCCGCACAATTAACACCGATAAGAAGGTCGGCAATTTGGTTGACTGGATTACAGGATGGGGCGCGGACTATGACGCAATGCTGGTTCTTGATGCAGACAGCCTGATGACGGGCCGCGCAATCTTGCGCCTTTGCGACGAGTTGGCTGCTGATCCAGATGCTGGGCTAATCCAGTCCTTCCCCCAACTTATTGGCGCAGAGACCGTATTTGCGCGGATTCAGCAATTCTCAAACGTGGCCTATGGCTGGTTGTTGGCCGAAGGGCTTGCCCGCTGGGCACAACACGAAGGCAACTACTGGGGCCACAACGCCATTATCCGCACACGCGCCTTTGCCGCGACCGCAGGTCTGCCACACATGAAAGGCCTGCGCGGGGACGATCAATTGATCCTAAGCCATGACTTTGTCGAAGCATCCCTCCTGCGCCGTGCAGGGTGGCGCGTGCGGTTCTTGCCCCGCGTGACTGGCAGCTTTGAAGAAACGCCGGGGACATTGATCGACTACGTCCTGCGCGATCGCCGTTGGTGTCGTGGTAATCTGCAACATTTGCGTCTGCTGGGCACACGCGGGTTGCACCCGGTTTCACGCTTTCACATGTTCCAAGGGGCCGCCGCCTACCTGATGTCGCCTGCGTGGTTCATATTGCTGGTGTTCTGGGCATTGCTGGGACGCGATGCAGAAACCAACGTCATCAAATACTTTAACGAGACAAATCCACTGTTCCCCAATTGGCCCCCAGAGATGAGCCATATCGACAGCACTGTTTTTCTATTCATCATGTACGCAATGCTTCTGGTCCCGAAACTGACAGGTGCGGGCATCATTGCGGCCAATGGCAAAGCAGTGCGTTTGTTCGGTGGCCGTATTGCATTCCTTGGGGCGTTTCTGGTCGAAGTGGCCTTGTCCATTCTGTTCGCCCCCATCTTGATGGTGCAACAAACACGCGCCGTCCTGCGCGCGGGTCTTGGACGTCAAGACGGATGGGCCCCTCAACAACGCGATGCACGCGCCCATTCCTTGCGCACGCTTATCGGGTTTCATTGGGTTGAGACGATGATTGGTTTGATGCTGGTTGTAGGTTTGGGCGCTGGCCTTATCTCACTTTGGCTGCTGCCAATCGTGTTCAGCCTTGTTCTGTCTGTCCCTCTGTCAGCGCTCAGCGCCGTACACTTGGGACGCGCGCCTGCGGGCCTGCGTATGGAAAGCCCCAATTCACTGCGTGAGCCAGCGATCCTAACAAAAGCGAAAAAAGAACGCGCCCTTATCCGCTCGTCAATTGCGGATAAGGCCGGCGTCGCAGCGGAATAGCTTACTGCGCTTGCATCCAATCAATCGCCAAGTCGGCCCAACCATCTGGAACCGTATGACCACCGGGGAACAGCGCGAATTCTAGCGCAGTATCCTCACCACATCGTTCCCAAGAGCGGCGCATGAATGGGCCATTTGTTACGAACTTATCCGCGCGAATTTGAACGCATTCATTCATTTCGCGCCACATCCCAAGGGTGTAGAAAATGTCCCCTTGGACAAACGCCTCAGGGTCATTGATATCCTCGCCCCGAACAACACGCCCCTCTAACGGCACAGTGGTATCCGTCCAGCCGTGCGTATGCAGCAAACGAACAGGTCCCATGCATTCAGTTGGATGTGGGCGCCAAAATCCACCAGCAACTGGCAGATAGGTGTGGAATTCTTCGGGAGCGGCACAAGCAAAATATGATGTCATCGAGCCACCAATAGAAAACCCGCCCAGCGCCATTGTGTCGGCATCAAGGTCGAACCGTGCTGCGGCATCATCACGAACAGAGGTTAAAAATGCGATCTCATCACGTTGCGACGCCAAGCTAGGGTGAAAGGACCACGCCCGTGCATTGTTGCCCGTTTCGCGGCGCAACCCATTTGGCGCGATAACGGCATAGCCACGTTCAAGGGCCGTTTTGACCCAAGTACGGCGCAGCGTTCCGTTAGAATTGCTGCCAAACCCGTGCAAAAATACAATGCTGCCTTTGATATCATCATCGGGCAGCGCGATCTGGTACTCACCTAACGCAACCGTGCAAACATCTTCCGCACTTCCACATTCTGCATGCGCAGCACCTGTAGATGCGGCAACAATTGCCAATGGTAAAACGGCTTTAATCATCAAATAAATTCCTAATTATATGCGACAACTGGCAGACCGCGTTTGATCCACCCAGCCCCTGCACCTGACCCCAACATGCCCTCGGGCACATCGATAATATTTGTGAAACCCGCTTGTTGAAGGCGGACAGACATTTTGCGCGACCGCACCCCACGGGCGCAAATCAACGCAACCGGTTTAGAATGATCACCGCCAACTTGCGCAGAAACCTGTTCAATAAAATCACGGTCCAGCATGTTGATCGGGACAGCACCCTCGCCAACACCCGTCAGCGCCCATTCATCGGGGCGGCGGATGTCCACCAAAGTCACAGCACCGCTTACAGCTGCAGCATGGGCATCTGGTGTCGACAAGGTGCCGTCTTCGCCTGCTTGCGCACCGATATTATACCAACTGGCCGCAAATATAGCTGCACCACCCAGCGCAATAGTTGTACCACCCGTCAGCAGACGGCGGCGGGTTAGGGTTTTATCAACTGGCATGGGGCCCTCATCATCACGTTGTTCAGCCAAAGGTTAGTCGGAAAAACCCTCCGGCGCACCCCACCTCGCAACCTTGTGACAAGCGCGTTATTACAACTTTGGTGGTTTTGCAGGATCAGAACCCGGCGCGCCAAATTCGACCTGATCCACAACAGCAGGTTGGGGCAGATCAAATCGCAAACCAACACGCGCAAGGCGCGGTGTGATCGGATCATTGGCGTCAAAGAAACCAACATCCATTGCGCCTGCTTCAATCCCTGAAAATGTCAGCGCCTCACCAGCCGCTTGGGCCAAGGCACCTTGCGCATCAGGCAATGCACCAACAAACCCAAGCAGGTGACCGTTGCTGCCACCCGTATACTTCACGCCAACCAAATAGGCGCTAAGGGCAAGGCCGGTGGCTGTTGCCAGCTTGGTATCGATCGCGGTTATCAATGTTTCAGGCAATCCGGTGGGGGCAGAAACCTCTTCGATCTTGGCCTCAACCTGATCAGGCGCATGGCCCAATGTTTCAGCCAGCCAATCTACCCCGTTTGCATCCATCAAGAATGAAGAAGGTGCCACCTCTAAGTTCAAACCAAGGCCCAAGCCCTGCCCTGCCAACAATTGTGAAATCACACGGCCGGACAAAGCGGCATAAGGCGTCGCCTCACCCGTAAAGGCAGTTAAGCGTTCTTGGCGATCAAAGACCAAAACGATTTCACCTGATCCAATGTCAAAGGTTTGGGGCTTGATCGTTTCCCCTTCCGCTTCGGCCTCAAGCAACAAAAACAACTCCCCGTCGCCAAGACGCTCATAGAACGCAAGGCGGATAGCATCATCATTTGGGGCGGCTTCCATCGCGCTATGCGCAATATCCAAAGGGGTCAAATCACTCATTTCAGCACCTCTTGTACCCGCGCCCGCAGCGCCGGTAGTGTTTCAGTCGCGAACCATGGGTTCTGTTTTATCCACCCCGTATTGCGCCAGCTGGGATGTGGCAAGGCAAAGACGTTCGGCGCGCGCATTCGCCACTGTTTTACCGTTTGGGTTACCCCCGTCTTTACACCCAGATGATACTTATGGGCATATCCCCCAACCAACACCGTCAACGGCATTTCGCCAAGATGATCCATCACGCGGTCATGCCACGTTTCGCCGCAAATCTTGGGCGGCGGCAGATCGGACCCCTTCGCGTTGTACCCAGGAAAGCAAAACGCCATTGGCACAATCGCCAGTTTGGATTGATCGTAAAACGTGGCCTCATCAATCCCTAGCCATTCGCGCAAACGATCACCTGAGGGATCGGTGAAGGGACGGCCAGACTGATGAACGCGTGCCCCCGGTGCCTGCCCCGCAATCAAAATACGCGCACCCTTTTCAAACCATGCAACAGGGCGCGGTTGATGGCCCGTGTGGGTCAGAGCAAAGCGGTCACTGCACAATCGGCAGGCGCGGATATCATCGACAAGGTCAGACATGCGTTAAGATGTAGAGGACCAACAAATAACGGCAAGCGCATTCATTTCGATAGTTTTCGAAATAACTTGCCAGTTGGAAATCATTTCTATAATTCTAGAAATATGAAAATAGAATCAACAGACGACCTAAGCCTCACCCTTGCCGCAACCAGCTTTGCCGCTTTGGGATCAGAACAACGCCTGTCCGTTTTGCGGGCATTGGTACGTGCAGGGCCCGAGGGCCTAAGCATTGGTGACCTAGGAAGCCGCACAGGTGTGACTGGCAGCACCCTCACCCACCACGTCAAAATTCTGGCGCAGGCTGGAATGGTGGAACAGGTGCGCAAGGGGCGTTCGATCATTTGCGCGGCGGTCGCCTACGATCAAATCCGCCACTTATCCGAATTCTTACTAACTGAATGCTGTGCAGACAGCACAACCCCATGCAAGGACCACGAACATGGCTGATGCATCAAAAACAGGTTCAAACGAACCACACTCTCACAGCCCATCATTCACCAAGTATCTGGGTGGGGCATGGGGCGCATCGGTGGTGCTCATCGCTCTGATCGCACTGCTTGATCCTGCACAGTTGCAAACCACACTCACCTCTACAGCCGCTTCTATCTGGAGCACGGCACCGTTCATTCTTTTTGCCGTTCTCGCAGTCGCATACCTGAAGGCAACTGGCGCTGAAAATCTGCTGGCCCGTGCCTTTGAGGGGAACCCTGTGCGCATGGTCGTGATGGCCGCATTGCTGGGTGGATTGTCCCCATTTTGCTCCTGTGAGGTGATTCCTTTTATCGCCGCACTGCTCGCATTAGGGGCACCTTTGGGCGCGGTCATGGCATTTTGGCTGGCGTCTCCGCTGATGGATCCTGCGATGTTTTTGATCACTTCGGGCACTTTAGGGTGGGAATTTGCAGTCGCAAAGACAATCGCAGCCGTTAGTTTGGGTATTTTTGGCGGATTTGGGATGCTCATCCTTTCACGATCTGTCATTTTTTCAGACCCGCTACGCGAGAAACCCTCCGTTGGTGGCTGCTGCGGTGTCCAAAAACCGTTCTCTGGTCAACCTGAGTGGAAATTTTGGAACGAAACTGAGCGCCGTGAGGTTTTTAAAGCTACAACTTTAGAGAATGGGCTATTTCTGCTGAAATGGCTTACGCTGGCTTACGTGATCGAAACCATGATGATCGCCTATGTTCCTGCTGCATTAATCGCCAGCGTATTAGGCGGCACAGGCGTTGGCCCTATTTTCATGGGTGCTCTGGTCGGAGCCCCTGCTTACCTAAATGGGTATGCCGCAGTGCCACTGGTTGATGCGCTTTTGACCCAAGGCATGTCACAAGGCGCAGCAATGTCATTCGTCATTGCAGGTGGCGTAAGCTGCATACCCGCAGCAATTGCAGTATGGGCTTTGGTCAAACCACGCGTCTTTGTTGCCTACCTAAGTTTTGCGATAATTGGCGCCATAATTGCAGGGATAATTTGGCAGTTAGTCGCATGATTTCCACAGTAAATAACGCGAAATTAACTGTTAGGTAACGATTGCCCCAACGGATATGATGCGGTATCTCGGACAAAATGAACCTTATCGCACAGGGGGCAATTATGTACCGCGTCTGGAACTTCCTTACTAACTACTCACTGCTTTTGATCATGGGTGCCATCACGGCGTTGATCTGGGCCAACCTGGATGTTATCGCGCCTGTCGCGGGCAACCCGCATTACTGGGCTGATACGTACCACAGCTTTGTTGAGTTCAAGATTTGGGACCATGCGCCGATCGGCCACATGCATGATGGTCACCGTACATTGACCCTACACTACTTAGTCAATGACGTGCTTATGGCCTTGTTCTTTGCGATTGCTGCAAAGGAAGTTTGGGAAGCTGTCATCCTGAAAAACGGATCCCTGCGCGGTAAAAAGGCTGCAACGCCTTTGTTCGCAACTGCTGGCGGTATGTTTGGTCCAATCGCAGTCTACCTCGGCATGGCATACTTCGTGTTCGGTTCCGAGACATATGACGCAGTTCAAAACGGTTGGGCGATCCCAACGGCAACAGACATCGCGTTCTCGTACCTAGTTGGCCGTATCGTATTTGGTGCGGGTCACCCTGCGGTTCGCTTCTTGCTCTTGCTCGCCATCGCAGATGATGCAGCTGGACTAATCATCCTCGCGATCTTCTACCCGTCCGGTGAGTTGGCTCCAGAGTGGTTGCTGCTGTCTTTGGGTGCGGCTGTCGCAGTTTATGTTCTGTTCAACTGGTTGCCACGCGTCATGGATCGCGGCAACGAGTTGCGCCCAATTTCTTCATTCGTTCGCAAAAAGCTACATTTCGTTCCGTACCTGCTCGCAGGTTGCGCAAGCTGGTATGGCTTCATGGTATCTGGCCTACACCCAGCTTTGGGCCTGTTGCCGATTGTAGCAACGATCCCGCATGCTGACCGCGCATTTGGTATCTTCAGCGATGCAGAAAAGTATTTGACCGACCTGTTGAACCAAATCGAACACGCGCTGAAAACACCGGTTGAGATCATTCTGTTCTTCTTCGGCCTGTTGAACGCTGGCGTTCAACTTAGCGCGATGGGAGACGCCACATGGTTGGTCCTTGCTGGCCTGATCATCGGCAAACCACTTGGCATTCTCGCCTTCGGTTGGTTCGCTGCTGTGCCACTGCGCTTGGGTATGCCAGACGGTATGCGGATCATCGACCTTGTTGTCATTGGTTGTGTGGCCGCAATCGGCTTTACCGTTTCGCTGTTCATCGCAACCGTCGCCTTTGACGGTGGACCAGTTCAAGACGCAGCGAAAATGGGTGCTTTGTTCAGCTTTGCTGCCGCAATCATCAGTATCATTGCTGGTAAAGTTTGCCGGGTCCAAAAACAAAACGGCTGATCACACAGCAAATAAGAACATGAACCAGCGCCTCGGCGCTGGTTTTTTTGTTTCATGCCCTGACTATTGTGTGAAAATTCGACCCAATAATGTACATTTGTTTCCAATGTGGACATAATGTAGTCAAGTTCTGTGGCTATCACTTAGCCAACCCCTTAATTGGGGAATACGTACCACCACCTAAAGAAGTGGCGGACAAATAAGCAGTCACCGGAGCATTCGATGCTTGAGTTTGAAAATGTCAGCAAGTCCTTTTGGACGGGTACACAGCGCAAGGTCATCCTTGATCGCGTGTCCTTTAAGGTGGAATTAGGAAATTCCATGGGCATTTTGGCACCAAACGGAACCGGCAAAACCACTCTAATCAACATGATGGCCGGCCTAGAAAAACCTGATGAAGGCATTATTCGCCGTAAGTGCAATATCTCTTTTCCATTGGGTTTCATGGGAGGCGTAGTTGGCAAAGTATCGGCAATGGAAAACTCGCGCTACATCGCGCGGCTTTATGGCCTCGATCCAGATTATGTCGAAAGTTTCTGCCGGTGGCTTTGCGGATTAGGCGAATATTTTGACCAACCCTTGGGCACATATTCTGCCGGGATGCGGGGCCGTTTTTCATTCGCCCTGATGCTCGCGTTAGACTTTGACATATACCTCATCGACGAGGGCATGCCTGGAACGACCGATGCCGAGTTCAACCGCAAAGCTGGCGATCTTCTCGAAGAGCGCCTCCGCACAACGACTATCATTATTGTTTCCCACCAAGCGGAAACGCTCGAAAAATTCGCGCGATCAGCTGCCGTCTTACTTGATGGCCAATTGCACATGTTTGATACCCTGGAAGAGGCTAAGCAGCTTTATGACTACGAAACCCACTAAAGCTAGGAAGTTCCGGATTAAACGCAATGCACCACTTGCATCTGCAACGCCGGAAGACACTGTGCAACCTGAGCAACCTCCACGCAGCCAAGGCACTGCCGCAGATCAGCTGCGCCAAGCAGCGCAGGCATCAACACGTCCACGCCCTGCACAAAAGCCTGCCGCACAACCGCAACCGTCTGCTAAAATCGGTAAAGTCGCCAGTGCGTCCCAAGTCGCCGGTGAAACCGACATGGATGCAATCCGACGTGAAGGCCTAACAGGACGTCAACTTCGGATGGCCCGCCGCGTTGCACAAAAGCACGGCCTCCCAGCGACCTCAGATTTCGATGCAGTCCGCCTGTTGCGTGAACAAGGCATCGATCCTTTCCAACGCTCAAACACAATTGATTTGGTGGTCCCACAAGGCGGGGCAGAACAACACGAAGGCGGCGCACCAGACGCCATGGCTGGTCTACCTGCACAACTAGGTGGTGCTGGAAGCGGACGCATTCAATTGCCCCAAACCATGCAACCACAGAAACAAATGCTACCGTCGACAGATGTCGATCCTACTGAGCGACGCAGCCGAGAAATTGCAAAAATCCAGCGTGACATCATGGCACGCCGTCGTAAAAAGATGGGCTTGCTTCTTGTCCGTATGGTTTTTTTCGTAATGCTTCCAACCATATTGGCGGGGTTCTATTATTACAAAGTCGCGACACCAATGTATGCGACTGAAAGCAGCTTTTTAATCATCCAAAACGAAGGCTCTGGAGGCGCTGGTGCACTCGGTGGCCTATTGCCTACACAGTTCGCGACAAACTCTGATGCAATCGCCACGCAGGGTTACCTGCAGTCCAAAGATGCGATGCTACGCCTCGATGAAGACCTAGGTTTTAAATCTCATTTCAAAGATGAAAACGTTGATCCTATCCAGCGACTTAGCAAAGACGCGACCAACGAAGAAGCCTATAAAATGTACAAAAAGTACGTCAAAATTGGATACGATCCAACCGAAGGCATGATCCGAATGGAAGTGAGTGCCGCTGATGGCGAAGTCTCGGCAGAGTTTTCCCGTCGCCTGATTTCTTACGCACAAGAGCGCGTAAACAACCTCAGCCAACAAAAACGTAACGATACGATGAAAGATGCAACTGAAGCGCTCGCAAAAGCACAGCAAACGCGCCGCGACTCCCAAACTGCGTTGATTAAATTGCAGATTGAGAACGGCCTTGATCCAGAAGCTGTCATCGCATCCCTCCGTGGCAACATTACGCAATACGAAACGCTCTTGATCGAGAAAGATCTGGAATTGTCCGCCCTTCTCGACAACCAAACCCCAAACCGTGCGAAAGTCGAAGGCGTTCAAGGCGACATCCGACGCCTAAATCAACAACTTGAGAAACTAAACGCGCGCATGACACAATCCACAGATGGGGAAAACTCGTTGGCGCAACAAGCTGTTGCGCTTCAGTTGGCACAGGCGGATCTCGCCAATGCAGACGCAAGCTTACAAGCGTCTAATGCAGTCTTGGATCAAGCGCGCACAGAAGCTGGGCGACAGGTGCGCTACCTAACAGTGGCTGTAGACCCTGTTGCCTCCGAAGCACCGAGCTATCCACGATCATTTGAAAATACGCTTTTGGCATTCCTAGTATTCGGTGGGATATACATGATGATCTCGCTCACAGCATCAATCCTACGTGAACAGGTAACATCGTAACATGAAACACGTCCAAATCGCCGACCTAACAATCGGGAACGATTGCCCGCTCACGATCATTGCTGGTCCCTGCCAATTGGAAAGTGTTGATCACGCCCAGATGATCGCAGGTAAAATGAAAGAAGCCTGTGATGCCGCTGGCGCGCAATACATTTTCAAGGCCAGCTACGACAAGGCAAACCGCACGTCCATTAGTGGCGTACGTGGACCGGGGATGGAAGAAGGGCTCGAAATGCTTGCCTCTGTTAAGAAGGCAATTGGCGTTCCCGTACTGACCGACATTCACACCCCTGAACAATGCGCGGCCGCGGCACAGGTGTGCGACGTGTTGCAAATTCCCGCGCTTTTGTGCCGCCAAACGGACCTGATCCTAGCGGCGGGCCACACAGGTGCTGCGATCAATGTCAAAAAGGGCCAATTCCTTGCCCCTTGGGACATGCAAAACATCGTGACCAAAATCGAAAGCACCGGCAACGAACGGATCATGCTAACCGAACGGGGCACCTCGTTTGGATATAACACTCTGGTCACAGACATGCGTTCGCTCCCACAAATGGGAATGACGGGCTATCCAACTGTCATGGACGCCACACACTCGGTCCAACAACCAGCTGGCCTTGGTGGCTCCACGGGCGGGCAGCGTGAATTTGCACCTCTCATGGCGCGCGCGGCGGCCGCAATTGGCACCGCCGCGATCTTTATCGAAACACATGAAGACCCAGACAAATCACCATCTGATGGGCCCAATATGGTCTACCTTGACCAGATGCCTGAATTGATCGACACCCTTATGCAATTTGACGCAATCGCCAAAGCACGCCCACTGGCACTTTAAGTATTTTTAGAAAGCAACTCTCGTGACAAAACCAGCTTCAACAGTATCCCAGAACACTTGGGAATTTTTACGCGACGCAATGATTACGCCAACTGGCTTTCGGGAATACGATGCACGCTGGAAATATCCTGATGCGATCAACCTGCCTGGTATCACCGCACTTGGCCTTGGCCTTGGCACGCAGATGCATATGCGCGGGATCGAACCTGTTATCGCAGTTGGCAACGATTACCGCGAATACTCTTTGTCGATCAAAAACGCCCTGATGCTGGGCTTGATGCAAGCGGGTATTCACGTCAAAGACATCGGCCCTGCATTGTCACCGATGGCCTATTTCAGCCAATTCCACCTTGATGCACCAGCGGTCGCGATGGTCACAGCCAGCCACAATCCAAATGGTTGGACCGGTGTGAAGATGGGTTTTGAACGCCCCCTCACCCACGGCCCTGACGAGATGAATGAATTGCGCGACATCGTTCTTGAAGGACGCGGCCAGCCACGTGAAGGCGGCAAATACGAATTCGTCCACGGCGTACGCGAAGCTTATTTGGATGACCTTGTTGGCGATTTCAAAATGACACGCAAACTCAAGGTCGTTTGTGCAACAGGCAACGGTACAGCCGCAGCCTTTGCACCTGAATTGTTTGAACGCCTCGGCGTTGAAGTGGTCCCAAGCCACAATGAACTGGATTACAACTTCCCGCACTACAACCCAAATCCCGAAGCCATGGAAATGTTGCATGACATGTCCGACAGCGTCAAAGCATCCGGTGCTGATTTCGCCCTTGGTTTTGACGGCGATGGCGACCGTTGCGGCGTCGTGGATGACGAGGGTGAAGAGATCTTTGCGGACAAAGTCGGCGTTATCATGGCCCGTGATCTGGCCAAGATTTACCCAAATTCCACAATCGTGGCTGACGTGAAATCAACTGGCCTTTTCGCCTCTGATCCAGAACTTCAAAAATACGGGATCAAAGCGGACTACTGGAAAACCGGTCACTCCCACATGAAACGCCGTGTAAAAGAACTGGGCGCATTGGCTGGGTTTGAGAAATCAGGCCACTACTTCCTGTCCGGCGAAATTGGACGTGGCTATGACTGTGGCATGCGCGTTGCTGTTGAAATCTGTAAACTGATGGACCGCAACCCTGACATGTCTATGTCTGACCTGCGCAAAGCATTGCCAAAAACATGGGCAACACCAACGATGTCCCCATACTGCTCCGATCTGGAAAAGTATGATACGCTGGATCGCCTTGTGGCCAAGTTGGTGGCCAAGTTTGAAGCTGGTGAGAAACTGGGCGGTCGTGCAATCAAAGAGGTTGTGACCGTAAACGGGGCGCGTGTGATCCTAGACAACGGCGCATGGGGATTGGTGCGTGCATCATCCAACACGCCAAACCTTGTTGTCGTCTGCGAAAGCCCTGAATCCGATGCAGAAATGCGTGCGATTTTTGAAGACATTGATGCGGTCATCCGCACCGAAAGCAATGTCGGCGAATACGACCAAACCATTTAATGGCACAACGGCTTTCACTGGTGGCTATTGTCGTAGACAACTACGATGAGGCCATCAGTTTTTATACCGAAAAACTGGGTTTTGAGCTGGTAGAAGACACCTATCAACCAGAACAAGACAAACGCTGGGTTGTCGTCAGTCCCAAGGGCGAAAACGGCACTTCCCTTTTGCTGGCCCAAGCGTCCAACCCCGAGCAATCAAAAGCCGTCGGCGCGCAATCTGGTGGCCGTGTTTTCCTATTTTTGGAAACCGACGACTTCTGGCATGACTACAACGCCTATGTTGAAAAAGGGATCGAATTTGTGCGACCGCCCGTCGAAGCGGAATACGGCACGGTCGCGGTCTTCAAAGATTGCCACGGCAACCTTTGGGACTTGATCCAATACAACAAACCCAAGAGCGCGTGACCTAGTCAAACAGCTTGAACAATTCGCCCTTCAGCTTGTCCTCTAGCTTTTTCTTCACAGCATCCTCAACAGATTGACCATCCTCAGTAGAGACACCCAATTCCTTCTCCAGCTTTTCCTGCGCACGCGCCTTGGCTTCATTCTCAAGGTCTTTAGCCTTTTGCTCAAGCTTGGCCTTTTCCTCAGCAAAGTTCAAATTAATCGCAGCCTCTAGATCGGGCCTAATACGCGGGTCTGACCACGGGCCCTTGATGCTGACAGGGATCGCAATCCCTTTCCCGGAATTGGCGCGCAATGCGGCTGGCGTGAACAGATAATCAATGTCCTGCGCCCCAAGACCAATCCGGCCTTTGCCCCGTGCCTCATAATTTGGAAGAACAAACAACAGGTCGTCGTTGCGCAAATTGCCTGCGTCCATGGTAAAGGTCGCACCGAGGCTGTCAAAAACCGTGGTCCCGCCCGATCCTTTGCCGCTGCCCATTAACGTATTGAGGTCCAAACCTTGAATGGTACCCTGCCCCAAACGCACAGCCCCCTTGCCAGACAATGAACGCATGATCGCATCGACCGTCGCGCCACTTCCAAGGAATGACATCTCTGCATCGCCAGTGCCCGTCAGGCGTTCCATGTCCAAGGCATCCATGAGAACCTGCTGAACCGAGATCGACTTGGCAAAAATCTTGCCACCAACAGACAAACCGCTGCGGTTGTTCATCACAAACTCGCCCGACACAGTACCATCATAGGCCTGCACTTCGCGCAGTTCGATCACAGCACGCGAGCGTTCATTTTTCACCAGCGCACGGGTTTTGCCCAGCTTGAATGATCCCAAATCGATGCTGCTGGCCGTCAACGCAATCTCGCCGTTGAAGGCTGCCAATCCGGATGCATCGATACGGTCTTTGGGCCAACCTGTTCCAACGCCCTCACCACTTGCAGTACCAGCGCTCTCGCCTTGGGTCGCACCCGTTAGATCAAGTGCCCCAGTGCTAAACTGCGCGTTAATCTGCGGCGTTCCGTTCAGCAAAATGTCTGCCGCGCCTGAAAGCGTGTTGCCGCCCAAATCGGCGTCCAAACCCCGCAAAGACAGGCGGCGATCAGATGTCAGCGTTAGATCGGTTGTCATATCAACCGAACGGCCCAATCCGCGCGGCAAGTCAGCACCGCCCAATCCCAATGCACGCAAAAATGCATCCGTGTTTGACAGCTTCAAGCCCAAACGCCCCGCAACATCCCCCGCAGTGCTGGCGCGACCATTCAGCGACAATGAGCCGCCTGATGTTTTGATCTGTACGCTCAATGGCTGCACGTCTCCGGCAATAAACCCAGCAAAACCCTCAATACGCGCGACGACATCAACATCTGCACCCGCTGGACGCAACGTTGCCTGAATGTCAGCAGCGCCCAACCGCTCTGGCCAATCCAACGCCAAATCGACCCCGTTATATGAAACAAGATCACTGCCCTCTGCGTCATAGATCAAGGTTGCGTCCGTCACTGTAAGGCGCTGTAGGCTAAAGGCTTGGGCTTCGCGATCAGGTGCGGTTTCGGTTTCAATAGCCGCTTCACCGCTGGCATCGGTAAAGACCCAACTTGCGCGGCCATCTTTGCGACTTTCCAATCGGATAGTTGGGCTTGCAGCCTCAATATTGGTGATCTTGATTTCACCACTCAACAAAGCCAGTGCATCGATACCAATTGCGGCGTTGCGCGCAGTGAGCATCGAACCTTGGCGCGCCCAATCGGCATTACCAACTTCGATCTCTCCCGCAGAAACACCCAACACAGGCCAAAGCGTCATTGAAACATCACCGGTGATGCTCACATCGCGCCCAGTTTGGGCTTTGATCTGCTCAGCAGCCAATCGTGCGATCCGATCCGCAGGCAAGAACAGCAGTGAAACAACCGCGACGACGGCAATCAGCAACAACGCCCCAATGATACGCCCAATAATTTTCATGCCACTCATCCTCATATTCGTTTCTACAACCCTAGGCCGCAGAACCGAACACCTCAATCCCAGAACCCTTCCCCTCTGCCCAGCCATCCACTATAGGCATCCTCATGAGCACAAACCCGCCAAACATTCGCCCCGACCTCGCCCCTAAACTCCAAGTGCGTGAACACGTGCGTTCCGGCCAGCCCACCATCGGCATGGTATCCCTTGGTTGCCCCAAGGCATTGGTTGACAGCGAACGCATCCTGACGCGCCTGCGCGCCGAAGGGTACGGCGTTTCCCCTGATTATGCAGGGGCCGATGCGGTGATCGTAAACACCTGTGGTTTCCTTGATAGCGCCAAGGCCGAAAGCCTAGATGCCATCGGTGAGGCCCTGAATGAAAACGGCAAGGTCATCGTGACAGGGTGCTTGGGCGCTGAACCTGATTATATCCGCGAACATCACCCAAAGATCCTCGCGGTCACTGGCCCACACCAATACGAACAGGTGTTGGATGCTGTGCACAAAGCTGTACCGCCATCTCCCGATCCGTTCATTGATCTACTCCCAGCTTCAGGCGTATCGCTCACACCGCGCCACTTCAGCTATTTGAAGATCTCTGAGGGCTGCAATCACAAGTGCAAGTTCTGCATCATCCCAGACATGCGCGGCCGCCTTGCGTCTCGCCCTGCCCACGCAGTCATGCGAGAAGCGGAAAAGCTGGTTGAAGCTGGCGTTAAAGAACTGTTGGTCATTTCCCAAGATACTTCAGCCTACGGCGTTGATATCAAACATGCTGAAGATCGCGGGCACCGTGCCCACATTACTGATCTGGCCCGTGATCTTGGGTCGCTCGGGGCATGGATACGTCTGCACTATGTCTACCCATACCCGCATGTGCGCCAGATGATCCCGTTGATGGCAGACCCGTCAAACGGCGTTTTGCCCTACCTTGATATTCCGTTCCAGCACGCACACCCAGACGTTTTGAAACGCATGGCACGCCCTGCGGCCGCATCAAAAACACTGGATGAAATCGCGGCATGGCGCGAGATTTGTCCAGATATCACGCTGCGCTCTACCTTTATTGTGGGGTATCCGGGCGAAACGGAATCCGAATTCCAAACCTTGCTGGATTGGATGGACGAAGCGCAACTCGATCGCGTTGGATGCTTCCAATATGAAAACGTCGAAGGCGCACGCTCAAATGCACTGCCCGACCACGTGGATGCAGAGATCAAACAAGATCGCTGGAACCGCTTTATGGAAAAAGCCCAAGCAATCTCTGAAGCCAAGCTTCAAGCCAAAGTAGGCAGCCGCATTGATGTGATCATTGATGAAATCGATGAAGACGCCGCCACCTGCCGCACAAAGTCAGACGCGCCAGAAATTGATGGCAACCTGTTCATCGATGAAGGTTTTGAGAAACTGAACGTCGGCGACATCGTAACCGTTGAGGTCGATGAAGCGGGCGAATACGATCTTTGGGGTAAATTGGTTTAACCACAAAAATCTGGCAGAGCTTGCGCGGCACCTATGCCTAAGTGCCGCGCAGTTTTAAATTAGTCTTCCAGCAAGAATGTGATTTTCATCACAACACGGTATTCGCTGATTTTGCCGTTTGTCACGACAACTTTTTGATCCGCAATCCACGCGCCGCTGATGCCCTTAAGGGTCTTGGATGCGCGTGCAATGCCGCTTTCCAATGCGTCGTCAAATGACGTGGTTGAGGATGCGATGACTTCGGTAACTTTTGCGATGCTCATAGTATTTTCCTTTGATTTAAAAATTGGTTTGAGAAAATCAGGAGCCGACCCACAGATTGTATGTGTGGTGCCCTGAGTGTTTGCTGTCTCAACTGTGGCGATCATACTCGGCAAAACTGATCACCATTAAGGGGAAAACAGGGCCGTCCCACCCCCTAATGAAGACCTGTCATGACCACGCTATAACCTGCCAAAACAGGTAGTGCCTCGGTCTGGAAGTCAGCTCCGAGCCCACTTTGACTGATGCTGCAAGTTATACGAACGACGGCATTTGAATTACATTTAGGAATCCATCGCCAATATTGATAAGAATAGATCTTTTGAAATACTCATAGCTTTTCCTTGATAAAGGCATCTCTTCCTAAGTAACGAATGAAAATAACGCGTTCAGACCTATAAATTGGTTCTTGGCGAATCTCCCTAAGCGCAGACGAGCGCTGGTCGAAAAATTGTTTAGTTAGAACTTGAGAAACACTTGGTAGAGAGACATCATCTCGCGTGATCCCGAACGTCATTTTGTCATATACGTAGCCATCTCCCAAAACTTCCGTGAAGTTATCAGGCGTCACCTCAATGGCACTCATCGGGTCATTTATATTTGGGAAATAGACCATGTCAGGTCGGTAACGATGAGTGTCTAAAACAACAGGTTCCTTGCCTATTTGCTTTGTAATAAATCGGAAACCATCACTACCTTTTGGGCGTAAATCACTATAGACATTCGAAGCTGTTGAACCGCTAGGCATCAGCACAAACAGGTATCTATCGCCGCCCAACGCGACCATTATCGCCTCGCCATATATGTCCGAATTTACAGGATTGACACTTCCGACCAAAATCAGCCGTTCATGCCGAAGCTCCACGTGCGTGACGCCACTCGCGACAACAGGTCCGTTCGGGGTTTCGAAATACAAAGTGACCTTTTGATTCCAGCTGTAGATCTTGGCACAGCCAACCAACAATAACATCGACACAAACAGTAGGGTTAATTTCTTCAATTTAATATCCTAGGTGAGGCTACTCTGATTATCGTTTGTCCAACAATTGCACTATGTATGCAATATTTCAAAAGCAGCCTTTGGTGCGCTTGCAGCGAACTCACCCTTTGTCCCGCAAAGCTGAAATTTAAACTGAGAAGCACCCCTCAAACACGCCATACTTGCATTTGTTCCGCTTATGTTCTATTTATGTTCTCAACAACAAGAACAAAGGAATCAGTCATGCAACACCAAGCAACGCTACCAGGTATGTTTGCACCCGTTCAGGGCGTGCTTGCGATTGAACCTGCAGTTCCTGCCACAGAAAAGCAAATCGCATTTGCAAAATCTATCGCGGGTAAAATGGGCGTCACTTTGCCCACATCCCTGTTTGCCAACCGCACCAGTCTGTCTGCGTGGATCGACAAACATAAGCCAAAGCCACCAACTGGTCAGTTCGCCAATTACCCCTCATCCAAACAGGTGCAATTTGCAGAACGTATTGCGCGGCTCAAACGGCGCGAGGTGCCGCACGAATGCTTTCGTGACAAAACACTGATGTCGCGTTGGATTGATGGGAACAAACCACGTTGATAGCGTTGGATTAAGGCACCCGCAGCACTATGTATTGTTCATGAATGAAGAAACCAAAGTGCTATACAACGCGCAGTGCCCCGTTTGTCGGTTTGAGATTGATCATTACCGCAGCTATGCGCAGAAATCAGACCTCGCTATCCGGTTCGACGATCTGAACAGTGATGCCTTGTCGGCCTGGGATATCAGCGCTGATCAGGCGGCCCGCCGCCTTTATGTAGAACACAAAGGTCAGCTGTATTCCGGCATTCCAGCATTCATCATGCTGTGGCGCGAGATGCCACGCTACCGCATTTTAGGGCGGATCGTAGACCTGCCAATCATCCACTGGATCGCCTGCAGGGTGTATGACCTAGCGTTAGCGCCTGCGATTTATCGTTGCCATATTTATCGACAGCGGCGTACCTAAGGTCACCCAAAAAGGCAGTGCACATGTACCCCACCTCTAGAAATGAAACTATTGCGGATGGGATCGTACACGCCCTATCCATTTCCTTGGGTCTATATGGTGCCGTTTGGTTGTGGTGCTATTTGCCGATGTGGCGCACCACCGAAATGTCTTGGGCTGTTGGCATCTACATTGTCATCATGGTCAGTGCGCTCACCGTTTCGGGCGTTTATCACATGACCCCAATTTCGGATTTGCGTGTGCGCCTGCGCCGTGCAGACCACGGGCTGATATTCCTGCGCATTGCCTCCAGCTATACACCGCTGGTTTTGGTCATAAACACGCCGTTCTCCTATGTCGTCTTGGCTGGGGTATGGATCGCTGCGCTGATCGGTTTCTTTTCCAAACTTGTGTTTTGGAAAGGCGAAGGGGGGTCCTCCATCGCGCTGTACTTTACACTTAGCTGCGCGATGTTCCTCTTGATTTGGCCAATGTGGCAACGCTTGGACCACACCTCAATCTGGTTGGTATTGGGAGGTGGCGCGATCTACGGAATTGGCGCGATCTTCTATTCACGCAAAACGATGCCTTATCGCTATCCCGTTTGGCACATCTTTGCTACGGCAGCATCGGCTGCATTCTTTGTCGCCATCGCCATCGCAATCCGCTGATTACAGCGCGTCCAAATAGGCGCGCACGCAGGTCTGCACATGGCGAAAACGATCACCACCCAAATGCTTACCACCATACCAACGGGTCACAACGATCAAATGATCGCTGAGCCCCTCGCGCTCTAGCATCCGCACAATGATCATGCCCGCACCGCTTTCACCGTCATCGCCCTTTAGCGCGCCAGTCGCAGACAGCTGCACAGCCCATGTATTGTGGGTCGCTTTGGCATAGGCCTTGTCACGTTTCAAAAGCTTCAGGGCCGCGTCCACGCCTGCGCGATCCGTCACCGGACAGCCAGAGACCGCATATTTGGACCCCTTGTCCGTCAGGATGTGGCCCAACATCTTCATTGCTTAAATCTCAGACAGCGCTTTTTGCACGACTTGCAGGCGTTCATCGTTGGACGGATGGGTGCCAAGGAAACGATCACCCGGATCAGGAATGCGTTTGATAAACTCGGACCCAATCACAGGTGAATACCCACCCAAGGCCGTCAATTTTGCTCCAAGGTAATCCGCCTCAAGCTCAAAATCCTTGGAATACCCACGCGCCCCAACCTGAGCGCCCAGCTTCACAGCCTCTTCAACGCTGGCTGGTGCCGCACCCGATAAGGTTGCAAGACCGCCCAAAATAACAGCCCCGGCGACAGAGTTCTGCTTTTGACGCCCAATGTGATTCAGAATGTGGTGCGCACCCTCATGCCCCATGACAAACGCCAATTCATCCGCATTGCCCGCACCCAAAATCAACTTTTGCGTAAAGGCAATAATAGGGCGCTTGTTGGCATCCAGTGTTTGATAGGCGTTGGCTGGACTGTTTGGGTTGCCATCAATGACGATCCGGAAATCACAATCCAATCCAGTCGTTTTGGCGCGGCACTCCCGTTCAATCACAGGCTCCATTGTGGTTGCCACGCGTGCAAAGGCCCGTTGGGCCTGTGCCACTGAACTGAACCCAGAGGTCGTCGCCACCAAAGGTGCGGCACCTGTGTTTGTATCCGCGGTCGGTACCACATCACATGCCGCAACCAGCCCAAGCACACCCAATCCAAGCGCAATTCTCAGAAACATACAAACCTCAAAGTAAAAAACTCAACGCCATCTTACCATTCAACCCGCCCTCTTACACCCCTGTTCACGTACTTATGTCCGAGCGTGCAAGCCACCGCCCAAGTCACACCAATAGGGCCTTCCTATATGAGGCAACATTGATAAACTCAGCCTCAGACAACGGGAGAAAACGCGTGGCCACTGGTACAAACATCAAAACCTACTTTGAGGGTGCATGGCACAATGAGGACAAACCCATCATGCGGGCCGCCGACCACGGGTCATGGTTGGGCACCACTGTGTTTGACGGCGCACGCTATTTTGATGGCGTGACACCAGACCTGCTGACCCACTGCGAACGGATCAACCGATCCGCCAAAGCATTGATGATCGCGCCCACGATGGACCCAAACGATATGGTCAACGCAATTCATGACCGGCTGAAATCATATGACCCTACTGCGGCCGTCTACATCCGCCCCATGTACTGGGCCACCATCGGTGACGACACCGGGATATTGCCCAGCCAAGATGAAACCGGTTTTGCCATCTGCCTTGAACAGATCCCAATGGCCCCGCAAAATGCATCCACCACATTGACCCAGACACGGTTCCGCCGTCCCGTTCTGGCCGACAACGTGGTGAATGCAAAAGCGGGCTGTCTTTACCCCAACAACGCCCGCATGATCGCCGAAGCGCGCAGCAAAGGGTTCAAAAACGCACTGGTCGCGGATGCGTCAGGCAACGTGGCCGAAACCGCCAGCGCCAACGTCTTCATGGTGAAGGACGGCGAGGTGTTCACCCCAATTGCCAACGGCACATTCCTTGCGGGCATCACCCGTGCGCGCCACATGAAACACATGCGTGAAAACGGTATGACGGTGCATGAAAAGACGCTCACATTCGAGGATTTCCATGACGCAGACGAGGTGTTCCTAACAGGTAATATGATGAAAATCACGCCTGTCACGGCCTTTGACGATACCCAATATGAAATCGGGAAAACCACAAATCAGGTGCGCGAAATGTATTGGGATTGGGCCGTCAGCGGCGGCTAACCGCCCGTAAACACCTGACCCAAAAGAAAATCTAACATCTTCGCTCAATTGCGTTGCCACACCCCGCGCACTGCGCCACAATCACCGTGTTGAATGGAGAATATCATGCGTAAGTTTCTGGTCGTGCTGGATGACAGCCAAGAATGTTTGAACGCAATGCGTTTCGCCGCACTGCGGGCTGCCCACACGGGTGGCGGCGTCGAGGTTCTAGCGGTGATTCCGCCAGACGAGTTCAATCACTGGATTGGCGTTGGAGCCGTGATGCGCGAAGAAGCGCGTGATCGCATCAATGCGCATTTCGAAGTCTTTGCAAAATGGATGCGCGACAAACAACAGGTCGATCCTGAACTGGTGATCCGTGAGGGCGAAGCCGTCACAGAAATCATCGCGCAAATCGCCGACGACCCTGAAGTGGGTGTGCTGGTTCTGGGTGCCGGCGTCGGCAACAAAGGCCCCGGCCCTCTTGTGACCCAACTGACAAAAAGCGCGGGCACATTGCCGATCCCAATCACAATCGTCCCCGGCGACATCACCAAAGAAAAGCTTGAAGCGATTACATAAGGCCGGCTTTTGGGTTCGCCTTTTTTGTTGGCAACTTCCGAATGAGAAAAGTTGGGCCCGTCATCATTTAGCCAAACTCGTACCCTAGGTAGAATAAGCGCAATGGGCATGCCCTTGCTTGCGTTTAACTAACCACAAAAGGATACGAACTGATGGCATATGAAATGGGTGGCGGGAATACGGACTATGACCCCTCTTTGATGGGGCTTCCGTCTAATACGTTTCAGGAGATGGACGGCTCATTTCTCGACGTGAAAGTCGCCGATTTGACCCCTGATGACGGCGGGCCGATTATGAAATCATCTTGGCATGTCGGTCGCGCAGTTAACCCCGATCATATGCCGACTAAATTAAGACGTACTGGTCCACCGATTTCGCGTGCCAAATTGCTCGATGTAAATAATTTCGCGGGTTCTTTGGATTTGGTATGTCAAACCTTCAAGGATATCGTCGAGGAGTTTGAACCTGACGTACATCAATTTTTCCCAATGACGTATTACAACAGCAAGGGCACAGAGGTGATCGGTGAGGGCTATTTCATGGTCATCTGCCAACGGATTTCTACGTTGCACGAGACGTTATGTGTTCCGCCGCTTGATGAGCGTGGCCGTTACAAATCCACCTCTGTTGAAGAAAGTCCTGATTACCAAAAACGGGACAAGAGCCTTGATCGTAAGGTGTATTCAACCAGTAAAATTGGTGGCCGACACATGTGGCACGATATTAAGAATGCTGGTCCATTCATGTTTTCTAACGCGTTGGGCGAGCGATTGATTGGCGCCAATCTAAGCGGTCTTGTCTACTGGACATACGAAGAAGCTTGAAAATAGCTTCATTAAGCGTAGGGCAGGGTTCACCCCGTCGATGGCTTGGCGGGATAAATCCCGCCCTACGAAATGGAGTTTCCCTAACCAACAGTTAATCGTCCCCCACAAACGTTAACAAAACCCGAAACTTAACAAATCGCTAACGCCCCTCTGGTTCTGAAACTGTACAATTCAGGCTCCAAACTGTGCAGTTCGCCCAAAACCGCCCCAAAACACGGATTCTACACGGCACAAACTGTACAGATCATAGGGCCAACTGCACAGTTTCGCGCATAAATGCCAACGCACTGTGCGTTAACCCACCGACCCAGCCAACTTAGAATGATTCCAAACCTTGACTTGGGGGGCATCAGACCGCATATCAATAGCAACCCCGAGGAGGCATTAATATGTTCATTCAAACAGAATCCACACCGAACCCAGCAACACTAAAATTCTTGCCGGGCCAGACCGTTTTGGAAATGGGCACTGCAGATTTCCCAACAGCAGACACCAGCGACGCCTCCCCTCTTGCCCAACGCATTTTCGCAGTTGAAGGCGTGAGTGGCGTGTTCTTTGGCACCGATTTTGTAACAGTGACAAAGGCGGATGCCGTCGATTGGGATCATATCAAACCAGCATTGCTTGGTGCGATTATGGAGCATTTTCAATCCGGTAGCCCTGTTATGTCTGGCGATCACCAACCTGCATCTGGTCACGCCGAACACACAGGTGAAGACGGCGCAATCGTTGGTCAGATCAAAGAGCTGCTCGACAGCCGCGTGCGTCCTGCCGTGGCCCAAGACGGCGGTGACATCACATTCCACGGCTTTGATCGCGGTGTTGTTTACCTTCATATGCAAGGCGCATGTGCCGGTTGCCCATCGTCCACTTTGACGTTGAAAATGGGCATCGAAAACCTGCTGCGCCACTACATCCCAGAAGTGACCGAAGTGCGCCCAGTCGCCGTTTAAGTCATGTTTTTAAAAGATAATAATTTAAGATCACCGTCCAAATCTGGGCGGTTTTCTTGTTTTACAGCCCTGCCCCAGAAAGGTGGTTGTTAAGTGGAAAAACCTCTCATCCTTGCCTTTGACACCTCCGGCCCATATTGCGCCGCCGCTTTGTTGTCGGGTGACGCTGTCATCACCCAAACCGTTGAAGAAATGAAAAAAGGCCAAGCAGAGCGGCTGATGTTTCTCCTCGAAGAACTGCTGCAATTACATGGGCTTGCCTACGCGGACCTTGATGCACTTGCCGTTGGAACCGGTCCCGGTAACTTCACCGGTATCCGCATCGGCGTGTCAGCCGCACGCGGTCTTGCCCTTGGCCTTGGCATCCCAGCCTACGGCGTGAACGGCTTTGAACAACGCGCCATTCTGGACCCATCCGCGGCGGTCCACAGTATCGCGGCCCCCCGTGAACAACGTTATGTCCGCGACGCCTCTGGCGCGGCATTGATTTCTGGTGAAGCGTTTGAATCCAAAGGATATTCTATCCCGCTCGATCCAACCCCAGACGCACTTGCGGCCAGCATTGCATTGGCTGCACACGCACGTTTTCCAAACCCAACCCTCGCGCCTGCCCCTTATTATCTCAAGGTCCCCGATGCGGCCCCATCCAAAATCGCAGCACCTACGATTTTGTCATGACGCCCAATGAGTTAAGCGAAATTCACAGTGCCGCATTCACCATGTCCCGCCCATGGTCGGCCCAAGAATTTGAAGACCTTCTGCGCAACAAACACACCCATCTCTTTACCTGCCCACAGGGTTTCGCCTTGGTCCAAGTCATTGCAGGCGAAGCAGAACTTTTGACCATAGCAGTTCACCCTGACGCCCAAGGCAAAGGCGCTGGTGGTACGTTGATGTCAAAGTGGATGTCATCCGTAGATGCAGACGAGGCATTCCTAGAAGTCGCCTCAGAAAACGATGCGGCCAAACATCTTTACACAGTGCATGGATTCGCAGAAGTCGCACGCCGTTCTGCCTATTATGCCCGAGATTTAGGCGATTCCGTGGACGCAATCGTCATGCGTATAGCCCTGAAATAGCGCCAGAGCACAAGAATCCCTCTATACCTTGCGTCATGGTAGAAAAAGCGGTTGACCCGGCCTGCCCACTACGGCCTAATTTGAATCTGATCTAAGCATTCTGCATGCTTACGATGGGCCGAGCGGGTAAATCAAAATGGTTCACTCCCCAGTACTGGCGGTCCCAAAACAAAACGTGGGAGAATAACCTGATGAAACTTATGCATACATTCCTTGGCGCTGCCGCCGGTATCGCATTGACGGCTGGTGCCGCAGCTGCCGACCCAGCATTGATTTTTGACCTTGGTGGTAAATTTGACAAATCATTCAACGAAGCTGCCTTTTCCGGCGCGCAACGTTGGGCAGAAGAGACTGGCGGCAAGTTCGCTGAGATCGAACTGCAATCAGACGCACAACGTGAGCAAGCGCTTCGTCGCTTTGCTGAAGCTGGCGCAAACCCGATCGTAATGGCTGGTTTCGCATTCGGTGACGCATTGGGCCAAGTAGCTGCTGATTACCCAGACACAAAATTCACAATCATCGATATGGTTGTTGATGCGCCAAACGTGCGCTCTGTTGTCTTCAACGAGCACGAAGGTTCATACCTTGTTGGCATGATGGCCGCGCAAGCGTCCAAATCTGGCACAGTATCCTTCGTTGGCGGCATGGACATCCCATTGATCCGTCGTTTTGCTTGTGGCTACGCACAAGGCGTAAAAGCAGTGAACCCAGACGCGACAGTGATTTCCAACATGACCGGTACAACCGGTGCCGCATGGAATGACCCGGTAAAAGGTTCTGAGATCACCAAAGCACAAATCAGCCAAGGTTCTGACGTTGTATTTGCTGCTGCTGGCGGCACAGGCGTTGGCGTATTGCAAACTGCTGCGGATGAGAAAATTCTCTCAATCGGCGTTGATTCAAACCAAAACTACCTACACTCAGGTCAAGTTTTGACATCAATGCTTAAGCGCGTCGACAATGCTGTATTCTCTGCATTCACAGACGGTGTTGACATGGAAACTGGCTTTTCGGTCATGGGTCTAGCAAACGGTGGCGTGGGCTATGCAATGGACGAACACAACGCGTCCCTCGTAACAGCTGAAATGAAAGCTTCTGTTGAAGCCGCCTCTACACAGATCGCTTCAGGAGAGATTGCCGTACATGACTACATGTCAGACGACAGCTGCCCAGCACTAACGTTCTAATCAAACCGTAACGTACCAAAAGAAAGCCCCAAGCCATGACCGAATGTATAAACACACTCTTCTCGGCTTGGGGCGCACCCACCGCCGACGAGCGCGCATCCGCAACTGACGCAGCCATCGGCCCAGATTTTTGCTATAGCGATCCACGGACACCTGCGCCGATCACGGACCGCGACGACTATATCAACTACATCAAAATGTTTGCTGAAATGGCCCCTGGTGCCGAGGCCAAGGTCGTAAACATTTCAGAACGCGACGGCAGCGCACGCGCAACTGTCGAATTTGGAATGCCCAACATGCCAGCACAGCGCGGCCAATACTTCATCGATATCAAAGATGGAAAAATTGCGCGCATCGTGGGATACGCAGGCATGGGAGAGCCTAGTTGAACAACGACACGACAGCGCCTGCGATTGAGTTAAAAGGCATTTCAAAAGCCTTTGGCCCCGTCCAAGCGAACAAAGACATTTCCATCCGCGTTATGCCCGGTACGATCCACGGGATCATCGGCGAAAATGGCGCAGGTAAATCAACATTGATGTCTATCCTTTATGGCTTTTACAAAGCCGATAAGGGTGAGATTTTCATTGGTGGCCAGAAGACCGAAATTCCAGACAGCCAAGCAGCAATTGCTGCGGGTATTGGTATGGTGTTCCAGCACTTTAAACTGGTTGAAAACTTCACCGTCCTTGAGAATATCATCCTTGGTGCTGAGGATGGTCGTTTGTTAAAACCCAGCCTTGCCAAAGCACGCAAATCCTTGCTTGAGCTGGCTGCTGAATACGAATTGAACGTTGATCCTGATGCCTTGATCGAAGAGATCGGCGTGGGGATGCAACAGCGTGTTGAGATATTGAAGGCCCTCTATCGTCAGGCCGATATTCTTATCCTTGATGAACCCACAGGCGTTCTGACACCGTCAGAGGCGGATCAGTTGTTCCGTATTCTTGGTCGTTTGCGTGCAGAAGGCAAAACCATCATCCTTATCACGCACAAACTGCGCGAAATTATGGAAGCCACAGACACCGTCAGCGTGATGCGCCGCGGTGAGATGACCGCGACGGTTAAGACCGCAGATACCAGCCCTGAAGAATTGGCTGAATTGATGGTTGGCCGCAAGGTTCTGTTGCAAGTGGACAAAACTCCGCCAACACTTGGTGATGTTGTTTTAGATGTGCAAAACTTGCGTGTGGTCGATGAACAAGGCGTTGAACGCCTCAAAAGCATTAGCCTAAATGTACGCGCTGGTGAAATTCTTGGTATCGCAGGCGTCGCGGGCAACGGCCAATCTGAACTGCTTGAAGTGTTGGGCGGTTACGCCGACGGCACCGGATCGGTGACACTAAACGGCGAAGCGATCGACCTCACTGGTAAATACTCAGACGGCAAAACACGTCGCGCCCGCGGCATTGCCCATGTGCCCGAAGATCGCCAACGCGAAGGTCTGATTATGGACTATTCAGCGTGGGAGAATACTGCGTTTGGGTACCACGACGATCCCGCCTATCAATCCGGCATCTTCATCAACAATGCCGCCATTCGCCAAGACACTGAGGAAAAGATGGAGCGTTTCGATGTGCGCCCTCCGAACCCACGCCTGGCTGCCAAAAATTTTAGTGGCGGCAATCAGCAAAAGATTGTTCTGGCACGTGAAATCGAACGTAACCCCGATCTGTTACTGATCGGCCAGCCGACACGCGGCGTAGACATCGGCGCAATCGAATTCATCCACCAACAGATTGTTGCCCTGCGCGATCAAGGCAAAGCCATTCTATTGGTCAGTGTGGAGTTGGAGGAGATCTTGTCCCTTGCAGACCGCGTCGCCGTTATGTTTGACGGTCACATTATGGGCGAACGTGCAGCTGGCGAAACCGACGAAAAAGAACTGGGCCTGATGATGGCCGGTGTGGAGACGTAAGATGGACGTAATGCCAAAATGGGCCGAGGTCGTTCTTGTGCCACTGATCTCACTGCTGTTGGCGGCAATCCTATCTGGGTTGGTAATCCTTGCCATTGGTGAAGATCCGATTGCAGCATTGAAATTGATGATCGACGGCGCATTGGGCAGTACCTATGGCTGGGGTTACACTCTTTATTACGCAACCAACTTTATGTTTACAGGCCTCGCTGTCTCCGTCGCCTTTCACGCCCGGTTGTTCAACATTGGCGGCGAAGGCCAGGCCATGTTGGGTGGTTTAGGCGTAGCGCTTGCCTGTCTGTTCATCCCATGGCCCCATTGGTCGCTTGGCCTGCTTGGGGCGATTGTTTTGGCCGGTGCATTTGGTGCGATTTGGGCTGCAGTTCCTGCATATCTGCAAGCAAAGCGCGGCAGTCACATCGTTATTACGACTATTATGTTCAACTTCATCGCAGCCGCGGTACTGAATTATATGCTCGTAAACGTGCTGCGTCCTAAAGGTGCAATGGACCCTGCAACCGCACGCTTCCCCGAAGCTGTTCATTTGCCAACTCTGCACGACATCTTGGCTCCCATTGGCATTAGCTTTTCAAAAGCAGCCCCAGCAAACGTTTCCCTGTTAGTGGCAATTGTCGCCTGCGTATTGATTTGGTTGCTGATCTGGCGCACGAAACTTGGGTATGAAATTCGTGCCTATGGTCATTCAGAAAGTGCTGCAAAGTATGCCGGCATTTCACCTGTGAAAATTACAATGATAGCTATGATCATCTCTGGTGCATTGGCGGGTATGATGGCGATCAACAACGTCATGGGCGAAGCAGAACGTTTGGTTTTGAACGCGACTGAGGGTGCAGGCTTTATCGGGATCGCTGTCGCCTTGATGGGTCGCAGTCATCCTTTGGGCGTTTTCATCGCTGCCATCTTGTTTGGTTTTCTATACCAAGGCGGTGCCGAGTTGGCATTGTGGACCAGCATTCCACGCGAGTTAATCGTCGTGATCCAAGCGCTGGTTATCCTGTTCACAGGCGCGCTGGACAATATGGTACGTATGCCATTGGAACGCATATTCCTTGCCCTGCGTAAGGGAGGCAACTGATGGATTTCTTTACGCTCATCCAAATTCTAGACGCCACTGTTCGCTTGGCAATTCCGTTATTGTTGGCCTGTTTGGCCGGTCTATTCTCGGAACGCGCTGGTATTTTTGACATCGGTCTCGAAGGTAAGATGCTAGCAGCTGCCTTCTTCTCTGCCGCGATTGCGTCCATGACAGGCTCCGTTTGGATTGGCTTACTTGCTGGAATCGCAGCATCGCTGTTCTTAAGCGGCATTCACGGCCTTGCCTCTATCACTTTCCGAGGCAATCAATTGATTTCTGGCGTTGCGATCAACTTTCTTGCAGCAGGCATGACAGTTTTGATTGCCCAGTCTTGGTTCAGCCAAGGTGGGCGCACGCCCTCCCTTTCAGGCGCTGAGCGGTTCAACCCAATCAATTTTCCCGGTGCGCTGACAACTACGAACGAAGTCAAAGCCGCAAGCCCGTTGATGCAAGTTTATTCGGAATTGTTATCGGGGCATTCGCTGCTGGTTTATGTCGCGCTGCTGACCGTCCCAATGACGTGGTGGTTGCTATACCGCACGCGCTTTGGTCTGCGCTTGCGTGCGGTTGGTGAAAATCCAGCCGCAGTTGATACTGCTGGTGTTTCGGTTGTTGGTTTGCGTTATGCGGCAGTTGCGATTTGCGGCATTTTGTGTGGCATTGCCGGAGCGTACCTATCTACAGCACTTCAGGCAGGGTTCGTCAAAGACATGTCCGCAGGTCGTGGCTTTATCGCGCTTGCAGCCCTTATTTTTGCGAAATGGCGTCCATGGCATGCGCTGTATGCCACCTTCCTGTTTGGCCTTTTCCAAGCGCTTGAACTACGTCCAGACGTGATTGAGGCGGTCATCGGAATGAAGGTTCAAGGCCAGTTCTTGGGCGCTTTGCCATACATCATGACCGTTGTCATTTTGGCTGGCTTCGTCGGAAAAGCCATTCCACCACGTGCTGGTGGCGAACCATATGTCAAAGAGCGTTGATCCAGCGATAGGTCCAGTTTGACCCAAGATATCAGCCCTGTTTGAAGCGTATACGCATGGCATCTTGATTTAGGTGCCGTGCGCGGTCTAGGAGGGTCCATGCAAATATACCTACCCATCGCAGAGATTTCAGTGAATGCCTTCCTATTGTTAGGTTTAGGCGGGATCGTAGGCATCTTGTCAGGCATGTTTGGTGTCGGCGGTGGCTTTTTAATGACCCCATTGTTGTTCTTTATCGGCATCCCCCCTGCGGTTGCTGTTGCAACAGAAGCCAACCAAATTGTTGCCTCTTCGTTTTCCGGCGTACTGGCCCATTTCAAGCGAAAAACCGTCGATCTCAGGATGGGCACCGTTCTTCTTATTGGAGGGCTGGTTGGGGCCGCACTTGGCGTCGTGGTGTTCAACTATCTAAAGGCGCAGGGTCAAGTCGATCTGCTCGTCAAACTTTGCTACGTTATTTTCCTTGGTGTTATCGGCGGCTTGATGTTCATTGAGTCTCTCAACGCAATTCGCAAAACATCAAAGGGCACGGTACCTAAGCGCAAAAAACACAACTGGATTCACGGCCTGCCATTCAAAATGCGGTTTAGGGTATCTGGGCTTTATATTTCAGTGATTCCACCAATCATTGTTGGCGTTCTTGTTGGTATCCTTGCCGCCATTATGGGTGTTGGTGGTGGTTTCATCATGGTTCCTGCAATGATCTATCTTTTGGGAATGCCTACCAAGGTGGTTGTTGGGACATCGCTGTTCCAGATCATCTTTGTGACCGCCTTCACAACCATGTTGCACGCGACAACAAACTTTACCGTCGACATTGTACTGGCAGTCCTGCTGCTTGTTGGTGGTGTCTTCGGCGCACAAATCGGAACCCGTATCGGCGTGAAGATGAAGGCAGAACAGTTACGCATTCTTTTGGCGATCATGGTTTTGGCCGTCTGTGGTAAGCTGGCGTTTGATCTATTGGTCATGCCATCCGATGTCTTCTCAATTGCCGCAGGAGGCCACTGATATGTTGCGCTATATCATCGCCTTCATCATGCTGGCATTGCCCGCAGTGGCAGAAGAAGTCGTATTGGGCCTGAGTAAGGACGAAGTTGCAATCACCACATCCTTTGACGGCTCCGATGTATTAATCTTTGGTGCAGTCAAGCGCGAGGCCCCCATTCCTGACGGTGATCCACTTGAGGTTATCATCACTGTCTCTGGCCCATCAGAATCTGTAACTGTGCGCCGTAAAGAAAAACGGTTTGGCATTTGGGTCAATATTGACGCCGTCGAAATTGACGAAGCGCCTAGTTTTTATGCAGTTGCAACCAGCGCGCCATTGCGTGATGTGCTGAACGATGTCGAAGACCTGCGTTACAAAATCTCTGTCCCGCGCGCGATCCGCTCTGTTGGTGCACCTATGGCAGTGCAAGACGCGGCCGCTTTTACCCAAGCGATCATTCGTATTCGTACCAAATCAGACGCATATCAGTTGTTGGAAAACGGGGTGTCTGTGGACGCACAGACCCTGTTTCAAACGTCGATTCAGTTGCCTGCTGCATTGACTGAAGGTGAATACAAAACTCGTATTTTTCTAACCCGTAGCGGCAAGGTCATTTCGGATTATGAGACGTCAATTGATGTTCGAAAAATTGGCCTGGAACGCTGGCTCTTCACGATGTCTCGTGAAAGCTCGTTGCTGTATGGCTTGATGTCGTTGGCAATTGCGATTGCAGCGGGCTGGGGTGCATCCGCAATCTTCCGCGTGTTCCGCCTTTAACCGCGACCCACAAATGGCATATTAGTCGCCATTACAGTCATGCTTTGAACATTTGCGCTCAATGGCAAACTTGCCATGTGAAATACAGCCTCAGCCGCATGACTGACATCCATCGTTTCCATATCAGGTTGGCTGGCTTTTAGGCCCGCAACGATTGCACTTTCGGCGTTCCCAATGTCGATCTGTCCACATGCAATGTCAAACGGACGCCCATCCAGCGATAGCGTTTTGGTCAAACCGGTAATTGCGTGTTTCGTAGTTGTATAACAAATCGAATTAGGCCGCGGAACATATGCAGACAAAGAGCCATTGTTGATGATCCGCCCGCCTTGGGGCGATTGGTTGCGCATATGACCAAAGGCCAATTGCGCGGCAATAAACATCCCATTCAGGTTCACGTTCATCACTTCGCTCCATGCCGCCAACGGCACTTCGTCGATTGGTCCAGAAGGGCCAAACATACCGGCGTTGGTGAACAAGGCATCAAGTCGACCTGATCTATCGATAAACGCATCAAAGGCTAACTTCATCGCGACCGCATCAGTCACATCACATGGTAAGGCATGTGCATGCTCAAATTCATTCGCGATCTCATCAAGTAACTCAGCCCGTCGCGCTATTAGTCCGACATGCCACCCAGCGTTTAAGAACACCTCAGCTGTTGCGCGCCCAATACCAGAACTGGCACCTGTGATAATGATCGACTTCATAGAAAACCATCCTCTTCAGCTTGGGGTGCAAGTGTCAAAGTCGGTGCAGCGATCGCTTTTAGATCATCTACCCGCAATGGCTCAGTTGGTTTGGACAAACGATTCCGTACGACCCAGATCAGACGTTCCTGAGCCCGCGTAATCGCCACATATGCAAGGCGTTTCCAAAGCGGTTGCCCTGCTTCAATCCGATTCATACGCGCCGCAACAAACAGATCTGGTGCAAAGACCTGCACCGTGTCCCATTGACTGCCCTGTGCCTTGTGAATGGTCACTGCAGAGCCGTGCAAGAACGTAGCCCCCATACGTGCCGCAAAAGGTATGAATGGCTCTTCTTCGTCCGGCTTTTCGATTTTCACGATCGATGCAGCACTGATCTGAGGATCTTCTGCACCCATCACATGAAGGCGTGAAAAACCCGGTTTGCGCCCCTCACCCAAGTACACGACTTGCGCTCCTTTGATCAGGCCACGGGCCTCAAGGTCCAAACGTTTCTTACGGTGCTTAAGCGGCAACTCGATGCCATCACAGATCAACGGCTCACCAGCAATCAACGCATCTTCTGGGGCACCGTAGACATTGCGAAAGGCGTTTAACAAGCGAATGCGGGTGGCATTGCGCCAGACCAAAACAGGACTGCGTGCCATCAGGTCAACTTCAACGCGCTGCCCCCAAACGACGCGGTCATCCTTTTTGGAGATCTCTTCGATCATCTGCTCAAAATGGTGAAACTCTAGCGCAGGATCGGCCAAAGCATGTGCTAGATCAAGGATCGGGTTGTCTGCGGTTTGACGGTGAACACGGGCCAAATTCATAACCTGTGGGGCCGGCAATTTTTCAAAAACCATCGCGCCAGACTGGTTGACCGGTGCAAGCTGTGCAGGATCACCAAACAAGATCAAAGTAGGAAATATCTCTTTGAGATCATTGAATTGACGGTCATCTAACATCGAACTTTCGTCGATAAACCCGATATCAAGCGGTTCCTCGCGACGTTTCCAACCCGTGATAAAATCAGAACCTCGCAAACCTGCCGCTGCCAAAGCTCCCGGAATCGATTTGTTATTGAGGTAAAATGCGGCAGCACGGTCTAGTGCGACATCAGTAATTTCCAATCCCTCATTGATGTCAGGACGTTCGCCGTTGCCAGCCAGCCAATCCGCGATCCGTTCGTATTCAGGATCATACACTGGTGTGTAAAGAATACGGTGAATCGTCGTTGCAGGCACACCACGAAGGCGCAGAACAGACGCCGCCTTATTGGTGGGTGCCAGTATTGCAAGCGTGCGCTTGTTTTTGCTTTTCTTGGATTCAAAATCGCCAGAAACAATTTGAACCCCGGCAGCTTCAAGTGCCTTATAAAGCTCTGCCAACAAAAGCGTCTTACCCGAACCAGCCTTTCCTGTGATTGCCATCACTGAAGATGCATCGCCCTGCGGTGGCATGAGCAAATTATCATCAAGGTTTACGCCCGCGCCGCGCAGCAATTCAGTGACGCTGTCAAATGCGCTGGCTTGATCGTCGGAGAGGGTAAGTTCGGTGGATGTCATGGCGCGACACTATAGAGAGCGCCCAATGGGTGCTAGCCCACCTTTGCTAGTTCTGCGCACTCTTTGGACCCAAATGCACGATCAAACCAAAGCCTTGAAATCTCCGGCGAAAGACCGGCCTTTTGTGCCACTTGTGCTTTCGCTACTGACGCAAAATGCCAAAGTCCGACACTGATTTGGACGCGTCCCTCGCCCTCTTGGCCCAATACCTCTGGGGATGATCCAATTCGGCGATATATCCGCACCATGCGTGCGTCGAAAACGCCAACGAAGTGTTCAACGCCGAATCCTTCCATAATCTCTCCACCTGCAAGCATCAGAGCTGCGGCAACTTTTGGATTTGCGCCCCGAGACAAACAAAAGCGCGTGCATTCCCAGATCGTTAGACTGGAAATTGAACCGCCCCCCAAAAGGTGTGGAAAATGCTCGTTCACCATAACCCGTCCCACAGTTGGCAAGAGGCGCATCGATCCCCCGTGCGTGCCATCCGCATTTTCCCAAATGACATAAAGCGGATTTAGGTCGTCGTATTCATCACGCTCAAAACCATGGGCATCCACGTTCACCTCCCAATTGAGACGTATTTTAAATTGATCAGCACGATCCCGAAACATTTCCGCTGCCAATCTTTCATGTGCCTTCAGTTGGTCCCCATAGATGTAACGCAACATATCACTTCCCCTTGTCCATTTAATAAACTGAACAAATGACTAGCTTTTGGAGCGTTAATTTCCATTCATCTGGGCGTACGCAGTTCACGTGCCCACGCAACATCACACCACAATCAAGCCACGACTAATTGCGCGTGCAACAGCATGTGTGGTGTTCATCGCCCCCAATTTGAAACGCGCACTTTCGACGTAAACCCGTACAGTATGCTCCGAAATTGTGAGGGTTTGGGCCACTTGCGCCCGGTTGTAACCCATCGCCAATAGCGTCACAGCATCAACTTCGCGCGGGGAAAGCGCCTGCGCATGTTCTGGGGTTCTATCTGGCTCTAGATCCAAAGCCTTGTGGTTGAAAGCATGGGCAATCAGCAACATGCTTCGCGTGTGCTCTTCGGTAAACGCTGCCCAGTCCGCGTCATTGCCAGAGTGGCTAACCGTGAATAATGCAAACTGGCCGTTTGGCCCTCGTATCGGAACAGAAAATCCTTGGTTCCCAACGCCGTATGAAATCGCTTCTTTTTGAAAGGCTCGAGACGCCTTGCTAGACCAATCTAATCGCTTCCAATCGACAGGGTGGAAGCGTTGATAACAACCCGCAATCACGGGATCGACCCGCAAGTAATTTTGGTCCAGATATCGCTGAACCCATTCGGCGGGGTATGTACCACACCCGTATTGATCGCCCGCGCTGTCAACCCAGTGGTACACCATGTGATCAACGTTCATTTCATCGCGTAGTGCCTCAATCGCAACCTGAAGTCCTGCGTGCCCGTCAGCTTGCTCCAGTCCCTCCAATATGTGTTCCAACGCCGTGCTCGCCGTCATATGTGCGCCTATACTGTTTTTCTCTAAGTGCTGCGATTTCGGCCATGGCGACAATAGAGGTGTCATCTAGCTGTTCTGCAAGAGCCACCAATTCGTTCGCTCGGGCAAACGTTTTCAGATCGGCAAGTACGTCCAAAATCCAGTCACTTCTCATTTAAGCTACACCTCTAGTTGGTTAATGAATGATTAAATCAAGCCTATCACGTCTACATTTTCCTCAAAATTCGCGCATTTCCCCTCCCCCAAAATAGGGAGGTCATGGAAAACAAGCCTTTGATTTGGTTCAAGCCCAGCCCCAAAACGCGAAACGCCCGCGGTCTCATTCGATTCGCAGGCGTGCAAATTTCTTCACGTTGTATTGAGCTTAACGTTGTGCGTCTCTTGCATCTTCCAAAGTGCGCAAACCAGTCTTTGGTGCCTGAACCAAGACCGACATATTCCCAGGCTTATGTTGGTTCTTCAGCATCTTCATATGCGCATCAGGCAAAGCATCCCATTCGAATACTTCGGACATGCATGGATCTAACCGTCGTTCGATCATCAGCTGATTTGCCGCCGACGCTTGCTTTAAGTGGGCAAAGTGGCTTCCCTGCAGGCGCTTTTGATGCATCCACATGTAACGCACATCAAAGGTTAGATTGAAGCCGGAGGTGCCCGCACAGATCACAACCATCCCACCCTTTTTGCAGACGAATGTGGAAACAGGGAACGTCGCCTCGCCCGGGTGTTCAAATACCATATCAACGTTGTTGCCCTTACCCGTGATCTCCCAAATTGCGGCACCAAATTTGCGCGCTTCTTTGAACCAAGTGGCATACTCAGGGGTATTCACTGTGGGCATCTGCCCCCAGCAGTTAAAGTCTTTGCGATTGAGAACCCCTTTGGCCCCTAACCCCATAACAAAATCACGTTTGTCTTCATCAGAAATCACACCAATCGCATTGGCACCTGCGGTGTTGATCAACTGAATTGCGTAAGAACCCAACCCACCGGAAGCGCCCCAGACCAAAACGTTTTGGCCTGGCTTAAGGTCATGCGGATGATGTCCGAACAACATCCGATAGGCCGTTGCCAAAGTCAGGGTGTAACAGGCAGATTCTTCCCACGTCAGATGTTTGGGTCGCGGCATCAATTGTTGCGACTGCACGCGCGTGAACTGTCCAAAAGAACCGTCTGGTGTTTCATATCCCCAGATGCGCTGACTGGTGGAAAACATCGGATCACCGCCATTGCAGTCTTCATCGTCACCATCATCTTGGTTGCAATGAATGACAACTTCATCGCCAACCTTCCAACGCGTTACCTTATCGCCAACGGCCCAAACGATACCCGACGCGTCAGAACCTGCGATGTGATAGGGTTGTTTGTGCCCGTCAAAGGGGCTAATCGGTGTGCCCAATGCGGCCCAAACACCATTATAGTTCACGCCTGCGGCCATCACCAAAACCAGCACATCATGACTGTCTAATTTCGGAACATCCACGACTTCTTGCAGCATCGCTGTATCGGGATTTCCGTGACGTTCTTTGCGGATGGCCCAAGCGTACATCTGCTTGGGGACATAGCCCATTGGAGGAATTTCACCGACCTCATAAAGGTCTTTTTCAAGCGCTTCATATTGCGCAGTTCCAGCATCTAAACCCATGATATTTCCCCTCAATGCATAGCGGACCACGGCGCAGAATCGCGTGGCCACGCTCAGGAAGTATAATTGAGCAGGTAATAAAGCAACCCTGTTAGATTGCTTTTGGCAACTTTATTACTTTGTTGATTTCACACGACGCCTTACGCACCGTCTTCGCCCTTATAATAATGGGCAATCGAACTGGCGTAGAATGTTAAGACAGGTCGATTGTTTGGCAATATGCTCCAGGCCCCATCTTTTAACTCAACGATCTCACGCTCAGCTAATTGAACCAGCGCATGGTTTGCGACAGCAATCAGTTCACTTGGAGGAACGATTGAAGTCTTCACAGCACTGGCAGATAATTGTGCGTCCAAAACAGCTTGTAGATTTGTGTCGTCACAAGGCAAATCACCCGCCAACAAAGCGCGTGCCAACAGCGGCACCACCACCACAGGCATAACATCTTCGATGCGAGTCATCAGATCAGTAGCCAAGCTTTCTGCGTCAGGTGTCGTCGTGTAATCGCGTAGCGAAACAGGTTCCCCAAACGTTACTGCAGCAGTCCCAAACTGAAACTTCTTCCCACGAAACCGTTGCCACGTGCGGTGCACCACAAACTTGAAAACAACGCTTACCTTGCCACCAAACTTTCGGTCCCCGCGTTCATTCGCAGCAATCAAAACACGGTCCTCAAGAACACGGTCATAGTTAATGGCGACAGGCACGAACATAACGTCGCGCCCCTCGTTGGGATCAAACCCCTCGAGAATATAAGACAGCAGACCCATCTTCGGGGGCATAAGCCGTCCATTCAGACTTAACCCACCCTCAGGAAACACCGCTTGAGTTACGCCGCCTTCAGTTGCCATCTGCACATAACGGGCAAGCACCCGACGATACAAAGCCCCCCGTGCTTTGCGGCGAATGAAATATGCGCCCATTGATTTGATCAATCGGGTCAGCGGCCAAACACGGGCCCATTCCCCAACAGCGTAGGACAATGCAGAGGCACGCGCGGCCAAATATGTCACCAAGACATAGTCCATGTTGCTACGGTGGTTCATGATAAAAATGACCGTCGCATCTGGGGACAACTTAGCCAAACGTTCATCGTTTTGAGGACCAGTCCGTACATCATAAAAAGTATTGCCCATCCAACGTGCGATACGGATGGCAAATCCGAAATACGCAAGCGCACTAAAACTTGGCACAATCTCACGTGCATATCGCCGTGCCTTTTCAAAGGCCACGTTCTCTGGCACGTCGTGGCGTTCTGCGTGGTTTACAATCGCGCGGGTCACTTCAGGATCATAGATCAATCGCTGAATCATGTCATAGCGACGCGCCAGTTTGAACGGTTCAATCGGGCGCGTAAGACGCGTATTCAACTTCTTAACAGCCCGCTCCAAACGGCGGCGAAAAAACCAACGTACCGAGGGTAACAAGAAGTGGCTAAGTGCTGTAACCGCAGCAAACAGTAAGATCAGGACAAAAAGCCAGAGGGGAATTTCAACAATCTGCGTCATTGGAAATAGTCTTACAGCGCACAGACCCAGCGTAAACCAAAATCAAAATTGGACGCAGTAGTTGAACCAGATAGCGGCATTTTTGCTTTAGACCTTGTTGATAACTCCGTCAGCAAAGCGAATTGACACTTGTCTAAAATTACCATTAATAAGCAATACACGTAATTTTATTACTCGCGTAATGCGTCGACTACCAGTGAGGCCCGATGACCCAATCCGAAAAAGACCGCCCTTGGCTGATACGGACCTATGCAGGTCATTCAACGGCCAAAGCCTCGAACTTACTGTACCGTTCAAACCTAGAAAAAGGACAGACGGGCCTTTCTGTCGCTTTCGATCTACCAACCCAAACAGGCTATGACAGCGATCATATCTTGTCACGTGGTGAGGTTGGTAAGGTTGGCGTACCCGTTTCCCACCTTGGTGACATGCGTGCATTGTTTGATGAAATTCCTTTAGAAAAAATGAATACATCGATGACCATCAACGCAACGGCCCCTTGGTTGTTGTCGCTGTACATCGCTGTTGCCGAAGAACAGGGTGCTGACATTGGGGCACTGCAAGGCACTGTTCAAAACGATCTGATCAAAGAATACCTTTCGCGCGGCACCTACATTTGCCCGCCCAAACCATCGTTAAAGATGATCGCGGATGTTGCCGAATATTGCTATACAAATGTTCCCAAATGGAACCCAATGAACGTCTGTTCCTATCACTTGCAAGAGGCAGGTGCGACGCCAGAGCAAGAGCTGTCCTTTGCCCTTGCCACCGCCACCGCCGTGCTGGATGAATTGCGCCCCCGCGTTGATCCTGCTGATTTTCCCGCCCTTGTGGGCCGCATCTCTTTCTTTGTGAACGCAGGCATTCGGTTCGTGACAGAGATGTGCAAAATGCGCGCTTTCGTCGATCTATGGGATGAAATTTGCGAGACGCGTTACGGTGTAACAGACGCAAAATACCGCCGCTTTCGTTACGGCGTTCAAGTGAATTCCCTTGGCCTGACCGAACAACAACCAGAGAACAATGTTTACCGTATCTTGATCGAGATGCTTGCGGTGACCTTGTCCAAAAAGGCCCGTGCGCGTGCGGTGCAATTGCCCGCATGGAATGAAGCCCTTGGCCTGCCCCGTCCGTGGGATCAACAATGGTCGATGCGCATGCAACAGATCATGGCGTTTGAAACTGACTTGTTAGAATTTGACGACTTATTTGACGGCAACCCTGCGGTAGATCGCAAAGTTGAAGAACTCAAAGAAGGTGCCCGGGCTGAACTGGCGAATTTGGATGCCATGGGCGGCGCGATCGAAGCCATCGATTATATGAAATCCGCCCTTGTGCAGTCCAATGCTGATCGCCTCAATCGCATTGAAGCAGGTGAAACTGTCGTTGTTGGCGTGAACAAATACACCAGCACAGAACCCTCCCCCTTGATGACCGCAGATGGCGGCATCATGGTGGTCGATCCCGCCGTGGAGCAGGCCCAAATTGACAGTCTGAATGTATGGCGCGCCAACCGCGATCAGGCCGCCGTGGACGCTGCCCTTGCAGATCTTCGCGCAGCGGCATCCGAGGGACGCAATGTGATGCCGCTCTCAATCGCGGCGGCAAAAGCAGGTGCAACGACAGGCGAATGGGCCGCGCAAATGCGCCATGTCCACGGCGAATACCGTGGGCCAACTGGCGTTGCCGCTGGACAATCTAACAAGACCGAAGGCCTAGAAGACTTGCGTGAATCTGTAAACGCGGTGAGTGATCGGTTGGGGCGTCGATTGAAATTCTTGGTTGGTAAGCCCGGCTTAGATGGTCACTCAAACGGGGCCGAACAAATCGCGGTTCGTGCCCGTGATTGTGGGATGGATATCGCCTATGAAGGGATCCGCCTAACCCCCGAACAGTTGGTCGCCGCCGCGCTTGAGGATCAAGCGCATGTTGTAGGCCTATCAATCCTGTCAGGCAGTCACCTTCCATTGGTCGAGGACCTCATTGAGCGAATGCGCGAAGCAGGGCTTGGCGATACACCAGTTATTGTCGGCGGCATTATTCCTGATGACGATGCAGAACGATTGCGGGCTATGGGTGTGGCACGGGTTTATACCCCTAAAGACTTTGAGCTGAACACAATCATGGCAGACATTGTAACCCTCGCAGATCCCGGGCCTTAGCGACAAACGCGGCATTTGCATCTTGGTCGATATGAAGTCAAAGTTGGCGCAACATTCATACTCGCGAAAGAGAATTTCATGACCGTACACATCGGCGCAAAGCCAGGCCAAATCGCTGAAACTGTTCTAATGCCGGGTGATCCGTACCGCGCGAAATGGGCAGCGGAAACTTTTCTGAAAGACGTTGAGCTGGTCAATGAAGTGCGCGGTATGTTGGGCTTCACCGGCACATGGAACGGCCACCGTGTCACCATCCAAGGGTCCGGCATGGGGATGCCATCCTTGTCGATCTACGCCAATGAATTGATCAATGAATACAATGCACAAACCCTGATCCGTATTGGCAGTTGCGGGGGTATGCAGCCACAGGTCGGCATTCGTGACGTGATCATTGCCATGACAGCGAGCACGCTCAACTCTCCCTCTTCCGGCATTTTCAAAGAGTTCAATTACGCGCCATGTGCCGACTATGGGCTACTCGCAGCTGCGGTGAAATCTGCGGAAACTAAGGGCTGTAAAACCCACGTAGGCGGCATTTATTCTTCTGACGTGTTTTATGACGAACGTCCTGATTTAAATGAACAAATGACGCGCCACGGCATCTTGGGTGTCGAGATGGAAGCAGCCGAGCTGTACACCCTTGCGGCCCGTTATGGGCGTCGCGCATTGGCTGTTTTAACCGTCAGCGACCACCTTCAAACGGGTGAAGCGTTGCCGGCCGAAGACCGCGAACGCAGCTTTGGCGAAATGGTAGAGATTGCCCTAGAAGCTGCATTTACCTGAACACATTCAGCCAACCCAAAAACAGTGAAACCGAACGTCGGTATCGTGTCGGTATAACGTCGGTATTGCGTAGGTGCGCAATACCGATACCGCTACAAACCGTGACTGCGATTGTAACCGTTCATCGCAGGTGATTTCCAACCCTCAAGCGAATCATCCGCAGGTTTAAACACCTCAATCAACAGCGGATGACATTGGGCACTGTCCGAGGAATGTTTGTCAGAACAATCGCCCCCCGGACAGGCCGACAAGCAGCCCAGCAAATCAATCTCTGCAAAGAATTCTAAGTAGTCACCCGGGCGCACGGGGCTGCCCTTCATAAAGTACTGACCAGTGTCGCGGGTAAAGCCAGTGCACATAAAGACGTTAAGCACGTCGTGCACATGGCTTTCCGCCTCTTGCGCAGTGATGCCAAGGTGATCACCCATCGCGCGCGACAGGTTGGAGTGGCAGCAATGGTGATATTGACCACCAGCCAAAAGGTTGTGCGTATAGGGATCGCAGCGCGTGCCGATCACATCATGCACAGAACCGCCAAATTCATCGATGCCATACCAACCCAGCGTGTCGTGAGTGATCGTAGCCATCGGGCGCAACTGTGGAAAGCTGGACCACATTTGTTGGCCTGTGGTGATGTGTGTGCCGTGCAAAGCGCGTGTTTTGCCAGTGTAGAATTTTTCGCTAAGGTCATTGGCACTCCACAGGTTCAGATCGCCAACTTGGGACCCCTCAACAGATGAGATGCGAAAGAAGTGGCCAGCAGGCACATTGAACACCGCAGCGTCACGGGCTGGGGCCAAAACCTCGTCAACCTTGGTCAGGTTCTGACGGGCCGCTTCATAGACGGGCATGTTCGGCGCAGGTAGCGTTTCAACCGGATAACAAATGACTGGCTTTACAGCACGACGGGCGGCGGCATCTTTGGGTTGGGTCATCTGGGCCTCACAATTTGGGTGTTTTTAGTTTTGATCTGCAATCATTGGGTGGGCCTTTGGTTGATGTAAAGGCCTCTGCACCGCAGGCTACGCAATTGTATTTACGAAGTGCGCCACGATCCCCTGTTGCGTCTGCACGCCATCGGCATCCGCGCGTTGGCGCATTGCGCCGCGCAAAGAACATCACAAAGCCAAAGGCAATCAGTAAGACAACTATTTGCATGATGGGGTCCTCAAGGTGCTTAGATGTAAAAATGGCCCGCCCGAGAGGGGCAGGCCATTTCAGATAAGCTGTAGCTTAAGATCAGACGCGGCGTTCGACCATCATCTGTTTGATGTTCGAAATTGCTTCTGCAGGGTTCAAACCTTTAGGGCATGTTTTCGCGCAGTTCATGATCGTGTGGCAGCGGTACAATTTGAACGGATCTTCAAGTTCGTCCAAACGTTCGCCGGTTGCTTCATCACGTGAATCGATGATCCAACGATAGGCGTGCAACAAGGCTGCTGGGCCTAGGTACCGATCGCCGTTCCACCAATAGCTTGGGCAGCTGGTTGAGCAGCATGCGCACATAACGCATTCATACAGGCCATCCAACTTCTTGCGATCGTCGATGGATTGACGCCATTCTTTCGCAGGGCGGTTGGTTTTGGTTTCCAACCACGGCATCACTGATGCGTGCTGTGCGTAGAAGTGTGTGAGGTCTGGGATCAAATCCTTGACCACAGGCATGTGCGGCAATGGATAAACGCGTACGTCGCCTTTGACTTCGTCCATACCATAGATACAGGCCAACGTGTTGATGCCGTCGATGTTCATCGCACAGGACCCGCAGATGCCTTCACGGCAAGAACGGCGGAAGGTCAACGTTGGGTCGATTTCATTCTTGATTTTGATCAAAGCATCCAAAATCATTGGGCCGCAATCGTCCAAGTCGATCCAGTACGTATCAAGCTGTGGGTTTTTGCCGTCATCCGGGTTCCAGCGATAGATGCTGAATTTGCGCAGGTTTGTTGCGCCCTCAGGTTTTGGCCACGTTTTGCCCGTTGTCATACGCGAGTTTTTCGGGAGCGTTAGTTCTACCATTTGGTATCTCCTTTATCCGGCCAAGGCCGCAAGGCTGGCTTTGCCTGCACATTGTTGCGTTGCAGGGCGGCCCAGAATGTCACTGATCAAGGCCACTGTTGTGTCGTCGGCACCAACTACGGCCGCTTTCGCGAATTGGCCAATTTCGATGCCTGATGCATTGTCGATGATGCAGTCTGTGAAGGGTGTTACCACAGCTTTTGGCACCAGCGGAAAGCGGGTTGTAAGCGTTTCCGCTACAGCCGCTTTGGCGCTGCGACGTGCGACTTCGTCGACCGCCTTGGTGGCTTCAGTGCAGCCCGCCAGGGCCGCAACAAAACCAAGTGCCGCAAATGTGACGCGCAAACCCATTAGAAGTTACGCACTTTTGGTGCGATGCGCTTAAGGTCGATGCCGCCCTCGTCTTCCGTCGTCAACGGATTAAGGTGCACACCGCGGTAGCTGAGTGTCGCCTCGTTCTTGTCGTTGAAGGTCGCAAGGGAGTGGACGCGCCATTTCTTGTCGTCACGATCAGGGAAGTCCTCGTGGGCGTGTGCCCCGCGGCTTTCTTGGCGTGCTTCTGCACCAGTGATCGTGGCCACAGCGTTTGGCAACAAGTTGGCCAATTCCAATGTTTCCATCAGATCGCTGTTCCAAACCAGGGAGCGGTCGATGACACTAATATCGGACCATTTGGCCGCAACTTCATCCATCTTCGCCTTGCCCTCAGCCAATGTGTCGCTTGCGCGGAACACTGCTGCGTCTTTTTGCATGGTTTGCTGCATCTCAAGGCGCAGTTCAGCCGTTGGGATAGATCCCTTGGCGTGGCGTGTTGCATCAAAACGTTCAAACGCAGCATCAACAGACTTTTGGTTCGGCGTTGGCACTGGGCTATCTGGATCAATGATCTTGCCAGCGCGGATCGCAGCGGCGCGACCAAACACAACCAAGTCGATTAGTGAGTTAGACCCAAGACGGTTGGCCCCGTGTACAGATGCACACCCTGCTTCGCCCACAGCCATAAGACCCGGGGACACCGCGTCTGGTGTTTCAGCAGTTGGGTTAAGGACTTCACCCCAATAGTTCGTTGGAATGCCGCCCATGTTATAGTGCACAGTTGGCAGAACCGGGATTGGTTCTTTGGTTAGGTCAACGCCTGCAAAGACGCGTGCGGACTCTGAAATGCCCGGTAGGCGCAGATCCAGCGTTTCTTTTGGCAGGTGGTTGAGGTTCAGGTGAATGTGATCCCCATTGGCCCCAACGCCGCGACCTTCGCGAATTTCCATCGTCATACAGCGTGATACGTAATCGCGCGGTGCAAGGTCTTTATACTGGGGCGCATACCGTTCCATGAAACGCTCGCCTTCAGAGTTGGTGAGGTAACCGCCTTCGCCGCGTGCCCCCTCGGTGATCAAGCAGCCTGCGCCGTAGATACCGGTTGGGTGGAACTGAACGAATTCCATGTCTTGGAGTGGCAAGCCAGCGCGTGCCACCATACCGCCGCCGTCACCTGTGCAGGTGTGGGCAGATGTGGCTGAGAAATAAGCGCGGCCATAGCCGCCTGTCGCCAGAACAACCATTTTAGCTGAGAACAGGTGCATCGTACCGTCATCTAGCTTCCAGCACAAAACGCCTTGGCAGGTGCCGTCTTCGGACATGATCAAGTCAATCGCGAAGTACTCGATGTAGAATTCAGCGTTGTTCTTTAGGGACTGACCATAAAGCGTGTGCAAAATGGCGTGGCCTGTACGGTCAGCCGCGGCGCATGTGCGCTGTACTGCTGGGCCTTCGCCAAATTCAGTGGTGTGACCACCGAATGGACGTTGATAAATCTTGCCTTCTTCGGTGCGGGAGAACGGAACACCGTAGTGCTCTAACTCGTAAACCGCCTTCGGGGCTTCGCGTGCAAGGTATTCCATGGCATCGGTATCGCCCAACCAGTCAGAACCTTTGACGGTGTCATACATGTGCCACTGCCAGTTGTCCGGGCCCATGTTGGATAGGGAGGCCGCGATGCCACCTTGGGCCGCAACAGTGTGAGAACGTGTTGGGAAAACTTTGGTTACGCAAGCGGTGCGCAAACCTTGTTCTGCCATACCCAGTGTCGCGCGCAAACCTGCGCCGCCGGCACCGACAACAACCACGTCATATTCGTGGGTTTCATATTCATAAGCAGCCATTTTCAGGTCTCCCTTAAACGATTAAAGCGCGATGCGTGCGATGGCAAAAAGGCCCGTCGCAGCAGCAGCATAAGAAAGGCAGATCACGAAAATGATCGCCACTTTTTGGGAGGTCCCATGCACGTAGTCTTCAATCATGGTCTGTGCGCCATTCTTAAAGTGCATGAAGGTAACGCCAATTGTCAGAGCCGCCACAATCGCTGGGAACGGACGGGCAAAGTAGGCAAGCACGTTTTCATGTGTTTCGCCAAGCATTGGCCCGAATGTGAAAACAAACAACGGGATCAACAAAAGCAAAGCTACAGAACTGACTTTCATAAGCCAGAAGTGTTCTGTGCCTGTTTTGGCAGAACCCATTCCAGTGGCGCGTTTACGGTCGGTCAAATAAGACATTGTATTCCCCTCAGACCAAAATGATTGTGATGATGGTCAGGACAACTGATCCGATGATCACAGCCCAACCCATTTTTTCAGCCGTTGGGATATCAAGGCCGATGCCGTTGTCCCAAATCAGGTGACGTACACCTGCAAGCGTGTGATACCAAAGACCCAAAACCGAGAAGGTCATGACAAGATCACCAAACCAGCTGGTTAGAAATCCGTTCGCTACAGCGTAAGCTTCGGGCGAAGTTGCCGCTGCCAAGAACCACCAGACAATCAGCAATGCAGAAATCAGCATCGCGTTACCAGTAATCCGCGTCAGGATGGACGTCATGGATGTAAGCTGTGGGCGGTAGATAGTCAGGTGGGGTGAGAGTGGGCGATTGCCCCGGTTCACGTCGGCCATTGTTGATGTCCTTTTTCAGTCTCTACCATGTTCTAGCGCTTTTTACGCTGGTGTCACCTAGGCAGAGGTTAATTTTCCGAAGCGTAAAACGCATCTTTTGCACTTATTTTCATCTTTTGAGTTTTTTGTGATCACAGCTCGCAGTGCTGTGATCACATTTTAAGCAAGGGCACTTTCCAACCTGCTAGCCACTCAAAAAAAACCGCATCACTCTGGAAGCGGCAGATAACGCAACCATTCCGCATTTTCTGTGCACATGACAACGCGTACCTCGTCGGGATTGTAAAACGCGTTAGGTTCACCACACTCTTCAACGGCAACAGTCAGCTTATTTGGAAAGGCAAAATCTTCGTTCAAAGACCCGATTTCTTCCATGATCAATTTTTCAGTCAGCGTTTCTGTCCCCCCGTCATAGGCAATGCTTTGAGCAGGCGCGTTTTTAGCAAGTCCCTCAAACGCAGCACCCCAACTGGCTTTGGCCGCGTCGAATTCAGCTTCACACCAAGACATGCGATCTTCGGGAACACCCAGATCTTCGCCTATGTGCGCACGAGCCCCTATATCAGCACCGGCAAACAAGCATGCCAAGTTATAGTAGCGCTGCAAATCTGGGCCGTGGGTGCCCGCCCAGTAAGGTTCGCCTGTCTCCTCAGCCAAGGCTAAAAACATGTCGGCCGCAGCATATGTGATCTCGATCGCAGCTTCTTCTTCATACAGTGCATCGATCAAAAACACGGAGGCGACGTCCACCGCATCTTCCTCTTGCCCAAAGAGCGGCAGCTCAAGCTGATCGATCATAGCGTGACCAATCTCGTGGTATAGGGTCGCAAGCAAGTTATCTTGAACAAATTGATCAGAGTTTGGCTCTCCGGAATAGTCGAACACGCGCGGGGATGGGTCGGTGAAATACTTTACCGCCCCAATTAAAACAACGGTTACGACGGCTACGCCAATCAAAATCTTCTTCATCAAAATGACCGGCTGTTCATCCCACGTAGGGGACCAATACCTAATTAAATTGGGATCAAAACCCAGTAGTCGAGGTCTAAAAGAACCTCGGGAAGGTATTTACCATCTTCAGTGCGCAAATCAAACGGCGCACCGCCTTTCGTTGCCACGAGGCGCAATCGCAACGCGCCAACATCAGGTGCGTTTGTTTGCGCTTTATCCAGAACCTCGGACCATGCCCGAATTGTATCGCCAGCCAAACATGGATTTGCATGTGCTCCGCTATTCAGCCCCGCAACAATTTGCGCGTTCGCAAGACCGTTAAAAGACAGCGCACGCGCCATCGAAATAACATGGCCGCCATAAATCAGGCGCGACCCATCTGGGCGTGCAGAGGTGTCAAAGTGGACTTTGGCCGTGTTTTGCCAAAGCCGCGTTGCCATCATGTGTTCAGCTTCTTCCACGGTGACGCCATCAACGTGATCAATTTTTTCGCCGATTTCATAGTCACCCCAACGGTGAGGTTCCCCAGCCAACGTGAAATCATAATTCGTGAAATCAAGGCCTTTGGGGATCACCAATTGGTCAGCGGTTAGCGCCTTAGGTAAATCTGGTACAACGGTCACGGGTGCAGGTGCATCCAAATCCTTTTTGCGCACCATGACCCAACGCACGTATTCCAGCACCGTTTCATCATGTTGGTTCAGCCCAGTCGTGCGTACATAAACAACGCCTGTCTTGCCGTTCGAATTTTGCTTGACCCCAATCACTTCAGATCGCGCGCGCAGGGTATCCCCCGGCCAAACCGGTAACAGCCAGCGCCCTTGCGCATAGCCAAGGTTCGCAACCGCGTTGAGCGAAACATCAGGGACGGTTTTCCCAAAGACGATGTGAAACGCGATCATGTCGTCCAGTGGACTAAACGGAAGTCCGCAATCTTGAGCAAATTGGTCAGACGAATACAGGGCATGACGCGCGGGATAGAGCATGTGGTAAAGCGCCCGTTCCCCCATCTTCACCGTCCGAGGGACCGCATGATCAATCACTTGACCAACCGCGTAATCCTCAAAAAAGCGCCCTGTATTCGTCTTAACCATTAATGTTGACCCAGTTTGGTTTCGGGCGTGTATGTGCCTTCAACTTCTTTCACCACGGATTGCCCACACCGCATGATGCCTGCTGCGTGGTCCCATGTTTGGGTCGGAGAGCCGTATAGTTCCCACCCCTTATTCATGGCATCCGTTACCTTGTGGCAAAAGGCTGCGGTGTCTTCTTCAGACAGAAAACGATATAGTTTCATGACTTTTCCTTACCCGAATGGATTGACGCCCAGCGCGATGTGAATGGCGACAGCGATGGTGAAAGTGACCAAGGTGATGACAACCAGCAGAATGTCTTTTGACTTGTTACCAGGTTCTGGACGGACCCAATTTGGCTCTGCCTTATTGATCAAAATCACCGACCCGACAGCCCAAGCGAGCATACCACCAAATAGAATAATCGCGGCCAAGTCACCGTTTACCAACAGGTGGGCAATGGCCCAAATTTTAACTGAGATCAGCATCGGGTGACGCAAGTATCCGCGCAAACGTCCGGTTGTTGCCGACATACCAAAGACAAAGAACGCAGCCAGCATCAGCACGTGAGTGATGTGCTGCAACGCGCTTGGTGGGTTCCAAACAGCGATGAAGTCAGCGCTGCGGTATCCGATGATCATTAGGACAATCGCCAACACGCTTGCGCCTACAACGATCCCTTTGCCCTTATCGCCCAACTTGGCGCGGTGATCAGGTGCCAGACGTTTCCAGTAATGTGCACCTGTCCATAAGATCAGGCCGAGAATGATTAGTAGCATTGTGTTACTCCGTGGCTAGGGCTGCGATTGCGTCTACCTTTGCCAGAGTATCACGTGCGGTTGCAACATGTAGGTTTTCCACGATTTTTCCGCCGACCACGGCAACGCCCTGCCCTGCGGCCTCTGCCGCTTGGAATGCATCGATCTGGCGTTGGGCCAATTCCACCTCTCCTTTCGTTGGTGAAAATGCAGCATTGGTGACGTCGACCTGTGCGGGATGGATCAAGGTTTTGCCGTCAAAGCCCATATCACGGCCCTGCTCACATTCGATTTTCAGCCCCTCATCATCCTTGAAGGCATTATACACACCGTCAACAATAGCCAACCCATGCGCCTTTGCAGCCAACAGGCACAGCCCCAAGCTGGTCTGAAGCGGCAGACGATCTGTGCGGTGCCGGGTTTGCAACTCTTTCGCTAAATCATTGGTGCCCATCACCATGCCTTGCAGCTTTGGATGGCTAGCAATGGAGGCTGCGTTCAACATCCCCAGCGGCGTTTCCATCATGGCCCAAAGTGGAATATCACCTGTGATTTGCGCCAATGCATCCAAGTCCGCTAAGGCACTTACCTTTGGCAACAAAATCGCATCCGCGCCCATCGAAACTGCGGCCTTTGCATCATCAAGCCCCCAAGGCGTGTCAAAGGCATTGATGCGGATTATATTCATCCGTGCGCCGTAACCACCTGCATTCAACGCCTCGGCCAATGTGGACCGCGACGCAATTTTTTCATCAACAGATACCGCGTCTTCCAGATCAAAAATGATCGCATCCACCGCTAACCCACGTGCCTTATCAAGAGCACGCGGCTTAGATGCTGGAATATACAATACGGATCGCAAAGGGCGTGAGGCGGGCATGTCGGCATCTTTCACTGAGTTATAAAGTTGCATACAAAAGGTCATTTTCGCACGAAACATTCAAGGCGAATTATTCATCCCTGTCGAAAAAACGACCTATTCTTGGCATTCCGAACGCCTAGTTAACCAATATTTCAGGGCTTTGCATGCAGTTTCATTTCTACAAAAATTATCAAATCAGATTTACGTGGTTGCTCGGCGAACGCTTCCACCCCGCTGCTCAAAGGTAGACATAAAATGAACCAAAAAGTGAAAATGTTGCACCTATCAGCACTCGTGATGGCAACCGGCCTCTATTTGGTAACGGCTGCACATGCAGCCGCACAGCAAATACGCAACTGTGGACCCCGCCCCCAAGTTGTCGAACGACTGACCTCTACCTACGGAGAAACCCGTCAATCCGTAGGTATGGGAGCAAACAATTCCCTTATCGAGGTATTTGCATCTTCTGAAACAGGAACGTGGACGATTACAATGACCCGTGCAGACGGCGTCACCTGCCTGATCGCGTCAGGCCAATCTTATGAAACATTGGTTGAAGCATTGCCCAGCGGTGACAGCGAAGCCTAGGTCAGTCCATCAAAGATCAACTTGATCCCAGTGATCATTAAGATCACGTAGGTGAACGCAAAGAAGATACGCTCTGGGACCAAATGATGCGCGCGCACCCCAATCCATGTCCCAAGCAACGCAAACGGCGCCAAGGCAAGATTGGCCAGACCTGTCTCCAGCGTAAACATCCCTAGAAATGCATAGGGAATAAATTTGGCGATATTGATCGCCCAAAAGACAACGACCGTACAAGCCTGATATTCTGTCTTATTGACCCCGCGCGACAACAAGTAGACGGCTGCAGGTGGTCCACCGGCGTGACTGACGAAACTGGTAAACCCAGCCGCAAACCCAGCCAATCCTCCTTGCCAATCTGGGGCATCCCCCGCCGAGATATTGACCCACCCCCTTGCGGTAAGTTGCGTCCAGATGACAAAGGCCACGGAAATAACACCGATCAACACCCGAAACACATCATCATTCACAATGCTGAACAGACCAGCACCCAGCGCAACACCAGGTATTCCTCCCAAAATCAGCAATCGCGACTCATGCCAGCGCCATTTGCCCCAGTAAGGGCGAAGGCTGGCGACATCCATTAACATCAACAATGGCAGCATAACCCCAAGGGCCAAACCCGGTGGCAAAGTCAGGGCAAGAATCGATGCAGCCGCAAAGGCGGCGCCAGACCCAAATCCGCCTTTGGATATGCCCGCAAAAACAACCGCAGGTGCCGCAATCATGAAAAAGCTTAGGTCTAACTCAAGCAATGCTACCACCTCAAAAACCCACAGATCACCAGTGTTTAGCCCACTAAGAGGAGGCATAACATACCCCTGCAAGGGTTAGGGGGAATTCTAGCACCCTTGCGTCAGACCCAAAAGCGCACTAGGGACAGCGCGAAATCCAACCCAAATCGGAGAGTATAACATGGCCAGACCTAAGATTGCGCTTATCGGCGCAGGTCAAATCGGCGGTACGCTTGCACACCTTGCAGCGATCAAAGAACTAGGTGACGTCGTAATGTTCGACATCGCACCTGGCACGCCAGAAGGCAAAGCTTTGGATATCGCAGAATCTGGCCCATCCGAGGGTTTTGACGCGAAGATGTCAGGCACACAGTCTTACGAAGATATCGCAGGCGCAGACGTTTGCATCGTAACTGCCGGCGTTCCACGCAAGCCAGGCATGAGCCGTGATGACCTTTTGGGCATCAACCTCAAAGTAATGAAGTCTGTTGGCGAAGGCATCCGTGACCACGCTCCAAACGCATTCGTTATCTGTATAACAAACCCGCTTGATGCGATGGTTTGGGCATTGCGCGAATTTTCTGGCCTGCCACACGAAAAAGTATGCGGCATGGCCGGTATTCTTGATTCCGCACGCTTCCGCCACTTCTTGGCTGAAGAGTTCGAAGTCTCAATGCGCGATGTCACTGCATTCGTTCTTGGCGGCCACGGAGACACGATGGTGCCGCTCGAGCGTTATTCAACAGTTGCAGGCATTCCATTGCCAGACATGGTCAAAATGGGCTGGACGACACAGGACAAACTGGATGCAATTATCCAGCGTACACGTGACGGCGGCGCAGAAATCGTTGGTTTGTTGAAAACTGGTTCCGCGTTCTATGCGCCAGCAACATCAGCGATCGAAATGGCTGAAGCTTACCTGAAAGACCAAAAGCGCGTTCTGCCATGTGCAGCATACGTTGATGGCGCTTTGGGCCTTAAAGGTATGTATGTTGGTGTTCCAACAGTCATCGGTAAAGGCGGCATCGAGAAAGTCGTAAACATCCAGATGAACAAAGATGAACAAGCCATGTTCGACGCATCTGTTGCTGCGGTCAAAGGCTTGGTTGACGCATGTAAAGCGATCGACCCTTCATTGGCATAAGCCGATAAAGACAAATTCTAAGCTGAAAGGGCCGCGCATGTTGATTGCGTGGCCTTTTCTAATTTGTGTCTGAGACAACTCCACTAGGACTTGAAATTGCCCAGAGAGTCGTTTTCCAGAGTGAGCCGTCATAAAAAGCTACGCCTTCTGGCAACTTTCGATTTTTGTGATCACACGATTTGCAAGTGTGATCACAAAAACTAAAAATCTTAGGAAAATTGCGCTAACACCCTCTTTTTTCGTTTACGGCCCCTTCATAGATCAAGGTATACCCCTTCCCAAACGTATCTAATCGGGACCGATCTATCATGAACATCCACGAATATCAGGCTAAAGCACTTTTGCGTTCTTACGGCGCACCAGTATCAGACGGACGTGTTGTCCTCAAAGCCGAAGACGCCAAAGCAGCTGCTGGCGAAATGGACGGCCCATTGTGGGTGATCAAAGCGCAGATCCACGCAGGTGGACGCGGCAAAGGTAAATTCAAAGAAGCCGACGCTGGCGAAGCTGGTGGCGTACGTTTGACTAAGTCAGTTCAAGAAGCCGCTGACGAAGCCAAGAAGATGTTGGGCCGCACATTGGTCACACACCAAACTGGCCCAGCCGGCAAACAGGTCAACCGCATCTACATCGAAGACGGTTCAGGCATTGAAAAAGAATTGTACCTTGCCCTGCTCGTAGATCGCCAAACATCCCGCATATCTTTCGTATGCTCCACTGAGGGCGGAATGGACATCGAAGAGGTTGCAGCGTCAACACCTGAGAAAATCCTATCCTTCTCAGTTGATCCAGCTTCTGGGTACCAAGCATTCCACGGTCGTCGCATTGCGTTCACACTTGGCCTTGAGGGCAAGCAGATCAAACAGTGCGTGATCTTGATGGGTCAGCTTTACAAAGCGTTCACTGAAAAAGACATGGAGATGCTGGAAATCAACCCACTGATCGTAACAGACAGCGGTGATTTGAAAGTACTCGACGCCAAAGTATCATTCGACGGCAACGCGATGTACCGCCAGCCAGACATCAATGAATTGCGCGACGAAACAGAAGAAGACGCGAAAGAGCTAGAGGCGTCCAAGTACGACCTTAACTACATTACGCTCGATGGCGAAATCGGCTGCATGGTAAACGGCGCTGGTTTGGCGATGGCCACAATGGACATCATCAAGTTGTACGGCGCAGAGCCAGCAAACTTCCTAGACGTAGGCGGCGGCGCGACCAAAGAAAAAGTAACTGAAGCGTTCAAGATCATCACTTCTGATCCAAACGTAAAAGGCATCCTGGTCAACATCTTTGGTGGCATTATGCGTTGCGACGTGATCGCTGAAGGCGTTGTAGCTGCTGTGAAAGAAGTCGGCCTAAAAGTTCCATTGGTTGTACGCCTTGAGGGTACAAACGTGGCAGAGGGCAAAGCCATCATCAACAACTCCGGCCTCGACGTGATAGCGGCGGACGACTTGAAAGACGGCGCACAGAAAATCGTGAAAGCGGTTAAGGGCTAAACGCCTTTTACTGCGCACCTCGCGCTTCAACAATTTTGCCGCACAGCGGCACCGAAAACACACGAAGGAAGATCACATGGCTGTTCTTATCGACGAAAACACCAAAGTAATTTGCCAAGGCCTCACTGGCTCACAAGGTACTTTCCACACAGAGCAAGCAATTGCATACGGCACCAAAATGGTTGGCGGCGTAACACCTGGTAAGGGCGGTCAATCGCACCTGAACCTTCCAGTGTTCAACTCTGTCCACGAAGCGATGCACATCACCGAAGCCAACGCTTCTGTAATTTACGTGCCTCCTCCCTTCGCAGCTGACTCAATCCTTGAGGCAATCGATGCGGAAATGCCGTTGATCGTTTGTATCACTGAAGGCATCCCAGTTCTGGACATGATGAAAGTGCAACGCGCACTTCAGGGTTCTAAATCCCGTCTTATCGGCCCTAACTGCCCGGGCGTCATCACACCTGACGCATGCAAAATCGGCATCATGCCGGGTCACATCCACAAACGCGGCACATGTGGCGTTGTTTCACGTTCAGGCACACTGACATATGAAGCGGTTAAGCAAACAACTGACCTTGGCCTTGGCCAATCCTCAGCTGTTGGCATCGGCGGCGACCCTATTAAGGGTTCCGAGCACATCGACATCCTAGAGATGTTCTTGGCCGATCCAGAAACACAGTCCATCATCATGATCGGTGAAATCGGTGGTTCTGCTGAAGAAGAAGCAGCGCAATTCTTGGCTGATGAAAAGAAAAAAGGCCGTTGGAAACCAACAGCTGGTTTCATCGCTGGCCGCACAGCCCCTCCCGGCCGCCGCATGGGCCACGCTGGCGCGATTGTCGCTGGCGGCAAAGGCGGCGCAGAAGACAAAATCGAAGCGATGAAGCTTGCTGGTATCGTTGTGGCAGATAGCCCAGCGACACTTGGCGAAGCTGTTATCGAAGCAATCGGTTAAAACAGCTACTGGGCGAGGTGGGGATTTCCCTGCCTCGCCTTTCCCCATCCGGCACAGTCTTATTCAAGGTTCAAACCATGTCCGACAACCCTGCTAACGACCAACTTCACGCCTCCTCCTTTATGCAGGGGCACAACGCCGAATACCTCGAACAGATGTATGCGCGCTACGCCACCGACCCGAATGCGGTCGATGAAAGCTGGCAATCATTCTTCAAGGCGATGGGTGACGATGAAATTTCCGTCAAACGGACCGCTGAAGGCCCCAGCTGGGCCCGCACCGATTGGCCACCGATGCCAACAGACGATTTGACTGCTGCCCTGACTGGCGAATGGGCACCAGAGCCCGAAGTCAAAAGCGCTGGTAAAAAGATCCAAACCAAAGCATCTGAGCAAGGCGTAAGCCTGAGCGATGAGCAGGTGAAACGAGCTGTTCTCGACAGTATCCGTGCGCTGATGATCATCCGTGCCTACCGTATCCGTGGTCACCTTGTTGCTGACTTGGATCCGTTGGGCATGCGTTCGACCACTCCGCACCCAGAGCTTGATCCGAAGTCATACGGTTTTACCGATGCTGACATGGATCGCCCAATTTTCATCGATAACGTACTGGGTCTGCAAATCGCAACCATGCGCGAGATCCTTTCGATCGTGAAACGCACGTATTGTGGTACCTTCGCGCTGCAATACATGCACATCTCAAACCCAGAAGAAGCAGGTTGGCTCAAAGAGCGGATCGAAGGTTTGGGCAAAGAAATCCAATTCAGCCGTGAAGGTCGCAAAGCGATCCTAAACAAGATGGTTGAAGCTGAGGGTTTTGAGAAATTCCTACACGTCAAATACATGGGCACCAAACGCTTTGGCCTTGATGGCGGCGAAAGCCTGATCCCAGCGATGGAACAGATCATCAAACGTGGTGGTTCATTGGGTGTCAAAGACATCGTGATTGGCATGCCGCACCGTGGTCGTCTATCCGTGCTGGCCAACGTCATGCAGAAACCGTACCGCGCGATCTTTAACGAATTCCAAGGCGGCTCTTCTAAACCTGAGGACGTTGATGGTTCTGGTGATGTGAAATATCACCTTGGCGCGTCTTCCGACCGTGAATTTGACAACAACACAGTTCACTTGTCTTTGACTGCAAACCCAAGCCACCTTGAGGCGGTAAATCCTGTCGTCATCGGCAAGGTCCGAGCAAAGCAAGACCAATACAAGGACGCAGACCGCACCAGCGTTATGCCAATCCTGCTTCACGGTGATGCAGCATTCGCAGGCCAAGGTGTTGTGGCAGAATGTTTCGCCCTTTCAGGCCTTCGCGGCCACAAAGCAGGCGGCACAATGCACATCGTGGTGAACAACCAAATCGGTTTCACCACTGCGCCGCACTTCTCGCGGTCTTCACCATACCCAACCGACAACGCGCTTGTGGTTGAGGCTCCGATTTTCCACGTCAACGGTGATGACCCAGAAGCAGTTGTACACGCGGCGAAAGTTGCAACAGAGTTCCGTCAGAAATTCCACAAAGACGTGGTGATCGACATCTTCTGCTACCGTCGCTTTGGTCACAACGAGGGCGACGAGCCCATGTTCACGAACCCGGTGATGTACAAGAAAATCAAAACCCAAAAGACATCTTTGTCCCTCTACACAGAACGCCTTGTGCGTGACGGTCTTATCCCTGAAGGTGAGATCGAAGACATGAAAGCTGCGTTCCAAGCCAAGCTAAACAATGAATTCGAAGCGGGCAAAGATTACAAACCGAACAAAGCTGACTGGCTGGACGGCAAATGGTCACACCTTGATCGCAACAAAGACGATTATGTGCGCGGCGACACCGCTATTAAGCCTGAAACTATGGCTGAAATCGGCACAGCACTCAGCACAGCCCCAGACGGGTTCCCTGTCCACAAAACCGTTGGCCGTCTTCTGGACTCCAAAGCCAAGATGTTTGAATCCGGTTCAGGGTTCGACTGGGCCACCGGCGAAGCCCTCGCATTCGGTTCACTATTGACCGAAGGTTATCCTGTACGCCTATCCGGTCAGGACAGTACACGCGGCACATTCAGCCAACGCCACTCCGGCCTTGTGAACCAAGACACCGAAGAGCGGTTCTATCCACTGAACAGCGTTCGTACGGGTCAAGCACAGTACGAAGTCATCGACTCAATGCTGTCTGAATACGCGGTGCTTGGATTTGAATACGGCTACTCATTGGCAGAACCAAACGCACTAACCCTTTGGGAAGCACAGTTCGGCGATTTCGCCAACGGCGCGCAAATCATGTTCGACCAATTCATCAGCTCAGGCGAAAGCAAATGGTTGCGGATGTCTGGCCTTGTGATGCTTCTGCCTCACGGCTTTGAGGGCCAAGGACCAGAGCACTCTTCTGCCCGCCTAGAACGCTTCTTGCAGATGTGTGGACAGGACAACTGGATCGTCGCCAACTGTACGACACCAGCAAACTACTTCCACATCTTGCGCCGCCAGCTGCACCGCGATTTCCGCAAGCCACTGGTCCTAATGACGCCAAAATCATTGCTGCGTCACAAGATGGCCGTTTCCAACGCCGAGGACTTTACCACTGGATCCTCCTTCCACCGCCTGATGTGGGATGATGCGCAAAAAGGAAACTCGGACACCACGCTGGTGAAAGATGAGAAAATCAAACGGGTCGTTATGTGTTCGGGCAAGGTTTACTACGACCTGCTCGAAGAACGCGACGCACGTGGGATCGACGACATCTACCTCCTGCGCGTTGAACAATTCTATCCATTTCCAGCGCAATCTGCTGTTCAAGAACTTGAACGCTTCAAAAACGCAGAAGTTGTCTGGTGTCAGGAAGAACCGAAAAACCAAGGCGCATGGACCTTCATTGAACCCAACATCGAATGGGTCCTTGGAAAGATCGACGCCAAACACCCACGGCCAAAGTTCGTAGGGCGCGCAGCATCCGCGTCACCAGCAACTGGCCTTGCCTCCACACACAAAAAACAACAAGCAGCCCTCGTGAACGACGCGCTGACCATCGAAGGAAACTGATCCATGACAACCGAAGTTCGTGTACCTACCCTTGGCGAAAGCGTCACCGAAGCAACTGTTGCAACTTGGTTCAAAAAACCGGGCGATGCGGTCGCAGTTGACGAAATGCTGTGTGAACTTGAAACCGACAAAGTGACCGTCGAAGTGCCCAGCCCAATTGCTGGCACCATGGGCGAAATCGTAGCGGGTGAAGGCGAAACAGTTGGCGTTGACGCCCTGCTCGCAACCATCGGCGCAGCAGGCGAAGCTACCGCTTCGGCTGCAAAACCAGCACCTGCAGCCGCTGCTGCACCATCATCAGACAGCGTCGACGTTATGGTGCCAACGCTTGGCGAATCCGTAACAGAAGCCACAGTCAGCACATGGTTCAAAGCCGTGGGTGACACCGTGGCCCAAGACGAAATGCTGTGTGAACTCGAAACTGACAAAGTCAGCGTCGAAGTCCCATCCCCAGCCGCTGGCGTTCTGGCTGAAATCACAGCGCCTGAAGGCAGCACCGTTGATGCATCCGCCAAACTGGCTGTCATCTCAGCCTCTGGCACAGTGATCGCAGCAGCACCCGCCGTTGCAATCACCACCTCAGCCCCTGCCGGTAAAGACGTCGAAGACGCCCCATCCGCGAAAAAAGCAATGGCTGCCGCTGGCGTGTCACGCGATCAGGTCACGGCAACAGGCCGCGATGGCCGCGTCATGAAAGACGACGTTGCACGCGCAGTGGCCTCTGCCGCCGCACCTGCACCCGCAGCTGTCGCACCCCGCGCAGCTGTGTCCTCTGACGATGCACCACGCGAAGAACGCGTAAAGATGACACGCTTGCGCCAAACCATCGCGCGTCGCTTGAAAGAAAGCCAAAACACCGCCGCAATGCTTACCACCTACAACGAGGTCGACATGACCGAGGTGATGGCGCTGCGCAACGAATACAAAGACCTGTTCCTTAAGAAGCACGGCGTCAAATTGGGCTTCATGTCCTTCTTCACAAAGGCCTGCGTGCACGCCCTGAACGAAGTACCTGAAGTGAACGCTGAAATCGACGGCACCGATGTGGTTTACAAAAACTTCGTCCACATGGGCATCGCTGCGGGTACGCCAACAGGTTTGGTTGTTCCGGTGATCCGCGACGCTGACGGCATGTCCTTTGCTGGCATTGAAAAAGCCATTGCTGAAAAAGGCGCACGCGCCCGTGACGGCAAACTGTCCATGGCAGAAATGCAGGGCGGCACGTTCACTATCTCCAACGGTGGCGTCTACGGCTCACTGATGTCCTCACCAATCCTGAACCCGCCACAATCGGGCATCCTTGGCATGCACAAAATCCAAGACCGCCCAATGGCGATCAATGGTGAAGTTGTGATCCGCCCAATGATGTACCTCGCCCTGTCCTACGATCACCGCATCGTAGACGGCAAAGGCGCTGTGACCTTCTTGGTCCGTGTGAAAGAAGCCCTCGAGGATCCACGTCGTCTGTTGATGGATCTGTGATCAAACGCATAGCTATACGTTACTCAAGTCGCATGGCTATGCGTTATAAACGACGTCAAACCATACGGTATAAGTTAGCCAATTTCTTGGAGAGCCTTTCTGAGACGTTTACAAAGCTCGCCCAAGATGTAGACGGAAGGGAACAAAACAAACCACAAAACAATCCCTTACACAGCGAATGGATGCGGGCTGATGTTTCATGGAGGCTTTACTTTCTCAATGAAACTCTTGGACCACTTACCTCCGGTTCGAAAGATTTAGAAAAATTGTATCGACAAGAATTTATTGTTGATGAGGACTACAGCCATGTCCACTGCGAGGGTTGTTGGGGAACGATCTCTGGAAAAGGCAGCTTTCCTTGCTCGCATGAGTTCTACTATGCATCAGATCCTGAGTTCACTCAGACCGCAGTCTTATGTCCCGTATGCTATGTTATATATGCCGCGGCCTGTCGTGGCGAATTAAAGATAGAAATTACTAATCCTCAAGCCTTGATGGCACATCAAAAAGACATGCCTCAATGGCAACATTACCTTAACAAACGAAATTCATATCGACCAACCGTCACGGACAACTGCAATGACAACTGAACTCACAGTCCTCACGCTCGCTGGCCTCTTACAGGTCATCCAATTCGCACTGATGGCGATACCAGCCAACATCGAACTGGGCGTTGGCAAAACCATGTCCCCACGTGACCCCGCCAGATTGGGCACCCCACTCGAAGAACAGATGTCACTGCGCACAGGCCGCCTAAAACGCGCAATGAGCAACCACTTTGAGGGGCTGATCCTTTTCACAATCGCCTGCACCGTGATCACCATCTCGGGTCAATCAACCGCCTACACAGGCACGTTGGCCATCATCTACCTGATCGCACGTATCGCCTACATCCCCGCCTACGCTTTTGGCTGGACGCCGTGGCGCAGCCTCATCTGGTTTGCAGGTTTCGTCCCAACAACACTCATGCTGATCGCCGCTCTTGTCTAATTCACTTTACCAAATAAACTCTGGGGGAGCCGCACAGCGGCGGGGGCAAAGCCCCAAATGCCCCGCCCCGCAATAACCGACCACGCACCGACGCAATACAGATACAATACCGACGTTATACCGACGTTCCAAAATCAAAGGATCAACCCAATGGCAAACTATGACGTGATCATCATCGGCGCAGGCCCTGGCGGCTATGTTTCGGCCATCCGCTGCGCTCAATTGGGCCTCAAAACTGCAATCGTTGAAGGCCGCGATACCCTTGGTGGTACCTGCCTCAATGTGGGCTGCATCCCGTCCAAGGCGCTGCTCCATGCCTCACACATGCTGCACGAGGCAGAGCACAATTTCGGGGCCATGGGCCTCAAAGGCAAAAGCCCGTCCGTCGACTGGAAGCAAATGCTTGCCTATAAAGATGACACCATTGGTCAAAACACCAAAGGCGTTGAATTTCTTATGAAAAAGAACAAAATCGACGTGATCAAAGGATGGGCAACCATCCCCGCCGCTGGCAAAGTTCAAGTCGGCGATGACGTCCACGAGACCAAAAATATCATCATCGCTTCCGGTTCAGAACCAGCATCCTTGCCGGGTGTTGAAGTCGATGAAAAAATCGTTGTGACTTCAACCGGCGCATTAGAACTTGGCAAAATCCCCAAGAAAATGGTCGTCATCGGCGCAGGCGTCATTGGCCTGGAACTTGGCAGCGTTTATGCACGCCTTGGTTCTGAAGTCACCGTTGTTGAATTCTTGGACGCAATCACGCCCGGAATGGATGCCGAAGTACAACGTTCATTCCAAAAATTGCTTACAAAACAGGGCCTTAAATTCATCATGGGCGCTGCGGTACAAAAGACCGAAGCCAACAAAACCAAAGCCAAAGTGCACTACAAATTGCGAAAAGATGACAGCGAACACGTCATCGAAGCGGATACAGTTTTGGTCGCCACAGGACGCAAACCCTTCACAAACGGCCTTGGTCTAAACACCTTAGGGATCGAAATGTCCCCACGCGGTCAGATCAAAGTTGGGGCCGATTGGCAGACCAATGTGCCAGGTATCTACGCAATTGGCGACGTGATCGACGGACCAATGCTCGCGCACAAAGCCGAAGATGAGGGCCTTGCCGCCGCCGAACAAATCGCGGGCAAACATGGCCACGTGAACTACGGCGTCATTCCCGGTGTGATCTATACACACCCAGAGGTCGCCAACGTTGGTGAAACCGAGGAAACACTGAAAGAACAAGGCCGTAACTACAAAGTTGGCAAGTTCAGTTTTATGGGTAATGGCCGCGCAAAGGCTGTGTTTGCAGGCGAAGGTTTCGTAAAAATCCTAGCGGACAAAGATACTGATCGCATCCTTGGGGCTCACATCATCGGCCCTGCGGCTGGCGACTTGATCCACGAAGTTTGCGTCGCAATGGAATTTGGCGCATCTGCCGAAGATCTGGCAATGACATGCCACGCGCACCCTACTTACTCAGAAGCCGTGCGCGAAGCCGCGTTAGCTTGTGGTGATGGCGCTATTCACGCCTAATTATTGTTCCAAAAACCGAAAGGCGGGCCAATAGCCCGCCTTTTTTGCTTCTCAGACATTCTCAAGCGTTACCACATTGTCTTGGCCGCTCGCCCGCCCCATTCTGCGTCATAAGTAAGACCACCAACTTCGCCATCAGTCATCTCTGCAAGGATTTCCCCTACAGTTGGTAATCCCGCTGCATCATCGCATGACCATGTACCCGCACGCATAAAAGCACGCGCACATTGGCTGTAAATCTCTGCAATTTTGATGACAATTACGGTGGCCGGCTGGATGTTATTACGTTCAAACTGCGCCCGCAATTCAACATCATCAGTTAGGCGCGCAATTCCATTTACCCGCACAACATTGTTCGATCCTGGAACGACAAACATCAGTGATACACGCCCATCGACGACAATATTACGCAACTAATCCAAGCGGTTGTTTCCACGCCAATCTGGCATCGCTAATGTATGTTCATCAAGTTCTTTGACTGCAGGGCCATCATCGCCACGCGGGCTGCCGTCCGTGCCATCAGGACCCACAGTAGACAGCACGCACAATCGCGATGCCATTATCCACTTGCGGTAAAGCGGGGTCATCCGTGTTGCCACCTTACGCAAGGACGCATCACCAGAGGCTCCATAGCGACCTTCGAGGGATGCTATGTCCTTGATCCAATTCATGATGGATCAAATCCGCCTTCTACCATCAGCTCATTGGATTTAGTTTCAACAACCTCTTCCAAAACTGACATGAATGCGTCCTTATTTAGACCAACAGGGATGGTCGGCAGAAACTCAACGACAGCTAGTCCCGGCTTGCGCAGCACACCTGTGCGCGGCCAAAAAACACCCGCATTCGTAGCCACCGGCACACACTCCTGCTGCAACTGATTGTACAACACAGCGGTCCCAACTTTATAGGGTGCTTTAACCCCCGGAGCCAAACGCGTGCCCTGCGAATAGATAATCAACTGACCCGGCAACGCATGCCCGGCTTCAACATCACGCACCATCTTTGTGATTGCAGCACCACGTTTACCGCGTGAAACAGGAACACAGCCCAAACGACGGGCGTATAGACCGATTACTGGGGTCCAAAGAATTTCACGTTTCATAATGAATTTAGCGGTCGGCAATGCCGTAAAAATCATCATGATGTCCAAGAACGACTGATGCTTTGCGGCAATGATAACCTCACCGCTTGGGATCGGACCGCGCACTTCAACGCGCAAACCCAACATCCAGCGCGACAACCAGAAAACATAACGGCTATAGGCTTTAGCCCCTGCCCTCGCACCCTCGGGCGAAAGTAACGCGTAGGGGCCCCAAAGCAACCCGATCACAACCATCATGAAGTAAATGTGGATCATAAAAATCAGCGAAACAAACCAACGTATCATTAGCTAAGCGCCTCCAACGCTTTTCGTGAGGCAATGCGCGTCGCGATCAATGCAACGCCCCCAGCCACCACAGGGATCAACAAAGGTGCAAGCCACCCTACTCCTTGAAACCCCAGTCCAGTAAGGAAGCCTGCGTCGTCACTTGCTGAAGGCAGTAACAGCACGGCGAGCATTCCAAAAATCATACCAACAGCAGCACCAATAAAGGCACGGATGGTAAACCGCCGAATAAACGCTTCAGCGATATAGCGGTCTGTCGCACCAACCAAACGCAAAACGGCAACGACCTGTGCATTCGCTGCAAGGGCTGCATTGGCTGCCAAAGTTACCATCGCGCCAACTGCAGCACCAATCAAAATAATCGCGACCCAACCCAACAAACGCAGGCGATTTGCCGCCTGTACCAATGGCGCACGCCAGCGGGTGTGATCATCTAAAAACGCTGCCGGTACTTCGGCCGCAAGCCGAAGCCGCAGGCCTTCTGCGTCGAAACCAGATGGATTTTCGACCACTTCGATCAACCGTGGAACAGGTAAACTACGCAAATCAATTCCTGATCCAAACCATGGTGATAGCAACGCTTGTTGCTCTGCGTCCGTCAAAGCACGCGCGGTTTCCACGCCCGCTGTCGTTTCCAAAACTCGTAACGCTGCATCTGTTTGAATTGCGCGTTCACCCACAGGTGCCACGATCCTAATTGTAGATGTGCGGGCCAACTCATCGCCCCAACGGGCGGCCAAGCGGCCAGATGCGAGTGACAGTGCCAGCGCGAAAACAGCCAAAAAGGCCATCGCAGCTGCAGCAAACAAAGTAAGTTGTGCTGTAAAGCCAGAAGGCGGAACAACGCGATCAGCTTGCTTGTCGCCAGCAAGAAGGGAACGCATCTCTGACACAGTAAACTTCACAAATCTGCCCCTGCCAATTGCAATCGACGGTTTGAAATCCGTAATACACGCGCTTGGACTTCCGATTTAGCGGCACGAATAAGAGATAGATCGTGCGTTGCGATCAAAACCGTTTTGCCCATTTTATTTAATTCAATCAACAACTTCAACAACCGCTGAGACATCTCCCAATCGACGTTCCCTGTGGGCTCATCTGCCAACACAACATCTGGCGACATAATGACAGCCCGAGCTAGAGCAGCACGTTGGCGCTCCCCACCAGACAACTCTGGCGGCAATCCCGCTGAACGGTGGTTCAGTCCAACCCATGCCAGCAGCTCACCCAAATCCGCACCGCCTGCTTCGTTTTGACGACCAGATACTGTGAGAGGCAGCGCAATGTTGTCTGCAACAGGCAGATGGTCCAAAAACTTAACATCTTGATGCACAACACCAACATTGCGCCGCATCATGGCAACGCCATCACGATCAAGATTGCGAACATCATTGCCCATAATCCGGACTTGTCCAGCGGTTGGCAGCAACGCGCCATAGCACAGTTTTAGAAGGGTTGTTTTTCCAGCGCCTGACGGACCGGTCAGAAAATAGAACGACCCTGGTGCCAACTTAATAGAAATATCGGACAGCAACTCGCCACCACCATAGCTATAAGCAACATTTTCTAGCTCAATCACGGGGTTCCCCAATTCGTTGGACCTGTTGTGCCTGAGCATCGGTCCCGTTGCAATCCACCGCCTCTAAGCCGTTGACCGCAAATAGCACTTTTATGCCCATTCGTCGCAACATATGTTAAGTATCAAGGAATTGACGGGGGTCAAAATAGAAAATGCGGCTGATATGTCCAAATTGCGATGCGCAATACGAGGTGCCAACAGAGGTTGTTCCAACCGAAGGGCGTGATGTTCAATGTTCTAATTGTGGTCAAACGTGGTTCCAACACCACCCCGATCACACGCCCCCAACCGAAGAAGAAGTGGCTGCAGAAGCTATTCCAGAAAACGAAGAGCGCGTTAAAATTTCAACACAGCCACAGCGGAAAGAAATTGATCCCGCAGTCGCAGATATTCTGCGCCAAGAGGCCGAGCATGAAGCAGAAATCCGTGACCAAGAGAACACAGGCCTCGAAAGCCAACCTGATCTAGGATTCGACGACAGCGTTGACGATGAAGGTGCACGCCGTGCACGTGAAGCGCGTGAACGTATGGCCCGTATGCGCGGCGAAGAGATCGAAGCCAACACGTCTGTAGCAGCTCTAGGATCACGCCGTGATCTTTTGCCTGATATCGAAGAAATCAATTCAACCCTTCGTTCAACCAATGATCGCCAGTTTGCTGTCGCCGAAAACGGTGACGCCCCTGTCAAAAAGAAGCGCGGGTTTAGGTTTGGATTCATCACAGTCGTTCTGATCGCGATTGTATTGGCAGCGATCTATATTTTTGCGCCGGACATTGCTAAAGCAGTACCACAAGTTGATCCATTAATTAGCAATTATGTCTCCATTGTCGATCAAGGTCGCACATGGCTTGACGGTCAATTGCAAGGTCTTGCAAAATGGCTGGATGCAACGGCAGCGTCCCAAAACAACGGGTAAGCTCAGAAGCGATCTATAAGACGCTTTAGGTAATCCAACTCAGCTTCGGGGCGTTCACCTTCGACAGATCTGCGGCGAATTTCTGCAAGCAGATCGCGCGCTCGACGATACACCTCTGCATCAGAAGTGTTGCCTTCAGCATCTGGGTCCACACCGCTACCACCTTGTCCCCGCCCTAGCGGGTCCATGGATTTACGATTTGCTTCTTGTTTTCCCTGATCTGAATTTTGGCCCCCCTGGCTCTCTCCCATTGCTTCGGCCAAGGATTGCAGTCCATCACGTAGCGCTTCCATCGCCTGCGCTTGGCTATCAATCGCCTCGCCCAATTTATCTTGGCGCAATGCACGCTCTGCATTCACCATCGCACGTCCAGCACGGTCTAAGGACTCGCGAGCTGCATTCCCTTCAGGGGTGCCTTCACCCGGCAGTGCATTCCGTTGACGCTCAAGTTCATCACGCAAAGCTTGTTGACGATCAGCGAGGCTCTCCTCTTGGCCAGATTGGGTTCTGGCCGCGCCATCACCACTGCCCTCACCACCATTACCTTCGTGGCTTTCACCCTCGCCCTGTCCCCCATTGCGTCCCACATTGTCGTCGCCTTCACCAGCTTGAGCATTGGGATTGAACTGTTCTTGCAGATCACGGAACGCCTGATCATTCAGCCCTTGTTGTTCGCGCAAGGTATTGGACAAACCTTCCATAGCTTGTTCTCCTGCGGTTTCACCGCCTTGACCCTCACCCTCAGAAACCCGCATGTTCTCTATCATCTCTTGCAGTTCTTTTAGAGCCTCTTCTGCCTCAGCCATCCGCCCTTGCTCCATCAGTTCTTGGATGCGGTCCATCATGCGCTGTAGGTCGTCTTGAGACATCTGTGAGGCATTCCCGCCCTCTTGGGGAGGTTTATCAGTCTCTTGGGATTGTCGCTGCTGAAGCTGTTTCAAATATTCTTCGGTTGCGCGGCGCAATTCCTGCATAAGCTCTGCAATTTCAGCATTGGTCGCCCCATCTCGCATCGCTTGGTTCAATCGCTCTTGCGCTTGACGCATCCACTCTAAAGCATCCTCTAAGTCACCTTCTTCAAGCTCGACGGCCAATACCCAAAGTTCTTCAGCCAGCTCCTCCTGTGCGTCAGTCGTCAGGCGATCCAATGCGTTCCATGCTTCAAGTTGCTTTATCAACTTTCGAAGACGAAGTTGCATCACCTCTTTGCGAAATGCGTCTTCTGGACGATGGCTAATCGCACGAAGGATTTGCGAAATCCGTTCAGCGTTTTCACGCGACCACAACAAATCGCGCCGCTGTTCAATAATGGCAGCCGCCATCGGGTCAAAGAAGTGACGACCGGGCAAAAGAACCGCGATAGGTTCTGACAGAGATTGCTGTTCTGCCGCATCCAGCACACTGAGGTGCACATTAACAGGTAGGTTTGCCCATGGGTGCTTGGAAAAATCCTCTACCAAATTTTCCTCAAACCCACTGCGATCACCAACGACTGGCATTGGCAAAGAAACGGTTAACTCAGGACGCTCTTCAGGGGGAACACTTAAACCATGACGTCGTGAAACCTCCTCCAAATCGAGGGAGAATTGCGCCTTGCCGCTTTCGATCCCGTAATCATCTCCCGCAGCGAACGGTAGAGTCATCACTCCATTTACATCACTGTCGATTGATTTTAGCGAAGTGATGATTGGGCGAGCGTCAAGCACCACAGTGACCGACCAACGTCGTCCGTTCGGCCCATCAATCGACAATTCCCCGTCTTTCAGGATTTGAAAATCCTGCGTTTTGGTAGCCGCAGCTGGAAAGACTGTGCGCCCTGAAACTGTTTCTGAAAAAGCCAGCACACCAACCTCACCGTAAAGACGTAAGGTAATCATGCTACCGACTGGGGCGGAGAGATCGCCCTGCGGTTGGTCGTTCAAATAAAGCGTTGGGCGACCAGTGTATCGCGGCGGATCAATCCACCCCTCCCAAACCGGACCAGTCGCCAACGCATCAAGAGGACCGACCACGGCACCAACGGTCCCAACACGCAAAACCGACCCAAAAACCAATGCAACCGCAAAGAAAACCACTGCAACATAGCGCAGTGCAAACGGATCAAGCGAAGCGATACGCACTTTGGCGGGCACTGCCTTCGCAGCCACTGTTTTTGCGATCATTCGTGTTTGGTGAGCAGCCCAGACTGATGCAGAGGCTGAATCGGCTGAACCAATGGCTTGGGTATCCGTCAGCGCTTGAATTGGACGACCGGAAAGACTTTGATCCAAACGCTCAATTGCGTCTGCTTTGGATGGGGGGCGGAACCGAAGCACCGCAAATGCAAGCGCGCCTGCCCCTGCAAATGCCGCCACAACCGTTCCTATCCAAAGAAAATCAATTGGAAGGACATCATGTAGGCCAAACATCAAAGCAGCGACTACAACAAGAACGACACTCAACAACGGCCAAAGCGCGTAAGCTGCGCTTTCGAAACACATACCCAACCATGTAAGCCGTAGCGGCCAGCGCAAGGCTGTTAGCCCGCGCTGAACTTCTGGCTGAGAAGGTTTTGACACCATTTATACCACTCCAACTCATCTTTGGCGCATCAACGCGCCTAAAGCCATTCTGGTATGGTATCTCGATTTATCATTTCGTCAAAGGTTGGGCGTGCGCGGATAACCGCAAATTGATCGCCGTTGACCAAAACCTCAGGGATAAGCGGGCGACTGTTATATTCGCTCGCCATAACTGCGCCGTATGCACCAGCACTGCGAAACGCGACCAAATCGCCTGACTTCATCGGTGCCATTTCGCGGTGTTTGGCGAATGTGTCGCCAGACTCACAAACCGGACCAACAACATCGTATTTTGCCATTTCGATACCAGCAGCAGGTTCAACAACAGGCACGATATCATGGTGTGCATCGTACATTGCAGGACGGATCAAATCGTTCATCGCACCGTCAATGATAAGGAATTCACGGTCTTCGCCTTCTTTGACGTAGATCACTTCGCTGACCATCAGGCCCGCGTTGCCCGCGATCAAACGCCCGGGCTCGATTTCAATTTCGCATCCCAAATGACCAAGCGTGCGTTTCACCAACGCGCCATAATCACTTGGCAATGGTGGTGCTTCGTTCGAACGCTCATATGGAATTCCAAGACCGCCGCCCAAATCTAGTCGTTTGATGTTGTGGCCTTGGGCGCGCAACTCTTCGGTCAGTTCTGCCACTTTATTATAGGCGGCCTCAAACGGTGCCAAATCTGTTAGCTGGCTGCCGATGTGAACATCGATGCCAATGACATCTAGCCCCTTCATCGCGCCAGCCATTGCATAAACTTCATGCGCGCGCGAAATCGGAATACCAAATTTATTTTCAGATTTGCCAGTCGCAATCTTGGCGTGAGTTTTGGCATCGACATCAGGGTTCACGCGAATGGTGATCGGCGCAACGACGCCTAGCTCAAGCGCGACGGCATTCAGCACCTGCATCTCAGGTTCCGATTCCACGTTGAATTGGCGGATACCACCGGTCAACGCGAGGCGAATTTCATCAGCCGTTTTGCCGACACCAGAAAACACAATGCGGTCACCCGGAACACCTGCGGCTTTTGCCCGCATATATTCACCGCCAGAGACCACATCCATGCCTGCACCAGCATCGCCCAGCGTCTTAAGGATCGCTTGGTTGCTGGCCGCTTTCATCGCGTAGCAGACCAGATGGTCCATACCTTCAAGCGCATCATCAAACAGCTTAAAGTGGCGCAGCAATGTCGCGGTTGAGTACACATAAAATGGCGTGCCCACGGCGGCGGCAATCTCGGCCACCGGAACATCTTCGGCGTGCAATGCGCCGTTTTTATATAAGAAATGATCCATACCTGTGAATAGCCACGAATTGGAGGCTAGATCAATGGCAAGTGGCCTATGTTACAGGCCGCGTGCGTAAAAAGAGATACAGTGGCAAACCGCATGAAACGCCGATGCAGATCGTTGCTGGAATTGCGATCAAAGCAATCCAATTGCGCCGCACGGCAACTTCGGCAATGATCCATACGGTCAGCGCGATAAATGCGATTGTTAAATCCCAGACCAAGCCGCTAGACGCAGCATTCACATGCCACGCATCAACCATAACCATTAGGTCGAAACCGTTTTGGGCGAACCACTGAGTAAAGTAATACATCGGATGGATAGCGCCCCAGATGGCGAGGGCCAAATAGATCATTCGCAACGGTGACGGCATCAAAGCAGGTTCCAATTGACAGACAATGGACCCTTACTTGCGCCAAGGTTTACACCTGTCTTCACGCCACCCGAACCAACGTTAATACCAGTGCTTACAGTAGGCTTAATCGGCGGACCATCTACGCCGCAAGACGCAAGTGCTGCCACTGCAATAAGGGCAATAAAACGGATCATTTCAATATATCCTTCCAGCGCCGCACCTGAATGCGCACTTGCGCAGGTGCTGTTCCGCCATATGACATACGCGAATCCACGGAATTTTGCACGCCTAAGACGTCAAAGACTTCGGCTGTAATATGTTCGTGGGCTGATTTCATATCTTCAAGAGTTAGATCGGGTAGATCACAGTCTTTGTTTTCAGCAAGCGCAACAAGCGTTCCGGTCACGTGGTGCGCATCGCGGAATGGCATGCCCAAAACGCGAACCAACCAGTCGGCCAAATCTGTTGCGGTGCTAAACCCTGACCCAGCGGCAGCTTTTAAGCTATCACGATTGGCGGTCATATCTTTGACCATACCCTCCATCGCAGCCATCGCCAGCATCCATGAATCAGCCGCATCAAAGACTTGCTCTTTATCTTCCTGCATGTCCTTGGAATAGGCCAGCGGCAGCCCCTTCATCACCATCATCAACCCAGTATTTGCGCCATAAATCCGACCAACTTTGGCGCGGATCAATTCGGCGGCATCCGGGTTTTTCTTTTGTGGCATGATTGAAGAACCTGTCGAAAAACGGTCCGACAGTGTAACGAAACGGAACTGAGCGGAGGACCAGATTACCAACTCTTCAGCAAAACGGGACAGGTGCATCGCAGTGATGCTGGCCACGCTTAGGAAATCCAACGCAAAGTCACGGTCGGACACTGCGTCCAGTGAGTTGGCTGATGGACGGTCAAAGCCCAAAGCTTCAGCAGTCATGTGGCGATCAATCGGGAAAGACGTGCCAGCAAGTGCCGCAGCACCAAGTGGGGATTCGTTCATACACTTGCGTGCATCCCGCACACGGGACAAATCACGGCCAAACATTTCAACATAGGCCATCATGTGGTGGCCCCATGTTACAGGTTGCGCGGTTTGAAGGTGCGTAAAACCAGGCATTACCCAATCGGCCCCTGCTTCTGCTTGCCCCAAAAGGGCTTGGATCAAAGCAATCAAACCAGCTTCGGCAGCGTCGAATTGATCACGCACCCACAGCTTAAAGTCAGTCGCCACTTGGTCATTTCGCGAACGACCTGTGTGCAAACGACCTGCAGGTTCGCCGATGATTTCTTTCAAACGGCTTTCCACATTCATGTGAATGTCTTCCAGCGCGGTCGAGAACTGAAACGTTCCACCCTCAATTTCTGACAAGACCGTGAGAAGGCCTTCACGAATGGCTTCAGCATCACTATCTGTAATAATGCCTGTCGCCGCCAACATAGCGGCATGGGCGCGCGAGCCTTCGATATCTTGGGAAGCCATGCGCTGGTCGAAACCGATTGAGGCATTTATTGCCTCCATAATCGCGTCTGGTCCAGCGGCAAAACGGCCGCCCCACATGGTATTGCTGGTTTTCTTTGTCATCGTCTGACCCTTCGGAGGGAAAATGAAACGTTATATTGCTGCGATCATGTATACGGCGATTGCCCTTGGTGCCACCCCTAGCTTTGCAGACTCGTCCGCAGTGGCGGCTTTGCGCACCGGTGACATGAAAAAATTGGTGTTCCATTCAACGCCAGAAGCCACGTCGAGCGCGGAATTCTTTTTGCCAGACAGCGGCGGCAAGAAAACCTTAGACGACTACAGCGGCAAATATGTCTTGGTAAATTTTTGGGCAACGTGGTGTGCACCTTGTCGCAAAGAAATGCCAATGCTGTCAGACCTACAGACTGAATTTGGTGGTGACAACTTTGAAGTTGTTACAATCGCAACTGGTCGCAACACCCCTGCGGGCATTTCAAAATTCTTCGCGGATTCAGGCATTGAAAACCTTCCGCGGTATCAGGACCCCAAGCAAGCACTTGCCAGCCAAATGGGTATTTTTGGATTGCCTATCACGGTGATCATGGACCCCAGTGGTAAAGAAATTGCGCGACTGCGTGGTGATGCCGATTGGTCATCAGAAAGTGCCAAAGCGATCATCGCAGAGCTAATAAAAACTGAGTAAAGAGAGCCACGTCGCCGTTTAGGCCACGTGGTTCATTATTGCAGCTTCAGTTGCCGAAAGATTGCGACGTGCGTAGCCACCATAAGTATGTGGATCAAATTCCAAGTCGGGGAATTGCGCCATAAGTCGCGTACGATCCGAAGCATCAAGGGTTGTAAGTGCTGCACTGGCTGGATGGAAGCTTTCAGTTTCAACGCCATTCGCCCACAAAATTTGATGATCCGATAACAGCAAGTGAATATAAGTCACCTCTGGAACAGTCACATCAACCGTCACAGTCTTACCGTTGATCAAATCCTTTGCCGCGACCAAAATTTCGGGCGTATTGAACAAGGCCATTGCCTCATCCCCTTGGATCAACATCCGGTGGCTCGGTGACACCAATAGCTCTTCATCGGGACGTTCGACACCAAGAGCGCCCATGCGGATGCGGATTGGACGCAAGTGTGGCATCGCAAACATGCGTGCCCCAGTCATGCGACGCGCACCTTTCCAAACGATCTCTTGCGCACCATTGTCTTTGGTCTGAACCATGTCGCCTTCACGAAGATTCTGGACCAAACAAAGCCCATCTGGCGTCAGGATGCGTGTTCCCGGCGTAAAACAAATCACGCCACCACTTTCTGGACCCATAGAATTAGACGAAACCACACCCAAAGTGTGATGCACGACCCAAAGGTCACAACCACGAGGTGGGATTTCGTCCAAAAACATTAGTAATGGCTGAGAACCACGCCCAACTTCAATCAAAGTCACAGTGTAGCTTTGCGCCCCATCGGTGACGACAAAACTGCTATCCACAAGCGGATTTTCATCCGTAAACTCATGTGGAACGAGCGGTTTATGATCAACTGCTGCGCCTACCAAACGGTGCACCATTCGTGCCGCCCGTTTGCGTAAATTTTTTGATTCATCCGCTCTATCTAGCCACAACACTTCAGCCGGGCCATCCACACGGATGGCGTCCCCTCTCCAGGACCACGCCGCACCCACGTTTAGGGATTGCACTGGCGCGGCCT
>JAPKAB010000071.1 GCA_028825475.1 Ascidiaceihabitans sp. | reverse complement strand
AAAATCGAATTGTCTTCTGCAAACCAAACAGAAATCAACCAACCGTTTATTTCTATGGGCTCCACTGGCCAGCCATTGCACATGGTAATGAAACTGACCCGTGCAAAACTGGAAAGCCTTGTTGGCGATCTGATCAAAGCGTCCATGAAACCATGCGCCGCTGCGTTAAAAGACGCTGGCATCTCAGCATCTGACATCGACGAAGTCGTATTGGTTGGCGGTATGACACGTATGCCGCGCGTTATCGAAGAAGTGACTAAATTCTTCGGTAAAGAGCCACACAAAGGCGTTAACCCAGACGAAGTTGTTGCCATGGGTGCAGCAATTCAAGCCGGTGTTCTACAAGGCGACGTAAAAGACGTCGTTCTTTTGGACGTAACACCATTGTCCTTGGGTATCGAAACTTTGGGGGGCGTATTTACTCGTTTGATCGATCGCAACACAACGATCCCAACGAAGAAATCACAAATCTTCTCAACAGCTGAAGACAACCAAAACGCTGTTACCATTCGCTGCTTCCAAGGCGAACGTGAAATGGCTGCGGACAACAAGATGTTGGGTGCTTTCAACCTTGAAAACATCCCACCAGCTCCACGCGGTTTGCCACAAATCGAAGTGACCTTTGACATCGACGCCAACGGCATCGTGTCTGTGGGCGCTAAAGACAAAGGCACAGGCAAAGAGCAACAGATCACAATCCAAGCTTCTGGTGGTTTGTCAGACGCGGATATCGAACAAATGGTTCAAGATGCGGAAGACAATGCTGAGTCCGATAAAGAGCGTAAAGAGCTGATCGAAGCGAAGAACCAAGCAGAAAGCCTGGTTCACTCGACTGAGAAAGCAATGGAAGAGCACAAAGACAAAGTCGACCCGACTACTATCGAGGCGATTGAGTTGGCGATTGCTGCGCTGAACGACGATCTTGAAACAGACAACGCTGGCAAGATCAAATCAGGCATCCAGAACGTAACTGAAGCGGCCATGAAACTAGGCGAAGCGATCTACAAAGCTGCGGCTGCGGAAGAAAGCGGCGACGACATGTCTGAACCAGCTGGTGCAGATGAAGGCGCGGATGACGATATCCTAGATGCTGAATTCGAAGATTTGGACGACGACAAGCGCAAATAAGCGCCACTCTGAACAACGACAGGGCCGGTCCGATTTATGGACCGGCCTTTGATGTTCCAAAGGGGACCCTGATCCATGGCTAAACGTGATTATTATGATGTGCTTGGCATTGCCAAAGGCGCATCTGCGGACGAGATCAAAAAAGGCTATCGCAAGAAAGCCCGCGAACTGCATCCCGACCACAACTCCGGCAACCCAAAAGCCGAAGACCAATTTAAAGAAGCGAACGAAGCTTACGAAGTCCTAAAGGACGGAGATAAGAAGGCTGCATATGATCGTTACGGACATGCCGCCTTTGAAGGCGGCATGGGCGGCGGTGGCGGACGTCAAGGTGGCGGTGGCCAAGGCGATTTTGGCAGCGCGTTCTCTGATGTATTCGATGACCTATTCGGCGACTTTATGGGAGGCCAACGTGGTGGCGGCGGGCGCCGTGCAGCACGCGGTGCTGACTTGCGTTACAACTTGCGTATCTCACTCGAAGACGCATTTTCTGGTATGCAAAAGACCATCAATGTTCCAACTGCGCTCGCCTGTGACGGGTGCGAAGGTACGGGTGCTGAAGGTGGTGCTGAACCATCCACATGCCCAACATGTTCTGGCATGGGCAAAGTGCGCGCTCAGCAAGGGTTCTTTACTGTTGAACGCTCTTGCCCAACGTGTTCCGGCATGGGCCAGATTATTAACAACCCATGCAAGTCTTGTTCTGGCGCAGGCCGCGTCGAGAAAGACCGTTCACTTTCTGTAAACATCCCTGCTGGTGTCGAAACAGGTACACGTATTCGCCTATCAGGCGAAGGCGAAGCCGGCATGCGTGGCGGACCATCGGGTGATCTATACATCTTCATAGAAGTATCAGACCATAAACTGTTTGAACGTGATGGCCTAAGCCTGTTCTGCCGCGTTCCTGTATCAATGAGCACCGCAGCCTTGGGTGGCAGCATCGAGGTGCCAACCATCGATGGTGGCCGTGGTCGCGTCCAGATTCCGGCAGGCAGCCAAGCAGGCCGTCAGATGCGCCTTCGTGGCAAAGGTATGCCAGCAATACGTGGAAACAGTTCCGGCGACATGTTCATCGAATTGGCTGTGGAAACACCTGTCAATTTGACAGCGCGTCAAAAAGAGATCCTAAAGGAATTCGACGAGCTATCCTCAGAGAACAATCCTGAAAGCAGCAGCTTCTTCTCTTCCGTCAAATCCTTCTGGGATGCGATGAAAAGTTAAGGTTTAGGGCGGGACTTTTCCCGTCCTAAACCACTATTTTCGCAACGGGTTAACCATCCGGTAATCACGTTTTGCGAACCTCCGGGCATGACCGACTCAACCTCATCATTTGCCGAAGCCAGCAATCTATTCGATTTGGACGAAGCCACGCCCATTGATTGGCCCTGCAGTCGCCCCGCGGTTCTGATAGCACACGAACGCAAGGCGCTCCGCGAAAGATTTACTGAAGCAGGTCCAACAACCCTTCCTGATCACGAAATACTAGAATTGATCCTATTTCGAGCACTTCCCCGCCAGGACGTAAAACAATTGGCCAAAGAACTGCTGAACGCCTTTGGTGACTTCAACCGTGTCGTCACAGCACCTGTTGATCGCTTACGGCAACACACGGGACTTACAAAAGCTGTAGCGCTAGAGTTTAAGATAATCGAAGCGGCTGCCCATCGTCTTGCAAGGTCCAAAATTATGCACCGTCATGTACTATCATCTTGGGACGCATTATTAGACTATTGCCATACCGCAATGTCCCACGGAGAAACCGAACAATTTAGGGTTCTATTTCTAGATCTCAAAAATGCACTGATCGCTGATGAGGAACAAGCCAAAGGCACCGTAGATCACGTGCCCGTCTACCCCAGAGAAGTTGCGAAGCGAGCACTAGAACTGAATGCCAGCGCCATCATACTTGTCCACAATCACCCGTCCGGTGATCCAACTCCATCACAATCAGACATCAACATGACACAGCAAATTCAACGCGCCTGTGACGCGCTAGGCCTCACTTTACACGATCATCTCATTATCGGTAAATCTAGGGAACTTAGCTTCCGATCTGAGGGATTAATTTAACGGACCCAGACCTCGACACGACGATTGGCTTGGCGTCCCCATTCGCTATCATCACAGGCCATCGGCAACGCCTCTCCGAATGCATCTAAATCAAGCTGCACACGGTCCAAATTGGCCGTCTCCGCCGCTTTGCTCACGGCACGGCGAACGGCATCTGCACGTCGTAACGCGATTTCACGATTTGCCTTTGCAGCGCCATCGCCATCACTAAAACCAACAAACATAACACGCTGCGCGTCATACTTCCCAAGCTCAAGTGATCTAGCCAATTGCTGAACATTCGAACGCGATTGCGCATCCAGACGAACAGACCCAGCTTCAAACCGAAATGACGTTGATAGCCGCGACATGCTCGACAACGTTCGTACCATCCGTTGCAATTCTTCCAAAGACACCTCAGGGCCAGCTGTATTAATCGCATTGGCAAAACGGCTGCCTTGATCTGCGATAGGAATTTCTTCAGCCGCTTGATCTACAAATCCAGCACGACGGATCACGATCTGCGCAGATGGGCCACGGGTATAGGCAAGAAACTCACGACCAACCTTGGGCAAACGACGTGCAGGCAGATACAAAAACATCGGCGCTGTCAGTGGATAATCTTCAGTTTTGATACTGCGTCGCGCCGCTTGAAGCATAAAGCCGCATGTCCCACGCAAAGTTAGAACTTGTGCATTACCCGTCTCAGCATAGCTCGCGATGCCAATTGCAAAGGGTGATGCAGCAACCGCTTGTGCCAAATCGACGCCCCGAACATGACGCACAATCCCGTCACCAAAACCCAGCTTTGCTGGTTTCATTACTTGATCTTCTACCGCTTGCCCCAGGCCAGTTCGGGCACTTGGAAGATGCAGATCAATAGGCGCATTCGGACCACCCAAATCAGACCAATTCACAATTTCACCGGCAAACACTGCTGCAAGTTGTGGCGCAGAGATTGAGCGAACAGGATTACCTGACGAAACGATTGGAACAACGGCATTCAAGGCAAGTACACGACTGCGATTTGGCCCAGTCAGATCACCCATACCTGCATCACGCGCACGTTGGCGTTCTGAGGAACGGATTTCACGCAACGCCATAACAATGTCAGCCTCATTCGCTAAAAGATCGGCAAAACCTTCATCTGTATTCGTCACCCGGAAGTTAAAATTAGCGATCACCTTTTCAGAGGCTTTGTTGCGCAGTTGATAGCTAAAGCGTGTTGAACCGCTCACGACGCGCTTAGCCTCAAACCCGTTGCGTAGGGCGAAACCCTCAATCAATGCAGGTAGAAGAACCGCACCCATCGTTGCTGAACCCGACAAAGCAATTTCGGCAACAAAGTCCTGAAGGTTTGGACAGGCAGGACCTTCACAAAGCACCCCTGAACCATCCACGGTCATTTCGCCGTAAACCGTATCGAGGCGGTAAAATTCGCCGTCAAAACCCAATAATGTACCACTCATCTCAACCTGACCATCCGGTGAAGCAAGAGTTACATCTTGCGCAAAGGCGGACCCAAGCGTCGAAAAAAGAAAAAGTGCGGCAAACGCCGCCGCACATTTAATGGACATAATAGATCCCTAGCACAGCAATTTAGTTGCTGGCGACTTTCAGGTCTTCAACAAGATTATTCAACACCAGAAAGCTACCCTTTGCATCGCAATCAGGTACAGCAAGCGTCAAATCGCGCATTATGACGTCACCATCCACCACTTCTAAGGATTGTGCTTCAACCTCAAGGCCACAGTTCAACGCAGTAACCTCAGCTTCGACGCTTAAATCGACAATACCAAATTGCGACGACATCGCGGTAGGAAAGGTATAAACCTCAGCCATCAGACCTTCAGCAATATTGGTATTGCCCAAACGGGTCAGGAAACCACGGGATGAACCAACAGCGGCAGAAGTACGCGCTGCGTCTTTCCAAACGTGGCCATCTTCACCATAGTTCGCACCAAATTCACGAACATGCATTTCAAATCCAGCATCTCCCTTCCATTGAATGGCAGTACGATTGTATTGGCGAAGCTCTGGTACCTCCAGCTGCGTTACCGCACCGTCCCCATTAGAAAACGCAAAAATAACCAACGCATTTTGATCCAACGCAGGCATAGTTGCTTCCAAAGTACCCGTAGCTGACGTTGTTTCAGTAAACATCATACCACGGTGGTGAACTGTAACCCGTTCATTGGGCAAACATGGCGCGTTCAACGTCAATTCGATCATCGCCGCTTTTGTTGCGATACCTTCAGCAGTGATTTCACAAGATACTGTCGGCTCAGCCAATTCAACCGTAGGGGTATCAATAGAGCCATCCGTTGCAGACACCAGCTGGATATTTTTTAAAACTGGTAATTCGACTTCCTCAGATTCTAAATGAGCCGAAGCAAGTACTAAGAACTCAGACTGCTGCGCAGGCTTTGACTGAGCGGAAGTGAGAACAATGTCCTCAACTTCAAGAATTTCTTTTGTATACGGGTTAGCAGAAGGCAAGAGCGGGTTAACTACTGTGACGCTTGCAGCACTCACCGCAACCTCACCAACTCCGCCATAACGCTGCTCGGCAGCATCGCCGGTTTGCATGAAAAAACCGATGGCAACGGCACACGCTAGCGTACCCGCTGCGGTCACCATTTCTCTAGTTTCTACCATAATCCTGTACCTCTATCGGTTTCGGTCAGGATCTTTGTAGAGAGGGAAAGCGTCAGTGGCTGGCCAAAGTTATGGCCAGCTCAGGGATT
>JAPKAB010000084.1 GCA_028825475.1 Ascidiaceihabitans sp. | reverse complement strand
ATCAAAAGTTTAGGGCCTCTTTTGCCCCAAGATACTCACCCCACTACCCATAGCGTCGCCTTTTCTTAATCCAACGACTGTGCTACGGTCGACTTTATGCACGTTTGGCGGCAAGGGTTTTTTGAAGCGTATAATGAAATATAGGAATGAAATTGATGGCCTGCGCGCAATAGCAGTTCTTTCTGTCATTTTCTCTCATGCGGGGTTTAGCTGGATACCTGGAGGATTTGTAGGTGTTGATGCCTTTTTTGTAATCTCAGGATTCTTGATTACTGGAATAATCTTGCGCGACCTTGAGGCGGGCTGCTTCACATTCAGAGATTTTTATGCTCGACGTGCGCGCCGTATTTTACCGGCATTATTTTGCGTGCTGGCGAGTGTTTCAATCCTAGCATGGCTCATACTTTCTCCGTCAGAAATTCAGGATATCTCAGGAAGTGTGTTCTTCTCGATTTTGTCACTGTCCAACTTGTACTTCATTGATTTTGTAGATTACTTTGCGCCGTCTGCGGATGATATCATGCTCCTCCACACATGGAGCCTTGGTGTCGAAGAGCAGTTTTATTTTCTATTCCCGTTAATTTCGTTTGTTGCCTACCGCATTCTGGGGAAGCCTGGTTTGTGGGCAGTTGTCTTGTTCCTCTTAGCCATATCCTTTTTAATTAGCGAATGGGGCTGGCGCAATGAACCGCGGGGGAATTACTTCTTCTCCCTGTCTCGGTTCTGGGAAATTCTAATTGGTGCCATAGCAGCTCTTTGGTGTTCTTTTCGTGACACTAAGGGCAGCGATCCGCTTGCTGCATTGGGGCTTGTTGCGTTATTCCTAACATTTTTTCTCTACGACGACAGCATTCTGTTCCCTTCGTATTATGCGCTCCTTCCTACGATAGGAACAGTCTTGGTACTTATTTTTGCTCGCGCATCAACCACGACAGCTAATCTTTTACAATTTGGCCCGCTACGCTTTGTCGGACTGATCAGCTTCAGCGCTTACCTTTGGCATCAACCTATCTTCGTTTTTGCGCGCTTTAACGATTATGAAACATCAAAACCCATCACGGCGCTTTGCCTCATAGCAGTAATTTTGTTACTGTCTGCGCTAAGCTGGCGCTTTGTTGAACAACCTTTTCGCACAAGCCAAAAAACAACTATTGTGTCTCGTGGACCTGTCCTTCTGACCACCGCAATCGGTCTTTCCGCATTGTCGTTGGTCGGGTATTTCACAACCTTGCCGTTATTACGATTTAACGAAGTTGATCAAAATCTGTTAAGTATTACACGGCTCGATGCTGACCAATATCAACGCGACATAGACAACCTCTACCTCAGGCGGCCCTTTTCCACGCATGACCGAAGGCCCAAGGTTGCTTTCATCGGTGATAGCTTTGGCCGTGATTTCATGAACGTCCTCAACGAGCTGCAAATCCTTGACGATCTCGACGCATCAAAATGGACAATTTCTAGAAACTGTGCGCCATTTTTCCTGCATGAAGCCGACCAAGACCTGCGAAACATTTGGGACACAGTCGATTGTGGCGATTACGACCGCTACAAAAGCACCGAAATGTTGGCAGCGGTTGCGGACGCCGATGTAATTTTGCTCGCCTCTAGCTGGCAATCTTGGCATCAGCCCTACATCGTCGATACCATCAAAAACATTGATGTAATTTCTGACGCACGTATCTTTTTAGTGGGTCCCAAAGACTTTGGTGATGTGTCGACGCGCCAGTTGCTGCGTATCGACGCATCGCAGCGGCCTGCCTTTCGCTCTGATCCAAACGAGGACCTTATCGTTACAAATGATCTTCTCAAACAAATCGGGGGTGTAACATTTATAGATATTGTCAGCGCGCTCTGTGATCCAAACGGTGGATGCCAGCAAGTCACACAAACAGGTCAACTGATTTCGCAAGACGGCGGACATCTCACCCGCTCAGGGGCAGTTGCGGTGGGGACGGTACTCGAGCGAAACTATGGATTTCGCACCTTATTCGGGCTGGCAGATGGCTAAATATATTTGCTCGGCTTGCAGCGAAGCTGGCGCTTTAAAAGCGTTGATGCACTTTCTTTCACATTTCCGTCATGAATCAGTACTCGTTTAATAATTCGAAAGAGTCGCTTTGGCCGCGCACTGACCTGTCTGCCAGCCAAAATACTAAATAATGTATTAGCGTCTGATCCGGCGGACCGCACCGCAGCATTTAAGACCACCGGCGGATGGCGGCAACGCACACTAAATCACCGCCCATTAAAACTTCCGCTAAAGCCTCTGCATGTGGCGCACTTTCGCGCTTTTCGGACAAGTGCGCCATCAATTGCACTCAGCCTCTCCTGAGAATCTGCCACGCCTCCTTACATGCAGCCCCACGAACAGTGAGGTGCCCCTAGATTTGTAGACGCTTTGCTTGGTAATTTTGGAACCAAGGAGA
>JAPKAB010000070.1 GCA_028825475.1 Ascidiaceihabitans sp. | reverse complement strand
GTGCGTGGGTTTGTGCATGAGGTCATCATTGGATGTGGCAACGAGATTATTGCCCAGCATAAACGTTCGTATGCAAAAGCGGACATGATCTTTGATCCGCTGCACTTTTTGCCCCTGCTTGAGCAAAAGGTGGGTGCCTTGGATCACGCAGCACCTTTGCAGGGCTGGGACCTTCCGGATGTCTTCGCCACGCTGCACCGTCTGCTTGAGGCCAGAATGGGCAAGCCCGGCAAGCGGGAATACGTTCAAGTTCTGCGCCTGCTGGAAACCTTTGAGATGGATGTTGTACAAGGCGCGATCAGCCAAGCCATTGATATGGGTGCAATTGGCTATGACGCCGTAAAACACCTTGTGCTGTGTCGGGTTGAGAAGCGGCCACCACGATTGGATTTGGACTTTTACCCGTATCTGCCCAAGGCTAACGTGGGGATGACGCGTCCATCCAGCTACATGAGCCTGATGGGTGGAGCCACGTTATGACTGAGGCACCGCAAATCCTTCTGCAGCATCACCTCAAGAAACTGCGATTGCCAACGTTCCAAGGAGAATACGCCAAACAGGCCCATATCTGTGCTGCCGAGAACAAAGACCATATCCAATATCTGGCGCGGCTGTGTGAGATGGAATTGATTGACCGCGAGCGTCGTATGATTGAACGGCGCATTAAAGCGGCGAAGTTTCCCAGCACCAAAAGTCTGGACAGCTTCGACTTCAAGATCATGCCCAGCCTGAACAAGCCGCTAACGATGGATCTGGCACGTTGTGACTACGTTGATCGCAGAGAAAACATCATTGCCCTTGGGCCATCGGGGACGGGCAAGACCCACATTGCTTTGGGGCTTGGACTCGCGGCGTGTCAAAGGGGGCTGAAAGTGCGCTTCACGACGGCAGCGGCATTGGTCCACGATTTGATTGAAGCCCAGGATGAGCGACGGTTGCAGCGGCTGCAGAAACAACTGACCAGCCAGAACCTGTTGATCATCGATGAGTTGGGCTTCGTGCCGCTCAGTAAGTCCGGCGCAGAACTACTCTTCGAAGTGATATCCCAATGCTACGAACGTGGCTCAATCATCATCACGTCAAACTTGCCCTTTGACGAATGGACAGAAGTCTTTGGCTCCGAGCGGCTGACAGGCGCGTTGCTGGATCGCTTGACCCATCACGTCCACATTCTCGAGATGAACGGCGAAAGCTACAGGCTCAAACACAGCCGTAACAAACAAAAGTAATCAAAGCTGGATCAAGAACAGAACAATGTTGGCCTAACGGTCAACATGCGCTTTGGCACGCGTTAGCTAGATGACAAGCACTCGCGCCAAAGCGCACGACAAACGATAACTCAGTGGACCAGTTTTACGCCGCGATCTGGTCCCTTTTTGCTCTGCGATTGACACCGGGAGACCGGAACGTGAACGGGACAAGATCACTGTAGTTAAGGGTGGTAAGTATGCCGAATTAGAGGGATTTCGGATTTTTCCGTCGCTTTTGGCGAGTAAGCGTGGTAATAATAGTTGTAATTAACGAGATATTTATATCTTATCATATTGCGATATAAACTTTTTTATATTTCGAACTAATTTTGCTCTGGGGTTGTTGAACATAATGTCAAATCCACTTTTTTATAAAAATGTCGTGCCACTTAGTACCGATGTACATAAAAATCTAAAATTCCACACACCAACAAAGCCTTTGAGTTTTGCCAAAGAGGCTAACCTAATTCCTGCTTTGGTTGATGAATTTGATCTTGCGCTTGATGATTTGCCGATAGCTTTCTTGCCGGCCACCGATGTGCCCTCTGCGGTTTTTGTGACTGGGTTAAAACCGGGCACGAATGTTTTTATCTCCGAAGACGGACTGTGGGATGGAAAGTATGCGCCGGCTTATCTGCGTCGGTATCCGTTCATCGTAGGTGACGTTGAAAATGGGGGGCCGATCCTGTGTGTTGATGACACGTATGAAGGATTGAACGAGAAAAAAGGTGAACCGTTCTTTAGTAAGTCTGGCGAGTCTGAAGAGACCTTGATGCGGGCACTCACGATTTCGCAAAGCTACAAAACATCCGCTGATCGCACCGATGCCTTTACAAAGATGCTGCACGAGATGGAGCTTTTTCAGTCGATCTCTTTAGACGCGGTGATGCCCGACGGTGAAAAGACTAGCGTTCATGGCTTGATGGTTGTCAGTGAAGACGCGTTGGAGAAATTATCTGATGCGCAACTTGGTCAGTTGAACGCTGCTGGCTTCTTGAAGCCTATTTACAGCCATTTGCTGAGTCTGAGGTCGATTTCGAGATTGGCTCAAGATTTGAATGCCCCTTCCATTCCTGAGGGCGAGACCGTCCAGTAATTTTGGAATGAAATTCAACCGTTTTAATTAGTTTGTGCCCAATTTTTCTGGGCGAGTTCTGTCCTTGTCGCTGTTTCATGGCTGCAAGGGCGGGTGCCTTTCAAGAGGCAAACTATTGTTTTAGGAAAAGCTATGTTGCGGATCGCTGCTTTGATAAAGTCTTGTAAATTTTTGGGATGGGCTTTGGCCTTTGCTGTTGTTTTTGTGGGGGCACCGCAAATTGGCCGCTCTGCTACAGATACCCAAGCCACCACTGAAGTGCCTGAACAGGCATCAACGGAGATCACGGGATTTAGGTCTGCCACCTTTGGCATGGATAAGGCCGCGGTCGTTGCTGCGATTGCAACTGACTTTGACATCAAAGCTGCAGACATCAGCGAAGGCGTTAATACGGTTGAGCGCACAGAGCTGTTGACCGTTTTGGTGCCCGACCTTTTGGAAGGCGGAGGAACGGCGCAAGTGTCGTATATATTTGGATACGAAAGCAAAACACTGATTCAGATTGGCGCATCTTGGAATGCGACCATCGACGCAGAAACGAACGACAAGGAGCTGGTTGCGAATGGTGACGTACTGAGCAATCACTTTCAAAAGGGTAATTATGCGCCTAATTCGGTAACAACGCCCACCACCGTTGCAAACGGTGTGCTTTTGTTTCGCGGCCTCGATACCGAAGGTCGTTCGGCAATTTTATTGCTGCAGGGTATTTTCGAAAAAGTAACAGACGGGACAGATGCGCTTAGACCGACGGGTTTGGCATTACTGTATTCGGCTGATCCCGATTCACCGGATATTTTCCGAATCAAGGATGGTAGCTTCTAATGGGTAAGATTTTTAAGACGCCGGGCGCAAATTTCCTTCACCAGAAGAAACCTGAAACAACCGGGTTGAAGATGGCTACATTGATGGCAGGGGCAAGTCCGCTTGTCCTTGGTGCCGTTTTCAGCGCTGCATTACCGTCGGGTGCACATGCGCAGGCGGTCAACCTTGGCGCGGGTGGATCGAACAACATTATTGCGGATGGACGCACCAAGACCAAGATCACTGTCGATGGCAACCATACTAAAATCAGAACAGACACAGTGTCTGCTGGTGTTGGATTTAACTCGTTCTCGGATTTCCAACAGGCTGCGGGTCAACGGGTTGACCTGTTTGTGCCTGATCAAGCTGGTAGCTTGGTCAACGTCGTCTCAAACGGTGCGGTTGTGATCAACGGTGAGTTGAATGCATACAAAGACGGAAAAATTGGCGGTAACATTTTCTTCTCTAACTCGAATGGATTCATTGTCGGCAAAACGGGGCGGGTAAACGTAGGGTCCTTGACGGTCAACACGCCGACCAAAGCGTTTTTGGACACGATCGTACGTGCAGATGGATCAATCAACAACGCGGTTGCAAATCAGCTGATGCGCGGCGAGATTCCGATATCGCCAAATGGTGTGATCTCGATTGCTGGTAAAATTACTGCTGAAGGCGGTATCACCCTGCAGGGCCACACGGTTATGGTCAACGGGCGTTCGGGCCCATTGACGGGTGACGACATGGGTCAACGCATGAAATTCGGTGCGACTGTCAATCATGCCGGAATGATAGAAGGTGCCGCATTGGTATCACGTGGCGGTCAGATTTCGATTGTTGCAGCGGGCAACGCCAGCATTGGTGGGAGCGCAACTGTCGCTGCAAAAACCAGTGGCGGTGGTGGTAATATCTCCGTGACCACGGGCGGTGATATCACGATTGAATCCACAGCCACGTTCAATGCAGATGGTGCGGGGCTTGATGGTGCCGGTGGCGATATCGTGTTTATGGCGGGCCACAGCATCAAGACGGAAAGCGGAGCGTCCTTTAGCGCGCGCGGTGCCGGTTTGGGCGATGGCGGTTTCATTGAAATTAGTGGGAAATTCGCAGATATTGGCGCGGGCCGTTTTGATCTAGGATCAGATTATGGCAGTGCGGGTGATCTGTTATTTGATCCGATTGATCTGCTCATCGATGGGTCTGGCAGCATGCTGACTTTCGGTGCCACGATCACGCTTCAGGCGGACGAGTCTATCACGATTGCGTCTGGCGGGATTTTGGATTCCACCAACGGCGGTGGTGCGGCGGGCAGTATTACACTTGAGGCACCAAAAATTACGCTTGCGAACGGGTCGATCGTGACCGCAGGAACAACGGGCGACGTGACCTTAACGGCCGTTCGTACAGGCGGCGGCGATGCCGAGATTATCGTCGGTGATGGTGCCGGTGCGGCCCCCATTCTATACGGTAATAACATCACGCTAAACGCTACTTCGACGGTGGATAATTTTGCGCTTTTGGTTGCGGTACCAACCGCCAAGGCGGCGGTTATTATCAACAGTGGTGATATCGTAGCGACAGATACCTTGATGGCAAATGCGACGGCTACAGCGAATGGCGATTTGTCCACTGTGGCACTGCCAGTTGGCGTTGTGGTTACAAATTCCTCAGCGATGGTTGAGGTCGGCGGCACAAGCGATATCACAGCAAACAGCGTGACCTTGGCTGCAAGTTCAACGGTTACGTCGAATATTCCTACTGAATTCTTGGCACCTGCTAACAGTTCGGCCGATGGGGCAATTGCAGTGTCGACGATCAACAGCACTGCGATCGCACGCATCACTGGCGACGCTCAGTTGCAGTCTACAAATGCCATTGATGTCACAGCAAAGAACACGATCACTTCAGTCGCCAATGCAACGCCCCAAGCGGCAGCGTTTGGTGCAAGTGTCGGGGTCAGTGTAATCAACGCGACTACCACTGCGGAATTGGCTGGAAATGCCAATGTCACAGCGGGCAGCTTGAATCTAGATGCGTCCACCGCGACAGATGTAACTGTCACAGCCGTCGCAGGGGCAGGGGGTGCCACAGAGCCATCCGCCGGATCACAAGCAGCAACATTCCTATCAGGGGCGGAGTATGGCGATGAGGCGAGCACAAGCGAAGGTAACCTTTCGGTTGCAGGTGCATTGGCCATCTCTGATCTGACCTCAACGACTAAATCCGCTTACAGTTCAACCACATCCGCCACGATTTCTGGCGATCTGCGGGTCGCGAGTAGCTCTGAAAACCATGCCGAAGTCATGGCAGATGGTACAACAGTTGAATCTGCGAACGGGGTTGGTGTTGCTATTGGCCTGAACCTAGCCAAGATTAAAAATGATGCGATTATTGCAAGCGCAGTTTCAGCGGGCAGCATTCATTTGTCGGCGCTGTCTGATAACCCGCTTTCCGCAAAGATTGGAAATCTGTTCACGACGACGGCGATCTCTGGCGCGGGTGCTTCGGGTGTCGGGGTTGCGGGATCTTTTGCGCTGAACCTGATTGACACGCAGACAACTGCGAGAATAGGCGCAGGCGTTGCGGTTAACATTACCGGTGGTGGCGATTTCGAGGCGACGACTGACAACCAAACGACATCCACGGTTACGGCAAAGCCAGCCGATGGTGGTGCTACGGGTGACACGCTGGGTCTAGGCGCGTCGGTTGGTTTGAACATAATTGCGAACCGTTCTGTTGCTGAATTGGGTGACGGGGCGAACCTGACTGGTGCGGGTGACGTTGCTTTGTCTGCGTCTGCGACACATGAAATTACGACAACGGCTGAAGCTGGATCTTCAGGCGGAGTCTCTTTGACGCCGGTTCTTGCATTGTCTTTGACGAACAACACAACGACGGCGCGTTTGGGGACAGGCGGCGTTTTGTCGACCACGGGTGCTGTGTCGGTTGCGGCGGCGCAAAGTGCGACAACCACAACAACGGCTAAGGCAGAAGCGGCTGGGTCAAAAGCTGCGATTGGCGTATCGCTTGCCTTGGCTTTGATCGATGATCAGGTTCTGTCCACGACGGACCGTGATGTTACGACCGCGGGGGCTGCCAGCACGGTGACCTTTAGCGCGATTGGGGCGTCTTCGTC
>JAPKAB010000041.1 GCA_028825475.1 Ascidiaceihabitans sp. | reverse complement strand
TATAGTTTGTATACATAAATCAAATGCTTGGGTAAGTGGTGGGCGACCCTGGAATCGAACCAGGCGTGCGTCTCCGCGAGGGAGTTACAGTCCCCTGCCACACCTTGCGGCCTGTCGCCCACTGTCATGCGCATTGCGTCTGACGTGCTGGGTGATTACTAGCGACCCAAAGGCCCGTCAAGGCACAAATTGGCTCAAATTAGGTAGCCACTCAACAAAGGCGAAAAAGATGCAAAAACCAAAGTGGGTTGTTCAGAAAGAACAGGACAGAAAAACAGAGGCAAATGCGACTGTTTGGTTGTTTGGCCTGCATGCGGTGCGTGATGCGCTGATGAACCCAAATCGTAAACGGTTGCGTCTGATTGTGACTTTGAACGCACAAAATAAGCTAGAAGAGGCGATTGCTGAGTCCGGCATGGAACCTGAAGTCGTTGATCCGCGCAAGTTTTCTGCTCCGCTGGATCCGGGTTCCGTACACCAAGGTGCTGCCCTGGAAGTGAAGCCACTTGATTGGGGGCGCTTAGATGATGTGGTTATTGGGGATGAACACCCACGTGTTCTTTTGCTAGATCGAGTGACTGATCCGCATAACGTTGGTGCGATTCTTCGTTCAGCTGAAGTGCTGGGTGCCTCTGCCGTTATCGGGACGCGCCATCATTCGGCACCTGAAACGGGTGCTTTGGCTAAAACAGCGAGTGGTGCGTTGGAACGCCAACCTTATTTACGCATGCGCAATCTGGCGGATGCAATCATTTCACTGCAGGGAATGGGATATTTGGTATTAGGGCTTGATGGTGAGGCTGAGCATACGATTGAGCAAGCGGTGGAAGGTAAAACGCATTTACCAGTTGCTCTTGTTCTAGGTGCCGAAGGTCCAGGTTTGCGCGATAAGACCAAAGAAACTTGTGATATGTTGGTCCGAATTGACGCAGCCGGTGAATTTGGTTCGCTTAACGTCTCGAATGCGGCGGCTTTGGCCTTATATGCCACCAAGGTTCGCATTTAAGCAGGGCTATAAACCATCTAGAGGGCTACTTGGGTTATCCATCTAAAATAGTGACTTGTTGTTACTGTGGCGCGCGTGCGGCTTTGGTTATGCCCAAGCACGGGCGTCACGAGTTGGCCTGTTCGCGATGTGGGGCCCCGTTACATGATCTCAAGATGCTGCCTGTTGCCAAAACTGGTGATGGCGAGCTGATAAGGCGCAGCCCTATCCGCTCTGCCAAGCCCCGTATTTTGAAAAAATCAAAAAAGAAGTCGTTCAAACGCAGGAAATTAAAGAATAACTTTAAGTTTCTTAAAATTGCTTTTGAGGAGACATTCGATTTTATCGAAGACATTTTCGACTAAGTTAGTAAAATCAATCATTGCGAATGAGTTCTAGGCTTAAATCCGCCGAAAATACTGATTAGTTTAAGTTTTCATTCACGGAATTGAGAGAGGGTCTTTTCCCGTGCCAAAGCGATACTATGTCTTTGGTACAGGGCGGCGGAATTGGAACTCCCGCTGCTATGATACTGTCCCTCGTTCCATACCTACGCGCTCCATGGCAACGGCCACGGGGCGCTTTTTTTTTACGCAAGGCTGATGTAGGAATTGAACATGACTGAATATACAAATGAATTTCTCAAATCATTGCTCAGCAGTGTCAAACGCGTGGCCATCGTGGGGGTATCCAGTAATCCCGTACGACCCAGTTATTTTGTAGCGAGATATTTGAGTTTAAAAGGGTTTACGGTCATTCCCGTTAATCCGGGGCTCGCTGGCCAGACGTTGTTTGGTCAAGAGGTCAAAGCATCATTGTCCGATATCGAAGGACCAATAGACATGATCGACATTTTTCGCCGCTCTGACGCTGTTCCTGCGATCGTTGATGAAGCCTTAGGGGCGTTTCCTGATCTAAAAGCGATTTGGATGCAGATTGGTGTGATGCATGCGGACGCAGCACAAAAGGCTGAAGCACGTGGTGTTGACGTGGTTCAGGATCGTTGCCCGAAGATTGAATATCAGCGGCTGTTTGGCGAATTGCGCTTTGGTGGCTTCAACACAGGTATTATCAGCTCAAAACTGTAATCAGCGCGAAGCTTTTTCTGCGATACCAGACTTGGCTTGCCGCTTTGCCAATTCATCGACCACATCATCAAGGCTGATGTCACGCGACGCCAACATAACCATCAAATGATATATCACGTCAGCTGCTTCTGCTGTCAGGCCAGCTTTATCGCCTTTGACAGCTTCGATAATGGCTTCAATAGCTTCTTCACCAAATTTTTCGGCACATTTTTCTGGACCTTTTGATAATAACTGTGCTGTCCAGCTTGAGCTAGGGTCAGCCGTTTTGCGTGCTTTGATCGTTTCAAATAAATCGTTGAGTGTCATGTGAGCCTCATTGGAATGCCGGCATCTGCCATGTGTTGCTTGGCTTCACCAATTGTATAATCACCAAAGTGAAAAATGGAAGCTGCCAAAACAGCGGATGCGCCGCCTTTTGTGACGCCTTCAACAAGATGGTCAAGATTTCCAACACCACCGGATGCGATAACTGGGATATTCACCGCGTCTGAAATGGCGCGGGTGAGGGGCAGGTTAAAGCCTTGTTTGGTTCCATCGCGATCCATTGAGGTCAGCAAAATTTCACCCGCCCCTTTTGCGGCCGCGAGCAGGGCAAATTCAACTGCGTCGATTCCAGTAGGTTTGCGCCCGCCGTGAGTGAAGATTTCCCAACGGCCCGGTGCAACGGTTTTGGCGTCAATCGCGCAAACAATACACTGGCTGCCGAATTGATCCGCGGCATCTGCGAGGACGTCAGGATTTGCGACTGCAGCAGAGTTGAAACTGACCTTGTCAGCCCCCGCAAGCAGAAGATTGCGCACATCAATGCTGGTGCGCACACCGCCGCCAACTGTAAGCGGGATATAACATTGCTCAGCCGTGCGGCGGACAACATCAAACATGGTGCCGCGATTCTCATGGGTTGCTTTGATATCAAGGAAACATAACTCATCCGCGCCAGCAGCGTCATAAGCACGTGCAGATTCAACAGGATCGCCAGCATCGCGCAAGCCAACAAAATTTACCCCCTTAACCACACGGCCGTCAGCAACATCTAAGCAGGGAATAATGCGGGTTTTTAACATGTAAATGTGACCTTGGTTCTATAATCGCTGAGTTCCCGCCAGTTTAGCGAGTAAGTAATTTTAGGCGAGGGCTTTTAGCGCCTCAGACAAATCAATTGCTCCATCATAAAGTGCACGACCTGAAATCGCGCCCGAAATGACTTCGGTAGCTTTAAGTGCATTGAGGTCCGCCAATGACGACACGCCACCGGACGCAATTACGGGAATTGAGACTGCACGAGCAAGATCTGCTGTTGCCTCGATATTCGGGCCGCCCATCGCACCGTCACGCATAATGTCAGTATAGATGATTGCTGTAACGCCTGCGTCTTCAAACGACTTGGCGAGATCTGTGACCATTACGTCTGTTTCCTCAGCCCAGCCTTTTGTTGCGACGCGACCATTGCGGGCATCTATGCCAACGGCAACTTGGTTCGGGAATGCGCGCGCGGCTTCACGTACCAGATCAGGATTTTCAACGGAAACAGTTCCAAGGATCACGCGGGTTAGCCCTTTATCCAGCCATGCCTCAATCGTTGCCATGTCACGGATACCGCCGCCCAGTTGGGTTGGAACTTTGCAGGTCTTTAGGATTGCTTCGACGGGTGCGGCGTTAACCGGTGTGCCTGCGAATGCTCCGTTCAGATCGACCAAGTGCAACCATTCGCAACCCGCATTCACAAATGACATTGCTTGGGCGGCCGGATCGTCATTAAATACAGTCGATTGTTCCATGTCGCCGTGAACAAGACGAACGGCTTGGCCGTCTTTTAGATCAATTGCGGGGTATAGGATCATCTGTTCAGGCCTCTTGCTTAACTGTTTGGGTCGTTATGCACGGCTAGCCCAGATTTGCAACGCGACCCAAGGTCAACCTTGCCACGATCAACGTTGATAAAGCAGAGTAACGACAAAATAAGGGAGGAATAAAAGATGAAGAAAATTTTGATGGCCGCAGTTGCAACTGTTGCGCTGGGAGTAGGGGCTGCACAAGCAGATCCGGTACATGGTATGTGGCAGACGGTGAAAGATGATAATGGCAACTATGGCCATATCGACGTCAAAGACTGCGGTAGCGCAATTTGCGGAACGCTTGTCAAAAGCTTTGATAGCTCAGGTGCTGCGTTCAAATCTGAAAACCAAGGTCGGAAAATAATCTGGAACATGAAATCCGATGGTGGAGGCGCATATAGCGGCGGCAAGGTGTACTCACCTGATCGCGACAAGACTTACAGCTCCAAGATGACTTTAAAAGGCAATAACCTGAATATCAAAGGCTGCGTTTTGGGTATTTGCCGTGACGGCGGTTCGTGGAAGCGGGTTAACTAATTAGAAGACCCATTGGGCTAGAGCCTAGCCCAATGGGAAACTCCGTGGCTTTATGGTTTCCACCGTAAGAAGTTGGATAGCATGCGCAGGCCAGTGCCTTGGCTTTTTTCAGGGTGAAATTGCATGCCTAGCATCGTATCCCGACCAATTACTGCAGTCACGTCATGACCGTAATCAACATGCGCCAAACGTTCGGCAGAGTTGGCAACTTCAAAGTGGTACGAATGCACAAAATACGTGTGATCGCCTGAATCGATACCGTTCAGAACGGGATGCGGATGATTGATGATCAGATCATTCCACCCCATATGTGGCACCTTTAGCGATTTGTTTTCTGGTTTGATCTCAACCACTTCGCCTTTGATCCAATCAAGACCGGGGGTGTCGCGATATTCGCGACCCATCGTGGCCATTAATTGCATGCCAACACAAATTCCTAAAAACGGACGGCCTTTTTCCTCGACCGCTTCACGCATAGCGTCAAAAAGGCCACCCGTGCCTGTTAGGGCCTCATAGCACGCTGGAAATGCACCATCGCCGGGCAGGACGATACGATCAGCGCGCGCAACAACGTCCGCGTCTGAGGTGACGATGACTTCGCCAGCATCCACTTCGCGGGCCATGCGTTCGAATGCCTTGTGGGCCGAGTGCAGGTTACCGCTCTCGTAATCAACAATTGCCGTTAGCATATGGGTTACAGTGCCCCTTTGGTCGACGGTATGTCGCCTGATTTGCGTGGGTCAACTTCAACCGCATCGCGCAGTGCACGGGCAACTGATTTGAAGGCAGCCTCCGCAATGTGGTGACTGTTAAAGCCGTGCAATTTGTCGACGTGCAAGGTGATGCCGCCGTGTGTTGCGAATGCTGTAAAAAACTCGCGGACCAATTCCGTATCGAAGTTGCCAATCTTTTGGGTTGGCAAGTCGACGTTCCAAATCAAATAGGGGCGCGCAGATAGATCAAGAGCACAACGCACTTGTGCATCGTCCATTGGCAGTAGGCAGCTACCATAGCGCAGGATTCCGCGTTTATCACCTAGTGCTTGGGTCAGCGCTTGGCCCAGTGCAATACCGGTATCTTCAACGGTGTGGTGATCATCGATGTGTAGATCGCCTTTGGCGCGAACGGTCATGTCGATCAAGGAGTGACGCGCCAATTGATCTAACATGTGGTCAAAAAAACCAACACCAGTTTGGTTGTCATAAATACCGGTTCCATCAAGATTGATGATGACTGTGATTTCTGTTTCAGCGGTGGACCGTGTGATGGTTGCTGTGCGCATTGTCTTCTCCGAATGTCGGGTAATGTGGTGTTTGATGAGTTATAGGCGGGAAGGGTGCTTAGGCCAAGGTGGTGTAAGAGGGATTGCACCACATGTGCTGGATATGTCAGCAAGGTGCAAAGCAATTAGGAGCCTCGCTCATGAGCACATGCGTCTTTATACAAATTCGTTGCAAGCCCGGTACCACTTATAAAGTGGCTGAAAACATCGCGCTATTGGAAATTCATTCGGAACTCTACTCTACTAGTGGGGATTTTGACCTTATGATGAAGCTTTATATTCCAGAAAGCGCTGACGTTGGGAAATACATTAACGACAATCTGTTGAATATTGAGGGGATTGAACGATCGCTGACGACTTTGACATACAAAGTATTCTGAATGGATCTGAAGGAACCTTTCACGAAGGTTACTCACAGGTGGAAACAACAAAAAAGCCAGTCAAAAGTGACTGGCTTTTTTGTTTAGTTGGAGCGGGCGAGGCGATTCGAACGCCCGACCCTAACCTTGGCAAGGTTATGCTCTACCCCTGAGCTACGCCCGCTTCCTTGGGTGTGGTCGATCTATAATCGTGCGGCAAAACCTGCAAGTAAAAAATTCACTTAATTTTTATTAATTTGAAATGGAGCAATGTTAGATCTTCTATCTGTGTGAGCATGGAGGTTTTGAACAACAAAAAAGCCAGTCAGAAATGACTGGCTTTTTTGTTTAGTTGGAGCGGGCGAGGCGATTCGAACGCCCGACCCTAACCTTGGCAAGGTTATGCTCTACCCCTGAGCTACGCCCGCTTCCTTGGGTAAGGTCGATCTATAATTGCGCGACAGAAGCTGCAAGAGAAAAAGGTGCGATAGTTCGAAATAATCATACAAATTTTGTGCAGCAGGCGAAATTCATCTTGAAATATGGGAACCGGAGCGCCCTCAGTCCTTAATTTCAAAGGGTTCTGGTAATTCAAAAAGGGTTTTTGTCCCCAGTTGCCCCATGTTTGCTTCAAGGTCTTTTGCTAACATATCAGCCAAATGCGCTGGGCCTTTTTCACCAAGTGCGCCAAGCGCGTAATGCCAAGCGCGCCCTAGCATCACAAAATCAGCGCCAGAAGCGAGGGCACGCAGTACGTCTAACCCGCCCTCGATGCCACTATCAAAGATGAGTGGCAGTTTTGTGGCTGCTTTGATCGCCGGGAGTATGTCTATTGTCGCAGGGGCGGCATCAAACTGACGACCAGCATGGTTCGAGACCCAAATTGCATCGACACCGATCTTCTCAAGCTCAATTGCATCGTCGGAACGCATGACACCTTTGACAATAAACGGTCCACCCCACGCATTACGAAGCCATTTGACATAATCCCAGTCAGGTGAGGTGCGCAGAAGGTACCCCACATGTGCGGTTGATGAGAGGCCCTCTGCAGCGGGAGCCGAATATTTATCGAGCATTTTCATATGGGGCATGCCCTGACGCATCGTGCCCAAAGCCCACGCAGGTTTTTGTAACACTTGTGCCAACAATCTTGGCGTCAATTTTGGGGGATTGGTAAGACCAGACCGCGTTTGACGTTCACGGCGCGAGGCAACGGGCACGTCAACTGTTAGGACAAGCGTTTTGAATCCTGCCGCTTTTGCGCGTTCTAACATATCGATGCGAATGGCTTCGTCTCGCGGAGGGTACATTTGAAACCAAGCATTTTCACCTAAATGAGGAGCAAGGTCTTCGGGGGCCTGCGCGGCCACGGTGGAAAGCGTGTAGGGTATGCCAAGAGACGCGGCGGATTTTGCCAGCAATTGTTCTGCGTTTGGCCAGATCAAGCCCGACATCCCGATTGGGGAAATGCCAAAGGGCAGCGGTAGTTTTTGACCTAGAAAAGTTGTTGAAAGATCGGGTGCGAATTCGCCATGCAATACCGATGGAGTTAAGCCAACCTGCCTAAGGCGCGCCTGATTTCGCATTTTTGTGCGTTCATCCCCAGTCGCGCTATCTAGGTATTCCCAAACGAATGATGGGATGCGTTTCTTCGCGCCTGCGCGCAAATCGGAGATGGCGGGGTATGTGTTGTGCAAGCTCATATATGTATTTGGGGCCGCGCGGTTGCATATGTCCATAGGGCATCGCTAAAGGCTTTTCCCCGCCAGCCTGCGGTGGTCTTCCCTGGAGTTTGTTCGGTAGGAATAAGGTGCGGAACGGAGTGTGAACATCTTTGGGCCAATGGGGTTTTCCTTTGCCGGATTTGGGGCTAAGTTCATAGCCATGAATGATTTCGATGAAATGGACGCCTTCGACGGCGCATCTTTGTCTGCGCGTGCCATGGCCGCGCGTCCTCAACCCTATTTAGAGGGGTTGAATCCTGCCCAGCGAGCAGCTGTTGAGCAGTTGGATGGACCTGTCTTGATGTTGGCAGGTGCAGGTACCGGTAAAACCAAAGCGCTGACAGCTAGAATTGTTCATTTGATGAATACAGGACGTGCTCGTCCGAACGAAATTTTGGCGGTAACCTTTACCAATAAGTCTGCACGCGAGATGAAAAATCGCGTTGGTGGCATGTTGGGGCAACAGATTGAGGGGATGCCATGGTTGGGTACGTTTCATGCGATCTGTGTGAAACTGCTGCGTCGTCATGCCGAGCTGGTTGGATTAAAGTCTAATTTTACTATTTTGGATACCGATGACCAGATCAGATTACTAAAGCAATTGATCAGAGCCGCCGGTATTGATGATAAGCGTTGGCCCGCGCGCCAACTGGCAAATATCATTGATGGTTGGAAAAATCGAGCACTGACGCCTGAGAAGGTGCCTGCTGCTGACGGTGGTGCCTATAACCACCGTGGCGTGGAATTGTACGACCAATATCAGGCGCGGCTAAAAGAACTGAATGCGACTGATTTTGGCGATCTATTGTTGCATATGGTGACTATATTCCAGACGCACGGCGATATTCTAGAACAATACCAGCGCTGGTTTAAGTTTATCATGGTGGATGAGTACCAAGATACTAACGTAGCACAGTATCTATGGCTACGCCTCTTGGCTGCGGGCCACAAGAACATCTGCTGCGTTGGGGATGATGATCAGTCGATTTACGGATGGCGCGGTGCCGAAGTTGGCAACATCTTGAAGTTTGAAACTGATTTTCCTGGCTCTCATGTGGTGCGTTTGGAGCAGAACTATCGCTCGACACCGCACATTCTAGGCGCTGCATCAGGTGTTATTGCTGGCAATACGGGCCGACTGGGCAAAACACTTTGGACTCAAGAAACTGAAGGCGAAAAGGTTCGTTTAATTGGTCATTGGGACGGTGAAGAAGAGGCCCGCTGGATTGGCGAAGAAATCGAATCTGCGCAGTCTGGTACCCGTGGTATGCGCTCTGTTTCACTGGATGAAATGGCGATCCTGGTGCGCGCTTCTCACCAAATGCGTGCGTTTGAGGACCGTTTTCTTACAATTGGCTTACCGTATCGTGTGATTGGCGGTCCACGGTTCTATGAACGTTTGGAAATCCGCGATGCGATGGCCTATTTCCGCATTGTGACCTCCCCCGATGATGATCTCGCGTTCGAGCGGATCGTGAACACGCCAAAGCGTGGTTTGGGCGACAAGGCACAGCAAACCATTCAGATGACGGCCCGTGAAAACGGCGTTTCCCTGCTTGAGGGCGCACGCCTGACGATTGAAATGGGATTGATCAAAGGCAAGGGCGGCGCAGAGCTGGCCAAGCTGGTGGATGGCATCGGGCGCTGGGCGCAGATGACCCGTGGTCCGTTGATGACAGTGAGTGAAGACGCGGTGATCGATGACGGTCCGCAGGTGATGGAATACGGCCCCCCAGAGGTCAGCCATTTCGAGTTGGCAGGCATTGTTCTGGATGAATGCGGCTACACCACCCATTGGAAAAACGACAAGACGCCAGAGGCTCCGGGGCGTTTGGAAAACCTCAAAGAATTGGTCAAAGCACTTGAACAGTTTGAGAACCTACAAGGGTTCCTTGAACACGTAAGTTTGATCATGGATAATGAGAAAGAGGGCGAGGGTGCGAAGGTGTCAATCATGACGCTTCACGGCTCCAAGGGTCTTGAATTTCCTCAAGTATTTTTGCCTGGTTGGGAAGATGGATTGTTCCCATCACAGCGCTCAATGGACGAAAGTGGCGTTACCGGTTTGGAAGAAGAACGCCGCCTTGCCTACGTTGGAATTACACGTGCCGAGGAGGTCTGTACCATTTCATTTGCAGCCAATCGGCGGGTGTTTGGGCAGTGGCAGTCTTCTCTGCCGTCGCGCTTCATCGATGAACTGCCCGAAGAGCACGTGGATGTGATGACACCACCTGGTTTGTATGGTGGTGGGTTTGGTGCAGCAGCCCCCTCGCATGAGCCGCAATCGACCTTCCACGAAAAAGTTGTGAACGCGGATGTTTACAATTCACCGGGATGGCGCAGATTGCAGTCGCGGTCTCAAAACCGACCAACTCAACAGGCACCAAAGCCGAAAAGTGACATCATCGATTTGTCAGCTGTCAGCAGTTTCACAATCGGAGAACGGGTGTTTCACCAGAAATTTGGTTATGGAAAAGTCGCGGTCATCGACAATGATAAACTTGAAATTGATTTTGAGAAGGCAGGCCTTAAGAAGGTTGTTGCCCGCTTTATCACTGGGGTCGACGACATCCCGTTTTAAGGCCAGACGGCAGAGGAAAAAGCAAATTACAGTTCTTATTTCAGGCGGTGGGATCGCTGGTTTGACCATGGGACTTACCTTGTATCAGATTGGCGTTCCATTTCACATTTTTGAAAGCGTTGAAATTCCGAAGCCATTGGGCGTAGGTATTAACTTGCAACCTACTGCGGTGCGCGAGTTGATGGAGTTAGACCTTGGGTCGATGTTGGATCGGGTGGGTATCCGAACGCAAGACTACGGGTTCTATACAAAAACGGGCGTTGAAATTTGGACAGAACCCCGTGGTATCGCAGCGGGATATAATTGGCCGCAATACTCTGTGCATCGTGGGCAGTTGCATATGGCGTTGCTTGACACTGTTCGGCAACGCTGCGGCGATGCTTGCATAACGACAGGCGCAAGGATCGTTGGCTTTGAAGCGGATGATGGCGGTGTCAAAGTTACGGTTGAAACCCGCGATGGGTTGCAAACTGTTTCTGGAGATATGTTGATCGGGGCGGATGGAATCCATTCTGCCATTCGCGCTCAGCTGTACCCTTCAGAAGGCGCTCCTGTCTGGGGTGGCGCTGTGATGTGGCGTGGCACAACGCTTGCAAAACCATTTCTTTCTGCAGGATCGATGATTTTGGCTGGGCATGACACCCATCGGTTTGTCGCTTACCCCATCACAGAACCAGACCCCGAAAGTGGGATGTCGACGATCAATTGGGTTGCAGAAAAAACTGTTGATCCATCTACTGGCCATTCGAAAGAGGATTGGAACCATAAGGTCGATATTGATCTGTTCAAAGATGACTTTGCTGATTGGAAATTTGACTGGCTTGATGTCCCATCAATTATTGCTGGCGCCGATACGGTTTATGAATACCCGATGATTGATCGTGAACCCGTTGATTGTTGGCGGGATGGATCTGCAATTCTAATCGGCGATGCAGCACATGCGACATATCCAGTTGGCTCAAGTGGTGCATCTCAAGCAATTTTGGATGCACGCATCTTGGGGGCTGCTATTATGGAGCACGGTCCAGGGGCAACTGCGTCACAAATATTTGAGGATCAGGCCCTTCAAATGGCCAATCGCGTGACCTTGGCCAACCGTGGAAACGGCGGACCGGATGCGGTTATGCAAATGGCTGAAGATCGCTGCGAAGGTGATTTTTCCAAACTGGACAACGTATTGCCCTATGCAGAGCGCGAAGCGCACGCTGCGGCATTTAAGGTTCTGGCGGGACTAACGGCAGAGGGGATCAACGGGCGTCCCTCAATTGTTCAGCTGTATCAAACCGCATAATAGTGGTTTGGTATCGCGACGTAAAAATCAGCTATTGATCTGGATACTTTACCTTCATGTCTTTGTAGGCTTGTGAAATTAGCGTTTCCAGAACCGCCAGATCAATGTCTTCCAGTTTGTTAATATACAGACATGAAACGCTTGATTTGTGTCTTCCCAGCTGGTCCATCAAACTTTGATAGGGCTGAAATCCAGGATTGATGTAGATCACTAGTTTCGCTTTGCGCGGGGAAAGGCCAACTACGAAACTGTCACCCTCACGACCGCTGTCATATTTGTAATGGTAGGTGTCAAAACCGATCAGGTTGGCCCCCCACATTTTCGGTCTATGGCCGGTTATTCTTTGCATCAAATCGATGACAATGTGGCCATCCGCGGTTCTTTTTTAGGTTCGACACCGACCATAAATTCGGCAACATCGGCGGGAAGATCGTTTTGGCTGCTGGTATTCATGAAATTCCTTCCTGAAAATGACTGTGTAATAGTCTATGGAAACATCATGGTATTTGGCACGCTTTAGGACTTTAGGTCCTCATGGTGTTCATCCAGCCAAGTGTTTCTTCTGTCGATCCAGCCACTTTGTACTCTGCCCCAAGCGGAGCGGTGTAACCAAGGGAGGATAAATGGCGAAAAATGTGGCCGTAGTTCACTGCGCTAAGGTCTGGTCGACCACGATTCGGTACACCCGCAAATTGGATATGGCCAATATGAGGCATCAGGCGTGTCAGTTTTTGCGTTAAATCACCTTCCATCAGCTGAACATGATAACAATCAAACATCAGCTTTAGGTTTGATTGTTCGATTTCGAGGATGATTTTCAAGGCTTGATCCGTCGTCTGAAGAAAATAGCCAGGTGCATCATACTCGTTCAGTGGCTCAATTAAGATTGTTAAATCGTGTTTTTCAGCCTCGTTACATGCATATCTCAGGTTTCCGATGAAGGTTTCATGGGCTTCGTCGCCTGAGGCAAAGCCTGCCATTACGTGAATTTTTGGACATTTGACTGCGACGGCATAGGCGACCGCTTGATCTATCGCAGCTCGTGCTTGTGGTTTTTGATCGATCAGGGCGCTCAAACCGTTGTCGCCCTTCAGGTGATTTCCACGTGTGGTGTTCAATCCCAGCATCCGAAGGCCAGTTTCATGAAGCACGTCATTCACAAATTCGGGATTGGTGTCATAGGGCCAGTGACATTCGACGGCCTCAAACCCAGCCAAGTGTGCGGCGCGTATGGCATTGGGCAGGGACAACTCTGTCCAAAGGAAACCTAAATTTGCAGAGAATTGGGTCATCTGTTTCCTTTTTGTTAACCACAATTGCCCACGGGCAACTTTTTCGATGCTTCACTGAACATGATGCAAAGGGTGTCTGGGAACAAGGAAATCAAATGTGGGGGTAAATAAAAAACGGCCCCATGGGAGGATGGGACCGTTTCTAAACAACCGAAACACGATCTGGGAGGAAAGTATCGTTCGGTATCTATGTATCGCGATTAATGCGATTTTGTTTGAACAGCGGTGGCATCAAGGGAGGAGAGATGCCACCGCCAGTACAGGCGCTCAAGGGAGGAGAAATCACGCCCGATTTCTGAATTCTTATTGTGCGTATGCGGCTTCCCAAGCGATGCGGCGTACTTCAGAGCGAGAGATGCCCAAGTCTGCCAAATCGCGGTTGCTCAGGGCACCCAATTCATTCATCGTGGTCTTGTACACACGACGTTTTGCTTGGCGCTCTGCAGCGGCTGCAAAAGCTGTTGATACTGTAAACATTAGGCGTTCAATCAAAGTCGCGTTGGCGGCTGTATCTGTAAAGTATGTCATATCTTGTCCTTTCGGGACTGCGTCTTAGTGGTCGGTTTAGACAGTCGATTGTTCGTCTGTCTTCGTTGGTGTTGATGGAGAAATAGTCGATTTGAGCGTTGGCACAACAGACAGATCGGCATTTCCGGTATGCACAATTTGCATGGCTGTTAGCGGTAACAAGTTTTGTGCGCATTGACGATAAATTGTGCGTTTTGGAAAGGCTGCCAAATTGGCCAGTTCTTGCTGACCAACTGCAGGGATATTGCCGCAGCTTTCGTAAGTCAGGATTTGTCCCTAGCGTCGCCCCAATGCGGCCTTGTCCTTTTGGTCAAAAAGGCCAATTAGGGATGTACGCAATGGGAGTGCCAAAATGTCCGTCACCAAAGAACAAGTTTTAGAAGCTTTGAGCCGTGTTCAATTGCCAAATGGCGAAACGTTGATCAGTCGTGACATGATCCGTGCGGTTTCTATCAATGAAGATGTGGTGCAATTCGTGATTGAGGCTCCTAGCCCTGAGGTGGCTGCTCAGATGGAACCAGCGCGAAAAGCTGCAGAAGCTGTCGTAGAGGAGCTGGATGGCGTTTCTAAGGTGACTGTGGCGCTGACGGCGCACGGGCCCGCTGCTGCAAAGGCCCCACCACCCAGCCTTAAGATTGGTGGTCATCCAAAGCCGCAAGAGGGGCCAACCAAACCTTCGGGCGTTGCACGTATTTTGGCGATTGGGTCAGGTAAAGGGGGCGTTGGGAAATCCACAGTCTCATCCAACCTTGCCGTCGCTTTGGCCAAACAGGGCCGCAAGGTTGGTTTGCTGGATGCAGACATTTACGGCCCTTCCCAACCTCGGATGATGGGGATCAATAAACGCCCTGCATCGCCGGATGGCAAAACGATCATTCCATTGCATGCCCACGGCGTTACTTTGATGTCTATCGGCTTTATGATGGAAGAGGGTAAGGCAGTTGTCTGGCGTGGCCCGATGTTAATGGGGGCCCTACAGCAGATGCTGGGTCAAGTTGAATGGGGTGAGTTGGATGTTTTGTTGGTCGACCTGCCACCGGGCACTGGCGACGTTCAGTTGACGTTGTGCACCAAGTCTGAGCTGACAGGGGCCATCGTAGTTTCAACACCTCAAGATGTTGCATTGATTGATGCGCGTAAAGCGCTGGATATGTTTGCGACGCTTAAAACGCCTGTTCTTGGCTTGATCGAAAACATGTCCATGTTTGTTTGCCCTGATTGTGGATCAGAGCATGAAATATTTGGCAGCGGCGGTGTTGCTGCTGAGGCAAACAAGATGGGTGTCCCGCTGTTGGGCGCGTTGCCAATTGATTTGGACACACGCCTTGCAGGTGATGGTGGAACGCCTATCGCTGCGGGTGACGGTCCGATGGCACAAGCTTATGCAAAGATCGCGACCGGTTTGATCGAAGGCGGCATGGCGTAAGATTAAATAAGGGGACCACTATCATTCTGGGCTGCATAGCTTATGGGAGTGATACCTAATGGAGAATGATCGATGGAAGCTACACAAAGCGTGATTGAACTGGTTGCGGACGCACAGGCCAAGGCTAAAGCGTCTGAGCAGCGTGTAGCTGAGATCGAAACGTTGATTGCTGAGCAGGGCACGTCAGAGGACGCATCGGAAGAGCTAAGCGAGCTGCTGAGTGGAATGGAAGCGGCAGTTGTCGACATCTATTCGCTATTTGAATCGCGCATGCAGCGTAATTTCAAGCGCGGGCCGTTTTCGCGAAAGCTGAAGGCGCTTCTGATGGAAGCTAAAAATCCAGATTTGGCTGACCGCATTCACCAGTACTATCTTGCTGTAAACGTTTTGAAGCATGGCACGGGCGCAAGTTACCGTGAATTGGTTGCTTCACCAAGTTCGCGTATTGTCACGAAGCCGGTTGGCAGCGATACCGAGCAATCTACAAGCTTGATCGATGTCAGCGGTATTGGCTTTTTCGATGGGCTGGCTGAGGCGATTTTGGATGCTTGCGCGTTTCTCGAAAAACGCTGAGCATTTCGATAGTTTTCACACGAGTAGCGCGCTACTGAAAAATGGCGCTGCTCCATTCTTGTAAAAACTGTTGCCGTTTCAAACGATCAAGGAAAACCAACAGGCCGGGCCCTAGGGGGATACGCCGCAAGTTTTGACCTTGGTTTATGGGTTGGTCATTCCACGCTTCTGACAGCAAATGATCCATAAACAAACCCGCCGCTCTTTGTGCCTTACTGTCTTTTAGGATCAGTGCGGTTCGCAACATTACGGTCGCGTAGTCTTGAGGCTCAATGATTATAATCTTTTCGGCCAAGTCATCGCGGGCCGCTGCATAACTTCCCAGTACATTGTATGCGATCGTAATTTCGCCAGTGCTGACATCTTCGATCATGTCAGACGAACAACAGTATAGCTTGACCTTTAGCTGCCCCATCAACTCTGTCAGCCGCCAAAACGTTTCTGACGTGCGGCTGTCTTGGGTTGCGAATAAGTAACCCAATCCTGATGTGCGCACGTCATAGGTGCCTATGCGGCCTTCATATTTTTCTGGTTGGCTGCGCAGCAATGTGATCAACTCCGCGCGGGTTTGGGGGATTTTCTGCCCTTCAAAAGCGGCGCGGTTCAATACGATTGTTGCGGGTTCTTGACTGAAGGCGAAAATGCTATTTCGCCACGTTCCCCAATCGGGCACGAGCGCTATGAAACCCGAGTCGAAAGCTTGTGCATAGCCGTCGTTAGCCAGTTTTGTTTGAAGGTCCATTGCGGATGATATCGCTATATCGAACTGCGCATTTTCTTCAACGATAGCCGTGTTTATTTGGCTGCTGGATGCGGCAGTGTAGGTCACATTTATTTGGGGGTTGGCGACCTGAAAGTTGGCGATGACGGGGGCGAAAACCGCAGTGTCGGTGGTTGAAATGATACTGAGTGTAGATGTGGCACCCTCAACGCTAAATTCGGTCTGTGCTTCAATCTCATAGGTGTGGGCCATCGAGGTCCACAGGATTAAGCAGGCAGTGATAAAGTAACGCATGCGCCGCTTCCTTTGGTGTTTTGTGTGAGGGTAAGGGTCCCGTTATGGGCTTTGACCACTTCATTAGCGATTGTGAGGCCAAGGCCCGAGCCAACAGTTTGCCCAACATTAGTCCCGCGCGCGAAACGATCCGTTAGCGCGTCGATATTGTCGGCCTCAAAACCGGGCCCTTGATCTGCGACGGTTAGAACGACCTCTGCACCTTTACGTTCTAGGGTAACTGTAATGACTGTTTCGTGTGGTGAATATTTAACGGCGTTGTCGATGATGTTCGTCAAGGCGTTTTGTATCAGAATGGTGTCCCCTAAAACGATGCAATCGGGCGCGGTTGTTTGCACGAACTCAATGTCTTTCAGATCGGCAATCGGTGTCTGACGCTCAACGATTTCTTTAATGATAGCCCTCAGGTCAAGTTTGCTCCGCTCAAGATGATCTGTGCGAAACGCAACCATTGCGTGATCTAGCAATTGACCGGCGGCGCGACTGCTTTCATCAACGGCCCGTATCATTTGTTTTAGAGCTACACGGTTTTCTTCTTTATCCACGCGGCGCAATGTGACTTCGGCTTGGGCACGTACTGTGGCCAGCGGGGTGCGCACACGATGCGCGGCTTCTGCAATGAAGTCTTCAGATTGACTGAGGGATCTGTCGAGGCGCGCAATGAAAGCATTGAGAGCCTGAGTGAGCGGTGCCATTTCGGAAGGGACAGGCGTCGTCACTGGACGAAGGTCTGCAGGGCCGCGGCGCGACACGGCGGCGGCGACGATGTTAAGGGGACGCACGCTGCTGCGCGCGGCCCAAACGGCAAGGATCGTTGCTACCGCAAAAAAGATAAGGCCAATCAAAATTGCAGTCCGCGAGATTTCACCAAGCTTTTGCGCCAATCCATCTTGAGTTTGGGCGACAGTGACTGCGATTGTTGTGAGGCTACCGTTGATGGGAAGGGAACGCGAAACCTTGACCAAACGTATCGGATCACCGCGATATTTCGCTGTCCATGATGTATCATCAAGGCTGCGTGGCAAATCCTCGTACCCTGTAAGAACCTCTGTCCCAAGAGAAATTTGATAAAAGACACGGTCATCGGAAACATTCCCTAACATCGCGAGAGCGGCATATGGAATGTCCGCAACAACTTGTCCTTGCTGAACTGATACAGATTCAAGGATGGCCGAGGCGGATGCTTGTAGTGTGGTGTCTTGGGACTCCACGGCCAATTGACGGGCGAAAGATTGGAATAGCAGAAAAAGGATGGCCGCTAGAATCGCTGCGCTGCCGACCAGCTGCAGCATAAGTCGCCGGTAAATTGAGCCTTGAATGTTCATGCTGACGTCATGCGATAACCAAGGCCGCGAACGGTAATGATCTCAACTGTTGAGCCGCGCAGATGTTTGCGCAGACGTCCGACATAGACTTCAATTGCATTCTCAGAGACGTCTTCATCGCCTGCGAATATCCGGTCCACCAATTTGGATTTGGACAGGATGACATCTTGGTTCGCAGCGAAAACTTCGAACAATCTCAACTCACGATTTCGCAGTTCCACGCGGGTACTTTCAGTTTTCAGCACGCCGCCAAGCAGGTCAAATTCGACATTTCCGATTCGTTTGATGTTCGTTGCAGCCCCACCACGTCGCCGCAAAATCGCGCGACAGCGGGCTTCCAACTCGGTAAACTCAAACGGTTTCACAAGATAATCATCTGCGCCAAGGTCCAAAACGCTGACCCTATCAGATACTTCAGAACGGGCTGTTAAGACGATTACAGGAACGTCACGTGCGCTTTGCCGCAGCTCCTGAAGAAAGTCGCGGCCGTCACCATCAGGAAGCATAATATCAAGCAATATCAGGTCGTAAGAGACCGTACTTGCAAACTCGCGTGCCTCAGAGATGACCACCGCGTGGTCCACACCGTGACCGTCCAGCGAAAGCATCTCGACCAAGGCCTGTGCCAAGCGTTCGTTATCTTCGACAAGGAGAAGGCGCATGGTGATGTGATCCAAGGGCAAATGATGAGGTGACAGGTAGATGTCAGGTTAGCGTGATTAAGATGCACGATGTCCGACAATGTTCGGCAATGTCAATTTAGGTAAATCTGGGAGGAACCCTAACAATGAAATTTACACGTCGCGTTCTTATGACGACAGCAGCAGCTGTCATGGCGCTTAGCACACCGGCCTTTGCAGGCGGCCACCAAAAGGTTGAAAGCATTCACTTCTTGATCCCCGGCGGCGCTGGTGGCGGTTGGGATGGCACAGCACGCGGGACTGGCCAAGCATTGACCGAAGCTGGTTTGGTTGGCTCTGCATCTTATGAAAACATGTCAGGCGGCGGCGGCGGTAAAGCCATTGGTTACTTGATCGAAAACGCAGCAAGCCAAGAAGGCACCTTGATGGTGAATTCAACACCTATCGTGATCCGTTCACTGACTGGCGTTTTCCCATATAACTTCAGCGACCTGACATTGGTTGCAGGTACAATCGGCGATTACGCTGCATTGGTTGTTCCAGCGTCTAGCGACATTGCTGACATGGCAGGATTGTTGGAAGCTTACAAAGCCGACCAACAAGGCACGGCTATCGGCGGTGGTTCTGTTCCAGGCGGCATGGACCACTTGGTTGCGGCCATGGTCATGAAGGCCGCGGGTGAAGATCCTGTTGGTGTGAACTACATCCCATACGATGCGGGTGGCACTGCAATGGCGGGTCTGTTGTCTGGTGAGATCAAAGCGCTTTCAACAGGTTTCTCCGAAGCCGTTGCTTTGGCAACAGCTGGTGAAGTCCGCATTATTGGTGTGACAGCCCCTGATCGCGTTGCAGCGTTTGCCGATGCCCCAACAATGAAAGAGCAGGGCATCGACACTGAGTTTGTAAACTGGCGCGGTTTCTTCGGTGCACCAGGTTTGTCTGACGAAAAGACAGCACAGTACCAAGCCGCACTTGAAGCAATGTACGACACCCCAGAATGGGAAGCAGTACGCGCGACAAACGGTTGGGTGAACATCCACAACTCAGGCGACGATTTCCGCACCTTCCTTGAAGGCCAAGAAAAAGAAATCGGTGATCTAATGCGTGAATTGGGCTTCTTGTAAGTTCTAAATTTGACGGCTGGCAGGGACCGATCCTTGCCAGCCGTTTTTTATTAAAATTGGGGGGAGCGACAATGGCGTTAGACCGCTGGATCGCATTGATCATTCTTATGATCTGCTTGGCGTATGGATACGCTGCATTTTTCACGATGGACGCGACATTGCCGCCGTTCATGCAACGCAACCCTGTTTGGCCGTCGACCTTTCCTAAAATCCTATCTGTGATTGGAGCCTTGGTTGCCCTGTCCGTTGTTTTGGGTTTTGAAAAAGACACTGGCGGGGGCAAAGAGCCGGACATCGATTACACGCGCTTGGGAGATTACAAAATCGGTCAGGCGCTATTCCTGCTGGGTTTAATGGTGGCCTATGCACTGTGCTTACGTCCTGTAGGTTTCCTTGGCTCAACAATGTTTTTCTTGATCGCTGGATCTGTTGTGCTCGGAGAGCGCCGTTGGTTCATCATGATCCCTGTGGCGGCATTTGCCTCTGGCGGTATCTGGTATTTGGTCCAAGAGGTACTTGGCATTTTCTTACGGCCTTGGCCGTTCTTTTTGGGAGTGTAGGGTATGTTAGAAGGTATTCTGATTGGTCTAACGACCGCATTCACGGGCACCAATTTATTGATGGTCATCGGCGGTTGTCTCATCGGCACATTCATTGGAATGTTGCCCGGTCTTGGCCCCATGTCGATCATCGCGATTATGATCCCTGTGGCTATTTCTATTGGTGATCCATCAGCCGCGCTGATTTTGCTAGCGGGTGTTTATTATGGTGCGATTTTTGGGGGATCGACGTCATCGATCCTTATCAATGCCCCGGGGGTCGCATCTACCGTTGCGACCTCATTCGATGGATATCCACTGGCCCGACAAGGCAAAGCGGGTAAGGCACTGACCGTTGCTGCGATTGCTTCGTTCTGCGGGGGCACCATTGGCGCGATCCTGTTGATGATTTTTGCGCCAATGTTGGCCGGTGTCGCGTTGTTGTTTCACTCAGCCGAATACTTCGCTTTGATGGTCGTGGGCCTTTCCGCCATCGCGGCCTTCGCTGGCACGGGCCAAGTGGGCAAGGCGCTGTTGATGACCTTGCTGGGTCTGATTATGGCCACAGTGGGCGAAGGGGCGTTGTTCAATGCACCACGGTTCACGATGGGCATCATGGATTTGCAATCGGGCTTTGGCTTTATCACGCTGGCAATGGCGATGTTTGCTTTGCCTGAGGCATTGTATCTGGTGCTGGACCCCGCGCGGTCCAACAATGAAGCGGGTGGCGAGATTAAAGACCTGCGCATCACACGTGATGAGGCGAAACAGATTGCGCCTGTGATTGGGCGTCAGTCTATCCAAGGGTTCTTGATCGGTGTCTTGCCGGGGGCAGGGGCGACGATTGCCTCCTTCTTGGGGTACGCGGTGGAGCGCAACATCGCTTCCAAAGAGGATCAAGAGCAGTTTGGTAAGGGATCGATCAAAGGTTTGGCGGCACCTGAGGCTGCGAACAATGCAGCGGCGACAGGATCGTTTGTGCCATTGTTGACACTGGGCATTCCGGGATCAGGTACCACAGCCATTCTGCTTGGTGCTTTGATTGCTTTGAACGTCACGCCGGGGCCACGTCTTATGATTGACGAGCCTGAGGTGTTCTGGGCCGTCATTGTCTCTATGTATATTGGTAACTTGGTGCTGCTGTTTTTAAACCTGCCTTTGATCCCGTACATTGCCAAAGTGTTGGCCGTTCCGCGCACTTTTCTGATCCCGTTCATTTTGTTTTTTACTCTGATGGGAGCCTACATTGGGCAGAACAATGCGACGGAATTACTGATCTTGGTCGGTTTCGGTATTTGCGCAACTATTCTTCGGTTTGCAGATTATCCGCTGGCACCGCTATTGATCGGGTTCATTTTGGGGCAAATGTTAGAGGACAACTTTAGCCGCTCTATGCAACTTGAAGGTGGCATTGGCTTTATCCTTGAGCGGCCTATGACGATGGGTTTACTTGCTTTTGCAGTCCTGTTGGTAGTCTTGCCAACATACCGTGCCCGTCGGGCCCGTATTCGGGCGCAGGGTATTGCTGACGGTGATTAATACTTAGGCCAGCCAAACTAAATGACATTGAAGTATGAGGGGCGTTCAAGTGATTGAGTGCCCCTCTTGCTGATGGCAGGGCGGAGTGCTGATTTGTGTTGTGG
>JAPKAB010000040.1 GCA_028825475.1 Ascidiaceihabitans sp. | reverse complement strand
GTGCCCCTCTTTTTGTTTGGGTTTGTAGTGCTATATAGACGCGATACGCCAACGGCCGGCAACTAAGGAAATCTCCTATGACACTTGTACATAAGATCGCGTGGGACGACACAGTCTTGCCATTTCAGCTTGACGCTTCGGACATCCGTGGACGCGTAGCGCGTCTGGACGGAGTGTTAGACGGTATCTTGGATCAACACGATTATCCGCCACAAGTCGAAGCCCTTGTTGCTGAGATGGCTGTACTAACCGCATTGATTGGCCAAACAGTTAAAACCCGATGGAAGCTGTCTATGCAGGTGCAGACTAAGGGTGCAGTGCGCATGATCGCGACTGACTATTACGGCCCTGATGACGAAGGCCAACCGGCGCGTATTCGTGCCTATGCAAGCTATGATGCTGACCGTATTACCGATGCGGATCCGTTTGAGCAACTTGGTGAAGGCTACATTGCGATTATGATCGACCAAGGTAAGGGGATGACTCCTTATCAAGGAATTGCCGCATTGGATGGCAAATCTATTACCGAAAGCGCCCAAGCTTATTTTGCACAGTCCGAACAGTTGCCAACGCGCTTTTCTTTGTCGTTTGGTCGCTCAACTGAGGCTGGCCAGCCTGAAACTTGGCGTGCTGGCGGCGTGATGTTGCAGCACATGCCAAAAGCATCGCCATATGCGAAAGATGCTGAAGGGTCTGGTGGATCTTTACAGGCTGAAGATTTGTTGGACGGGGATGCTTCTGAAAACTGGAATAGAGCGAATATTTTACTCGATACGGTTGAAGAAATTGAACTGATTGGCCCAATGGTTCCGCCAAGCGATCTGTTGGTGCGCCTGTTTAGCGAAGAGAAGCCACGTGTCTATGAGGCGCAACCCATTAAGTTTGGGTGCACCTGTTCGGAAGATCGCGTGCGTCAGAGTTTGTCGATTTATTCGGCACGAGACATTGCGACGATGACGACTGATGAGGGTCGCGTCACCGCGGACTGTCAGTTCTGTGGTGCGCATTACGATCTTGATCCAGCATCTGTTGGGCTGGAAGTTGAAAAAGCTAAAAGTGAGTGATCTGATTTCATCGATCCGGTCAGCGTTGGGCGAGGGGGGAGACCCCTCGTCCGATTTTGATTTAAACTCAGACTTCACCAAACCAGCGGATCGTGTTTTGCGCCCTGCTGGTGTTCTTGCACCGGTTATAATTCGTAACGGGGTTGCTGAGCTTATCCTAACTAAACGATCATCAGCACTTAAGCATCACCCGGGCCAAATCGCATTCCCTGGTGGAAAGCAGGATGAAAACGATGCCGATGTAGTTGCGGCTGCTTTACGCGAGGCGCGTGAAGAAATTGGCTTACCAACAGATTTGGTTGAGGTTTTGGGCACATTGCCTAGCCATGAAACAGTTACGGGGTTTCAGGTAACGCCTGTGATTGGTCTTGTTCGAGAAGAATTTACTCTGGTCCCAGAGCGGGGTGAGGTTGAAGAAGTGTTTCGTGTGCCTTTGTCTCATGTCCTGAACGCAGAGAATTTTTGCATTCAGTCGCGTCGCTGGCGTGGTGAAATGCGCTCATATTTCGCTGTACCTTACGGGCCCTATTACATCTGGGGTGCGACTGCGCGTATGCTGCGGGCATGGACCGACAAAATGAACTAAGATTGCCGGCGGAAACGCCATGGTTAAATGACCCTAAGGTTGCCCGTGTCTGCACGGCGATTGAGGCTGGTGGGTACGATATTTTCTTTGTTGGTGGATGTGTGCGCAACGTCGTGTTGGATGAAGTTGCCAGTGACATTGATATGTCCACAAACGCCCCTCCCGAAACAGTGATGAAACTTGCAAAAGATGCGGGGCTTAAGGCGATCCCGACAGGGATTGACCATGGCACCGTCACGGTTATTTCTTCGGGGACTCCGTTTGAAATCACGACTTTTCGCCGAGATGTGGAAACCGATGGGCGCCGCGCTGTTGTGGCGTTTTCGAATGACATTATTGACGATGCGTGTCGCCGTGATTTTACGATGAACGCGCTTTACGCCCGTCCTGATGGATCAATCGTTGATCCGTTGGGCGGTATTCAGGATGTGTTGGATCGGCGGGTCCGATTTATCGAAGATGCAGATCAGCGCATTCGCGAAGATTATCTGCGCACCCTTCGTTTCTTTCGGTTTTCGGCATGGTACGGCGCGATTGATCAAGGCTTTGATCTGGACGCGCTGAACGCAATTTCCTCTAACCTTGATGGTTTGGAAACCCTTTCTGCAGAACGTGTAGGGATGGAAATGGTAAAGTTGCTCAACGCGACAGATCCTGCTGTTGCAGTCGCGGTTATGCGTCAAACTGGTGTTTTGAATGTAGTGCTGCAGGGTGTTGATGATACTTGGTTGGCACCGCTGATTCATGTTGAATCGTTGTGGGATCTATCGCCAGATCCAATACGTCGATTGGCAGCCTTAGGTGGAACGGGTGTTGAAATAGCACTGCGCCTGTCCAAAGTGCAGGCGCGTCTTCTGATGCAATATCGTGACGGAATTGGATCGATGGCAGGTGCGGGTGAGTTGGGCTATCGATTGGGTATGGATGTCGCGAAGGGCGTTGTTGCGTTGCGCTGCGCATATTCGGGATCGCCGCCTGTAAACGAGATGCTGGATCGTGTTGTGGTTGGTTCAGCTGCAAAATTCCCGATTAAGGCATCTGATTTAAAGAATATGTTTAGTGGTCCCGCGCTTGGTAAACGCCTCAAGGAACTTGAGGCTGAATGGATTGCCTCGAATTTCACAAAAACAAAAGAGCAGCTTTTATAATGTTTAAGTTTTTAGAAAACCTTGTGGATCCTTACGCCGACTACAAGGAAACCGATACGCCCCCGACCACGCTGTGGTCTTTCATGTGGGAATACAGCCAGCCGTTTAAGGCGGTGTTTTTGTTCACGGCTGTGATGTCATTGGTTGTGGCCTCTGTTGAGGTTGGCCTGATTTATTACATGGGTCGCGTTGTGGATGTTTTGGGCGGCGAACCCGCGCAGGTTTGGGAGGAATACGGGACGGAATTTATCGTGATGGCGGTTTTGATCCTGACCCTCCGTCCACTGTTGCAGGTCATGGATGTGGCCTTGCTTAACAACACAATTCTTCCAAACTTCGGCACGCTTATTCGCTGGCGTGCGCACAAACATGTTCTGCGCCAATCGGTAGGTTGGTTTGAAAACGATTTTGCGGGACGCATTGCGAACCGTATTATGCAAACGCCTCCCGCGGCGGGTGAGGTGGTGTTTCAGGTTTTTGACGCGATATCATTCTCATTGGCGTATTTGATTGGTGCAGCGATACTGCTTGCTACATCTGATGCACGTCTGCTGATGCCATTGATCGCATGGTTTGCCCTTTATAGCCTTTTGATTTCATGGACTGTGAAACGTGTTGGCCCAGCGTCTCAGGCGGCGTCTGATGCGCGGTCGACTGTGACTGGCCGCGTTGTTGACGCCTATTCCAACATTCATTCGGTTAAGATGTTTGCGCATCATGATCGCGAGTTGGAGTACGCCAAAGATGCTATCGAATACACGCGCCGGACATTTCAAAAAGAGATGCGTATTTTCACGATCATGGATGTGATGCTGGTTACGCTGAACGGTCTTTTGATCGTTGGTGTTGTAGGTTGGGCGATCATGTTGTGGATGCAGGGATTCGCCTCTGTTGGAGTGGTCGCGGCGGCAACGGCTTTGACGCTGCGCCTTAATTCGATGACAGGCTGGATCATGTGGGCGCTGACGTCGTTCTTTCGCCAGCTTGGGGTCGTAGCCGAGGGTATGGAAACGATTGCGCAACCGATTATGCTTAAGGATGTCCCAAATGCCAAAGCGTTGAAGATGGACAAAGGCCGGATCGAACTAAAAGGGTTAACCCATCATTACGGTCGCAAAAGCGGCGGCTTGGATGCAGTCGATTTGGTGATTGAACCGGGTCAAAAGATTGGGCTGATTGGCCGTTCAGGTGCGGGTAAGTCGACTTTGGTCAAGTTACTTCTGCGGTTTTATGATTCTGACAGCGGTCAAATATTGATCGATGGACAGGACGTGGGGCAGGTGACCCAAGACAGCCTGCGGATGAATATTGGGATGGTCCAGCAAGAGAGTTCGCTTCTGCACCGCTCAGTTCGTGATAACATGCTTTATGGTCGCCCTGACGCTTCAGAAGCCGATATAATTGCAGCGGCTAAACAAGCAGAGGCGCATAACTTTATTCAGGACCTCACTGATCCCGAAGGTCGGCGTGGTTATGAGGCCCAAGTTGGCGAACGCGGTGTGAAGCTTTCAGGCGGTCAGCGCCAACGCGTGACCTTGGCGCGTGTCATTTTGAAGGACGCGCCGATCTTGTTGTTGGATGAGGCGACGAGTGCGTTGGATAGCGAAGTTGAAGCTGCAATTCAGAAGACGCTGTATGGGATGATGGAGGGCAAAACCGTGATCGCGATTGCTCACCGCTTGTCCACGATTGCGCAAATGGATCGTATTTTGGTTCTTGATGCTGGAAAAATTGTTGAAGATGGCGACCACGACGCGCTTTTGGCGCTTGGCGGCCTATATTCTGAATTCTGGGCCCGGCAATCTGGTGGGTTCCTAAAGACCGAGGATGCAGAATGATTAGCTTTGCCAATATGATCGACTCTTTCAAACCTGCGGACGGGCCGCCGCCACAAACATTGGGTGCTTTTATGCGCTGGTGTTTGTCTGGTTCATGGTCCGCCCTGTGGTTTGCGGCATTCTTTTCTGCTGCTGCTGGCGCGATGGAAGCTGGAACTGCATTGATCCTTGGTAACGTTATTGATGCTACAGTTACGCTAGGGCCCGATGGGTTCTTTTCCGTTACCAATGTCGGATTAATCGCAGGTGCATTGGCTTTTTTCCTGATCGCCCGACCCGTGCTGTTTGGCCTATCTGCTGCGACCAATTCGATCATTGTGCAGCCCAGCGTAAATCCGTTGGTTTTGTCGCGTTTGCATCGCTGGACCTTGGGCCAGAATGTCAGCTTTTTCGATGATGATTTTGCAGGCCGTATTGCTCAAAAACAGATGCAATGTGCGCGGGCTGTAACTGATGTTGCATCCGAGGTGATTAACGTTGTTGCCTTTGCGTTGGCGTCTCTGTTTGGATCAATTCTGTTGCTGGTGGCTATTGATTGGCGTGTGGCCATTGGGTTCTTCGTTTGGCTGGTTTTCTATTTCGCGCTGATTAAATGGTATTTGCCGCGCGTGCGCATACGTTCTGCTGATCGCGCCGGAAAACGTGCGATGGTTTCTGGGCAAGTTGTCGACACCATCACGAATATCAAAACTGTTAAGTTGTTTGCCCATTCTGATCATGAGGATCGCGCAGCCCTTGGCGCTATGAAATCCTTTCGCGAAAGCGCGTTAAGATTTGGATATCTGTCTGCGACTTTCCGGTTTGGATTGATGGCTTTGGCTGGATTGCTGCCGGTTCTATTGTTGGGTGGCACTATCCTGCTGTGGCAACGCGGTGAGGCGTCGTCGGGTGATATTGTGGCTGCGGGTGCAATTGCTATCCGTATCGCGCAGATGACAGGCTGGGTAAGTTTCACACTGATGGCGATTTATTCCAACGTGGGTGAGATCGAGAACGGAATGAAGACCCTAACACGTCCAGACCGTGTTGATGATGCGGATCAAGCGCCTGCGCTGTCTGTACCGAAGGGCGAGATCAAACTCAGCAACCTTAGCTTTGCTTATGGCCGTGAAACGGGTGGGTTGATGGATGTTGACCTTACGATTGGTGCTGGTGAAAAGTTGGGCATTGTTGGTGCATCGGGGGCGGGTAAGTCGACGTTGGTCTCACTTCTCTTGCGTCTTTATGATCCTGAAACTGGTACAATTGAAATTGATGGCGTGGATACTAAAACTGTGACGCAAGAAAGCTTGCGCCGCAATATTGGGATGGTTACGCAAGAAACTGCGATGTTCAATCGGTCTGCCCGTGACAACATTCTGTATGGCAAACCTGATGCAACTGATGCTGAAGTGATGGCTGCGGCTGAAAAAGCCGAAGCGCATGAGTTCATTCAAGAACTTCAGGATCATATGAAACGTGATGGCTATGACGCTCATCTGGGTGAGCGTGGTGTAAAGTTATCTGGTGGCCAACGTCAACGGATCGCATTGGCGCGTGCTATTTTAAAGGACGCGCCAATCCTTGTCTTGGATGAAGCGACCAGTGCCCTTGATAGTGAGGTTGAAGCGTCAATTCAAACAGCGCTGGCGCGTGTGATGGAGGGCAAGACTGTGCTCGCAATTGCGCACCGCCTTTCGACACTGACAGAGATGGATCGCATTGTTGTGATGGACAAGGGACGCATCGTCGAGGTGGGTGATCACCAGACGTTGCTTGCTAAACAGGGTCTGTATGCCCGCTATTGGGATCGGCAATCTGGTGGGTTCATATCAACACAGGTTGCACAATAACCCTTTCGTATTTGTGCGACTGGCGATAGGGGAACCGTATGACAGAATTTAAAATTATCCGTTTGGGCCATCAGGGCGATGGTATCGCTGATGGACCATTGTTCGCGCCGATGACTTTGCCCGGTGAAATCGTGACCGCAACGCAAGAGGGCGATGCGCTGAAAGATGTGCGTATTCAGACGCCATCTTCGGATCGTGTTGCTGCGCCTTGTCGTCATTTCAAATCATGTGGTGGCTGTCAGTTGCAACATGCGAGTGATGAATTCGTTGCGACGTGGAAAGCGGAAATTGTGAAACGCGCCTTTGCTGCGCATGATCTGTCACCTGAAATTCGCCCAACACTGACTTCACCCGCCAAATCACGCCAGCGCGCAACTGTAGCAGCCAAGCGTACAAAAAGCGGTGCGATGGTTGGTTTCCATGGTCGCGCTAGTGGCACAATTATCGAAGTACCTGGTTGCCAGTTGCTTGATCCCAAGATCATGGCAGGATTCCCAATCGCTGAGGAATTGGCAACAATCGGCACCAGCCGTAAAGCAGCATTAGCTGTTGCGCTGACTGTGTCTGAAGATGGCTTGGATGCATCAGTCACGGGCGGTAAAGAACTAGATGGTCCTTTGCGCTCCGAACTTGCGCAATTGTGTGACCGCAGTGGTTTGGCCCGTCTCACATGGGACGGTGAAACGATCGCAATGCGTACACCTCCACGCCACGCATTTGGCAACGCAAAAGTTGTCGTGCCTGCGGGTGGATTTTTGCAAGCAACTGCACACGGCGCTGCGACTTTGCAGGCTTTGGTTGGCGAGATTGTTAAGGGCAGTAAACGTGTTGCTGATCTGTTCGCCGGTAGTGGTACTTTCACTTTGCCTTTGGCACAGACATCGGCTGTTCATGCTGTTGAGGGCGATAAGGCGATGGTCGCCGCGCTTGATCAGGGTTGGCGTATGGCACTTGACTTAAAACCGGTCACATCTGAGGCTCGCGATTTGTTCCGCCGTCCGATGTTGCCTGATGAATTGGCTAAATTTGACGCTGTTGTTCTGGACCCGCCACGTGCTGGGGCTGTCGAACAAGTACGTGAACTTGTGAATTCAAAGGTAAACGTGATTGCATATGTTTCTTGTAATCCAGTCACCTTTGCACGCGACGCCGCGCAGTTGGTTGAGGCCGGTTTTGTTTTGGAATGGGTTCAACCTGTCGATCAGTTCCGTTGGTCTTCGCACGTTGAATTGGTTGGTTCGTTCCGGCGCGAAAATTCCAAGGTTGAGGGACCTAAGCTCACTATCGGGTGATCGCATTGTTTTTAGTATCCCGAAAGCCATCAGTGATGTTAGAAGCCGGATACTCTAAAAGTAATGCGAGTGGACTATATGAAGCGTAGAACTTTGATTTTGGCTGGATTCGCCATTGCGATCGTCAGTGCGTGTACGCCAAAAAGCAAATTCAAAACGTATCGTGGTCCTAAGGTTACTTATATCATTGTGCATAAATCGGAACGTAAAATGTTCCTTTTTCACAAAAATACTGTACTAAAAGAGTATAATTTTGACCTTGGCTTTGCGCCAATTGGTGACAAGTTTTACGAGGGTGATGGCAGAACACCCGAAGGCAACTATTTCATCGATCGTAGGAACCCAAACAGCAAATTCCACCTTTCGATTGGGATTTCATATCCGAATGCTAAAGATCGGTCGGAGGCTGCGGTGCTGGGCAAACCTCCTGGTGGAGATATTTTCATTCACGGTGAATCAGATCGCCGTAAGTTGGGTAGAAACAATTGGACTTGGGGATGTATTGCAGTGCCGAACCGCGAAATCGAAGAGATCTATTCGATGGTGCAAAACGGTACACCGATTAAGATCAATCCATAAATCGCGGCCCTACGCTTCTGTTTTACTACTCGGCAGCGGCGACAATTTCGGCGACTTCTTCACCGGTCGTTGCTGTTTCCTCTGAAATCACAATGGGCACCAAACGGCTTGCTGACGGATTGGCCGATGGAATCAACGGAGATGTTGACGGGTTGCCCATGATCAGGGTCCACCAAATTTTACCGTTTTCTTCTTGATGCCATGCGAAACCCATATCTTTGGCATCGGCGGCTAGAATTGTGCGGCGTGTGTCTGGTTGCTCAATCCAAGCACCCAATGTTTCCAATTCGGTTTCATAAGATTCAGAGATATTTTCACCAACCAACTGGCCAGTGTAGCCAACGCGTTGAACGCGATCGATTGGAGATGAACCGTCTGAACCAAAATGCCAAGGGCGGTTTTGGATGGACATATCGCGTGAGTGCGTTGCTGCGGCGGCATTCAGCTGTGGGTTTAGCTCAACAGGAGCAGCACCCTTCGAGCCGCGCAGCGCGTTTACCGAGTCAAGCATACGGAACTGAAGCTTACCGGTCGCATTGCGGCCAATTTTGTAAACCTTCGTGGCTGGTTTTCCGTCACGGCCCAATTGAGGCTCTGCTGGCGTACAGGCGGAAAGTGAAATCAACCCGACCATCATAATTGCGATCATTCTGACCATTTTTTGCTCCACTCGGAAATTTCTGTTACTTTCGCCATACCGTGGGTTGCGTTGCATTTCAAACGCACATCGGCGTGAGCCCGCACAATAACGGTTGTTTGATTTGCGACTGCGTCTTTCGCGCAATAATGTCCGCCCTAAGGCAAGAGTATAAGCGATGGAGAGACAATAATGTCCAAAAAGCTATTTGAAATTCCTACACGTCGTGCGTTCCTAACTGGATCTGCCGCCGTTTTAGCCACGCCAGCATTGGCACAAACAAACGATTTACCAGGTTTCGCGGAACGTGATCAAACGGAATCAGTACGTCGCAACATCTCTAGTTTCCGTACACTGGATTGGCGCCCTTACTTTGAAAACACCAAGAAAGGCGCGATTCTTGTCGATATCGATAGCCGCGCAGTCCATTTTTGGAACGAAGACCAGACCGAATATAAGCTTTACCCATCTAGTGTTCCTCTGACAGATGAATTGACCCGCCGTGGCCGCACAACAATCACGCGCAAGGTCGATGGTCCAAGCTGGCGTCCAACACCATCGATGTTAAAACGTAATCCTGAATGGCCAAAATTCATTGGTCCAGGTCCAGAGAACCCTTTGGGATCACACGCACTTTATCTCAGCTGGACATATTATCGCATTCATGGAACCCATGACACGCGCAAGATTGGCCGTAAATCGTCGAATGGGTGTATTGGTCTGTACAATGAGCATATCGCTGAATTGTTCTCGAAAACTCAAGTTGGCACTCAAGTGTTGCTAATTTGACGAAAAAATGACCATTCCCGTGATGATTACTACAATGTGGGTTTGCAATCCCGCCAAATAATTGTTTACACAGGGACACGAGGTAAGTCTTGGGTGCGTGCCCAGTAATTTCTGCGTACGCCTAATCTGGAGAATAACATGAAAAAACTAGTACTCGCAGCTGCTTTGACAGCCGTAGCAACAACATCTTTCGCTGGTTCTTACGCTGAGCCAACAATCGAAGCACCAGTAATCATCGAAGAAGCTGGTTCTTCTTCAACAGGCGTTCTTTTGCCGTTGATTCTTTTGGCTTTGGTTGCAGCAGCTGTAACTAAGTAAGCTGAAGCACTAAATTTTTAAAAGGCGACGCTTTTAAGCGTCGCCTATTTTCGTTCTAGGGTATGGATTTCTATAAAATGGAAAGGGCCCAGTGACTAAATTGAGATGATTAGTCCAACCAACCCTGCAGATTTCTTTCAATAACTGTTCCAAGTGCCTTGATGTGCGCATCGTCATCATTCAGGCAAGGGATGTAGGTAAAGTCTTTACCGCCTGCATGCTCAAAGCTCTCGAAGATCTCTTCGTTGATTTCTTCTAGTGTCTCGATGCAATCCGCTGAAAATGCTGGTGCGCAAACGGCAATGTTTTTTGTCCCAGCTTCGGCAAGACGCGCAACTTCTTTAACAGTGTAAGGCTGCAACCATTCCTCCGGCCCAAACTTGGACTGGAATGTGGTTTTGATTTCTGTGTCGCCCCAACCCAACCGCTCTTTCAAAAGGCGCGTCGTTTTTTGGCAGTGGCAATGATACGGATCGCCCTGCATCAGGTAGCGTTTTGGAACGCCATGGTAGGAACAGATCAAAAGGTCAGGACGTTTTTCTAGGCCCGCATAAGCCTTCTCAATCGATTGTGCCAACGCGTCGATGTAGACTGGATCGTCAAAATACGGCTGAACAGTACGGGCTGTTGGCTGCCACGTTTCCTCTAGCAAAGCACGGAAGAATTCGTCGTTGGCGGTTGCAGAGGTCGCGCCGGCGTATTGTGGGTACAGCGGGAAAAATAGGATTTTTTGGCACCCTGCTTCTGTCATTTCACGTACTTTTGATTTTGTTGATGGGTTGCCATATCGCATGCAAAAATCAACCATTACGTCATCACCGTAACGGGCCTGCATTGCTGTTTTGATCTTGGCGGTTTGTGCTTTTGTAATGGTTAGCAATGGGCTTTCGTTTGCTTCTTCATTCCAAATAGATTTGTAAGCGGCGCCGGAACTAAACGGGCGTTTGGTTAAGATGATGAGTTGAAGAAGCGGCTGCCAAAGCCAGGGGCTGTAATCAATGACACGGCGGTCAGATAGAAATTCACCCAAATAGCGGCGCATCGACCAATAGTCGTAGTTGTCTGGCGTCCCAAGATTTGAGAGCAAGATGCCAACTTTAGGTTTCTTAACTTTTGGATGGTCTTGTTCTGCGTGGGTAGGAATTTTGGCGTCGGACATAATATTCTCTCAACTAAGTGCTTATATCTCAGATAGCCGCTTTTAAGCGTAGGTCAATCTGACAGAGGCGTTTCTTCTGTTTTAAGGGCGTCCGCGAGACGTGCACTTGCTGAACCAGGTCGCAATGGTTTGGGTTGGCTTTCATCAGGCGACCATCCTGTGAGGTACACAATGTCAAAGGTCGCATTAATGCCACCTTGAGGAGCGGGAAATGTTTTCTGGTACAATTCATTGGCACGTTCAAACACGGCTCGACGTGTCGAGGTGCGCAGGCGTGTGGTTAGGGCGTTGGTTTCACCCATGGCACGCAGATCGCGCATAAGGTGCCAGATGTCTCGATAAATCACATTGGTTGTTTGATTGTCTGCTACGGGAAGGGCCAATCCCGCGCGTTGCAACAGTCCGCCCATGTCGCGAATTTCACCCATTGGTGCGATGCGTGGGGATAGCCCTCCGGTCACTTCGATTTCTGCTTGTCCTAAACAGCTGCGCAATTCGTTCAAGGTCTCGCCTCCAAAGGTTGCCCCAAGGAACAAACCGTCTGGGCGCAAAGCGCGGCGGCACTGGATGATTTGTCCAACTGGATCGTTGGCCCAATGTAATCCCAACGCATGGATGACAACATCGTATTGGGATGTTTTCAGCTGCAGGGTTTCGTCATCAGACACTGTTACAGCGTGAGGCAAAGCTTTTGCCCAATATTTTGGAAACGGACTAACAACGGCAACTGAATTAAACGGCCTATTAACCATGCTCATACGATCTTGGACCTCATCGGTAGCTAGATCATGCAGGAACAGTCCATCAGACGACGCGCGGGCGCGTTGCAGAAGCAAGGATTTGGAATCGGTCAGAAGTTTTGGTGATGTCATAAAGGGTAGATAGAATGCTCAGCGCTACAATTCAAACAGCTCTTGCAGTGATATATCCTCCGCGGTGCCTCACGTGCTCGAATCTGGTGGACAGTGACTTTGGATTGTGTGGGCCGTGTTGGAGAGACACGCAGTTTATTGGTGGTGCCATTTGCGATAGCTGTGGGGTTCCGTTGATTGGACACAGTGACGATGGTGAATTGCATTGCGATGACTGTTTACGCACGCAACGCCCATGGGTGAGTGGACGATCAGCAGTGTTGTACAAGGATAATGGACGTCGGATTGTGTTGGGGCTAAAGCACGGCGACCGGCATGATGTCGTTGGGCCGGCGTCAATGTGGATGGCGGCTGTTGCACGTGATATTTTGAAGCCAAATATGCTGGTAGTCCCAGTTCCATTGCATTGGACTAGATTGCTGAAACGACGTTACAATCAGTCAGCGCTTCTTGCGAAAGATGTGGCGGGCCAGCTTGAGTTAGCGTGGTGCCCTGATGCGCTTCAACGATTAAAACGAACACGACCATTGGGAGGTATGGGGCGTGATGAGCGGTTCTTGTACCTACAGGGGGTGATTAAGGTACATCCGTATAGAAGGCGACGTATGATTGGGCGGTCTGTGCTATTGGTTGATGATGTTATGACGACAGGTGCAACCTTATCTGCAGCAACAGCGGCGTGCTATGCTGGCGGGGCAGATCACGTATCTGTGCTAACACTGGCGCGTGCCACAAAAGATGCCTAAATCAGGGCGTAGCGAAAATTATAGAAGGACCTGATCTATGAAAAAGGTTGAAATCTACACCTCTCCTTTGTGCGGCTTTTGCCACCGTGCCAAAAGCCTGTTGAATCAAAAAGGCGTTCAGTTCGAAGAAACAGACGTTTTATCTAACCCTGATGAAAAGCCTGCGATGATCAAACGTGCAGATGGTGCCCGCACTGTTCCGCAGATCTTTATCGGGGATATCCACGTGGGTGGCTGTGACGAATTGTTTGCGCTGGAGCGTGCTGGTCATTTGGATGGCATGTTGGCCGCATAATGCGCGCCGCAATTATACAAACGAATGCATCAGACGATCCGTCTGAAAACCTGTCGCACATTATCAAATATGTGCGGCAGGCAGCATCTACAGGTGCTGAATTTATCTTTACGCCTGAAGTGACTAATTGTGTTTCGACCAGCCGCGCGCGCCAAAATGATGTGCTGCGCCATCAAGGCGATGATGAAACACTGAAAGAACTGTGCAGTTTGGCACGTGAATTGTACATTTCAGTTTCTATTGGCTCATTGGCAATTAAGACTGATGATCCAGATGGGCGTTTTTCTAACCGCTCATTTTTGATTAACCCGTCGGGTCATATTGTCGGGCAATACGACAAGATTCATATGTTCGACGTTCAGATTTCTGAAACCGAAACCTATCGTGAATCTGCAGGTTACCGGCCTGGTGACAGAGCAGTTGTTGCAGATACTGCGCTGGGCAAGGTTGGAATGGCAATTTGCTATGACCTGCGTTTCCCTTTGCTTGCGAATGCGCTGGCGCAGGCGGGTGCGCAAATTTTGCTATATCCATCTGCGTTTTCACCGGTCACTGGTGCAGCTCATTGGCACAGTTTGTTGCGAGCGCGTGCAATTGAAACGGGATGTTATGTAATTGCTGCTGCGCAAACGGGTACTCATCCAACGATAGGGTCCAAAGCGCGGTCAACTTATGGGCATTCCCTTGTTGTTGATCCATGGGGCGAGGTTGTCCTTGACGCAGGTGTCGATGCTGGCGTTTATGCATTTGATATTGAAATGGTTAATGTAACCAAAGCGCGGCAAAAAGTGCCGTCATTATTGAACGCTAGACCGTTCTTGGCCCCTTAGTTAAAGTCTTAAGACATGAGCACGGATAAAAATGCACTCGCGATCTCACTCTTCAGTGAGATTTTAGCGGCGGATCAAAAAGTTCGTTACCGTCTCACAAGTGTGTTGCCTAAAGGGATGGAAATTTCACACTTTTCAATCCTAAACCATCTGGCTTGGCGCGAGGGGGAACGTAGTCCTGCGCAGTTGGCTGAAACATTTAATGTTACGCGCGGTGCAATTACCAATACGTTGGGTAAGCTGGAGTGGGCAGGATACATCCACATTCGGCCAGATTGGGACGACGCGCGCCGCAAGATGGTTGCGATAAGCCCCGCAGGGCGCCAAGCGCGTGATGAGGCATTAAATGCAATTGCACCGATTGTTGATAATGTGATCAAACAACTGGGCGAGGAAGGCGTGCGCGCCGTCCTGCCCATTCTGCGCGAATTGCGAAAGCAGCTTTAGACTGTTTTCGTGCTGGCAGTGACGTAGTTCACGCTCAAATCACGGTCAGATAAACGCCATCCCCATGTCAGTGGATTGAACACAAAACCTTGGCGATCCACTGGGGTCATGCCTGATTTTTCTAGCAATCCAAACAGCTCATCTGGCGTGATGAATTTGCTCCACTCGTGGGTCCCTTTAGGAAGCCAGCGCATAACATGCTCCGCCCCAATAATCGCAAACATGTAGGATTTCGGATTACGGTTAATCGTTGAGCAAATGTGCAACCCACCAGGCTTTAGCAATTCTTGGCAAGCTGTCAGATAGGTCAGTGGATTGGCGACGTGCTCAACAACTTCCATGTTCATAATGATATCGAATCGCTCGCCATCTGCGGCCATCGCTTCGGCGGTTGTGTGGCGGTAATCGATATTTAGCCCAGATTTTTCAGCATGTGCTGTCGCAACAGGAATATTTCTTGCAGCTGCATCAACGCCAATTATTTCTGCCCCAAGACGTGCCATCGGCTCAGACAGTAAACCGCCGCCACAACCGATATCTAGAATGCGCAGCCCCTTAAAGGCGTCAGATGTTGATAGATCGCGATCAAACTCACCGGCAATTTGGCTCGTGATATAATCAAGACGGCAAGGGTTTAGCATGTGCAATGGTTTGAATTTCCCGTTGGGGTCCCACCATTCTGTGGCCATCGCTTCAAATTTGGCGACTTCTAATGGGTCTACTGTCGTTTGAGGCGCTTGCATTTTGCTCTCCATCTGTTTTCTTAGCGTTCCTAGATTATATAGGGCTGTAATGGACAAACACACGGACCAAAAGCGCGCAGTGCAATATCTGTACCCGCCGATCGACCCTTTCGATCAGCGGATGATGGATGTTGGGCAGGGTCATCGCATCTATGTTGAGCAATGTGGGAACCCAAAAGGTGTCCCAGTTGTGGTGTTGCATGGTGGCCCGGGCGGTGGATGTAGCCCAGCTATGCGTCGTTATTTTGATCCAGACATTTACCATATCATCCTGTTCGATCAGCGCGGCTGTGGTCGTTCACGCCCGCACGCTTCGGTCGAAAACAACACAACATGGCATTTGGTTGATGACATCGAAGCGATCCGTGCTTCGCTGGGTATTGATTCGTGGATTGTTTTTGGCGGCAGTTGGGGCGCGACACTGTCGTTGATTTACGCTCAATCCTATCCCGACCGCACGACGCATTTGGTCCTTCGCGGTGTTTTTCTGATGACCCAAGCAGAGCTTGATTGGTTCTATGGCGGTGGTGCTGGGAAATTCTGGCCGGAAGTTTGGGACCGATTTGCAGGTCTGATTCCAGTAGATGAACAAGACGATTTAATCGCTGCGTATGCGAAACGTTTATTTTGCGGGGATATGCAGACTGAATTGAAATATGCAAAAGCGTGGTCCTCATGGGAGAATGCGCTGGCCTCAATCAATTCAAACGGTAGTGTGGGTGAATCCCCAGGTGAATATGCACGCGCTTTTGCGCGCCTTGAAAATCATTATTTCGTTAATGCAGGTTTCTTGGAAACTGATGGTGAAATTTTGGCAAATATGGACCGCATAGCACATATTCCCGGTGTTATTGTTCAGGGACGTTATGATATGATTTGCCCACCACAAGCAGCCTACACCATTGCAAAAGTTTGGCCAGCTTGTGATTTAAATATGATTCCTTATGCGGGGCATACGCTTTCGGAACCCGGAATTACGGCTGGGTTGGTGTGCGCTATGGATAGGATTGCAGCATCATGAACCACATCGATCGCCGAGTTCTTTTCACATCTGGTGCTGCGGCTGCATTGCTGGCGGCGACGGGTGTATCCGCACAAACTGCACCGCGCCGTGGCGGTCGTTTGCGCGCGGCCTTATCTGGCGCAACGCGCAGCGATCATTGGGGCGCAGTTGATGGTGCATTCATGCAGGCGGCGCGCGGCGCAGTTTTTGAAACCCTGACTGAGATCGCAGGCGATGGAACCTTGCGAGGCGATATTGCGAAATCTTGGGAAACCAATGATGCTGGTAAAACCTGGTCGTTTTTGATCCAACCCTCAGTGATGTTTCATGACAATATTGCGTTGCATGCTGATGATTTGGTTTCTTTGTTTGAACGGCACTCACGCCTCGGTGTTCAAGGGGCCGCTATTAGACGGTCCGATCAAGTTGTTGTAACGTTGACTGAAGCCAATCAAAGCTTTCCGTATTTACTTGCGGATCCGGAGTTTGCGGTGATGCCTGCGCAGCCATCACGACAGGCAGCTGGAATTGGTACAGGTCTATATCGTGTTTATAAGTTCCAAGTGGGCCAGCAATTCATTGGAACACGCGTATCAAAACATCGCAAAAATATGTCAGCAGGCTGGTTTGATGAGATCGAATTGGTTTCAATTTCTGCAGACGAAGTTCGCGCAGAGGCGTTGCGAACCGGTTTGGTTGACGTTGCAGATATTTCGGTCCTTGATCCGTATTCTGATCCAATAGACTTTCAATTATTACCCAGCCCTCGTTATGTTCAGCAGATTGCACGGCATTCAATCGCACAGCCAAAGGCGATTGGGCAGTTTTGGCCGCTCGACAATACCCGCATGGCAACGCGCTGGTGGATGGCCTAACCCCGAACAGGGGTTGTAGACTCAGTTTAACCTGCGTATATGGCTATTAATAGCGGCGTGTTGGGGTCCAAACCCAACGCTCCACCGGATAAGTCAACGGGCCGCGCGCCCGTTTTTTTGTGCTTAATCGTTAGATGGATAATATGACCAACGACCTAATCGCCAAAGCTGCCATTGACCGCCGTATGGCTGAGATCATCACTCCTGTGATTGAAGATCTTGGTTATGAATTGGTGCGTGTGCGCCTGATGTCTGGCAAGAACACCATCTTGCAAATCATGGCTGATAAGCCTGAGGGCGGGATTGAAGTGGATGACTGCGCCAAAATCTCGACGGCTGTTGGCGCAACTTTAGATGTAGAAGACCCGATTGTTGATGAATATGCGCTGGAAGTGTCCAGCCCCGGAATTGATCGGCCTTTAACCCGTCTTAAAGATTTCGAAAACTTTGAGGGATATGAGGCTAAAATTGAAACGACTGAGCTGATCGATGGCCGCCGCCGCTTTAAGGGGCAATTGGCAGGAATTGATGGCAACGATGTTTTGATCAACGTTGAAGAAGGCACGATTGGTTTGCAGTTTGATTGGCTAAGCGATGCCAAATTGGTGCTGACCGATGAACTAATTGCTGAAATGCTGCGCCAGCGAAAAGCGGCAGGTATTTTGAACGAAAACGCACTAAACGAAGACACGTTTGATGAGATCGAGACCGAAGCGTCCGATGAGGGAGAAGACTGATGGCTATTACTTCTGCAAACCAGCTAGAGTTGTTGCAAACCGCTGAAGCGGTCGCACGTGAAAAGATGATCGACCCTGGGTTGGTTATCGAAGCGATGGAAGAATCCCTCGCACGCGCGGCTAAATCTCGGTACGGCGCAGAAATGGATATCCGTGTTTCCATCGACCGTAAAAATGGCAAAGCCACATTTACGCGCGTGCGCACAGTTGTTGCTGAAGAAGAGCTAGAGAACTACCAAGCTGAGTTCACTGTTGAGCAAGCCAAACAATACATGGCCGATCCAGAAGTTGGTCAGCAATTGATCGAAGAAGTACCCCCTGTAGAAATGGGCCGTATCGCGGCGCAATCTGCGAAACAGGTCATCTTGCAAAAAATCCGCGAAGCTGAGCGTGATCGGCAGTTCGAAGAATTCAAGGATCGCGTTGGCTCAATCGTCAACGGTTTGGTCAAGCGCGAAGAGTACGGCAACGTTATTGTTGATGTGGGTGCTGGCGAAGCAATCTTGCGCCGCAACGAAAAAATTGGCCGCGAATCTTATCGCCCGAACGACCGTATCCGCGTTTACATCAAAGACGTGCGTCGCGAGCAACGTGGCCCGCAAATCTTTTTATCTCGTACAGCGCCAGAATTCATGGCTGAGCTGTTCAAGATGGAAGTTCCAGAAATCTATGATGGCATCATCGAGATTAAAGCTGTTGCACGTGATCCAGGTTCCCGCGCGAAAATCGCTGTGATCTCACATGACGGTTCTATCGACCCAGTAGGTGCATGTGTTGGTATGCGTGGTTCACGCGTTCAGGCAGTTGTTAACGAACTGCAGGGTGAGAAGATCGACATCATCCCATGGAATGACGACCAACCAACTTTCCTTGTGAACGCATTACAGCCAGCTGAAGTTTCCAAAGTTGTTTTGGATGAAGAAGCAGGCAAGATTGAAGTTGTTGTTCCAGAAGAGCAGCTTTCGTTGGCAATTGGTCGTCGTGGTCAAAACGTACGTTTGGCAGCACAGCTTACTGGTCTTGATATCGACATCATGACCGAAGCTGATGAATCCGCACGTCGCCAGAAAGAGTTCGAAGCACGCACCAAATTGTTTATGGACAACTTGGATCTGGACGAATTCTTTGCACAACTATTGGTGGCTGAAGGGTTCACGAACCTTGAAGAGGTTGCTTACGTTGAGGCAGAAGAGCTGTTGGTCATTGACGGTGTCGATGAAGCGACTGCCGGCGAATTGCAGGCACGTGCCCGCGATGTACTAGAAGCGCAAAACAAAGCGGCACTTGATGCCGCACGCGCGCTGGGTGTCGAAGACAGCTTGATCGCATTCGAGGGTCTGACTCCACAGATGCTAGAAGCTTTGGCAAAAGATGATGTGAAAACATTGGAAGACTTTGCAACATGTGCTGACTGGGAGCTGGCCGGTGGCTGGACGACAGACAATGGCGAACGCATCAAAGATGACGGTGTTCTAGAACCATTTGGTATCGAGCTTGAAGAGGCTCAGAACATGATTATGACAGCTCGCGTTTCATTAGGCTGGGTTGATATTGCGGATTTGGAAGAAGAAATAGCAGAAGAAGACGAAGCAGCCGACGCGGAGGGATCCGAGGCCTGATCGTAGGCTTCGGAGTTTCCTGATGGGTCGCGGTGGCGTCACAAAGGACCGGGAAGACGGTCCAGATCGCAAGTGCATTGTCACGGGTGAAGTGCAACCTAAGTTTGGGTTGATCCGCTTCGTCGTGGGTCCTGAAGATGTGATTTACCCGGACATTTCGGGTAAATTGCCGGGACGTGGTGTATACGTTGCGGCGGATCGTGATGCGCTAGAAATGGCTGTTAGTAAAAAATTGTTTTCACGGGGTGCCAAACAACAGGTTACTATACCTGAAGACTTGGTAGACGAGGTCGAAAAGCAATTGGCGCGCAAAGTGGTCGATTTGATTGCAATGTCGCGCAAGGCCGGTTCAGCTGTGGCTGGGTATGAAAAGACCAAGTCGTGGCTTCAATCGGAAGAAGCACAAGTCTTGTTTCAGGCCGTCGATGGGTCTGGTCGAGGCAAGTCGAAATTAAGTACACCGCACTATGGCAGTTACATTGGCTGGCTTACGTCGGAAGAATTAGGTTTGGCGTTTGGTCGTCAAATCGTGATCCATGGGGCGCTCGCCTCTGGTGGACTGACCAAACGTGTTGTAGAGGAAGCCCAACGGTTACGGGGCGTTCGACGCGCAAGTATAGATGACAAGGTCGAAGACCCTGTTGATCTGAAAGGATAGACGAGCTTTATGAGCGATACTGACGGTAAGAAGACATTAGGTCTGAGCGGCGCACGTCCAGGGAATGTGAAACAAAGTTTCAGCCACGGACGTACTAAGAACGTGGTCGTTGAGACAAAGCGCAAGCGCGTTGTGGTTCCCAAGCCAGGAGCCGCAAACAAAGCTGGTGCAGTTGCACCACTTGGTGTGAGCTCTCCTTCTAAACGCCCTGCAGGCATTACTGATGCGCAGATGGAGCGTCGCCTGAAAGCGGTTCAAGCTGCCAAGGCACGTGAAGTTGAAGATCAAGCCGCACGCGAAGCTGAAGACAAAGCTCGCGCTGAAGAGCGTGAGCGTCGTCGTGCTGAGATCGATGCCAAAGAGGCAGAAGAAAAAGCACGCGCCGAAAGCTTGAAAGCGAAAGCTGAAGAGGAAGCTCGCAAAGCGAAAGAAGCTGAGGCTGCGGCCCAGGCTGCTGCGGCACCTGCTGTGAAAACAGCTGCTGCGCCTGCTGTTGCTCGTGCTGCGCCAAATCGCGGTGGCCCGCTGCCAGCCGCTACACCGCGCAAAAACGAGCGTGAAGCTCAGGCACGCCCAAAGACAGCCCGCGACGATGGTCGCCGCGGCGGTAAGCTAACACTGAACCAAGCATTGACTGGCGGCGCTGGTCGCCATCGCTCCATGGCTTCCATGAAGCGCAAGCAAGAGCGTGCGCGTCAAAAAGCGATGGGTGGCACGGTCGAGCGCGAAAAGGTATTGCGTACTGTTAACCTGCCAGAGGCCATCGTGGTTTCTGAGTTGGCTGCGCGTATGACTGAGCGTGTTGGTGACGTTGTAAAATCACTTATGACAATGGGCATGATGGTTACACAAAACGAAACCATCGACGCTGATACAGCCGAGCTGATCATCGAAGAATTTGGCCACACAGTGAACCGCGTTTCTGACGCGGACGTCGAAGACGTGATCAATGTGGTTGAAGACGACGTAGCGAGCCTGAAATCACGTGCACCGGTCGTTACGATCATGGGCCACGTTGACCACGGTAAGACATCATTGTTGGACGCACTTCGCGGTGCAAAAGTTGTTTCTGGCGAAGCCGGCGGCATCACGCAGCACATCGGTGCCTATCAGGTCAAAACTGAAGGCGGCACATTGTTGACGTTCCTCGACACACCGGGTCACGCGGCGTTTACGTCTATGCGTTCTCGTGGTGCACAGGTTACCGACATTGTTGTTCTGGTTGTCGCGGCGGATGACGCCGTAATGCCACAAACAATCGAAGCGATTGCTCACGCTAAAGCGGCAAACGTTCCGATGATTGTTGCGATCAACAAAATCGACAAGCACGAAGCTAACCCGCAAAAAGTGCGCACCGATTTGCTACAGCACGAAGTTATCGTGGAAGCGATGTCTGGTGATGTTCAGGACGTTGAAGTTTCTGCTCAAACGGGACAGGGTCTTGATAAGCTTCTTGAAGCTATCGCGTTGCAGTCAGAGATATTGGAACTGAAAGCCAACCCAGATCGCGCCGCCCAAGGTGCTGTGATCGAAGCGAAGCTTGATGTAGGTCGCGGCCCAGTTGCCACGGTTCTTATCCAAGCGGGTACGTTGCGTACTGGTGATATTTTTGTTGTGGGTGAGAAGTACGGTAAGGTCCGTGCGCTGATCAACGACAAAGGTGAACGCATCAAAGAAGCTGGCCCATCTATGCCTGTTGAGGTCTTGGGCCTGAACGGTACGCCATCCGCTGGTGATGTTTTGAACGTGACCGAAACTGATGCGCAAGCACGTGAGATTGCGGAATATCGCCAAAAAGCGGCTAAAGATAAACGTGCAACAGCTGGTGCAGC
>JAPKAB010000039.1 GCA_028825475.1 Ascidiaceihabitans sp. | reverse complement strand
CCAGAAGAGGACTCGAACCTCCACGTCCATAAGGACACTAGCACCTGAAGCTAGCGCGTCTACCATTCCGCCACCTGGGCACAGGTGTGATGAACGCGGATGTAAGCTTGCCTTTGTGACGTGTCAAACGGATTCGGCGCATGTTTGACAGTGCAATTGAGGTCAGATTAACCATAATCTGTAATCAATTCGTTAATCCATCGCATTGCATCGAAATACCACCTTGTTCCAAAGGGCGCTGGGCGGTACATCACTCCCCAATTAACGCAGCTTTGCAGGAGCATATCCATGTCCAAATTGGTAACCATCTATGGCGGTTCAGGTTTTGTAGGTCGCTATATCACGCGCCGCATGGCTAAAGCGGGCTGGCGTGTTCGTGTTGCGGTGCGTCGGCCGAATGAGGCGATGTATGTAAAGCCATATGGCACCGTTGGTCAGGTTGAACCGGTTCTGTGCAACATTCGTGATGATGCTTCTGTTGCTCAGGTCATGCAGGGCGCGGACGCGGTAATCAACTGCGTGGGAATTTTGGCCCGCAATGGTAAGAACACCTTTGAAGCGGTTCAGGCAGACGGCGCGACACGTGTTGCACGATTGGCCGCAGAGCAAGGTATCGAGAAGATGGTTCACATCTCTGCGATCGGCGCGGATGCTAATTCTGAAAGCGATTATTCCCAAACCAAGGCTCAGGGCGAAGCTGGCGTTCTGGCACACATGCCCGATGCTATTATCCTGCGCCCGTCCGTTGTGTTCGGGACTGAGGATGAATTCTTTAACCGTTTTGCCGGCATGACCCGCATGGGACCTGTTTTGCCATTGGTCGGTGCAGAAACGAAATTCCAACCAGTTCACGTTGATGATGTAGCTAAGGCTGCTGAATTGGCTGTGACCACAGATGTGGCTGCTGGCGTGTACGAATTGGGCGGCCCAGATGTGGCAAGCCTGCGCGATTTGATGGGTACTATGCTGGGGATCATTCGCCGTCGTCGTTTGGTTCTAAACATGCCGTTCTTTGCGGCACGTATCATGGCGTTCTTCTTTGAGATGGGCGGCAAGCTAACCTTCGGGATTGCACCCGTGTTGGTCACACGTGATCAGGTCAAAAACCTAGCGATCGATAACGTTGTTGCAGATGACGCAAAAGGATTTGCCGATTTGGGAATCGAGCCAGCAGCGATGGGGGCTATTTTGCCAGACTACCTGTGGCGCTTCCGTCCAACAGGGCAGTATGACGCGATCAAAGAAAGCGCTAAAAACCTTCGGGCCTAATCTGATTTAGGAGCTGGCCCAAAGGATCAAGCCGATCCCTAAGATAACACGATAGATCACGTATGGTGTGAAACTGATGCTGCGCAAAAGGCGCATCATCAGTGCCAGTGAAACCATGGCTGCGATGAATGCGAATGCTGCGGCAATCCCAGCATCGCGGGCGAGTGCCCAGTTGGCTTGATCGACGACATCAGCGCTGAGTAATACTCCAGAAGCAATGATCGTTGGGATGGACATAAGCATCGCCAACTTTGCGCCGTCTTCGCGGGCATACCCCAACTTACGCGCTGCAGTGATTGTGATCCCAGAACGGGATGTTCCGGGGACAAGTGCCAGGACTTGCGCCAATCCCATTATGATTGCGTCTTTCATTGACCAATCGCGATCTATTTTTGTGTGAGCGCCAGTTCTATCGGCCCAGTACAGTACAATACCGAAGACAAGCATGGTCCAGCCGATCACGGACGCGCTACGCAGTAGATCGTTTAGACCTGTGATTTTAAAGATGAGGCCCGCAATCACGACTGGGATTGTTGCAACCGCAAGATAAAGAGCAAGGCGTGCGCCGTCTGTATCTACGCGCCCTCGTACCAATCGTGTGCACCCAATTAGTGCAGTGCGCACATCGGTCCAGAAATACATGACCACGGCGAACAAGGTGCCAACATGAACGGCGACATCGATTGCCAATCCTTGATCTGCTGCACCCGTCAGCGATGGCAGGAGAATAAGGTGCCCCGAAGAGCTGACGGGTAGGAATTCTGTCAGACCTTGAATTACGGCCAAAATGAAAAGATGAAACAATGACATATACGGTGCGCCTTAATATTTCCCACGCTGTTACAGGATCAGCAAAATAAAGGGAAAGTGAATTTAAGGGCCGAATCGGCCATTTAACTTCCACAAATGAGGGTGAAAAACTATAATTCTCCAAATTATTACACATATAGGTCAGTACTGCTGTCTTTATCCAAATTAAAATGTAATTTAAGCAGGGTTTTCAAGATTCTGTGACCGAGGGTACCATGGCCAAACAACCGATGCTGAAGTTCATAAACATCGAACGCGACATGCCACAAAAGCGTGAAGCAGATGTACGACGTGAAGATTTCGATGAGATCTATGCAGAGTTCGCTAAAGCCAAAGCCAAAGAGCAATCCAGCCGCTGCAGCCAATGCGGTGTGCCATATTGCCAAACGCACTGCCCTTTGCACAACAACATCCCTGACTGGCTACGCCTAACAGCTGAGGGCCGCTTGCAAGAAGCCTACGAGGTTTCCCAAGCCACAAACACATTCCCAGAAATCTGCGGACGCATCTGCCCACAGGACCGCCTGTGCGAAGGCAACTGCGTGATCGAGGGTTCAGGTCACGGCACTGTCACCATCGGTGCGGTTGAGAAATATATTACAGACACTGCATGGGATAAGGGGTGGGTTCTTCCGATCTCTCCTAAGGTTGAGCGCGCTGAAAGCGTGGGAATCATCGGTGCTGGTCCTGGTGGCTTGGCTGCAGCTGATGTTTTGCGCCGCGCGGGTTTGCAGGTCACGGTTTATGACCGCTATGACCGTGCTGGCGGTTTGCTGACTTACGGCATTCCAGGCTTCAAGCTGGAAAAAGACATTGTGGTGCGCCGCAATGAACAGCTTGAACTGGGTGGTGTTAAGTTCGAATTGAACACAACCGTAGGCGAAGACATCAGCTTTGCTGATATCCGTGCAAAACATGACGCTGTGATCATCGCAACGGGTGTTTACAAAAGCCGCGACCTGCAGGCCGAAGGGTCTGAAGCGAACGGTGTTGTGCGTGCGATCGACTTCCTAACGGCCAGCAATCGTAAAAGCTTTGGTGATGCAGTGCCTGAGTTTGACAGCGGTGCGTTGAACGCTGAAGGCAAGCGCGTTGTTGTTATTGGTGGCGGTGATACTGCGATGGATTGTGTGCGTACATCTATTCGTCAGGGCGCGACATCGGTGAAATGCTTGTACCGCCGTGACCGCGCAAATATGCCCGGCTCACAGCGCGAAGTTGAGAACGCGGAAGAAGAAGGCGTGGTGTTTGAATGGCTATCTGCGCCGAAAGGGTTTGTCGTGTCCGGCGATAACGTCAGCGGCGTAATGGTCCAAAAGATGCGCCTAGGTGCGCCTGATGTCAGTGGCCGCCAAGCGCCAGAAGTGATCGATGGTGCGGATTATGTTGAAGATGCAGACATCGTGATCATGGCGCTGGGTTTCTCACCTGAGGCCTTGCCAACGCTTTGGAACGAACCAGATCTACCTGTAAGCCGTTGGGGTACAATCCTAACTGACTACTCAACCGGTAAGACGGGTATGGACGGCGTTTACGCTGTTGGTGACATCGTTCGAGGTGCGTCTCTTGTGGTTTGGGCGATCAAAGATGGCCGTGATTGCGCGCAAGCAATCTTGGCTGATTTGGCTGCACCAGCGCAGGTTGCTGCAGAATAAACACGGCAAAATCGACGTCGGTATAACGTCGGTATTGCGTAGGTTTTTTGTCGGTGCCACCGACAGACGTTGAAACAGTTAAGGTCAGAGGTGCAGACCCAAGTGACGCAAGACAGCAAAATATTGGATGGCCAATGCATGTGCGGCGCGGTGACAGTTAAAGCAACTGTAACCAAACCAATCGTACGTGCGTGTCATTGCGATATGTGCCGTCGTCACACCAGCTCGATGTTCATGTCGCTTCCGGCAACAGACATCGCAGTTGAGGGTCCAGCCAAATCTTACCAATCTTCGGATTGGGCAGAACGTGGTTTCTGCGAAGTTTGCGGTTCGACACTTTGGTACGCCACCACCGGTGACGGCGTGCGCAACTTGTCAGCTGGCCTATTCGAGAATGCGGGCGACGCCCCGTTGAAATTGGAATTTTTCGCTGATGCTGCCCCTGACGGGTACGCGTTGGCAGGGGATCATCGCAAGATGACCACCACAGAGACAATGGCGTTGTTCGCGCCAAGTGAAGGAGACACGATATGACCAAATATGATGCAGAATGGGTTCGCGCCGAGGAAGAAAAGCGCACGTTCATGGCCGAAAACGGTCTGTACTCCGAAGAAGAAGAGCACTCTTCTTGCGGTGTTGGCTTGGTTGTTTCGATTGATGGGAAACCTACACGTTCAGTGGTTGAAAACGGCATCGCCGCGCTGAAAGCAATCTGGCACCGTGGTGCTGTTGATGCGGATGGCAAAACTGGTGATGGTGCGGGTATCCACGTTCAAATCCCTGTTCCCTTTTTCTACGACCAAATCGAACGCACAGGTCATAAACCAAACAAAGATCAGATGATCGCTGTTGGTCAGGTGTTCTTGCCGCGTACAAATTTTGCGGCTCAAGAGACCTGCCGTACAATTGTTGAAACCGAAGTTCTACGCATGGGTTACTATATCTACGGCTGGCGCCACGTGCCGGTTGCAGTTGAGTGCTTGGGCGAAAAAGCAAATGCAACCCGCCCTGAGATTGAGCAGATTTTAATCTCAAACTCTAGAGGCGTGGATGAAGATACATTCGAGCGTGAACTTTATGTGATCCGCCGTCGCATCGAAAAAGCAGCGACTGCTGCTGGCATCGGTGAGCTGTACATCGCGTCGCTATCTTGCCGCTCTATTATCTACAAAGGCATGATGTTGGCCGAACAGGTTGCTGAGTTCTACCCAGACCTGATGGATGAACGTTTTGAATCTGCATTTGCGATTTATCACCAGCGTTATTCCACAAACACGTTCCCACAATGGTGGTTGGCACAGCCATTCCGCATGTTGGCTCACAACGGTGAAATCAACACGCTCAAGGGCAACATCAACTGGATGAAGAGCCACGAAATTCGCATGGCCTCTGACGTGTTCGGTGACATGGCTGAAGACATCAAACCAATCGTTGCATCTGGTTCCTCAGACTCTGCTGCGCTGGATTCTGTGTTTGAGGTTTTGGTCCGTGCCGGTCGTAATGCGCCGATGGCGAAAACAATGCTGGTTCCAGAAAGCTGGTCCAAGCAGGCGATTGAACTGCCCCAAGCGTGGCGCGATATGTATTCCTATTGCAACTCTGTGATGGAGCCATGGGATGGCCCTGCTGCGTTGGCTATGACCGATGGTCGCTGGGTTTGTGCGGGTCTTGATCGCAATGGCCTGCGCCCAATGCGTTATGTCGTGACCAATGATGGCCTAGTGATCGCGGGTTCTGAAACAGGTATGGTTCCACTTGATGAGGCGCGCGTTAAAGAAAAAGGCGCGCTTGGCCCGGGACAACTTCTTGCTGTCGATATGAAAGAGGGCAAGCTGTACCACGACACAGAAATCAAAGACGAGATGGCAGCGGCCCGTCCGTTCGGTGAGTGGGTTGGCAAGATCAAAGATTTGGACGTTGAACTGTCACAAGTCGAAGAGAAGCCGTTGTTTACTGGCGAAGAATTGCGCCGTCGTCAAATCGCGGCTGGCTACACCATCGAAGAGCTGGAGCAGATCCTTGCCCCAATGGCTGAGGATGGCAAAGAGACTTTGGCATCCATGGGTGATGATACGCCGTCGGCTGTTTTGTCGAACATGTACCGTCCGCTAAGCCACTTCTTCCGTCAGAATTTCTCGCAGGTTACCAACCCTCCGATTGATAGCTTGCGCGAATTCCGCGTCATGAGCTTGAAGACACGTTTTGGTAACCTCAAGAACGTGCTTGATGAAAGCAGTGCGCAAACTGAAATCCTAACGCTCGACAGCCCGTTCGTTGGCAATGCGCAGTGGGATGAATTGACTGCTCAGTTCAACGCGCAATTGGCGACAATCGACTGTACCTTTGAAGCAGGCGAAGGCACGCTAAACTCAAACCTGGCGCGTATCCGTTCCGAGGTTGAAGACGCGGTTCGTTCTGGTGCTGGCCACATCGTTCTAACGGATGAGAAGAGCAGCGAAGAGCGTGTTGCGATGCCGATGATCCTTGCGACATCAGCGGTGCACAGTCACCTGACACGCAAGGGTCTGCGCACCTTCTGTTCTTTGAACGTCCGTGCGGCGGAATGTGTCGATCCGCATTACTTTGCGGTTCTTATCGGTTGCGGTGCAACTGTTGTGAACGCGTATTTGGCCGAAGATTCATTGGCTGAGCGCATCGAGCGCGGTCTGTTGGATTGCACATTGACTGAAGCGGTTAAGCGTTACCGCAACGCCATCGACCAAGGTCTTTTGAAGATCATGGCGAAGATGGGGATTTCTGTGATGTCCTCTTATCGCGGCGGTCTAAACTTTGAGGCTGTTGGCCTATCCCGCGCGATGTGCGCTGAGTTTTTCCCAGGCATGACATCACGTATTTCTGGTATCGGTGTTTCCGGTATTCAGCGCAAATCTGAAGAAGTGCACGCTAAAGGTTGGTTGGGTGGCAACGTGTTGCCAATCGGTGGTTTCTACAAATCACGTAAATCAGGTGAGACCCATGCGTGGGAAGCAACCTCGATGCACATGATGCAGACCGCCTGTAACAAGGCGTCTTTCGAGATGTGGAAGCAGTACTCTGCCAAGATGCAAAGCAACCCGCCAATTCACCTGCGTGACCTGCTAGATTTCAAACCATTGGGCACAGCGATCCCGTTGGAAGAAGTCGAAAGCATCACATCCATCCGCAAGCGTTTCGTAACACCGGGGATGTCTTTGGGCGCTCTGTCACCAGAAGCACACAAGACATTGAACGTTGCGATGAACCGTATCGGTGCGAAATCAGATTCCGGTGAGGGCGGCGAAGATCCAGCGCACTTTGTGCCCGAGCCAAATGGCGACAACCCATCTGCAAAGATCAAGCAGGTGGCGTCGGGTCGTTTTGGTGTGACGGCTGAATATCTGAACCAATGTGAAGAGCTGGAAATCAAAGTGGCCCAAGGTGCAAAACCGGGTGAAGGCGGGCAGTTGCCGGGGATGAAAGTCACCGACCTGATCGCACGCCTGCGTCACTCGACCAAGGGTGTAACATTGATCTCACCTCCGCCGCACCACGATATCTATTCTATCGAGGATTTGGCCCAGTTGATTTACGATCTGAAACAGATCAACCCACGCTGTAAAGTGACTGTAAAATTGGTTGCGTCCTCAGGTGTTGGTACGATTGCGGCAGGTGTTGCGAAGGCGAAAGCTGACGTGATTTTGATTTCTGGTCACAATGGTGGCACGGGTGCATCCCCTGCGACTTCGATCAAATATGCGGGTCTACCATGGGAAATGGGGCTGACTGAGGCACACCAAGTGTTGTCCATGAACAACCTTCGTGAACGCGTTACATTGCGTACCGACGGTGGTTTGCGCACTGGTCGTGACGTTGTGATGGCTGCGATGCTGGGTGCCGAAGAATACGGTATCGGTACTGCTGCATTGATCGCGATGGGCTGTATCATGGTACGTCAGTGCCAGTCCAACACATGCCCAGTTGGTGTATGTACACAGGACGAAGCATTGCGTGACAAATTCACAGGTAACGCAAACAAAGTCGTAAACCTGATCACATTCTACGCACAAGAAGTGCGTGAGTTGTTGGCGTCCCTTGGCGCACGCAGCATGGATGACGTGATTGGTCGTGCTGATCTGTTGGCGCAGGTTTCACGTGGCTCAGCCCACCTTGATGACTTGGACCTGAACCCACTGTTGATCACTGTCGATGGTGCGGCGAACATCAAGTACGACCGCAACAAAGACCGTAATCCTGTGCCGGATACGCTGGATGCTGAAATCGTGCGCGACGCTGCACGCTTTTTGGAAGATGGTGAAAAGATGCAGCTTAGCTATGCGGTGCAAAACACGCACCGCTCGGTTGGGACGCGGACTTCTAGCCACATCGTCAAACAGTTCGGTATGCGCAATTCGCTACAGTCTGATCACCTGACAATAAAATTGCAGGGTTCTGCAGGCCAATCTTTGGGTGCCTTTGCAGCACCTGGTTTGAAGCTTGAAGTATCTGGAGACGCGAACGACTATGTTGGCAAAGGTCTATCAGGTGGCATGATTGTTGTGCGTCCACCGATGTCCACTCCAATTGTTGCGGCTGACAATACTATCATCGGGAACACCGTTTTGTATGGTGCAACGGATGGATATCTGTTTGCAGCTGGCCGTGCAGGCGAACGTTTCGCGGTACGTAACTCTGGTGCAAAGGTTGTTGTTGAGGGCTGTGGTTCAAACGGTTGCGAATACACAACTGGCGGCGTTGCAGTTATCATTGGATCGATTGGTGCAAACTTTGGTGCGGGTATGACTGGCGGCATGGCCTACTTGTACGACCCGGACGGTGAAGCACCTGCATTGATCAACCACGAAACATTGGTCACTTGCGCAGTAACCGTGCCACATTGGGTCGCGCAGCTGAAAGGTTTGCTTGAGCAGCACGTTGCTGAAACAGGCAGCCGTAAAGCGACGGACATTCTTCAGCATTGGGACACTGAGCAAGCCAGTTTCTTGCAGATTTGCCCAAAAGAAATGTTGGTGCATTTAGCTGCTCCACTGACAATTGAAGAAACAGCAATTCCTGCCGAATAAGGCACAGGAACAAGGGGGCCAATAATACTGGCCCTCTTATGCGCTCAAGGCTTTCCTGATTTAGCCTTGGGCGCTATAGCTGCCTCATGGCGAAGGCAGTAAAGACCAAAAAATCAAAAACGAACCCCAAGGGCAAAGCGCGACGCACCCCGTTTCGCTGGTTGTTGTGGCAGGGATTTCGTTTGCTTTGCGTGGGTTTTGTTTTGGTCATCGCGCTTATCCTATTGTTTGCGGTCGTGAACCCACCAACCACGATCTACATGTCCCAAGAATCCCGTCGCCTTGGCGGTGTGGATCACGAGTGGGTTTCAATTGAAGAAATTGCGCCTGTCATGGCCCGATCAGTTGTGGCTGCAGAGGATGCGAATTTCTGCCAGCATTGGGGGTTTGATCTAAAGGCGATCAAGGTTGCTATCGCGGCTGGCGGGCATACGGGCGCCTCAACGATCTCACAGCAAACGGTTAAAAACGTATTCCTTTGGCACGGTCGCAATTTTACCCGCAAGGGTATGGAGGCGCTGATGACGCCGCTGGTCGAAGCGGTTTGGTCCAAGCGCCGTATCGTTGAAGTTTATCTGAATGTTGCTGAATTTGACGAAGGTGTTTTTGGCGTTGAAGCGGCCGCGCGCCGCTATTTTGGCGTTGGGCCTGAAGAATTAAGCGCGACGCAAGCCGCGCGTTTGGCGGCGATTTTGCCGTCTCCAAAGACCCGATCTGCATCGAGGCCGACTAATTCGGTGAGAAAACGCACCCGTCAAATCATTGATGGAGCGGCCACAATTCGCGCGGATGGTCGATCTGCGTGTTTCGAGAGTTGAAAATCTTTAAGTAACAGGTCATTGAAGGTTACCACCTGTACTTACCTTGGATTTATGATGGCCCGTCTCTTTCACGTCCCGCTTTCCCCGTTCTGCCGTAAGGTTCGTTTGAGCCTTGCTGAGAAGAAGATCGAGGTCGAATTGGTTGAAGAACGTTATTGGGAGGCTGACCCAGATTTCCTGCGCCGCAATCCAGCAGCTAAGGTGCCAGTGCTGCGCTTAGATGGCATTATGATGTCTGAGAGCGCGCCAATTTGCGAATATGTCGAAGAGACACGGCCGGAACCTTCCTTGTTGCCGAGTGATCCTGTCGCCCGTCTGGAAGTGCGCCGTTTGGTAAGTTGGTTTGACGATAAGTTTCATCATGAGGTTACATCGAATTTGTTATACGAGCGTGTGAACAAAAAGATTACTGGGCAGGGCTATCCAGATAGTAAGAACGTGAAAGCTGGTGCGAAGGCGATCAAATACCACCTCGATTATATGACATGGTTGTTGGACAATCGCCGTTGGTTGGCGGGTGATCATATGACGCTTGCAGACTTTGCAGCCGCTGCGCATTTTTCATCGTTGGATTATATTTCGGATGTGGATTGGAACCGTTCCGCTGCGGTGAAAGATTGGTATGCGAAGATCAAGTCGCGCCCAGCGTTTCGTTCAATTTTGGCAGATCAGGTTTCGAGCTTTCCACCGCCGCGTCACTACAATGACCTTGATTTTTGATGCTGCGCTGGGGGCTGTCTGCCCCCAGACCCCCGAGAGTTTATTTTGTAAGATGAAGCTATGGCTCTAAAGGCGCGTTTGATTGAGCGGGCCTTGGAAGAAGGCTTTGTGATGGCACGGGTGTGTCGTCCAGATGCGGTGCCCGAGGTCCCCGAACGTTTGGCGGCTTTTGTTGAAGCTGGGTATCATGGTCAGATGGGGTGGATGGCAGATCGTATGCACTGGCGGGGCAATCCTGCGGCTTTGTGGCCAGAGGCAAAATCGGTTTTGATGTTGGCAGAGAGTTATGCGCCAGAACATGATCCACGCGAAGTATTATCGATGGCTGATCGCGGCGCGATATCGGTTTATGCGCAAAACAAAGATTACCATGATTTGGTGAAGAAGCGCCTGAAACGATTGGCTCGTTGGTTTATCGAGGAAGCTGGTGGCGAGCTGAAAGTGTTTGTGGATACGGCACCTGTTCCAGAGAAGGCTTTGGGCGCCGCCGCAGGTTTGGGATGGCAAGGTAAGCATACCAATTTGGTAAGTCGTGATTGGGGCAACTGGGCCTTTTTAGGATCTATTTTTACCACTGTGGAGTTGGACCCGGATACGCCAGAAGGTGATCACTGTGGATCGTGTACATCCTGTTTGGATGCATGTCCGACCAATGCGTTTCCTGGCCCCTATCAGTTGGATGCGCGGCGCTGTATCTCTTATCTTACCATCGAGCATAAAGGACCGATTGAAGAGCCTTTGCGCGGCTTGATGGGCAATCATATTTATGGCTGTGATGATTGTTTGGCAGCGTGTCCGTGGAACAAATTTGCTGTGGCTGCGAGTGACATTCGATACGCTGCCAAGGATGATTTGGCCGCCCCCGCATTGGCGGATTTGGTGGGTTTGGATGATGCAGCGTTTCGCGCGAAGTTTTCGGGGTCGCCGATAAAGCGCATTGGGCGTGATCGGTTTGTTCGCAATGTCCTGTATGCGATTGGCAACAGTGGGGATATTGCGTTGAAACTGGTAGCTAAGGCACTGGCGACTGATCCTGATCCGACCGTTGCTGACGCTGCCCGTTGGGCGGTGACGCAACTGGGCAAGACATGACGCAAACTTGCGATATTTAGGTTCTGAATAGTCAGGAGGCAGGCGATGACAATACTGTTGGGTGTCGATACGGGCGGCACATATACTGACGCGGTTCTAATCCGTGACGAGGAAGTCGTGATTGCCAGCGCCAAAGCACTGACCACGCGCCATGACTTGGCTATTGGTGTCGGTGGAGCGGTGCGCGCCGTACTGGAGCAATCTGGAATTGCTGCGTCAGATGTGTCGATGGCGTCATTGTCGACCACGCTTGCAACCAACGCATTGGTTGAGGGGCAGGGTGGCCGTGTCGCGCTGATATATATTGGATTTCGTGAAAAGGATCTGGATGGGCACGGCCTGAGGGACGCGTTGAAAGGCGATCCATGCATTGTTTTGGCGGGTGGCCATAATCATGCGGGTGGTGAAGCCAACCCATTGGATGAAGACGCGTTGATTGCGTTTCTTGAAGAGAACAAGAACGAGGTCAGTGGCTTTGCCGTGGCCAGTCAATTCGCAACCCGCAATCCCGCACATGAATTACGTACGCTGGCGTTGGTGACGCAAATTACCGGAAAACCGGTATCTGCATCCCATCAGTTGTCCGCCAAGCTGAACGGCCCGAAACGCGCCCTGACTGCCGTTTTGAATGCGCGTTTGATCGGGATGATTGACCGTTTGATTGGGCGTGCAGAAGACGTGTTAAAGGACATTGGCATTACAGCGCCGATGATGGTTGTCCGCGGGGATGGTGCGTTGATTTCAAGCGCGCAGGCCCGTGAGCGTCCGATTGAGACGATCCTAAGTGGTCCTGCCGCATCAATCGTTGGTGCACGGTGGATGACGGGCGCGGACCACGCGCTGGTATCAGACATTGGCGGTACGACGACGGACATTGCCGTGTTGCGTAACGGTCGCCCTGCGATTGATGCAGGGGGTGCCCGTGTTGGCCCGTACCGTACAATGGTTGAGGCGGTGGCTATGCGTACCCATGGTTTGGGTGGTGACAGCGAGGTGCATTTCATCAGTGAGGGGTTGCAAGGCGGTGTGACCCTTGGACCTCGTCGTTTGTTGCCGATTTCATTGCTGGCAATGGACGCGTCAGAGATTGTGCACAGTGCCTTGGACAGTCAATTGCGCAGCACAACACCGGGCGAATATGACGGGCGATTTGCGCGCCGCGTTCAGGGGCAAAGCGTTGAGGGTTTAAGTGCGCGGGATGCTGATCTGTTGGAACGGGTTGGCGATACGGTACAGTCCCTTGGTGCCATTCTGAAAAACCGCATTGAACAGGGCGCGTTGAAGCGCCTGGTGGAACGTGGGCTTGTTCAGATTGCTGGCCTAACGCCATCTGATGCGAGCCATATGTTGTTTCGTGTCGATGTGTGGGATCGCGATGCGGCCCAGAAGGCGTTGTTGTTGTTTGGACGTAGGCGCACTGGGTCAGGCAATATGTTGTCCAATGAGCCTAACGTCGTCGCGCAGATGATTGTGGATCGGTTGACCTATCAGGCTGGTTTAGCCTTGTTAGAGACTGCTTTTGCTGAAGAAGATCCAAGTTTTGGAATCGCTGAGGATGCTCTTGCGCGCCACATTTTGACACAACGGGGGTTGCAGAAACATCGCGGATTGATGCGTATAGATGTTGGTTTGAACCTGCCTGTTATCGGCCTTGGAGCGTCGGCGGCCAGCTATTATCCAGCCGTGGGTGAGTTGGTGGGTAGCGAAATGGTCCTGCCCGAACATGCCGGTGTGGCCAACGCTATTGGTGCAGTTGTGGGCCGCGTTACGATGCGGCGCAGCGGATCTGTGACGTCTCCAAGCGAAGGCCTGTACCGCTTGCATTTGGATACCGGTCTAGAGGATTTTGGTGACGCCGATAGCGCGTTGGCACGGATGGAATCGGTGTTGTGCGAGCTGGCGATGGCGGATGCAAAAGCGGCTGGTGCCGATGACATCCAGTTGCGGGTTGAGCGCGATATTCGCAAGGCAGCGGCTGAGGCGCGTGAGGTGTTTGTGGAGGCAACCATCACGGTAGAAGCGGCGGGCCGTCCACGGGTTGCGGACGGTTGATTGGTTTAGTGGGCTTCTGCCCAGTTGGCCCCTTGGCCTGCTTCGACAGTGAGCTTCACATCTAGCTTCACCACGGGATCGGCCGCGTTTTCCATGATGTCTTTGGCCACTTTGATCAATTCATCAACGGCATAGTCTTCGACCTCAAACAAGAGTTCATCGTGCACCTGCAATAGCATTTTGGCAGGTAGATGTGCGATTGCATCGGGCATCTGAACCATTGCGCGGCGGATCACATCGGCGGCGGTCCCTTGGATCGGTGCGTTGATTGCAGCGCGCGCAGCAAAGCCAGCGTGGGGACCCTTGGCAGTTATGTTTGGCGTGTGGATTTTGCGCCCGAATAGTGTTTGCACATACCCGTGTTCTTTCGCGAATGCCTTGGTGTCATCCATGTAGGTGCGGATGCCGGGGAAGCGTTCAAAATAGCGGGTGATGAACCCTTGGGCTTCGGCACGTGGGATACGTAGGTTACGTGCAAGACCAAAGGCGGAAATTCCGTAGATGACACCAAAGTTGATTCCTTTGGCTTGGCGGCGGATTTCGGGGGTCATTTCGTCTAATGGGACATCGAACATTTCAGACGCGGTCATTGCGTGGATGTCGTGCCCATCGGTAAAGGCCTGCTTAAGGGCAGGGATGTCAGCAATATGGGCAAGGATGCGTAATTCGATCTGGGAATAATCGAGGGCGACAAGTGTTTTGCCTGTTTCAGCGATAAACGCCTCGCGAATACGGCGTCCTTCTTCGGATCGAATCGGAATGTTTTGTAGGTTTGGATCGGAGGAGGCCAGACGACCCGTTGATGCGCCTGCGATTAGGTATGACGTATGTACGCGGCCAGTGTCGACGTTGATGTGATCCTGCAATGCATCGGTGTAGGTTGATTTCAGTTTGGACAGTTGGCGCCAGTCCAAAATCATCCGTGGCAATTCGTGCTCAGTAGCGAGGTCCTCAAGGACATCTGCGCCGGTTGCATAGGCACCAGTCTTGCCCTTTTTGCCGCCCTCTAGGCCCATCTCATCAAACAGGATTTCGCCAAGTTGCTTGGGAGAGCCGACATTGAATTTGCGCCCTACAAGTCCGTAAATACCGTCCTCAAGCCCTGCCATTTTTTGAGCGAAAGCGTTGGACATGCGGGATAGCGTGTCGCGATCAACTTTGATGCCGGAGCGTTCCATCGCTGCAAGCACTGGTACCAACGGGCGTTCAAGGGTTTCATAGACTTGGGTGACTTGGGTTTGGTGCAATTTCGGTTTGAACAGCTTCCATAAACGCAGGGTTACATCGGCGTCTTCAGCCGCATAGGGCACAGCATCTTCGAGTGGCACAGCGTCAAAGGTTTTTGCACTTTTACCTGTCCCTAATAAAGGTTTTATCGGCAATGGGGTGTGGTTCAAATACCGCTCAGACAGAGCATCCATACCGTGATTGTGCAAACCGCCGTGCATCGCGTAGGACATCAACATGGTGTCATCGATCGGGGTCACGGTGATGCCAAGCTGGGCAAATATCTTCATGTCGTACTTCATATTTTGACCGATTTTGATGATCGATGGATCGGTCAACATTGGGGTCAACATGCGCAATGCGTCTTCAAACGGCATTTGGCCTGGGGCCAACGCATCGTCAGAGAACAAATCGTCGCCACCAGCCACTTTATGGGCCAGCGGAATGTAACATGCTTGGCCTGCCTCAACGCAAAGAGAGATGCCAACAAGGTCGACAACCATCTCATCTAAACCCGTGGTTTCGGTGTCCACAGCAACATGGCCGCGCGCGTAAATTCGATCGATCCATGTCTGCAGTTGCGTAGCGTTTTCGACTTGTTCGTATTTCGCATGATCGAAAGAAACAGTCTCTAATACAGGGACATCAGAGACTGTTGGGGCAGCGTCCTTGATTTCAGGTGCTTCAGTTCCAAACTGTGCAGCAGCGCGTTTGGTAAGGGTGCGGAACTCCATCTCGGCCAAGAAGGGCAACAAGACCTCAGGGTTTGGGTCGCGGACCTCAAGGTCCTCAATTGTGAATTCCAAGTCCATTGCGTCATCGAGTTTTACCAGATTTCGAGAGAGGCGAATTTGATCAACGTTGTCGATCAAGGTCTGGCGACGCTTGGGCTGTTTGATTTCGCCAGCGCGTTCGAGCAATGCGTCCAGATCGCCGTATTCGTTGATCAACAGGGCGGCGGTTTTAATGCCGATACCGGGGGCACCGGGCACGTTGTCCACGCTGTCGCCAGCAAGGGCCTGCACATCGACCACGCGTTCGGGATAGACGCCAAATTTCTCGTGCACACCATCGCGATCAATGCGCTTGTTCTTCATCGCGTCAAACATTTCGACGCCGTCACCTACCAACTGCATCATGTCTTTGTCAGAGCTAATGATGGTGCAACGGCCGCCAGCTTCACGGGCCTGAACGGAAAGGGTGGCGATGATGTCATCTGCCTCGAAACCTTCGATCTCTTTGCAGGCGATGTTAAACGCCTCGGTCGCCGTGCGGGTCAGCGGCATCTGCGGGCGCAGGTCTTCTGGCATCGCCTCGCGGTTGGCTTTGTATTGGTCATACATATCGTTGCGGAAAGTATGGCTGCCCTTGTCGAAAATAACGGCGACGTGTGTTGGGGCATCTGTACCCGTGTTGCCCTCAATATAGCGGTGCAACATGTTGCAAAAGCCTGCAACGGCACCAATAGGCATCCCATCGGATTTGCGAGTTAAAGGGGGGAGGGCGTGATAGGCGCGAAAAATGAAAGCCGAACCATCAATCAAATGAAGATGGCAGCCCTTGCCGAATTTTGTGTCGCTCATGGATCGTCCCGCCCGATTGAATTATTTGTACATATATCTCGTATTCAGCTCTTCACCGCAATCATCGCTTTACGCCAATCCAAATTCTCGCCTAGATTGATTTCAGTGTTGTCTAGATGAGGTTTTTCCGTTGGCACGTAATTTTTTGGTTTGTCTTACTATCTTTCTGGGGCTTCAGCCTGCCTTTGGAGATGTCGAGCATCAACCGTTGGAAGAGGATAGATTTGTATGCTCTTTTGATGAAAATTTCTGTGTCCCATTTTTTGGCTGCTCGGAGAAAACAGGCGAGTTTTATAGTGGGCATAGTTTAGGTCGCCGCACTGGGCCAATATTCGCAAAATCAAGTTCTGGTATAACATGCGAGGGTTGGTGGTGGCGCACTGTACTTGGTTTGGGCCGAGCCAAGTTCAGTTGTGAGGATGGAACGACTGGAACAGCTACTTATTCATATTTTGACTCTAAATCGGGAACGGCGACAGGATCAGGTCGGACAGACAAGCGGGAACGCTTGCGGTTTTGGGCTGGCCACAACGTCCAGCAATATTTTTCCGTTCAGGAAGAAGAAGCGAAAAAGATGGCGTCTTGTGTGGCTAACGGTCCGAACGCGAGTGGTTTATAAGTCTGAAACGATCAGACTTTGCCTTCAAATTCTGTTTGGATGTATTTGCAGTCGCAGTATGGGCATTCTACCCAGCCAAGATCCGTAGGGATTTGCAGCCAAACACGTGGATGGCCCAATGCGCCTTCGCCGCCATCGCAGGCAATACGGAATTTTTCGACGATTTGGATTTCGGGTGCTTGCATTGATACAGGTCCTTGGGCTGGCAAATCTGGTGCATTGGTTATGGAGCAATAGATGCCTTTTTTGCAAGGGGTTTACGTGTTCAACTGTAGGGATAGGTCTTGTAGGTAAATTACCCCCTTTTGCGCGGGGTTTAAGCAACATTAAGCCAGTGAATTCTAACGGCTTCACCCTGAGGTCGAGACAGAGTAAAAGACCGCAAAACACTTAAGAGGCTAATTCGCTATGCAACCTGTCAAACCTGTCGTTCTTTGTATTCTTGATGGATGGGGTTTGCGCGCCAATACGGTTGGTAACGCACCTGCTTTAGCGAACACTCCTACAATGGATCGCATCATGGCGACCTGTCCCAATGATACGTTGATTACTTATGGTCCGGATGTTGGGTTGCCAAAAGGACAGATGGGCAATTCTGAAGTGGGTCATACGAATATTGGTGCGGGCCGTGTTGTTGCAATGGATCTGGGCCAGATTGATCTGGCGATCGAAGACGGTAGCTTTTTCACCAATGCGGTACTGGGTAGGTTCATTGTGGAGATCAAGGCGACGGGCGGCACGGCACACCTGATGGGTTTGCTGTCTGATGGCGGTGTTCATGGTCATGTTGTGCATATGATTGCTGCGGCTAAAGCTTGTCGTGATGCGGGTTTGCCTGTTGTGATCCATGCCCTTGGCGATGGGCGCGATGTAGCACCGCAATCTGTTGATGGTTATTTAGATGCGCTGTTGGCTGGATTGCCAGAGGGTGTTGAGGTCGCGACGCTGACGGGCCGCTATTTTGCGATGGATCGCGACAATCGTTGGGAGCGTGTGCAGACAGGTTTTGATGCTATCGTTCACGGTAAAGGTCCAAAAGCAGCGGATGCTAAGGCCGCGATTTCTGAGAGCTATGCACGCGGCGAAACAGATGAATTTATTCCTGCCACTGTTCTAGGTAATTACGCGGGTGCCAAAGATGGCGACGGGTTGTTCTGTTTGAATTTCCGTGCAGACCGTGCCCGTGAAATTATGGCTGCGATTGGTCAATCTGACTTTGATGCCTTTGACACTGGGTCCCGTCCAAGGTGGGCTGGCCTGTTGGGTATGGCACCCTATTCAGAGGCGCATAACGCCTATGTAGACACGGTTTATCCGAAAGCAAACATCGTGAACACATTGGGTGCATGGGTTGCGTTCAAAGGTAAAACACAGTTTCGTTTGGCGGAAACAGAGAAGTATCCACATGTCACGTTTTTCCTAAACGGCGGTGTTGAGACACCTGCAGAGAACGAAGATCGTTTCATGCCAATGTCACCGAAAGTGGCGACATATGACCTGCAGCCAGAGATGTCCTGCCCCGAGGTGACAGAGCAATTCGTTGCAGCGATTCATAAAGGTTATGATTTGATCGTAACCAACTATGCGAACCCTGATATGGTTGGGCATACTGGCGATATCGATGCAGGGATTGCAGCGTGTGAAGCGGTGGATGCTGGTTTGGCTAAGGTCATTGAAGCGCTTGAGCAAGTAGGCGGTACGATGATTGTCACGGCGGATCATGGTAATTGTGAAACGATGATTGATCCAGAAACAGGTGGTCCCCACACTGCGCATACTGTTAACCCTGTACCTGTCGCATTGGTTGGTGGGCCTGAGGGTGCGGAGCTTAGTGGCGGTCGTTTGGCAGATTTGGCACCGACCCTTTTGTATCTTATGGGCATTGAAACGCCGCCTGAGATGACTGGTAAAAATCTAATCGGATGAAAATTTCAACGATCATTCTTGCGCTCTTGATCCCGCATGTTGGCTTTGCCCAAGACGCAGGTGCTGATGCACGTGCGGCGTTGCTTGAGTTGGTCGAGGCGTCGATCAAACTGGATAAAGCAGACAGTGCCAGAGACCGCGTTAAGGCACTGACTGGAACGATCCTTGCATATGAGTCTGGCCTGACCGCTACACGTGATGGGCTTCGTCGCGCAGCGGTGCGTGAAGAACAACTAAGCCGCAAACTCGAGGCGCGCGATAGTGAAACTGCTGCATTCATTGGCGTTTTGCAATCACTGGGCGCTGGGCCGTCACCTACGATCTTTTTACATCCACAGGGGCCAACAGGTACGGCACGTGCTGGGATGTTGTTGTCTGAAATGACCCCGATATTAAATGCGCGGGCAGCACAATTACGTCAGGAAGTTGAAGAAGTGCAAACCCTGCGCCTTCTTCAGCAACAGGCCGCAGATCAGCTTCAGCTTGGGCTTTCGGAGGTTCAAAGGGCACGTGTTGCGCTGAGTACTGCAATTGCTGAACGCACTGAGCTTCCGCGCCGCTTTACCGAAGACCCTGTGCGCACTGCTATCTTGATATCGTCCTCGGAGACCTTGGATGGTTTCGCCAGCGGGCTGTCACAGGTCACTGAGAACGAGACTGAGGTTGATTTGCCATCGCTTGATGATCGCATTGGTGGTTTGCAACTACCTGTGAAAGGGTTGATGCTGCGCGGAATGAATGAAGCGGATGCGGCGGGCATTAAACGTCCGGGCATTATTTTGGCCACGCGCCCGGGAGCTCTGGTTAATGCACCAACCGCCGCAACGATCCGGTATGTCGGGCCGTTGCTGGATTACGGAAACGTCATGATCCTAGAGCCACAAACAGACACCTTATTTGTCTTTGCTGGTTTGGATATTACCTATGGTAAAATGGGACAGGTCATCAGCGAAGGTACGCCTTTGGGGCTGATGGGGGGGCTAAATACGAGTGCAGGCAATGAAGATTCCAACACGGCACTCTCAACTGTTGGTGATGGGGCTGGCAATGGACGTTCAGAAACGCTCTATATAGAAGTAAGACAACAAAATGTTCCACAGGACCCCGTATCGTGGTTCCGCACCGATAAGGATGGATAAGACGTGAAAAAATTCGTTATGGCCGCATTGGGCGGCACAGTGGCAGGGATAATCGCGACAACGCAAATTGCTGGACCACTTCTTGCCCAAGAAACCGAAAAACAAGGCAACGTGTACGAGCAGCTTGATCTGTTTGGGGACATCTTTGAACGGATTCGGTCCCAATATGTTGAAGAGGTGGATACAAGCGATCTGATCGAGGCAGCCATTGATGGAATGCTCACCTCGCTTGATCCACACTCTAGCTATCTTTCTCCTGATGATGCCTCTGCGATGCGTGTGCAAACGCGTGGTGAATTTGGTGGCTTAGGTATCGAAGTGACGCAGGAAGAGGGCTTTGTAAAAGTCGTCTCCCCGATGGATGGCACGCCTGCAGATGAAGCAGGGATTTTGGCGGGTGATTTTATCACACACGTTGATGGCGAGTCCGTGTTGGGCCTGACCCTTGATGATGCCGTTGGGAAGATGCGTGGTCCGGTTGGCGCTGAGATTATCATCACGGTTGTGCGCGAAGGCGAAGGTGAGCCGTTTGATGTATCCATAATCCGTGACACGATTGAGTTGCAAGCCGTGCGGGCCAAAACCGAAGGCAACACAGTTGTTTTGCGGGTCACAACCTTTAACGACAAAACCACTCCGAACCTGACTGAAAAGTTGGCAGAAGAAGTTGCTGCTCTTGGCGGCATGGATAACGTGAATGGTTTTGTAATCGATCTACGTAATAATCCAGGCGGTTTGTTGACCCAGGCGATCCGCGTGTCTGATGCTTTCTTGGAAGAGGGCGAAATCGTGTCAACTCGTGGCCGCAATCCAGAAGAGGGCGATCGTTTCAATGCGGTGCCGGGTGATCTGGCTGAGGGCAAACCGATTGTGGTTCTAATCAATGGCGGTTCTGCGTCAGCATCTGAAATTGTCGCAGGTGCGTTGCAAGACCACCGTCGTGCGATTGTCATTGGGACAAAGAGCTTTGGTAAGGGGTCTGTACAGACCATCATGCCATTGCGCGGCGAAGGTGCGATGCGTCTGACGACTGCGCGGTACTACACGCCGTCAGGTCGTTCGATCCAAGCGCTGGGCGTTTCCCCTGACATCATTGTGGAGCAGCCACGTCGTAAGCCAGATAGTGATGAGGCCGAAGAGACAAACCGCGGTGGCCGCACTGAGGCTGATTTGCGCGGCAGCTTGAATAACGACAGTTTGTCAGAAGATGAAATCCGCCAGATTGAAGCTGATCGTGAAAAAGCTGAAGCATCAGCTGAGTTGCGTGAAGACGATTATCAGTTGGCTTATGCGATCGATATCCTGAAGGGTCTGAGTGCTTTGGCACCAAAAAACTGATCCATAAACTGAACAAAATTGAACCACCGGCATAGCAATATGTGGGTGGTTTTTTGGAATTTGAAATGCTGCGTCAACGGATGGCTGGGCGCCGCAGCGCTGACCAACCTAGCTGTCATCTAAAGAGTTGTGAGTGTTAAGACGTTTCCACGCAGTGACGGCGGAATGCACGTTTTAACATATCTAGTTCAGCACGCAGCAACTCGATCTCAACACGCATATCATCACCCAATGCTTCGCCAGCGATCAGTGTGAAATGACCGATCCGCGCACCGTCTATTTTGTCGCTGATTACAAAAGTCTGTACGCCATCGGCAATGGCTTCTTCTGGAATTGGAACCTGCAAGAGCCACAGGTCCTCTTCTTTGTTCTCAGTCAGCTCAAACACAGGAACTTCTTTGTTCAAGTGAGTGACGCTAAGTTGTGGCTTTTCTGGGTGAGCGTTTGTAATGACACCCTCCCATACGCCGCGACGCATCTTTGTAGGCGTTAGGGTTAAAGTACTCATATTTTTTCCTACATCGCTGCGCGTGGACGGCGTGTGAACGTTAGTTCGCGCAAAATGACTTCGTTCATTTCTGGACCTTCAAAGATCAAATCGATCCAAGCTTTTTCAACCCGCTTTTCGTTTAGGTTAGAATAGGCCAAGTCAAATTCAACGACAATCTCGGCTTCATGTAGTGGCAATTCACGCACAATCTGCTCTGTGTTTGGGCCATGTTTGATATTCAGGCGGGCAAAGATTTCAAGTGGCTTTTCCATCTCGATGATAGAATTCATACGTAGCAAATGGCTCCGTTTAAGACCATCTGTTGCACCAGGTGGCAAATCGATAACCAAAGACAAGAACGAGCCATCGAATTTAAATACGTCCATACGCACGCCATAGGGCGCTAGGTCTTCTTCGCGTTGGTTGCGAAGTTGGCGCAGTGTGAGCTCTGAAAGTTGGCAATCGTGAAATAGGGTAGCTTCACTTCCAAGCATCGATTTCGTTTGGACAGATGACATGCCTGGTCGCTGTAAAGGGCCTCGCCATAATTCGGGACGCCATGCCCAGTCGGCATTGTGTGGGCGTGGAAAGTTATTGGAGCCAATAATGGGCAGAGCCAATCGTTCGTCGGCTTTGTGG
>JAPKAB010000038.1 GCA_028825475.1 Ascidiaceihabitans sp. | reverse complement strand
ATTCCAGGGTCGCCCACCACTTACCCAAGCATTTGATTTATGTATACAAACTATATTTTCAATGTACCGAAGCGTTCCATAACTAGATGAAACTTCGCTTGATTAACCGTCGTTTGGCAGATGGTGGAATCACAACTGAAACCTACCGATCTTACGTTAATGCGGTGACCGCCCCGTCGCGATCATGAGATGATGCTGTTGGTGATGCGCACCGATTGTCATCAACCCAAATAATCCCAGTCCCAGCACCTGATTCAAATCTTCATCTGAACCGACCTGAACCAGCATCGATGCGCCATTATCTATTTCCCCAGCGGTGACGGCCCAATCCGATGATCCCTGCAACATCGGGCTGTGTGCCAACACCATGCGTTGGATCGATGCTGCAACCACCTGATCGCCAGTGACCACGAACGCCGCACTCATTCCATCGACCGTTCGTTCAACCGACGCCCTAGTCGTCACGTTGTCCATATCCACGAGATGATCACGCAGAGCTTTGATATCGACCTGCGCCCAGTCTGTACCAGGATCATCGCGCAGCAGAGTGACGATCTCGGCAATCGCTGCGAACTGGGATTGGCCCGTTTCGCTTGATGACCCCAACGAATGCGCATGCTGTGCCATTGCACCCGATGCGACGAACAACATTGCTGCTGATAAAAAACCTAGTTTCATTGTACACTCCTATTTCTTGATCACCCTATTCAACTCTACTCCGATCCTTTATGATCTAGATCATATGAATCCAGATCCTTTTTCCCATCTGCCCACGCATGCATGTCGCATAATTGACATGCAAAAGGGGGACGTGCTGTTTCGCCAGAACCAGACAACATCGGGGCTTTACCGTGTCGTTTCTGGATGTGTGACACTGCAACGGGCTGGGCTGGGTGGCGAAACCTTGACTCTTCACAGGGCAGTGTCGGGCGGGCTGTTTGCTGAGGTATCAGTCTTCTCAGCGACGTACCACTGCGATGCGATATGCAGCGAAGCTGGAAGCGTCACAAAGATCGCAAAGGCGGATGTCGTTGCAGCGATGCAATCCAATCCTGCGTTTTCCGAGGGTTTCACAAGGCTGCTTGCTGTTCAGGTTCAACAGTACCGCGCACATATCGAGTTGCTGGCAATCTCGTCAGCCAAAGAACGGATACTGGCGGCTGTTCAGGCAGGCTATTTCAATGCAACTGTGACCGAGTTGGCGACCCGCATAAATCTTAGCCATGAAGCCTGTTATCGCGCACTGCGGGGACTGTGTGACGACGGTCGCATGATCCGTGTTGGTCGTGGAAAATATACGCTGTCATAGCGTCCAGTGCTTTTCGGTTCGATGTGCCATCAGTGCGGTGGGTTCCTGCTGGCTTGGACTCCGCGTTCCCGCTCAGACCAAGTTGATCTGATGTAGGCGAGGATATCCCATATCTCATCATCGATAAGTGTTTCGCCAAATACTGGCATCCCGCTGTTGAACCCAGTGACACCTCTGACCTCCAATGCAGCAACGCCACCGAATTTGGTGTATTCAAATAGCAGTTGGTCATCGTGATGCCATGTATGGCCCGTCCCGTCATGAGGCGGGGCTGGAAGCACACCATCTGCCCCTGCGGATTGCCAGTTCGGTTGCCCCTCAAGGTTGGCACCGTGGCAAGATGCGCAGTTGTTTGCGTACAGGCTTTGACCTGCAACAATGTCGCGATGTTCCCAGTTGTGATCAGCAGCGGCGGTTGAAGCAAACAACAAAAGGATTGGGATCAACAACTTCATGCCACGTTCACCCATGTGCGCATCCCGCCAACAGCGTGGCTAAGCATGTGGCAGTGCAGCAGCCAACAACCAGGGTTGTCGAATACACAGATGACGTCGCGGCTTTCGCCTGCGTTCACCAGAGTTGTGTCCCGTAAATCGCCCAAGGCCCCGTTCTGATCAACTTCATAGAAGTGGTGACCGTGCAGGTGGATGCCATGCGGGAACGATGTGTCATTTGCGAATGTGATCCGTACCGTTTCACCTTTTTGAAATAATCCGAATGGGTCGCCTTGTAGGTCCGAGACGTTGTTAAAGGCCCAGATGTTGTCGCCATCATGGCGACCACCCATTGCACCACCCATCATCGTCAACGTCAGATGTTGCGTGGCCTCAGTTGGTGTTGGCAGGTCGGGCGGTGACAGAGCCATGATCGGTCCAGCTTGCCTATCTGTATTTGTGCCACTCACAGCCAGATCAGCCAATCGATATGATCCCTGACGGGTCAACATATCAAACCCAACAGGGCCCGTGATATCCACGATCAGGTCTGCGCGTTGTGCAGGTGCGAGGGTAAGTTCTGTGATCGGACGTGGCTCGGACAGGGCCATACCATCCAATGCTACGACCGATCCGATAACGCCGCTTACCGCTACAGGGAAAATGCGGTTCGTGGCGGCGTTGATAAGACGAAACCTGACCCGATCCCCAGTTTTCACCTGATCTCGGGACAGGAACGCACGGGCAAAATTCCCCATGTAACCACCGTGGGCGACACTGTGCATATCGGCGAACTCATCTGACAGGCTACCATCTTCCTGCATCTGCCAATCCGACATCAGCACAGTGATGTCATGATCCACATCTGGGGGTGTTTCATCCTCAACGATCAACGCACCCATCATGCCACGTGCGACCTGTTCATGAGAAATATAATGCGAATGATACCAATATGTGCCTTCGTCTGGTGGGATGAAACTGTAGGTTTTGGTGTCGGAAGGTTCGATCAACTCTTGCGTCAACATCGGCACCCCATCCATCTGGTTTTCCAACCTGATGCCGTGCCAATGTACCGCTGTGCCTTCATCAAGCCCGTTCTCGACATCAATGGTGACCCGTTCCCCACGCAGCACCCGAAGTTCTGGACCTGGCATTGATCCGTTGAAGCCAAGCATGGATGTTGCACCATCTCCGTCAGATAGGATTTGCTGCGTCACCGCTTCTGCCTTCAGTCGCAACGTGTCTTGGGCTGCGAATGTGGGCATGGGTAAGATTACTGTGGCTGAAACGGTGGCCAAGAAGTGTCGTCTGTTCATGTGGTGCCTCATGTTGGCAAAGTAAGGTTTGTTGTGAGAACAGCGGTCGTTCCCAGCACGGCAAGGATAACCAGCCATTCGATTGAAATAATTTTGGAAAGATGGTTTGCCGCTGCCGTATCGCCCGCACGAAGCGCGGGGATGAAACGAAGCTTGTTGCCAGCAGCCAGCCCCAAAAGCAGACCAACCAGCAGCACCTTGATGATCAATGCCTGCCCGTATCCTGTGCTAATGAGCGCGGAGAACGAACCGACCAACTCGTACCCCATATAGCCACCCAAAATGATAAGCACTGGGACAGTGAAAGTGGCAACAACACCAAATCGATGCCCCACATCCGCAGCCGAAGAATAGGTGTTGGAAGATGATGCCAAGCGTTTCAGTGGCGTAAGAACACCAATCCACAGCGCAACGGCCAACAAGTGTAACATCAAAGCGATGTCTAGCAGTGTCGTGTCACGGCTAGAGACGTGGCCCACGTGATCGAATGACCAGATCGCGATGACACCACCCAATACCGAGACCCAAGTTCCAACGCGGCCCATGAACAGGCCAGCGATCAACAGACCAAGACCCACCAAACGTAACTGTAATGCGGTACCGACAGGTGTCGTCCATAGCAGGCCCAGCATCTCTGGATCAGTCATGCCGCGGACATCGCCCGTCAGATTGGCACCGCGCAGTGAAAAGGCGAGGATCGTTGCAATCAACCCCAGAACAGCGAATGCCACGGCCAGACCTCGTGTGCGATCCAGCCGAAACATACATGTCGCCATGACCGTGCCTGCCGCAGTCATCACGCCAAGATAAAGTGCGAATTTTGTGGCGATGGCCGCCAGACCGAACAGATCAGGCATCATTCTTCGACGGTAAAGCTGAAGGTGCCATTCAAGGCATGGCCATCTGCACCAAGCCCACGCCATTCAACGACGTACACACCCGCTCCCATGTCATGCATCGGCAACGCAAACTCCTGCGTGAACGCAGTTTGTTCGCCAAGGTCCATGTCCATGCTGTGAGTATCAGCATAAGTGATCGCGACCCGCGTCAGACGGATATCACCTTTAAAGTCCATCAAGACCTCAGTCGGCATCTCCGTTACGGTTGCCTCATTGACGGGGGTCGTTGCATCGAGGGGCGAGTGTGCCATCGCACCCGTTGCCCAAATCCCGATCATACCTGCGAGTAGAAGAGTCTTCATTGTGGTTTCCAATTTTGTTGTTGAAGATCAGTTGATCCCGTTGGCACGTTGCAGTTCTCGAACATAGGCGACGATCATCGTGACATCGCCCCTTGTTATACCCTCAACAGGCGGCATGTCCCCAAACGGCCAGTGATGTCCCCGAACGCCCACCGCAGCGGCACGTTGGAACGTTTCGTCACCGTGGTGAGTTGGTTCATAGATGATGTGGACCAACGGAGGTGCTACGCCATCTTGGCCCGCTGCATTCAGTCCATGACAAGTTGCGCATTTTGCTTCAAACCCAAGTTTTCCAATCTGAGCGTTCTGCGATAGTGTTTTTGGCAAAAGAACATCGGCGAGAGCTCCTTCTTCTATGCTGATTAATGTGTCAGTTGCGGCTGTTTGCGATGTTGGGGACCACATCGCGTAGGCTACTCCTGCAGCCGCGAGAACGGCGGTGATTGCGATACCTGATTTCACTGAATGCACTTACCCTTATGTCTTTTAGTTACCGCTAAGCCTTCCAGCAGGTGGAAGGTCAAACGTTTGCTTATCACAGTTTTGAGAGCATCCAGATGGCCATACCAATCATCATCAAGTTTTCGGTAAGCGACACGAACCCCAGTGGAACCTTACTGTCACCACCAGCACAAGCGCACTTGATTTCGCGTTTGTCGATGTAGACCGCCTTGAACACACTGATCGCACCGATGCTTGCCACGAACAGCGCTGCTGGTGCTGACAGCCACGTAAGAACACCCGCAATCATGAGCAAACCTGCTCCTGTTTCAACGAACGGATAAACGTATCCATAGCGAACCCACCGCTGCGCAAGCAGGTCATAGTTCAAGAACATCGTGGCGAACCGTTCAACGTCTTGCAGCTTTTGCAGGCCCAGCAAGACCATTGATATCGAGATGAACCATTCCACTGTCCGTCCCGTGAATACGGTACCTAACGCCACCCACGTCACAGCGATGGCCATCAACAATGCGACCGTGAACAAAGCGATGACAGGCTTATAGGTTGTGGCATCTTTGGACTTGGTGACCTTCCCTAGATGTGCGCTCAGATCATCGAAGCCACCGATGCGTTCTTCACCAATAAACGTCTGTGGTGTCGTCTTCACATCATGCTTGGCTTTGAACGCATCAACCTCGTCACGGCTGGTGAGGTGGCGATCATCAACTTGAAAGCACTGACGTTCTAACAGGTCTTTCGACTTCAACCCGTATGGGCACATGTGATCGGTCATCACCATCCGATAGAGGGTGGCAGTTTTGGCAGTGGTATCCTTGGGCATGTATCAAATCCTTATGCGGGTGCAGGCATCTATCAAAATGGCGTCCTTGAAACTCGTTCATCATCAACTTAATCTCTCCAGTAACTGGAAGGTCAAGGGTGAGTTTCATGAATATCTCTGCGGCATCAAAGGCGGCGGGCCTCCCCGTCAAAACCGTTCGCTATTACGCTGACATCGGTTTGGTCGAAGCACCGTGGCGATCGACAGCGGGATACCGCACCTATGACGATGCAGCCGTCCGCAAACTAGTGTTCGTCAGGCGATCACGTGCGTTCGGGTTCAGTATCGAAGGGTGTCGCGAACTTCTGGGCCTCTATCAAGATCAGGACCGCACCAGTTCAGAAGTAAAACGCATCGCGTCGAAGCGGTTGGAGGAGATTGAAGAGAAGCAGCGAGAACTACAGTCGCTGCATGACGAATTGGCGCATCTGGTTACTTCTTGTCGTGGTGACCACATGCCTGACTGTCCGATCATCGATTACCTTGGGTGATTTCGATACAAAGTGGGTTGTTTTCGATACGATTACCCCATCAACAATAAATGACTTCGCCTAACAGTCCTTATTTCCATGACCTATTTTGCGGCATCTATCTGATGCTAAATTCGATTCCAGGGTCGCCCACCATTATTCTTCTCCAATGTTTCATTGTTTTGTGCCCGATACTCCTTGCTCGGGAGTTTTCAATTTCAAACATTTGATTTTCAGTAAATACAGCTGTTTGTTGCCTCTGGAAAAATGTTCATAAGTATACACGGTTGCCTTAGAGCAAAGACCAACAGGTAGTTTTCTCGTCAACGCTTAATGGAAATCTCTACTTGGAAATAATTTCTTAGCCTGATCCCGTGGATGAAATGCACGACCTGGAGAAGTGGGCACCTTAGCACGAGGGGCATCATCAGCTTGAGGTAGTGTCTCTCCAACGCTGTTATCCATTGGGTGACCAAGTTCAGACAGCTTGTAAGACATGTCCTGAATATCCTGTGCAATCAGATGAACAACGATACCCTCCCGTTGCAGATACCCAGACACCTTCAACAACCGTCCGCCCATCACGATAGCGCGAAATTGTTCGTAGACTTTTGCCCAGACCACAACATTGCTGACACCAGTTTCATCCTCAAGCGTCAGGAACACAACGCCAGAGGCTGTGCCAGGGCGTTGACGTGTAATCACCAGTCCACACACTGTGACACGCCCAAGTGGGAAATGTGGAAGTTCTGCGTGGGGAGTGATGTTGGAGAGTGACGGACGTATCAACTCAACAGGATGCGCACGAAGCGACATGCGCATCGCAACATAGTCCTCCACCACGGCCTCCCCCAAGTTCATAACAGGCAGCGTGACAGTTGGTTCGTTAATAACTTCACCGTCAATGGGATCATTAAACAACGGTAAAGGCGTATCAGCCCTGATGGCTTTGACCTGCCACAGCGCATCCCGACGTGCCAAACCTATTCCCGTGAATGCATCCGCTTCGGCCAAGCGTTCCAATGCAACAGATGTAACACCGGCACGGTGCCACAGGCTGGGAATGTCATGATACCCATTCCCACGAGCGTTCACTATCCAATCGGCATCCTCTTTTCTCATACCTTTTATCTGCCGAAATCCCATTCGTAGGGCCAAAGCACCATCTGTTCGTTTCTCCAAATGGTTATCCCAATTCGAATTGTTAACGCAGATGGGCCGCACTTCGATACTGTGTTCGCGGGCATCGCGTACAATTTGGGCCGGCGCATAGAACCCCATCGGTTGGGAATTCAACAATGCACAAGCGAACGCAGCAGGGTGGTGACATTTCAACCATGCCGACACATAAGCCAGCATTGCAAAGGCTGCAGCATGGCTTTCAGGGAAACCATATTCACCAAAACCCTCAATTTGGGTGAAACAACGGTCTGCAAAATCGGTATCATAACCGCGCTGGAGCATACCGTTGATAAAGCGATCTCTGAAGGTGCCAATCGTCCCCATTTTTCGAAATGTCGCCAAGGATCGCCGCAGGTGGTCAGCTTCTTCGGGGGTGAACCCTGCGGCCACAACCGCGATTTGCATCGCCTGTTCCTGGAACAACGGCACACCGTATGTTTTGCCCAATACGGCTTCCAGCTCAACTGACGGAAAGCTAATCGCTTCCTTACCCTGTCGTCGATTGATGTAGGGATGGACCATTCCGCCCTGAATGGGGCCTGGGCGCACAATCGCAACTTCGATCACCAGATCGTAAAATGTACGAGGTAACATCCGTGGCAGAAAGTTCATTTGCGCACGGCTTTCCACCTGAAACACACCCACAGCATCGGCCACACAAAGCATATCGTATGTCTTCGTATCTTCTTGCGGAACTGTCGCAATGGAAAGTTCGGGGCCATCGTGGGTTGTGATAAGGTCAAAGCATTTGCGGATACAGGTCAGCATTCCAAGCGACAGAATATCGACCTTGAGAATGCCCAAAGTATCAATATCATCCTTGTTCCACTCGATCACAGTGCGATCTTCCATCGCGGCGTTTTCGATCGGACAGAGCTCATCAAGCCGCCCTTGGGTAATGACGAAGCCACCAACATGTTGGGACAGATGGCGTGGAAAACCAATCACTTCACCAATTAAACGCAGAGTTTGTCCAAGCCTACGATCGCTTGGATTAAGTCCTAGTTCGCGTACCCGTTTTTCATCAACACCATTGCCAGACATCCCCCAGATTTGCCCGGTAAGACCAGACAACACATCTTGTGATAGCCCCATGACCTTACCCACTTCACGAATTGCAGCACGTGTTCGAAAATGGATCACGGTGGCACATAGGCCAGCCCTGTGCCGGCCATACTTTTCGTAAATGTGCTGGATTACCTCCTCGCGGCGTTCATGTTCAAAATCGATGTCAATGTCAGGTGGCTCACCGCGGTGTTCCGACATAAAACGTTCAAATACCATTGTGATGGTTTCAGGCCCAACATCTGTCACGCCCAATGCATAGCAAATAATTGAGTTTGCTGCCGATCCACGCCCTTGACATAGAATGCCTTTAGATCGTGCAAAGACAACGATGTCATGCACCGTCAGGAAGTATGAGGCGAACCCAAGTGCCTTCACCAATTTCAATTCTTTACGTACCAAACCCTGAACCCGCTCAGAGGTGCCATTAGGATAGCGTTTTTTCAGGCCAAGATGCGTGAGGCGAACCAGTCTGTCTTGTGCACTTTCCCCATTTGCGGCTTCTGTTGGGTATTCATACGAAAGTTCTGAAAGACAAAAGCCACATTTGGTAACGATATCTTGTGTTCGTCTGATCGCAGCTGGGTGATTGAGGAACAATCGCGCCATATCCTGCTCGCCTTTTAATCGACGTTCTGCGTTCGGAAGTGCGCGTTTTCCTATGTCATCAATAGTGCACCCTTCACGCAAGCAGGTCAGCACATCCGCCAACTGACGACGTGACCCGTGATGCATCAACACATCGCCGATGGCGACCATGGGGGCAGACGTGGCATGAGATAGCTCCATGCAGCGATCAAAGCTGGCTTGGTCACTCCCATCGTAACGGGGCGCACATCCAAGAAAGACGTTTGATGGATAGGTCCTTGCCATCGCCGCTATGAAGTCAGCGGCATCTATGTAATTTTCTTGTGGAACCGCAATTAACGTCATGCCCGAACATCCCTCAAGTAAATCACGGGACGACAAGTGGCATTCACCTTTTGGTGCGCGACGTTTGCCAAGAGTTAATAACCGACACAATGCCTCATAACCCTTGCGATCTTTGGGAAGAGCCACCCAATGCACTGCGCTATCTTCCAACACCAACCGTGTGCCGATAATCAACTTTGGAAGTGGTTTGTTCAATTCAGGGCGGCTGATAGATGTGCCTTGTGAGACTTGCCGGCTGCTGTGATCAATCTGCTGGTTTGACCTAATCGAGATATCTTCTGTGGTCGACCGTTTAATCTCTTGCAGTGCTGCATAGGCCCGCACCACACCTGCAAGTGAGTTCTGGTCTGTAATCGCGATAGCCGACAAGCCCAGCTCTACTGCACGTGTAACCAACTCTTCGGGATGAGACGCCCCTTTGAGAAAGGTGAAATTGCTGGTGGTACAGAGTTCACCATAGCTCATGCAAATACCCCCTGCACAAACCAATTTGGATTTTGCGGAGTATGAAACATCCACAAGCGATGTCCTTCAAGGGTTTCAACTTTCCAGTAATCACGCACCCCGTGACGCCAGTTCTCATCCTCCAACCACCATTCAGGAGCAATGCGTTCTGGCCCTGTGATCCGGCCAACCGTGAATGACATTGCGCGCCACTTGAACCTGTTTGGTGGACGGTGGCCCCGCGCCGCGACATATTCAGGTGGGAACAAACGAATAGGGCGTGGGTTCACGTTCCCCCAAGATCCCGCAGGCTCCGACCATGCCGCAGGTGAAACGATAACGCTATTTTCGGGAATATGGCTTTCAGCTGGCAGAAACCGTTGAATATTTTCCAGCCCGATGCGGTTGCCCAAACGCGTCATCAGATCATGCAAGCCGTCGCTGTTATGCTGCGTTTGACTATGCGCCACCTGTTCAACTTGCAACACGTCGACCTGCGTTGCCACAAGCCGTAACTGATCGATGCCAAAGCCTGCATCAATTCCATCCACACCTTTTGTAAACAACGGCAATATTCTTTGCGGGTCACGCAAGGCCCTTGCAAGCCGCAGTTCAACCTGTTGGTCTGCTCCATCGATACGGCGACAAATTAAGGACAAAACACGTACACCCACCGTATCTTGGGTCAGTTTTTCACATAACGGTAATAATAGGCGCTCTACGCCAGCCATTACATCCTTAGCCAAACCAATCGGTTCAGGAAAAGTCAGCCTTGTGGAATAGGTCTGTGGGTTCGACTCTGGCGAAATACTCTCTGATTGATCTCCTAATGCCTGATCCAGTCGCATCAAGACGGAGGGTCCAAACCGTTGCCCGATTGTTGCACGCGGTAAGTTAGCCAGTTGCCCAATAGTTTTGACGCCCAATCGCTGTAGCGTCGTGTCCTCTTTAGCGCTGATACGAAGGCTGGCGACAGGTAACGCGCTGATGGCTTGTTGGGTTTTCTCAACCTCTGCACACCCTTCGCCAAATCGTGCCAATGCCCATGCTGCACCAACCGTATCAGCCAAACCAATTCGCACCGTAAGTTTGGATTGTATCAAACGCGCACGCATGTCATGCAGCATGGCATCCTCACCACCAAACAGATGCGCAGAGCCTGCAGCATCAAGAGACAGGCCATCAATCCCACTTTTCCCAACCCATGGACAGTACCGCTTGGCCCACCTGACAAGACTATTTTGGAATGCAACATCTACTTGTGGATTATATTCGACGGTCTGAATTTCAGGACAAAATGAACGCGCATCTGCCAACCCCATGCCCCGTTTTAGGCCACGTTGTTCAGCCATGGCACTCAGGCACAACAAACGGTTTCCGTTCTTGATATGCGCGACTACGGCAAACGGGCCCTCATAGTGCTGCTTGCGTAATATCAGTTCGCTGGACATGCTGGGGAACCACAAAGATACGACGCGCCGTTTCATCCCACCTTACATCCCAACTCGAATTTGTTCCCGATTTGTTCTTATTAAGTGACCACCGCATCTGTGTCGAGTCATCTGATGAGTAGACAGGAGAGATATCCCAGCGTGTTTGCGTTGCGTTGCTGCCCATTCCATCCTTTATAATCATCAAGCCCGTTGATCCGCCAACCTCTGCGGCCAATTGCAGTCTTCGGCCGGCAGTCAACGACAACGGCTTGGTAAGTTCTGCGATGACCAAAGAGACCACACCAGACCGCAATGCCTCTTCTGTTGCAGCCAACACATCAGTTGAATTGCTACATTTTCCGATCAAAATCTGATGCGGATCACAATGGGTTTGAAGTCCTAGGGGGGTCACCACCTCATGCATCCATCCCTCAGAAAACCAAATTACCGTATTCCTTGTATTTCCACAGCAAACAGATGCAAAGCCATACGCCCCTGCCCCAGTTACCTCATGGTAGCGGGAAGGTTTGAGTGGGAAAACATCTGAGAATCGGACAGGCATTTCCCATTATGTTCGCTAAATGTTCCAACCTCAAGGGTCCCTTATTCAAGATTAGCGGCACAAATTGTCAGTGATGTTGAGGAAAATAACAAAATTACAGAATCTCAAACACCCTCATCGAGCGGACGGAAGTCCATATCTCGCCACAGTAGACAATTGAAATGTTCTAAAAGAAAGGGTGGTACGGGTGAAGGGACTCGAACCCCCACGCCATAGGCGCTTGGACCTAAACCAAGTGCGTCTACCAATTCCGCCACACCCGCACACATGTCCTTTTTGGACAATTGAGGGATTAGCAAAGGTTTGCCCGGGATGAAAGGGAAAATGCGAAAAAACCACAACTATTTTAAATGGCTAAAAAAAACTGGCGTATTTGACCGAATTCATCATAGGTTGAAATTAACCTAGAGGCAGGTTGCAGAAAAAAAGAGACGCCAATGAAACCGAAAACGGTCAGGCGCGTCAAAAGCGAACAAGATTCGCAAACACGCGCATACCCTATGCACGCTGGCATTGTTGCTGGCAGCATAATCTTTACAGCTGAGGGCGAAATCCCTGTAGAATACCTATCGCCCGGCGACAAAGTCGTCACACGCGATTCAGGGATGGTTACACTGCTGGATACATTCGTTCACCGCACTTCAGCTGCGGCTGTTGCGATCAAAGCTGGTTCGCTGGGGCACACCCGCCCCGACCACAATGTCATTATCCCTGCAAAACAACATATATTGGTGCGCGACTGGCGCGCACAATCAATGTTTGGAAAAGCCCAGACTGTTGTAGAGGCCGGTGATTTGATCGATGGTGAATTCATCACCGATCTAGGAACACGCGATTTGCATCTGGTGCATCTTACCTTCGACAGACAGCACGTCATCTATGCCGACGGTTTGGAAATTTCAGTACCATTGGCAAAAGCTATGGCTGCTATCGCGGCCTAGGCAAGCCTTCTAAATAATAACGTATAGCCCCAATCGGGCTTTACGTATTTTTACTGAACTCAGACATAAATACACTACCTGATGACGAAAATGAGTGATTCAACTCTGCCTACTTTTTAATCAACAAGCACTAAAATGATGCAGCCAAGCAAAACCTCTCCCCCACCCACATCACTTCCCCTCTCCAATCTGGACCTCCACGTCTTTAAATGAGAAGAGGTGCTTAAAGCCATGCCAAGGGAGGCCCACGTGAAAAAGATCGAAGCGATTATCAAACCCTTCAAACTTGATGAGGTTAAAGAGGCTCTTCAAGAAGTTGGCGTCCAAGGCCTTAGCGTTATTGAGGTCAAAGGTTTCGGCCGTCAAAAAGGCCACACAGAATTGTACCGTGGGGCAGAATACGTCGTCGACTTTTTACCAAAAGTAAAAGTTGAAGTTGTCCTTGATGACGACCAAGTGGACGCAGCTATCGCAGCTATCGTTGATGCCGCCAAAACAGACAAAATTGGTGACGGCAAAATATTTGTCTCCCCTGTTGAACAAACAATTCGCATCCGTACCGGTGAATCTGGCTCTGACGCGCTTTAATAACCATCACAATAGAACATACGAACACGAAGGATCACGAAATGAGCAACCTACTTCTTGATATGATCAAAGATGAAGCAGCCGACTACGTCGACGTGCGCTTCACAGATCCACGCGGTAAACTACAGCACGTTACATTGTGCGCTGACCAAGTCGACGAAGACTTGATCGCTGAGGGCTTTATGTTTGACGGCTCTTCTATTGAAGGCTGGAAATCGATCGAAGCATCAGACATGAAATTAATGATGGATGTGGACAGCGCATATGTTGACCCGTTCTATGCAGAAAAAACAATCTGCGTTCACTGTTCTGTTGTTGAGCCAGACACGGGCGAAGCCTACACACGTGACCCGCGCGGCACAGCGCAAAAAGCTGAGGCTTATCTGATCTCTTCAGGTATTGGAGACGTTGCTTACATGGGTCCAGAAGCCGAGTTCTTCCTGTTTGACGACGTGCGTTACTCCAACACTATCAATAAAGTGTCTTACGAAGTTGATGCTACGGATGCGTCTTGGAACACCGACACCGAATACGAAATGGGTAATATGGGCCACCGCCCTGGCATCAAAGGCGGTTACTTCCCAGTAAACCCAATTGATGAAGCACATGATCTACGCGGCGAAATGCTTTCTACGATGAAGCGTTTGGGCATGAAAGTTGACAAGCACCACCACGAGGTTGCATCTTGCCAACACGAGCTAGGCTTGATTTTTGGCTCACTTACAAAGCAAGCCGATGAGTTGCAAAAATACAAATATGTTGTTCACAACGTGGCGCACGCATACGGTAAATCAGCGACTTTTATGCCAAAGCCAATCGCTGGTGATAACGGCACTGGTATGCACGTGAACATGTCCATCTGGAAAGATGGCAAGCCATTGTTCGCAGGCGACAAATACGCTGACCTGTCCCAAGAAGCACTATACTTCATCGGCGGCATTCTACACCACGCAAAAGCCCTAAACGCCTTCACAAACCCCGGTACAAACAGCTACAAGCGCCTGATCCCGGGTTTTGAAGCACCAGTTCTGCGCGCATATTCTGCAAGCAACCGCTCTGGCTGCGTTCGTATTCCATGGACCGAGTCTCCGAAAGCAAAACGCGTCGAAGCGCGCTTCCCAGATCCATCTGCGAACCCCTACCTTTGCTTCTCTGCCTTGTTGATGGCCGGCCTAGACGGCATCCAAAACAAGATCGACCCAGGCGAAGCCATGGACAAAAACCTGTATGACCTACCAGCAGAAGAGCTGGCAGCGATCCCAACAGTTTGTGGTTCCTTGCGCGAAGCTTTGGACGAATTGCGCAGCGGCATGGACTTCTTGCTGGCTGGTGACGTGTTCACAAAAGACCAAATCGAGGCCTACATAGCGCTTAAAATGGAAGAAGTTGAGCGTTACGAGCACACACCTCACCCAGTTGAGTACGCAATGTACTATTCCTGCTAATCTCTAAAATCCTTCTGGGTTTAGTGCTTTAAATTAGAACGAAGGTGCCCCATTTGGGGCACCTTTTTTAGTTAGAATTTACAATATCTCGAGCCTGAATATCTCAGTCCTTACCCTTCCCTCCAGATTCGTCCACCCTTTCTAAAATATATTGAGCGCAGTGTTCTTAGACGTTTCAAAACCATCTATATTCTCAACCACCATTGCAATCGCGCCCCATACCGGCGCAACTTTTGCGACAGGAACAATCGCAGAGGACCGCAACCAAAAATCGTTTAAATATATCCTCGGAAATTTATGCGGGCGCGCGGTTCGACCACCACCACCTTCCAAAAGACGAAAGAAGAAGGCTTCCAAAGCCGCCTTCTTTACGTCTCTCGAGAAAAAACACGGTGTCCCCGCCGGTGTAATATCAACGATCCAAAGTATGGAATTTGAATTTGGAGGTTTCACGGGCGATAGCGCCGTTGTCTCTGTGACCACAACACTAACAGATGACTGCCCCTGCTCCGCGTTTTTTTTCAAACCTCATGCGATGGTGACGAAAAATTTGATTTACACAATGTAGCCGATGCACAGGCCTCAACTGCAAACTCCTTAAAAGGAAGAGGCTGGAAGCGTGGTAAAGGACTTCAAATAGGCCAACGAAACTCCAAGGCCATTCAAAGGGTGGAATTCCTCTGGCGTTTGTCAGAAAGCCATTGCGATCATGGCGGCAGAGATCGACCGATAACCCGTTTCATCTGCCTGGCTTTCTTGAACCTAACTATCTTAAAATTCAAAACCTAGCGCCCCGGCACACAAATTTTCCGAGCCTCAAATGCTGTAGTGACGTTATCACGGCTGACTAAGTTCAACTTGCGAATTTAATATCCGTTCCACTTGCTCTATCCAAAATCACAGTGCACTATTCAACTGGGAGGTCGACGAGAGAATCTAAAGCTATGTTTTAGACCACTCGTTTTGATCAACTCCGATACAATTTCTGGGAGGAAATAGATGCAAATTACTAAAAATATACTGGGTGCAAGCGCATTGGTTGCAGCTTCATTCACATTCGTAGGTGCTGCACAGGCAGACGTTTGCGATACACCGTCTAAACTTGGCGATTTGGGCAGTTTTGAAGGTGAAGTCATCACCGTCGCAGGCTCGATGGAAGGCCAGGATGAGAAGATGTTGCTGAACACAGTGAGCTGCTTTGAGAAAGCCACTGGCGCGACTGTAAAATACTCCGGTTCTCGTGACTTTGCTGCTTTGATCGTTGCTGATTTACGTTCAAACAACGCACCGAACATCTCGATCTTCCCGCAGCCCGGCCTTGCTGGTGATATGGCTAAAGAGGGCCACTTGGTTCCACTTGGCGACGACTTGGCATCATGGATGACTGAAAACTACGGTGCAGGTTCATCATGGGTTGATTTGGGCACTTACGCAGACGCAGATGGTAAAAAAGACTTCTACGGCTTTGCATACAAAATGGACCTTAAGTCACTGGTTTGGTATTCACCTGAGCAGTTCGAAGACAACGGTTATGAAATCCCAACGACTATGGAAGGCCTAATCGCACTGTCAGATCAAATGGTTGCAGACGGCAATACACCTTGGTGTATCGGCGTTGAATCAGGCAACGCAACTGGTTGGACGGCGACTGACTGGATGGAAGATCTGATGTTGCGTACAACATCACCAGAGAACTATGATAAGTGGGTTTCTAATGAGCTGGCATTTAACAGCCCAGAAGTTATCAACGCCATGGAAGTTTATGGTCAGTTCTCACGCAATGACGACTATGTAGCCGGCGGAGCTTCTTCCGTTGCGACAACATTCTTTGGCGATGCGCCAAAAGGTCTGTTCTCTTCACCAGTTAGCTGCCTAATGCACCGTCAAGCGTCATTCATTCCAGCGTTCTTCCCGAAAAAAGGCGAAGAAGTTGCGAATGGCGAAGCAGACTTCTTCTACTTCCCACCATATGAATCAGCAAACCTAGGCAACCCTGTTTTGGGTGCTGGTACGTTGTGGACGATGACAAAAGACTCTCCTGCAACACGCGCATTCTTTGAATTCATGACAGAAGCATCTGCTCACGAAGCTTGGATGGGTCAAGGTACGTTCTTGACTGCGCACAAAGGTGCAAGCTTGGACGCATACGCAACACCAGCATTGCGCAAGCAAGGCGAGATCCTTTCAACAGCAACAACCTTCCGCTTTGACGCATCTGACCTGATGCCTGGCGCAATTGGTGCTGGTGCGTTCTGGTCAGAAATGACTGCATTTGCGAACGGTCAAGACGCTCAAACAACTGGTGATAACATCCAGGCTGCTTGGGATGCGATCAAATAAGTAAACCATTGATATAGAGCGCAACTTTCTGCGCTCTATATCGCCTCAAGCTACCTAGCTGCCACGCCCCTTAAATTCTGGACATCGATATGCGCTCTTTAAAACTTGCAATAGCAAGTAACAGTCTCGCAATTTTTCTGACAATTGTTTTTTTGCTTCCGATCACGGCAATCGTTGCTTTCGTTGTGTCGGGCCCATTGGATGATGCAATGGCAAACTTCGGATTGTGGATGCACAGCGCCTTTGAGTGGTCGTTTCCAGAAATGGACACCATAGAGCGGTTTTCTAAAATTGGGTTTGCCATACGCTCAGTGATCATCGCTGTTGGTATCTCATTCATGTATTTCGGCATTACAAACTGGCTCAACATGAGTTTGGCACGTCACCGCGAGCGCGATGCAGTCGGACGTCAATCTCGGATCATTGAAGCAATTCAGCCTTGGATCTTTGTAGGTCCTACCCTTGTATTGCTACTACTGTTTCTTTTGGTGCCCGCACTTTCGACGCTTGGCCTGTCTTTTCAGGAATCAGACGGCACCCCTTCACTACGTAATTACGCCTTTCTTTGGGACCGGGAAGCGCTAGGCTACCTGCAGTTCCGTCTGGCTATGCGTAACAGCTTGCTATGGCTGATTTTGGTGCCGACTGTATGTATCATCTTTGGCCTTTTGATCGCTGTTCTAGCTGACTCCGTACGATGGGGCGTTATCGCCAAAACCTTCATCTTCATCCCACTGGCCATTTCTTTCGTTGGAGCCGCTGTGATTTGGCGTAACATTTTTGCGGGTGGCGGCATCGAGCCGCTGCAGACAATCAACGGCGTAACACCCTCTTACCAGATTGGCTTAATGAAATCGTTGTTGGGTCATACCGCAGAATATAATGAACCCCTCTATAGCCTAAAATTCTGGGGGAACTTCTTTCTCATGTGGATCTTAGTTTGGGTCCAAACTGGTTTCGCAATGGTCATCTTTTCCGCAGCTTTACGTGGCGTACCGGAGGATACAATTGAGGCGGCAACGATTGATGGGGCCAACCCTTTTCAAATGTTTTTTCGTATCAAGCTCCCGCAAATTTATTCAACGGTATTGGTCGTTTGGACGACCTTGGTAATCTTAGTACTGAAAGTCTTCGATATCCCCTATGCGCTTTCCGCAAACGATGACGACAAGTTGTTGTTGGCGACCATGATGGAAAACGCACGGAACAACTGGTCGATCGGTGGAGACAATGTAGACAATTTGTTTGCTGCAATCGCGGTCATGTTAATGCTGACTGTTGTTCCAAACATGATTTTCAATGGCTGGCGCATCCGTCGCGAGCAAAAAGAACTTGGGCATTAAGGAACACAGATGATGATAACCCGTACATTAAGTCATTCTGTTTTGGCGTTGATCGTTTTCATTTGGGTTGTCCCATTTGTCGCGCTTGTTTCAACGTCTCTAAGATCTGAAACAGAAGCAAAAACAGCAGGCTTTTGGACTGCGTTTACGCCGACTGAGCTGGGTCACCGTTTTAGCACCCACGACAAGGACGATGACACCGAAATTCTAACTATGGCTGGCAACATCCTTGCACGTTTGAACAACGAAGCCTCTGGTTTCCCCGTTACAGGCGATGTCCAATCCATCCTAATCAAAACACGCATCCCTGATCCTGAAAATCCAGAGAAGACAAAACTTGTCCGCAAGCTGGTTCCAGCCGGCGAAGTGATGGACGTACGTGGTGGAGACTTTATCTTCCAAACAAACGGCGACTTTACTTGGACTTTTGAACAACCGGCCACTCCAAAGCCAAAGAACTTGGATGTCTTCATCAATCAAGATCCGGTATTTGGCACTGATGCATACATTGAAGTCCTGTTTGATAACAAAAACGTACCAAACGCGCTAATTTCGTCTTTCATCGTTACCATACCAGCAACGATCATTCCGATTACGATTGCAGCCTTTGCTGCTTATGCATTTGCATGGATGCAGTTTCCTGGGCGCGACTGGTTGTTCGTGATTGTTGTGTCCTTGATGGTGGTTCCAACACAACTCGCATTTCTACCTATTCTACAAGGCTTCAGCGGCATCGCCTCTTGGGCAACATCATTGAACCAATGGTTAACAGACTGCGAACTGACCGACACATGTCAGGTTGCATCAAAATCCTTTGCAAGTCTGTGGATTACACACACCGCATTCGGTCTGCCGCTAGCGATTTACCTTTTGCGCAACTACATCGTCGGCCTGCCTAAGGAACTGCTGCAAAGTGCTCGGATCGATGGCGCAAGCCACCTACAAATATTCACTAAGATCATTATTCCGCTTTCAGTCCCTGCCCTTGCATCGTTCAGTATTTTCCAATTCCTGTGGGTTTGGAATGATCTTATCGTTGCTTTGTATATAGGCCCAAACAATGCGGATGATTTAGTGTTTCCAATACGGCTTCAAAAACAACTTGGAACCTTTAAGGATCAGCTTCACTTATTGAACGCCTCCGCGGTCATTTCCATGATCGTTCCAGTTCTCGTCTTCTTGTCCATGCAACGTTACTTTATCCGTGGCCTTTTGGCTGGTTCGGTCAAAGGAGGCTAAGAATGAGCAATTTGAAATGGTGGGAAACCGCTGTAATTTATCAGATCTATCCCCGCTCATTTCAGGACTCCAATTCTGACGGAATTGGCGATTTGAAAGGGATTACTTCACGGCTGGAGTATATTGCGGCCTTGGGTGTGGATGCTATCTGGATAAGTCCATTTTTCAAATCACCCCAAAAAGACTTCGGGTATGACGTTTCAGATTACTGCGACATCAACACTGATTATGGCACACTTGCTGACTTTGACGAACTGACTGAAAAAGCTCATGGTCTCGACCTTAAGCTCATGATCGATATCGTCCCTGCGCATTGCTCAGATCAGCATGCATGGTTCGAAGAAAGTCGCCAATCCAGAACAAATCCAAAAGCGGATTGGTTTCACTGGGTTGATCCCATGCCTGATGGTTCCGTACCAACAAACTGGTTGTCGTTCTTTGGGGGGAATGCGTGGTCTTGGGAACCTCGCAGACAACAATACTATCTGCACAATTTCTTGGCCAGCCAGCCAAACCTAAACCACGCAAACCCTGATGTTATCGAAGCCTTTGCAGATATAGCACGGTTTTGGTTCGACCGTGGCGTCGACGGGTTTCGCATGGATGCTGTCCACACGGTTAACGGCAGTGTTGCGCCATACCAAAACAACAAACCAAAACCAGATTTCGTAGTTGGCGATCTTCCCCAACAGCAACAACCATTCTTTCGTCAACTGCATGACACTGGCCAACTCAATCAACCTGAGATTCAAAAATTTATCGAAAGCTTTCGTAAAGTCGCAGACTGCTACGATGGTGATCGCTTCTTAATGGGCGAATTACACGGCGATGACCCGGTTTTGGCTAGCAAAACCTTCACTGCTCCGGGGCGTTTACATGCAACTTATAACTTCAACTTGCTAGAGTGGGCTGGCTTAGATGTCGCGGGACTTAAGCAAGCAATTTCATCAGCTGTAGAGGCCTTTAACGGCACTGGAAAACTCACATTCGCATTTTCGAACCATGATGTTCCACGTTCCGCGACACGTCAGTTGGCTCCGCTAAACTTGAGTGAAGACAGCCAAGAAGCACTTCAGCTGATGCTTCTTAAGTTAGAGACCAGTTTGATTGGCTCAACTTGCATTTATCAGGGCGAAGAACTTGCCTTAAGTGATGTCCAAGACATTCCACTCGATAAGATGCAGGATCCATGGGGCATTGAGTTTTCCCCCATATTCTTAGGCCGCGATACCTGTCGCACGCCAATGGTTTGGCAGCGTAACGCGCCATCTGGCGGATTTTCAGATGCCAATGACACATGGCTACCTATTTCCCATCCGCATTTGGAACGGGCCGCCTTAGATCAAGCTGCCAAAACAGGGTCGGTTTACAATGAACTTCGGGCTTTCCTAAAATGGCGTAAAGGCCAATCTGCCATAATGGATGCCAACACAATTGAATTGGTTGAAAGCGGTCCAGAACAGATCGTTTTCAACCGGATTTCGGATAATCAAACACTGCGATGTTGTTTTGATTTTAATGACTTAACTGCATCGTTTATGGAGATCTAAATGGCTCAAGTCGAACTACGTGGGGTTTGCAAATCCTTTGGAAAAACAGAAGTTATCCGTAACGTCGAATTGGAAATCAACAAAGGTGAATTTGTCGTTTTTGTCGGCCCGTCGGGTTGCGGCAAATCTACTTTGTTGCGCCTAATTGCTGGTTTGGAAACGCTCAGCGAAGGCGATATCGTCATCGCTGACAAAGCTGTAAGCGACCTGCCCCCATCCAAACGTGGTATCGCGATGGTCTTCCAATCCTATGCGCTTTATCCACACATGACAGTATATCACAATATGGCGTTTTCCTTGGACCTTCAGGGTTTTTCCAAAAAAGAGATCAAGGAACGTGTCGAAGCAGCCGCCAAGATCCTTCAGATGGAAGAGTTGCTAGATCGACGCCCAGCAGCCCTGTCTGGTGGGCAACGCCAACGTGTCGCCATTGGGCGTGCCATCGTGCGTAACCCTGATGTGTTCTTGTTTGATGAACCCCTTTCCAATCTAGATGCCGCATTGCGTCATGACACACGTGTCGAAATTGCGCGCCTTCACAACCAACTAGGTGCGACCACAATCTATGTGACACACGACCAAGTCGAAGCAATGACGCTTGCAGATAAGATCGTGGTTCTGAAAGACGGTGAAGTCATGCAAGTTGGTGCACCGATGGACCTGTTCAACATGCCTGCGAACGAATTCGTTGCTGGTTTCTTGGGCTCTCCAAAAATGAACTTCTTTGAAGGGACGTTGACGGACATCGCCAAAGATCAATCAACGGCTGGCTTCCAAGGCGCTGACTTCAAAACAAATGGTATCCGTTTAGTGTCGACAGACAAGACCATAGGCGACAATGTTCGCATCGGAATTCGTCCTCAACACCTTTATATCAATCCGAACGGAACGATCGAGGGAACCGTGACGATTATTGAGCGTCTGGGAACAGAAACAATCATCGAGCTTAATGCGACAGATGGAACACTATTTCGGTTCGTATCGTCCGAAGGGTCCAACCTAGAAATTGGACAAACGGTTAAATTTGGTTTTGAAACTGGAAAGGCGCATTTGTTTTGATGCATAGAAGCCAGTTCCCCGATGATTTTCTTTTTGGTGTCGCCACTTCTGCATATCAGATCGAAGGACATAAATTTGGTGGTGCGGGCTCAACCCATTGGGATACCTTTGCTGCTACACCCGGAAATGTTGTCCGTGCAGAGCATGGCCAACTGGCTTGTAATCACTATCACAACTATGAAGCCGACTTCGATTTGATTGCCGCTGCAGGTTTTGATACCTATCGGTTTTCAACCAGCTGGGCACGTGTGATTCCTGATGGATTCGGAGCCGTGAACCAAGATGGTTTAGATTACTATGATCGCCTAACTGATGCGATGCTGGAGCGAGGTTTGAAACCCGCTGCAACCCTATACCATTGGGAACTCCCTTCTGCATTGGATGATCTAGGTGGTTGGCGCAATCCAGACATCGCCAAATGGTTCGGTGACTATACCGAAGTCATAATGAATCGTATTGGTGATCGCATGTTCTCAGTCGCCACAATCAACGAGCCATGGTGCGTAGGATGGTTATCGCATTTTTTGGGTGCGCATGCTCCCGGCTTGCGTGACATTCGAGCGACAGCACGTGCCATGCACCACATCCTTTGTGCACACGGAACTGCGGTCAATAGAATGCGCGACATGGGTTTAAAAAACCTTGGTGCAGTCTGTAATTTCGAGTTTTCAAACCCAACCGATGAAACCCCTGAAAATGTTGCAGCAGCCGCGCGGTATGACGCAATCTACAATCGATTCTTTATGGGTGGAATATTTCATAAAAAATACCCTGATTTGGTTTTAGAAGGATTAGAACAGCACCTGCCAAAAGGTTGGCAAGATGACTTTGACGTTATTGGCACACCCGTCGACTGGTGCGGCATCAACTATTATACCCGCTCAAACATCCGCGCCGCTAAGGGTGCATGGCCCAACCTTGATACGGTCGAAGGACCGCTTGATAAGACACAAATGGGCTGGGAAATTTATCCCGAAGGTTTGTACGAGTTTATCATGAGAATGCACAACGAATATACAAAAGGCATTCCAATCTATGTCACCGAAAATGGCATGTCGAATGCGGATGTTGTGGTAAACGGCGAGGTAAATGACGCAGCACGGATAGCCTATTTAGATTCCCACTTTGACGCAGCAAAACGTGCCATTGCTGCAGGTGCTCCATTGGCCGGATATTACGTTTGGTCGTTGATGGATAACTACGAATGGGCTTTGGGTTACGAAAAGCGTTTTGGATTGGTCCACGTTGATTTTGAGACGCAAGTGAGAACACCTAAGAACTCAATGAAGTACCTTTCTGAAGCCTTGTGTCAAAAGATTGAATAAATCGTTTAAGGAAAAACACTATTCAAAATAGATTTAACAAGGTGCGAGGAAAAGGCCCCATTTTAGAGTATGGAAATGCATCCCCAAACAGAGCAGTCCACTTCACAAACCATCTCGTTATGCTCCCATATATTTCATCCGAAGACGAAGGGCATAATCTAAAACTCAAAATCCAAACTATAAGTGGGGTTCCACCTGGTTTTTCCAGCGGCTCGAAATCCACCCAAAGACAATTTTGCTTTTTTTATTATCGAGGGTGTAAAGCTATCAGGCAAAGGTATCCGCAGCGCGGCATCAAGCGCAAGACCACGGTTAAAGCCATTAGTAGTATTATAAACATTCACGGCACTCCCGATTATGTCAAAATCCTTTGGCAATTTGACGGTCGCCAAGAGTTGCGGCAAGAAAATGTCTGTAACACCCAATCGATCTCGAAACCCAAAAGCTGTTGATAAATCCA
>JAPKAB010000069.1 GCA_028825475.1 Ascidiaceihabitans sp. | reverse complement strand
AAATGATGTAGCGGCTGTAATCATCAAGGATCGTGCTGAGATAGAACCAGCCCCAGCCAATGATTTTGAGATAGGTGAAGTCCGTCTGCCACAGTTGATTGATGGCTGTGGTCTTGTCTTTGAACTCGCTGGCGGCCTTGATGACAATGAAGGCAGGGCTGGTGATTAGATCATGTGCTTTCAGTATCCGATACGTCGAAGCCTCTGATACAAAGTAGCTTTCTCGATCTGTGAACGTCACGGCCAGTTCTCGTGGCGATAACTCTGTCTCTTTCAGCGCCAGCTTAACAACCCTACGCCGCACCTCATCAGGAATGCGGTTCCAAACGTGTTTAGGTTTGGGAGATTGATCCTGTAGCCCGGCCTCACCACGCTGCAGGTACCGATCATACCAACGGTAGAATGTGGTGCGTGGAATGCCCAGTTTGGCCAATGTCAGGCGGGCAGACAGATGCGACCCCTCGACCAACCGGATGATCTCTAACTTCTCAGATGAGGGATATCTCATTCGTGGTCGCCCCCATCGCCCAGCATGCTTTTTTTGAGCAGCCGGAGTTCGAGCGTTTGTTCTGCTACGACCTCCTTCAGATCACGGGCTTCGCGTCGCAGATCCTTCACCTCATCGGTGTTTGCGGCCCGGGCTGTGTCCCCCGTCAACCGCTTCTTGCCGGCTTCCATGAAGTCCTTCGACCATTTGTAGTAGATGCCTTGGGAAATGCCCTCACGACGGCACAGCTCAGCAATGCTATCCTCACCGCGCAGACCATCCAAAACGATCCTGATCTTCTCTTCGGATGAGTAATGCTTGCGGGTGGCGCGTTTGATATCTTTGACGATCTTCTCGCCGGGGCTTTTGCGTGTTCCAGTTGTCTGTCTCATCTTCCACTCCTCAGTGGTTACGATGAGCCAACAACACTCTCTTATCAAATCACCCTATTTGGAACCATAGGCGCTGACGTCAGACAGTGCAAAGCGCGATCAGTCAGGCCATTGATATGGGGGCGATTGGGTATGACGCTGTTAAACATCTTGTGCTGTGTCGAGTTGAGAAGCGGCCACCTCGATTGGATTTAGACTTCTATCCTTATCTGCCAAAGGCCAATGTCGGCACAACACGCCCATCCAGCTACATGAGCCTGATGGGAGGGGCCACGGCATGACAGACGCACCTCAAATCCTTCTGCTGCATCATCTTAAACAACTGCGACTGCCAACGTTCCAAGGCGAGTATGCCAAACAGGCCCAACTCTGTGCTGCCGAGAACAAAGATCACATCCACTATCTGGCGCGGCTGTGTGAGATGGAGCTGATCGACCGTGAACGACGGATGATTGAACGGCGCATCAAAGCGGCGAAGTTCCCCAGCACCAAGAGCCTGGACAGCTTTGACTTCAAGATCATGCCCAGCTTGAACAAGCCGCTGACGATGGACCTGGCACGGTGCGATTACGTGGATCGCAGAGAAAACATCATCGCCCTAGGACCGTCAGGCACGGGCAAGACGCACATCGCTTTGGGGCTGGGATTGGCAGCGTGCCAAAAAGGGCTGAAAGTGCGCTTCACGACAGCGGCGGCATTGGTCCATAATCTAATTGAAGCCCAGGATGAGCGGAGACTGCAGCGGCTGCAGAAACAACTAACAGGTCAAAACTTGTTGATCATTGATGAGCTGGGCTTTGTGCCACTCAGCAAATCCGGCGCAGAACTACTCTTCGAAGTCATATCCCAATGTTATGAACGCGGGTCCATCATCATTACCTCGAACCTGCCCTTCGATGAGTGGACCGAAGTCTTTGGCTCCGAGCGGCTGACAGGCGCACTGTTGGATCGTTTAACCCATCACGTCCACATTCTCGAGATGAACGGCGAAAGCTACAGGCTCAAACACAGCCGTAACAAACAAAAGTAATCAAAGCTGGATCAAGAACAGAACAATGTTGGCCTAACGGTCAACATGCGCTTTGGCACGCGTTAGCTAGATGACAAGCACTCGCGCCAAAGCGCACGACAAACGATAACTCAGTGGACCAGTTTTACGCCGCGATCTGGTCCCTTTTTGCTCTGCGATTGACACCGGGAGACCGGAACGTGAACGGGACAAGATCACTGTAGTTAAGGGTGGTAAGTATGCCGAATTAGAGGGATTTCGGATTTTTCCGTCGCTTTTGGCGAGTAAGCGTGGTAATAATAGTTGTAATTAACGAGATATTTATATCTTATCATATTGCGATATAAACTTTTTTATATTTCGAACTAATTTTGCTCTGGGGTTGTTGAACATAATGTCAAATCCACTTTTTTATAAAAATGTCGTGCCACTTAGTACCGATGTACATAAAAATCTAAAATTCCACACACCAACAAAGCCTTTGAGTTTTGCCAAAGAGGCTAACCTAATTCCTGCTTTGGTTGATGAATTTGATCTTGCGCTTGATGATTTGCCGATAGCTTTCTTGCCGGCCACCGATGTGCCCTCTGCGGTTTTTGTGACTGGGTTAAAACCGGGCACGAATGTTTTTATCTCCGAAGACGGACTGTGGGATGGAAAGTATGCGCCGGCTTATCTGCGTCGGTATCCGTTCATCGTAGGTGACGTTGAAAATGGGGGGCCGATCCTGTGTGTTGATGACACGTATGAAGGATTGAACGAGAAAAAAGGTGAACCGTTCTTTAGTAAGTCTGGCGAGTCTGAAGAGACCTTGATGCGGGCACTCACGATTTCGCAAAGCTACAAAACATCCGCTGATCGCACCGATGCCTTTACAAAGATGCTGCACGAGATGGAGCTTTTTCAGTCGATCTCTTTAGACGCGGTGATGCCCGACGGTGAAAAGACTAGCGTTCATGGCTTGATGGTTGTCAGTGAAGACGCGTTGGAGAAATTATCTGATGCGCAACTTGGTCAGTTGAACGCTGCTGGCTTCTTGAAGCCTATTTACAGCCATTTGCTGAGTCTGAGGTCGATTTCGAGATTGGCTCAAGATTTGAATGCCCCTTCCATTCCTGAGGGCGAGACCGTCCAGTAATTTTGGAATGAAATTCAACCGTTTTAATTAGTTTGTGCCCAATTTTTCTGGGCGAGTTCTGTCCTTGTCGCTGTTTCATGGCTGCAAGGGCGGGTGCCTTTCAAGAGGCAAACTATTGTTTTAGGAAAAGCTATGTTGCGGATCGCTGCTTTGATAAAGTCTTGTAAATTTTTGGGATGGGCTTTGGCCTTTGCTGTTGTTTTTGTGGGGGCACCGCAAATTGGCCGCTCTGCTACAGATACCCAAGCCACCACTGAAGTGCCTGAACAGGCATCAACGGAGATCACGGGATTTAGGTCTGCCACCTTTGGCATGGATAAGGCCGCGGTCGTTGCTGCGATTGCAACTGACTTTGACATCAAAGCTGCAGACATCAGCGAAGGCGTTAATACGGTTGAGCGCACAGAGCTGTTGACCGTTTTGGTGCCCGACCTTTTGGAAGGCGGAGGAACGGCGCAAGTGTCGTATATATTTGGATACGAAAGCAAAACACTGATTCAGATTGGCGCATCTTGGAATGCGACCATCGACGCAGAAACGAACGACAAGGAGCTGGTTGCGAATGGTGACGTACTGAGCAATCACTTTCAAAAGGGTAATTATGCGCCTAATTCGGTAACAACGCCCACCACCGTTGCAAACGGTGTGCTTTTGTTTCGCGGCCTCGATACCGAAGGTCGTTCGGCAATTTTATTGCTGCAGGGTATTTTCGAAAAAGTAACAGACGGGACAGATGCGCTTAGACCGACGGGTTTGGCATTACTGTATTCGGCTGATCCCGATTCACCGGATATTTTCCGAATCAAGGATGGTAGCTTCTAATGGGTAAGATTTTTAAGACGCCGGGCGCAAATTTCCTTCACCAGAAGAAACCTGAAACAACCGGGTTGAAGATGGCTACATTGATGGCAGGGGCAAGTCCGCTTGTCCTTGGTGCCGTTTTCAGCGCTGCATTACCGTCGGGTGCACATGCGCAGGCGGTCAACCTTGGCGCGGGTGGATCGAACAACATTATTGCGGATGGACGCACCAAGACCAAGATCACTGTCGATGGCAACCATACTAAAATCAGAACAGACACAGTGTCTGCTGGTGTTGGATTTAACTCGTTCTCGGATTTCCAACAGGCTGCGGGTCAACGGGTTGACCTGTTTGTGCCTGATCAAGCTGGTAGCTTGGTCAACGTCGTCTCAAACGGTGCGGTTGTGATCAACGGTGAGTTGAATGCATACAAAGACGGAAAAATTGGCGGTAACATTTTCTTCTCTAACTCGAATGGATTCATTGTCGGCAAAACGGGGCGGGTAAACGTAGGGTCCTTGACGGTCAACACGCCGACCAAAGCGTTTTTGGACACGATCGTACGTGCAGATGGATCAATCAACAACGCGGTTGCAAATCAGCTGATGCGCGGCGAGATTCCGATATCGCCAAATGGTGTGATCTCGATTGCTGGTAAAATTACTGCTGAAGGCGGTATCACCCTGCAGGGCCACACGGTTATGGTCAACGGGCGTTCGGGCCCATTGACGGGTGACGACATGGGTCAACGCATGAAATTCGGTGCGACTGTCAATCATGCCGGAATGATAGAAGGTGCCGCATTGGTATCACGTGGCGGTCAGATTTCGATTGTTGCAGCGGGCAACGCCAGCATTGGTGGGAGCGCAACTGTCGCTGCAAAAACCAGTGGCGGTGGTGGTAATATCTCCGTGACCACGGGCGGTGATATCACGATTGAATCCACAGCCACGTTCAATGCAGATGGTGCGGGGCTTGATGGTGCCGGTGGCGATATCGTGTTTATGGCGGGCCACAGCATCAAGACGGAAAGCGGAGCGTCCTTTAGCGCGCGCGGTGCCGGTTTGGGCGATGGCGGTTTCATTGAAATTAGTGGGAAATTCGCAGATATTGGCGCGGGCCGTTTTGATCTAGGATCAGATTATGGCAGTGCGGGTGATCTGTTATTTGATCCGATTGATCTGCTCATCGATGGGTCTGGCAGCATGCTGACTTTCGGTGCCACGATCACGCTTCAGGCGGACGAGTCTATCACGATTGCGTCTGGCGGGATTTTGGATTCCACCAACGGCGGTGGTGCGGCGGGCAGTATTACACTTGAGGCACCAAAAATTACGCTTGCGAACGGGTCGATCGTGACCGCAGGAACAACGGGCGACGTGACCTTAACGGCCGTTCGTACAGGCGGCGGCGATGCCGAGATTATCGTCGGTGATGGTGCCGGTGCGGCCCCCATTCTATACGGTAATAACATCACGCTAAACGCTACTTCGACGGTGGATAATTTTGCGCTTTTGGTTGCGGTACCAACCGCCAAGGCGGCGGTTATTATCAACAGTGGTGATATCGTAGCGACAGATACCTTGATGGCAAATGCGACGGCTACAGCGAATGGCGATTTGTCCACTGTGGCACTGCCAGTTGGCGTTGTGGTTACAAATTCCTCAGCGATGGTTGAGGTCGGCGGCACAAGCGATATCACAGCAAACAGCGTGACCTTGGCTGCAAGTTCAACGGTTACGTCGAATATTCCTACTGAATTCTTGGCACCTGCTAACAGTTCGGCCGATGGGGCAATTGCAGTGTCGACGATCAACAGCACTGCGATCGCACGCATCACTGGCGACGCTCAGTTGCAGTCTACAAATGCCATTGATGTCACAGCAAAGAACACGATCACTTCAGTCGCCAATGCAACGCCCCAAGCGGCAGCGTTTGGTGCAAGTGTCGGGGTCAGTGTAATCAACGCGACTACCACTGCGGAATTGGCTGGAAATGCCAATGTCACAGCGGGCAGCTTGAATCTAGATGCGTCCACCGCGACAGATGTAACTGTCACAGCCGTCGCAGGGGCAGGGGGTGCCACAGAGCCATCCGCCGGATCACAAGCAGCAACATTCCTATCAGGGGCGGAGTATGGCGATGAGGCGAGCACAAGCGAAGGTAACCTTTCGGTTGCAGGTGCATTGGCCATCTCTGATCTGACCTCAACGACTAAATCCGCTTACAGTTCAACCACATCCGCCACGATTTCTGGCGATCTGCGGGTCGCGAGTAGCTCTGAAAACCATGCCGAAGTCATGGCAGATGGTACAACAGTTGAATCTGCGAACGGGGTTGGTGTTGCTATTGGCCTGAACCTAGCCAAGATTAAAAATGATGCGATTATTGCAAGCGCAGTTTCAGCGGGCAGCATTCATTTGTCGGCGCTGTCTGATAACCCGCTTTCCGCAAAGATTGGAAATCTGTTCACGACGACGGCGATCTCTGGCGCGGGTGCTTCGGGTGTCGGGGTTGCGGGATCTTTTGCGCTGAACCTGATTGACACGCAGACAACTGCGAGAATAGGCGCAGGCGTTGCGGTTAACATTACCGGTGGTGGCGATTTCGAGGCGACGACTGACAACCAAACGACATCCACGGTTACGGCAAAGCCAGCCGATGGTGGTGCTACGGGTGACACGCTGGGTCTAGGCGCGTCGGTTGGTTTGAACATAATTGCGAACCGTTCTGTTGCTGAAT